>JBJEWD010000026.1:0-55534 GCA_051884875.1 Kiritimatiellia bacterium
GGACGAAGGCCGGTCCCATGCGTCCCGTCGGCGCGCCGCAAGGCAGCCCCGGAGCAAACCCTGCGCACCTTTTGCCCCAAACCCTGCGCACCTTTTGCCCCAAACCCTGCGCACCTTCGCCCCCCGAACATGCGCATCCTTTGGGGTGGATCCTGCGCATCATTTACCCCAGAACCTGCGCACCGCCTGCGGTGAATGGTGAGCCAGATGGATTGACCCGGCGAGGGCGTTGCACGGTTGCGCGGGTTTTGGTATAATATGCGCCAATTCATGAAAAGCAACAGTTCATTCTTCCTCTATGGAGGCCTTTTTCTTGCGCTTGCACAGTGCGGGGTCTGATGGTCGTTCCCAGGATGGGAAGGTGAATGCCAGAGGGGCCCCGCTCGACCGAGTGGGGCCTTTTCGTTTGATTGAAGAGTAGGTTCAATGAAGACTGAATAACCGAGGATGAGAATGGATACGGTAAGGATATTCGATACGACGCTGCGGGATGGCGAACAGGCTCCCGGCTACTCGATGAACATCGAAGAGAAGATTCGCATGGCGCATCAGCTCGAGGCCCTGGGCGTCGACATCATCGAAGCGGGCTTCGCCATCGCCTCGCCGGGCGACTTCGAAAGCGTGAAATCGATCGCTGCGGCGGTCAAGACACCCGTCGTCGCCTCGCTCTGCCGCGCGCTCAAGAAGGACATCGACGCCGCGTATGAGGCCGTGAAGGGCGCGGCGCGTCCGCGCATCCACACCTTTCTCGCCACCAGCGACCTGCACCTCGAGTGCAAGCTGAAGATGACCCGCGAGCAGGCGCTCGCCCGGGCGGTCGAATCGGTCGCCTATGCGCGGCGGTTATGCGACGACGTCGAGTTCTCGCTCGAGGACGCCACGCGCACGGACAAGGATTACATGTGCCGGGTCGTCGAGGCGGTCGTCGAGGCGGGCGCCACCACGGTCAACCTGCCCGACACCGTAGGCTATGCGACGCCGAAGGAAGTCTACGACATGGTGGCGAACGTGATGAACCGCGTGCCGAACATCGACCGGGCCGTCGTTTCGATGCACTGCCACGACGACCTCGGCATGGCTGTCGCCAACACGCTCGCCGGCATCGTCGCCGGTGCGCGGCAGGCCGAATGCTGCGTCTGCGGCATCGGCGAGCGCGCGGGCAACGCGGCGCTGGAGGAGATCGTCATGAATCTCCGCACGCGGCAGGATTTCTACGGCCTCGGCTACCGCATCAGGACCGAGGAGATCGCCCGTACGGCGCAGCTCCTCTCGAAGATCACGGGCGTCAAGATCTCGCCGTCGAAGGCCATCGTCGGCGCCAACGCCTTCGCGCATGAGTCGGGCATCCACCAGCACGGCGTGATGTCCAACGTCCGGACCTATGAGATCATGACCCCCGAGTCCGTCGGCGTCAAGAAGACCGCGCTCGTCCTCGGCAAGCATTCGGGACAGCACGCCTTCGCGCAGCGCCTGGCGACGCTCGGCTATGAACTCGACAAGGCGGTCGAGGACAAGCTCTTCGCCGCGTTCAAGGTGCTGGCCGACCGCAAGAAGACGATCGAAGACCGCGACCTCGTCGCGCTGGTGGAGGCGGAGCAGGGGCACGTCGCGGGCGTCCACGACTGGACGCTCAAGAACTACGTCATCACCAGCGGCAACGAAATGTACTCGACCGCGTGCGTGACCCTCGTGCAGGGCGGCAGGACGGTGACCGAGTCGGCCTACGGCACGGGGCCGGTGTTCGCCTCGGTCCGCGCCGTCGAGAAGATTATCAAACACCCGTTCTCGCTGCAGGACTACCAGATCCAGGCGGTCACCGAGCGGCGTGATGCGCTCGGCGAGGTCTCCGTGAAGATCACCGACCCGACGGGCGCCTATCGCGGGCGCGGCGTCTCGACCGATATCATCGAGGGGTCGATCCTCGCGACGCTCGATGCCGTCAACAAGATGCTCGATGAGAAGGCCACCCCGCTCGGCGCAGGCGCCGCGTCGGCGGTGCAGCACTCCTACGAGGAGGATATGCTCAGCGGACATACGGACAGGTAGGTCCGCCGAAACGCACTTTCACCTTATACCTTACCACTTATGGCTATGACAATGACACAGAAGATCCTGGCCGCACATGCCGGGATGAAGGAAGTCCATGCGGGCGAGCTCATCATGGCGAAGCTCGATCTCGTCCTGGGCAATGACATCACGACGCCCGTCGCCATCGGCGAGTTCCCGAAGTTCGGGCGGGCGCAGGTCTTCGACAGGGACAAGATCGCGCTCGTCCCCGACCATTTCGCGCCCAACAAGGACATCAAGGCCGCGACCCAGTGCGCCTGTATGCGCCAGTTCGCGAAAGATCAGCAGATCACGAACTATTTCGAGGTCGGCCACGACTGCGGCGTCGAGCATGCGCTTCTGCCGGAGAAGGGCCTCGTCACCGCCGGCGACTGCATCATCGGCGCCGATTCGCACACCTGCACCTACGGCGCGGTGGGTGCGTTTTCGACGGGCGTGGGATCGACGGATATGGCGGCGGGCATGAGCGCGGGCGAGACGTGGTTCAAGGTGCCGAGCGCCATCCGGGTCGTCGTCACCGGAACGCCGCGCAAATGGGTGTCGGGCAAGGACCTCATCCTCCACCTCATCGGTCTCATCGGCGTGGACGGCGCGCGCTACCAGTCGCTCGAATTCACCGGGCCCGGCCTCGCGAACCTGACGATGGACGATCGCTTCACGATTGCGAACATGGCGATCGAGGCGGGCGCGAAGAACGGCATCTTCCCGGTGGACGACGCCTGCCGCGCCTACCTCCGGGCGCACGGCGCGAAGACCCCGAAGGTCTACACGGCCGATCCCGATGCGGAATATGAGCGCACGATCGAGATCGACCTCGCCGCGCTCAAGCCCACGGTCGCCTTCCCGCATCTCCCCGAGAACACCCATACCGTCGATTCGATTGGCGAGATCGGAATCGATCAGGTGGTGATCGGCAGCTGCACCAACGGACGGCTCGGCGACTTGCGCTGCGCGGCGGAGGTGATGAAGGGCCGCACGGTGGCGGCGGGCGTCCGGTGTATCGTCATCCCCGCCACCCAGCGCATCTGGATCGAGGCGAACCGGGAAGGACTGCTCACCCGGTTCGCGGAAGCGGGCTGCGTCGTCTCGACGCCGACCTGCGGACCCTGCCTCGGCGGCTACATGGGCATTCTCGCGAAGGGCGAGAAGTGCGTGGCGACGACGAACCGCAACTTCGTCGGGCGCATGGGCCATGTCGAGAGCGAGGTCTATCTCGCCTCGCCGGCGGTCGCGGCGGCCTCGGCCGTAGCCGGCAGGATCGTCACCCCCGATGCGCTCTGATCGCTCAACCCGTCAACTCGTCAACCCGTTAATCTTTTCCCAACATGAAAGTCTCAGGCAAGACCTACAAATACGGAGACAACGTCGATACGGACGTCATCATTCCCGCGCGCTATCTGAATACGCCCGATGCCCAGGAGCTGGCGAAGCACTGCATGGAGGACATCGACGCGGCTTTCGCGGCCACGGTCAAGCCCGGCGAAATCATGATCGCCGGACGGAACTTCGGCTGCGGCAGTTCACGCGAGCACGCGCCGCTCGCCATCAAGACCTGCGGCATCGCCTGCGTCATCGCGGCGACCTTTGCACGCATCTTCTACCGTAACGCGCTCAACATCGGCCTCCCCATCCTCGAATGTCCCGAAGCTGCGGCGGAGATCGCGGCGGGCGATGCGGTCGAGGTTGACTTCGATACGGGCGTCATCACCGACAGGACGACCGGCAGGACCTACCGGGGCGAACCGTTTCCGCCGTTCATGCAGGAGCTGATCGCGGCGGGCGGTCTTGCCGCCTACCGCAGGGGAAAGCAGTAAAAGGGACGGAAGAAGAGGATTCCAGGAAATGAAGAAGACCATTGCCGTAATTGCAGGGGACGGAATCGGGCCCGAGATCGTGGGCGAAGCCGTCCGGGTGCTGAAGCAGGTGGCGGAGAAGTTCGGCCACGAGTTCACCTTCGACGAGAAGCTGGTGGGCGGGGCGGCGTACGATGCGTTCGGCGACTGTCTCCCCGACGATACGCTCGCGGCGTGCACGCGCGCCGACGCGGTGCTGCTGGGCGCGGTGGGCGGCCCCAAGTGGGACGCGCTCCCCGGCCCGAAGCGCCCCGAGAAGCGCGCGCTCCTCACCCTGCGCAAGGAGCTCGGGCTCTTCGCAAATCTCCGTCCCGCCACGGTGTGGGCGCCGCTCAGGGGGGCGTCGCCGCTGAAGGACGAGATCATCGGCGAAGGGCTCGATCTCCTCGTTGTGCGCGAACTGACGGGCGGCATCTACTTCGGCGAACATGTGCGCGCGGCGGACGGGCGGTCCGCGCTCGACCAGATGCCCTATTCGGAGATGGAGATCGCGCGCATCGCGCGCGTCGCCTTTGAAAGCGCGCGTCGCCGCAGCCGGCGCGTCACCTGCGTGGACAAGGCGAACGTGCTGGAGACGAGCCGCCTGTGGCGCGAGGTCGTCGCGCGGCTCCACGCGGCGGAATACGCCGACGTGACGCTCGACTTCATGTACGTCGACAACGCCGCGATGCAGCTCGTGCGCGCGCCGGGCCGCTTCGACGTCATCCTCACCGAAAACATGTTCGGCGACATCCTCTCCGACGAAGCCTCGCAGATCACCGGTTCGATCGGGATGCTGCCCTCGGCGTCGCTCCGTGCGGACGGCTTCGGCATGTACGAGCCGATCCACGGTTCGGCGCCGGACATCGCCGGCAAGGGTATCGCCAATCCGCTCGCGACGATTCTGTCCGCCGCGATGATGCTGCGCCATACCTTCGCGCTCGGCGCAGAGGCGGACGCGATCGAGACGGCCGTCGGGAGGGTCCTTGCGGCGGGCGTGCGCACGGTCGATTTGGGCGGCGACGTCTCCTGCGCGGGCATGGGCGAGGCGGTGGTGAAGGCCATGGCCGAATAACGGGACGGAATTATGATCATTACACTGAAGAAGGGGGCGACGGAGTCGCAGATCGAAAGCCTGAAGACGCTGCTCGTCTCCAAGCAGATCGAGCCGCGGGTGTGGAAGGGCGAGCTGGAGACGGTCATCGGCTGCGTGGGCGACATCGTGCATCTCGATCCGGGGCTCATCGAGGCGATGGATGTCGTCGATACGGTCCAGCGCATCCAGGAACCCTACAAGGCGGCGAACCGCAAGTTCCATCCGGACGATTCGGCGATCGACTGCGCGGGGGTGAAGATCGGCGGCGGAGACTTCGCGGTGATCGCGGGACCGTGCTCGGTCGAGTCCGAAGAGCAGATCGTGACCTGCGCGAAGGCCGTGAAGGCCGCCGGGGCGACGCTGCTGCGCGGGGGCGCGTTCAAGCCGCGCACCTCGCCCTACGCCTTCCAGGGCATGGGCGCGGAGGGCATTCGCCTTCTGCAGCTCGCGAAGAAGGCGACGGGGCTTCCGATCGTCACCGAGCTCATGGACTTCAAGGACATCGAGCTTTTCAACGACGTCGACGTCATCCAGATCGGAGCGCGCAACATGCAGAACTTCAACCTCCTGAAGGAGGTCGGCGCCTACACGAAGAAGCCGATTCTCCTCAAGCGCGGCATGTCCGCGACCCTGCAGGAGCTGCTGATGAGCGCGGAGTACGTCATGGCCTCCGGCAATCCGAACGTCATCCTCTGCGAGCGCGGCATCCGCACGTTCGAGACGGCGCTCCGCAATACGCTCGATCTCGGCGTCGTCACCTACCTGCACCGCGTGTCCCACCTTCCCGTGGTGGTCGACCCTTCGCACGCGACGGGTCACGCCTACATGGTCGATTCCGTGGCGGTCGCCGCGACGGCTATCGGCGCGGACGGACTCATCGTCGAAGTCCACAACGACCCGGCGCACGCGAAGTGCGACGGTGCGCAGTCCCAGACCCCGGAGATGTTCGCGCGGACGATGGCCCGCATCCAGAAGGTCAGGAGCGTGCTGTGATCGATATCTGCAACGTACGCGGGGAGATCGACAAGATCGACCGCCAGCTGGTGGATCTCTTCCTGAAGCGACTCGACATCGTCGCGCAAGTGGCGGCGTCGAAGCGCGAGCGCGGGGCGCCCGTCTGCGATCCCGCGCGCGAACGCGAGATCCTCTCGCGCGTCGCGCAGGAGGTCGGCGCAGAATACGAGAACGGCGCGCGGCTTTTCTTCACGACGCTCTTCTCCATTTCGAAGGCGCGCCAGCGCGCGATGCTGCACGGGGACAGTCCCCTCGTGGGCGAGGTGAAGGCCGCGGCGGCGGCGTACGACCGCAAGTTCCCGACCCGCGCCGTCGTCGCGTGCGCGGGCACGGAAGGCTCGTATGCGCAGCAGGCGGCGTGCCTCATGTTCCCGGTACCGACGCTCATCTACTTCAACGACTTCGAGAAGGTGTTCGAGGCGGTGGAGGAGGGGCTCTGCCCGTATGGCATCCTGCCGATCGAGAACTCCGCCGCCGGATCGGTCAGCGCGGTCTACGACCTGATGCTCAAGCACCGCTTCCGCATCGTGCGCGCGCTCCGTCTGAAAGTCGATCATGTGCTTCTCGCGCCCGCCGGCGTGCGGATGGAGGACGTCCGCGAGGTCGTGAGCCATCCCCATGCGCTGAACCAGTGCAAGGGCTTCTTCAAGCGCAATCCGCAGATCAGGGGGACGGCCGGCCTCAATACCGCGCTCGCGGCGAAGGACGCCGCCGCCTCGGGGCGGCGCGACGTGGCCGTCATCGCCTCGCGGGCGTGCGCCGAACTGTACGGCCTCCGCGTGCTCGCCGAGGGCATCCAGGACGCCGCGTTCAACTACACGCGCTTCATCTGCATCTCGAAGAACCTGGAGATCTATCCTGACGCCAACAAGTTCTCGATCATGCTGTCGCTGCCGCACCGGCCGGGCTCCCTGAGCGGCATCATCTCGAAATTCGCCGCGATTGACGTCAATCTGACGAAACTCGAATCACGCCCGATCCCGGGCATGGACTTCGAGTTCCGCTTCACGTTCGAGTTTGAGGCGCCGCCGACCGATCCGAACGTCCTCTGTCTGCTTGCCGAGCTCGCACAGGATCCCGAGATCGAGCATTTTGACTTCCTCGGCGCCTATGCGGAGAAATGACCTCATGAAGATTGCGGTGGCAGGACTGGGCCTCATCGGCGGAAGTTTCTACAAGGCGTCCCGCAAGGCGGGCTACGAAACCGTCGGCCTTCACCATGCCGACGGGTCCGAAGCGCTCGCCGACGCCGATCTCGTGGCGGTCTGCCTGCCGCCCGAGGCCATCGTGCCGTGGATCAAGGCGCATGCCGCCGGCTTCAAGCCGGGCGCGGTCGTCTTCGACATCTGCGGCGTCAAGACCGGCATCTGCGCCGAGATGGCCGACTTCCTCGCGCAGTCGCCCGCCCCCGCCTTCACCTTCGTCGGCGGTCATCCGATGGCGGGACGCGAGGTGGCGGGATACGAGAACGCGCTTGCCGACCTCTTCGTGGGGGCCTCAATGATCATCACGCCGCATCCGGGCACGCCCGACGCGGTGATCGAACGGCTGAAGGGCTATTTTGCCGCCCTCGGGTTTGCCATGACGGTCGTCACCACGCCGGTGCGCCATGACGAGATGATCGCCTTCACGAGTCAGCTCTGCCACATCATCTCCACGGCGTTTGCGCGCGATGCGCGCGTGGCGGAATCGATCGGCTTCTCCGCCGGCAGCTATGCGGACATGACGCGCATCGCAACGCAGAACGCGGACGACTGGAGTGCGCTCTACCAGGCCAATCAGAAGGCGCTCCTGACGGTGCTCGACGGTTTCCTTGCGCGCATGGCCGAGTTCCGCGACGCGCTGGCGGCCGCCGACATCGAGGGCATGAAGAAGTTCATCCGCGCCGGCACCGAGGCCAAGAAGGCCGAGCTCGCCCGGCGCAAGGTCCCCGCGCCGCCGCGCGGCGACGAGCCGTACCGCCGGTAGGCCGTGCGGCGAAGATCCCGAATCTGCCATACTGGTCACCCATGAGTCCCTATTCTACATTCGGCAACTACCTGAAGCTTACGGTGCGCGGCGCGTCACATGCGAAGAAGATGACGTTCGCACTGGCGAACTTTCCCGCCGGCCTGGCGATCGATGCGGCGGCGCTCGCGGCGCTGATGGCGCGTCGTGCGCCCGGACGCGATCCCCTCTCGACTTCGCGCCGGGAGACGGACGAGGTCGTGTTCACGGCGGGCGTCGCGGACGGCGTCACCACCGGTCGAACCGTCTGCGGCGAAATCGCCAGCCATGACATGCGTCCGCGCGACTACGGCGTCGAGCGGACGATTCCGCGCCCCGGGCACGCCGATTTCGGGCAGTGGGTGCAGTACGGACGCATCCCGACGGGCGGCGGCAAGAATTCCGGCCGTCTCACCGCGCCCCTCTGCGCGGCGGGTGCACTCTGCCTTCAGTACCTCGCACGTCGCGGCATCCGCATCCAGGCGTCGATTGCCGCGCTAGGCGGCATGTGCGGCGGCACGGCGGAGGATTACGAGAAGGTTATCCTGTCCGCGCGCCATTCGGGCGATTCCGTCGGCGGGCAGATCGTCTGCCGCATTGCGGGATTGCCGCCGGGATTGGGCGGGCCGCTCTTCGAAGGGCTTGATGGCGAGATTTCCGCCGCGCTCTTCGGCATCCCCGGCGTGAAGGGCGTGTTCTTCGGTCTGGACGCCGACCGGATGTGCGCACTGCGTGGCTCGGAATACAACGATTCCTTTTGCGTGCGGGACGGTCTCGTCGGCACGTGCTCGGCGCGCCAGGGCGGCATCCTGGGCGGGCGCACGGTCGGCACACCCGTCTCCCTGACGGTCGTCCTGCGCCCGACCCCGACCGTCTTCAAGCCGCAGCCGTCCGTCGATCTCGCGACGATGCAGCCCGCCGACTGCGTGGTGAAGGGCCGCCACGACCCGTGCATCGTCCGTCGTGCGGTGCCGGTCGTCGAAGCCGTGACGGCCTTTGCGCTCGCCGACCGGCTGCTTGCCGAGGAAGCGGCTCATCCGCGCATCTGTCTGACGCTCACCGGCAGGACGCTTGCCGAGGACGTCGCGCAGTACATGGCGCAGCGTTATTTCACCGATATGGTCGAACTGCGCGTCGATCTTCTGGAGGACGCCGAGCGTGCACGGGTCGCCGCATTCCCGGCGATGCTTGCGGCGGCCGGTTCCGCCGCGTGGCAGGTGCCCATAATCCTCACCTACCGCCGGAAAAGCGACGGCGGTGCCTTCGCGGGCGAAGAATCCGAGCGGCGGAATTTCTTTGCGCAAATCTTCAGCCCGGCCATCCGCCCATCCGTCAATCCTCCCTTTTCCTACGTCGATTTCGAGGAGGACTTCAGCGATGCGGCGCTTGTCGCGGCGGCCCGCGCGGCGGGCGCAAAGGTCATCCGCTCGCTCCACGATTTCACGGGACCTGTCGCGGATCTCCCCGCCCGCCTCCGCGACCTCGCCGCCAGCGGAGACGTTGCGAAAATCGCCTTCATGCCCCACGCCAAGACCGACATCGAAGCCCTCTTCGCCCAGCTCCATCCCCGGGCCTCTTCCACGCTCCAAGCACCCAACTCCCCGGCAGCCCGCCTTCCTCCCTACGTCGTCTGCGCGATGGGCCCGCTGGGACTCTCCACCCGTGTCCTGGCGGCCCGCCTCGGATCGTGCTGGACGTACGCCTCGGTCGGCGGACTTGGGGCGATCGGCCATCTTACGCCCTATGAACTCGTGCGCGACTACCGCTTCCGGAGCATCACCTCCGCCGCCCGCGTTGCCTACGTTCCCGCCGCCGAAGTCGCGCGAACCAACGCCGACTTCCTCGCCGAAGATGAGGATGCGGTGGCCCTGCCGGAAATAGCCGAACCAACTCCCTGAACTCCCCACCACCCCGACTTATGAAAAAATTCGCCGTCATCGGACACCCCATCGCCCATTCGCTTTCCCCGAAGATGCACACCGCCAACATGGCGGCCATCGGTTTTGAGGGGACCTACGAGAAATTCGACATCGAGCCGGCGGATATTCCGGCGGCGCTGACCCGTTTCAAGAATGAGGGCTATGCGGGCATCAACGTCACGGTGCCGCACAAGTTTGCGGTCATTCCGTTCCTCGATCATCCGGATGCGTCGGTCGTGCGCTACGGCGCATGCAATACGATCAAGTTCGAGGCGGACGGGACGCTCTCGGGCTACAATACGGATGTCATCGGCTTCGTGACGGGACTAGCCGCGCACGGGTTCTCGATTGCGGGCAAGAAGGTCGTCATCATCGGCTGCGGCGGCGCGGGCAGTGCGCTCGCAACCTGCGCGTGCTACGAGGGCGCGGCCGAGCTGAAGGTCGCCGACCTGCGCATCGCGAGCGTCGAGCGGCTGGTCGCGACGCTCACGGAACTCACGACGACGGGCGAGCTTGCGGGTGGCACGAAGGTTGCGGGACTCCCCGTGCGCGACGGCACGGCGTCAGAGGAACAGAAGGCGATCTGGGGCGCCGCTGCGCAGAAGGCCGATCTTGTCGTCAACGCCACGCCCTTGGGTCTACATCCGGGCGAACCCTCCGCCTTACCGCCGAGCTGCTTCCATCCGGGGCAGTTCGTTCTCGACATCGTCCCCACGAAGGACTTCCCTCCGACGGCGGCGGCGGCGGCAAAGGCCGGTGCCACGGCGACGGACGGTCTCGAATTCCTGGTCGGCCAAGGCGCCAAATCCTTCGAAATCTGGACGGGCCTTCCCGCCAACCGCCAGGCCATGCTTGCCGCCATCCGCGCGTAGACTCCTACGCGTAACTTCCGCACGGCGCGGGTTTTTCTGCTATAATGGGAGGATGAAAAGCTCTTCCTTTTTGTTTCTTGCCCTTGGGATTCCTCTTGTTGCCGGTGCCGTGGATTTCTCTTGCGCGGGAACGGATGCTGCGTTTGCCGAACGGTATGCCTTTGCGACCAACCGCGCGGCGCTTATCGCGACGCTTCAGCCCGAGACGCCCGCCTGGTTTTTCTATTCCGTCCTCAACGCCCAGACCGAAGGCCGTCTTGCCGAGGCGCAGAGGCTGCTGGATCGGTGGGATTATTCCGCAGTCGCGCGCGATTTCTGGCGACGGCAGGTTCTGCTCGCGTTTGATGCGGCGAAGCCCGACATCGACGGCGTGCGCACCGCGCTGGGGAGCTGCGGCATTACGGTCACGCCGCGCAACCGCGAAACCGCCCTGGCGCCGAACACCTATCCGTCCGTGCTGGATCCGGCGAAGGTTTCCTTCGCGAGTTTTGAAGGGAAACGGCTGGCGAAGGACTTCTGGTTCCTTCCGTTGCTTCCCGACTTCAACGCGCCGTCCGGAGACTGGCGTTTCAATCCGATGGATGAGGAACTTCTCCCCGACACGCCGGGGCTGGAGGCGTCCCTCATCGGCTACCTGCGCGAACCCCGCAATCGCGGTGCGTTCCGCGACGGCGGCGTCTACCGCAAGCTCACGCTCGATCAGCTGATGCGGCTCGCGGAGGCGCTGAAGGGTTCGGACAACGACCTCTACGGCAACCGGACGTATGCGACGATCGTCCTGCGCAAGCTGAGCGCGGGCGCGGAGGATGACTTCGCCGCCGATCCGGCGGCGGAGAAGGCGCTCCTGGCGCGCAGGGTTGCGTTCGTCCGCACCCTCGGCTTCTCGCTTAACGACATCAAGGCGCAGGTCTACGCCGAAATGCTGGCGTACGGTCGGCGGCACGGCGAAGAGCTGGCGCTCGAGGAGCTTTTCCGGGACTACCTGCGCGTGAATGCCGCGAGCCGCGGGCCGAATCCCCGCCCGTACGGACTGCATGAGCTCACGGGGCTTAAGGAAGACTATCTCGCCGCCCTGCGCCGTGCGGGATCCGATCTTTCGGACTATGCGCTCGTCATCGAGGAAGGCGCGCGGACGAAGTTCCTCGCCAAGGTCGATCTCCTCGCCGGCCGAGCCGCCGAAGAGGCGAACGCCCAGGTGCTGACGGCACATGAGTTCAAGGCGTTGCGCGCCCGCGTGGAACTGGCCTGGTCGCCCGCCAATCCCGCGCTCTTCGCGGCGAACGACGACGTGAAGCTGACGCTCGATGTCAAGAACGTGCCGCGCCTGCACGTGGCCGTCTACGAACTCGACGCCTTCGACGCCTGCTGCGCCGCCGGGGGCGAGGTAAAGGGCGACATCGATCTCGACGGTGCCGTCCCGACGGTCTCGCGGACGGTGGACTACGCGCGGTATGCGGCGATGGTGCGCCATACGGAGACGTTGGACTTCCCCGAACTCAAAGAGCCGGGGCTCTACGTCGTCGAGTGCTCGGGCGAGGGCGTCTGCAGCCGTGCGCTCATCCGCAAGGGCCGTCTGCGCGTGACCGA
Organism: Kiritimatiellia bacterium; assembly: GCA_051884875.1. Taxonomy (GTDB): domain Bacteria; phylum Verrucomicrobiota; class Kiritimatiellia; order RFP12; family UBA1067; genus UBA1067. The sequence goes on from JBJEWD010000026.1 coordinate 12,374, forward strand.
GCGCCGCGATGCCGCCGGGCATGTCTTCACGGCGCTGGACGAAAAGGGCCGCGTGGTGAAGGGCACGAAACTGCGGCTCGGCGAAACGGTTTTCCTCGCGGAACCGAACGGCGAGATTCCCGTCCCGTTCGCGGCGGACGAGAAGTCGGCCGGCAGGAAGTGCGCCGTTGTCGGCGATGGACGCCTCGCCTCGACCGTGAGCTTCGACCATGTCGCCGAGACGGTCGCGTTGGAGATGGCCCTCGTTCTGCCGGACGAAGCGCTTGTCGCGGGTCGCCGCGCCACGGCACTCATCCGTCCGAAACTCCTCATTGCTGGTACGCTCGCGCCGCTGGAACTCCTGAAGGACGCGCGGCTGACGCTTCGGTTCACCGACCTCGACGGCCAAGAGGTGAGCCGGTCCCATCCCGCGTTCAGGCTGGCGGACGATGCGGAAAGCGAAGTCTCCTTCGTCGTGCCGCCGCGCCTGGCCACCGTCGCGTTCACGCTGACGGGCAAGGTGCGCAAGGCGACGGCAGACGAGACCGTCACCCTCTCGGCGTGCGGATTCGCCCACGTGAATGGCATCTGCCGCACGGTTCGGATTCCGCAGCTCTTCCTGCGTCGGACGGCAGACGGCTATGTGCTCGAGATGCGCGGGCGCACGGGCGAACCGCTGGCCGCGCGCGCCGTCGAGGCGTGCCTGGAGCACCGGGTATTCGAAAAGGGGAGAAACTTAACCCTGCAGACGGATGCGGAAGGGCGCATCCATCTGGGCCGACTTCCCGACATCCGTGCGGTGCGCGTGGCGTGCGGGGAGCATGAGGAGACCTGGCGCCTGACGGCGCCGCGTCTGCTACCCGACGCCCTTTCCGTCGCCGAAGGCGAGACGGTCGAGCTGCCGGTGCGCGACCTCCTGGCGGGCGAGTGGCCGGGGGCGGGAAGACTGGCGGCGCGGCTTTCGTTCCTCGCGTACGCGGCGAATGGCGAGATTGCCGCCGATTGCCTTTCCGCCTGTTCGTACGCGAACGGCGTTCTCCGCCTGACGGGGCTGAAGGCGGGCGACTACCGACTGAGACTGCGCGACGGGGACGAGGCGTGCGCGATTCACGTCGTGAAGACGGCGGAAGGCGTGCGCGAAGGCGGCGTGCGCGCGAGCGCGACGCGGGCGGTCACGGATGTCGGCGGGCCCGCCCGGCTGCGTATCGCCGCAGCGTCCCTTGCGGCGGATGGCGTCCTGACCGTAAAGCTCGCGAACGCCGCGCCTGGGACGCGCGTCCATCTTTTCGCGTCCCGTACGTTCCCGAGCGATGAAGGCAATCCGAATCCCGCGTGCGCTTTCGGGAGGACGCTGGAAAGGCCGCCGATGACGGAAAGCCGCTGGGGCCGGCGAACGGCGGAATACGTTTCGGGGCGCGATCTCGGCGAGAAGCTGCGTTACGTGTTCGATCGTCGCGATCAGCCCGGGCGTGTTGGCAACCTCCTCGACCGTCCCTCGCTTCTGCTCAATCCGTGGAACGTCTCCGAGACGGCGACGGCGGAGACGAACCTACGCGACGGGGAGGACTGGAGGCAAGCCGAAGCGCACGGCGGTTTGGCGCGGCAGCTGGAAGCTCGCAACGCCCCCCTCGCGCCGTCGATGCCGTGCTGTTCCCGCCGGAGCTCGCCGTGCTGCGATTTTCTGCCGCAGGCGGCAACCGTCGTCGCCAACGCGCGGCCGGATGAGCAGGGCGTCGTGACGATCAACGTCGCCGCCGCCGGAGAGGCCGGGATCGATGCGCAGGACCTTACGGTCATCGCGACCGATGGCTGCGATCTCGACGTGGTGTCCATCCTGGGCAAGTGCGTCGCCTACGTGCCGCGCGATCTCAGCTACGGCAAGATCCCCGGCGATGCGGGCGCCGCCGCGCAGGCGCAGTCCCGGACCTGCAGTACGCATGACGAACTCTTCGATTTCATGGAGGCGGGCGAGTTCGCGTTCCTGCGGGGATGGCCGGAAAAGACGGAGGCGGAGAAGCGCAACCTGTACGACACCTACGCCTCGCACGAGCTTGACTTCTACCTCTATGAACAGGATCGTCCGTTTTTCGAATCCGTCGTGAAGCCCCATCTCGCGAACAAGCGCCTGAAACGCTTCGTCGACCGGTGGCTCCTCGGGGAGGACGTTTCATCCTATGCGACACCGGGCGTGATCGACAATCTCAATGCCTTCGAGCAGTGTCTCCTCGCCCGCCGCCTGCCGGCGCTCGCCCAACAGATCGCGCGGCGCTATGCCGACTGGTGTGCGGCGAATCCGGTGGAACCCGCACGGCTTGATGAGGCCTACAACCGCGTCCTGGGCGTGTCGACGGCCGAGACCCAGACGGTGATGATGGAGGACACGGAAGCCGTCGATCTGGCCGATCTGGTGGTGGCCGTAGAGGCCTGCGCCGACGAAGCGGAAGCCGACGAAGCGAAACCGAACGGTTGTGCGGACGCAAGGGCGTATCGTGGCGTCCGCCGCCTTGACAACTCGTCCGAGAGGAAGGCGAGGGCCGTCGCGCGCCGTGCGAACCGTCAGCTCTACCATCCGCCGAAGCGGACGTGCGAGTGGGTGGAGACGCACTATTTCCACCGTCGGTCGAACGAACCGACGAAGGACCTTGTGTCCGTGAATTCCTTCTGGCGCGATTATGCGGCGGCGATTGCCGCCGGCACCACGGAATCTTTCGCCTCGGAGAACATCCTGTTTGCAGATGAAAGCCTGACGGAGCGGATTGTCGCGTGCGCGCTCGTCAAACGGCCGATCACCTTCACCCGTCCCATCTTGCCGTCCTCGGGCGCGCTGCAGATCACGGAGCGCTGCTACGGGGCGGATTCTGAGAAGGCGGTTGCGGATGAATTCATTGTCGGGCGGCCCTATTTCAAGAAGACCGTGCTGATGAACCCGACCGATGCGGATATTCGCGAGTCGGTCCTGCTGGAGATTCCCGTCGGCGCGATGCCACTCGCGGGCGCGCGTGCCGCCGAGCGGTGCACGGTGGCGGTTAAGGGCCTTTCCGTGCAGACGCTCACGCAGGATTTCTATTTCCCGCAGGTCGTCGGGAATGCGTCATTTGCCGTCGTCGCCGCGCCCACGAAGACGGACACGACGAGCTGGGCGCATGTCTCGCAGGAGGGGACGAAGGGCGAGGTGCTGGACTACCTGAAGACCCGGAACCTCGCGGCGCCCGAGGTGGATCTCGCGAAGATCGCATGGCGGATGAAGGACGGCGCGTATGCACGTAAGGTGCTGGATATCCTTTCCGCACGCGGCTTCTACAATCAGGAACTGTGGCTCGCGGGTCTTCTCTGGCGCGACGCCTTCGACGTGTCGCGTATCCGCGAAGCGCTGGCGCGGCGTGAGAATCAGACGCGTCTGGCGCCGCGGCTCGGCCCCGTGTTCGTCTCGCCGCTCGTCACGATCACGCCCGAGGCCGCCGGCCTCTTCGAGCACAAGGAATACTGGCCGCTCATCAACGCCCGCGCCCATGCCGTCGCCGGCGGCGTGAACCGCATCGCCAACCGCCAGCTGGCGGAGGAATACCGTGCGTTTCTCGATACGCTCGCGGCGAAGCGGACGCTTTCGGCGGATGACCGGCTGCTGGCGGCCGTCTACCTGATTGCGCAGGATCGTTTCGCCGAGGCGAAGGCGCAGATCGCCGAGGTGCGGACGGAGGATGTCGGGACGAAGATGCAGGCCGCCTATCTGCGCGCGTATCTCGCGTTCTGCGAGGGCGATGCGGAGAAGGGCCGTGCACTGGCGGCGGCGTTTGCCAATCATCCCGTACCGCACTGGCAGAAGCGCTTCCGCGAGGTGCTCGCGCAGGCGGATGAGATCGCGGGCCGGTCCTCCGCCCCGGCGGATGCCGAGGCCGGGCGCGCGCCGACCCTCGCGCTCGCCTTCTCCGGAGACGCCGCCGTACTGACCGCGCGCAACCTTGCGGCCTGCACGCTCAGTGCCTACCCGATCGATCTGGAAATCCTTTTCACCAAGGATCCCTTTGGCGCGGCGAAGAAGGCGGGTGCGTCGGTGCGGTGCCTGAAGCCGCTCTGGCGCACGGCGGTGCAACTGGCGGACGGGAGTGAAACGCGCGTGCCGCTGCCGCCCGCCGTGAGGGCGCGGCCGCTCGTGCTGGTCGCAACCGGGGCGGAGGGACGCGCCGAGGCAAGTCTGGAAGTCTCGCCGCGCATTCTGGACGTGCAGGTCTCGCGCGAATACCGTCAGCTCCGCGTGCGCGGTGCCGACGGCAAGGCACTGGCGGGGGCGTATGTGAAGGTCTATGTGAAGGACGCGAGCGGGAGGGAGGTCAGGTTCCACAAGGATGGCTACACCGACCTCCGCGGCATCTTCGACTATGCGTCCGTCTCGACGGATTCCGACTTCAGACCTTCCGAATACGCCATTCTCGTCCTCCATGATGCCGCCGGCGTAAAAACGCTGAATATAACTACTGCTGATGAGCGGCAAGAGTAATTTTCATACGCATTCCACCTGGTGCGACGGTAGGAATACGGTTGAGGAGATGATTCTCGGCGCCCTGGCGCAGGGATATTCGTCGCTGGGATTCTCGTCGCATGCCGTATTCCCCGCCGATCCCTGGTCCTGGCCGCTGACGGCGGCGAAGGCGGCGGGGTACGCGGACGAGGTGCGGGGCTTGGCGAGAAAATATGCGGGGCGCATCCGCATCCTCTGCGGGGTGGAGGCCGACTACATTGCAAATGCTGCATCGCCCGACCGCAGGGTCTACGCGGCGATTCGTCCTGACTACATCATCGGTTCGGTTCATGCGGTGGTTGCGCCCGATGGCGCCTGGGTGGATGTCGACAACACGCCCGAGCTTCTGGTGCGGGGGGTACAGGAACACTTCGGCGGAGACTTCAGGGCCTTTGTCTGCGCCTATTTCGCCCAACAGCGGGACATGGCGGCGACTTGCGACTTCGATATCATCGGCCACCCTGACCTCGTGCGCAAGTTCAACAGCATCCTCGGCTGTTTCGATGAGCAGGACGCTTGGTATGTCGCCGAGCTTGAGCGGACGGCGGCGGCATTTGCCGCGGCCGGCAAATGGACGGAGGTCAACACGGGGGGAATTGCCCGTGGCTGGATGGACGATGCCTATCCTTCGCCCAATTTCCGTGCGCGACTGCGCGCACACGGCGTGCCGTTTGTCCTTTCGGCCGATGCCCATTCGGTTGCCGACCTTGGAACGCCCTATCCCCGATTCGCGAACGCCGAGGAATTCGTTTCCCTATAACTTCAGAAGATCGTGCGGGGATGCGCTCGTCTCGTCCCCTCCTACTTGACATGCTTCCGGTGGTTTTGGTATCATTCCGCGCACTATGAATGCGGAAGGATACAAGACGGTAGCGGAGATTGCGGAAGGATGGGGCGTTTCGGCGCGTCGGGTTCGTGATTTCTGTTTGAATGGACGGATTCCGGGCGCCAAGGCTGAAGGGCGCAGTTGGCTGATTCCTGCGGATGCGGCGAAGCCGGCGGATGGACGCACGAGCTCGGTCAAAGGCGGCGCGGTGGCGAACGGTGATGAAGGGATTGCGATGATGGCGAATCAGACCATGGACAAGGCGAAAAAGCGCAATATGATGAACTACTGCCCCGACATCAAGGTCGTTGACGCGACTTTGCGTGACGGTGGCCTCGTGAACAACTTTGGGTTCACCGACGAGTTCGTGCGCGACCTCTACAAGGCCAACATCGAAGCGGGAGTCGACTATATGGAGTTCGGCTACCGCGCCTCGAAGCGCATGTTCAATCCTTCCGAGTTCGGCAAGTGGAAGTTCTGCGACGAGGAGGATCTGCGGGCGATTGTCGGCGATAATCCGACGAACCTCAAAATCGCCATCATGGCCGATGCGGGCCGTTGCGACTACAAGACGGATATCCTGCCGAAGAAGGATTCGGTCGTCGATATGATCCGCGTCGCGTGCTACGTGCGCCAGATTCCGCTTGCGCTGGACATGATTGAGGATGCGAAGGCGAAGGGCTATGAGGTCTCCTGCAATCTGATGGCGGTGTCGAAGGTGTCGGGGATGGAGCTGATGGCGGCGTTGCGGATGATTTCCGAATCGTCGGCGGACGTCCTTTATCTCGTGGATTCGTTCGGCAACTTCTATCCCGAGAACATCGCGGACATGGCGAAGATGTACGTCGGCGCGATGAATGGCAAAGAGGCGGGTTTCCACGGACACAACAACCAGCAGCTCGCCTTTGCGAACACGATCGAGGCCTGCCGCGGGGGCGTCAACTACCTCGACGTCACCGTCAACGGCATGGGGCGCGGGGCGGGCAACTGCTACTCGGAACAGATTCTCTCGTTCCTCAAGAATCCGAAGTACAGTGCGCTGCCCATCTACGACTTCATCACCCGGCACATGCTGAAGCTGAAGGCCGAGGGCGCGGTCTGGGGATATGACCTGCCTTATCTGATGACGGGCTTCATGAACTGCCATCCATCAAGCGCAATCAAGTTCATCAAGGACGGTCGCACCGACTACACCCGCCTCTACCACGAACTCAACGACCTGATGTAGGGAAGTTGGCGGTACATTCCCAAGGAGGAAGGACAGATGGATGCTGGGGCTGATCGGCGGTCGCAGGAAATCAGGGCCGTTTCCCGGGTGACCTACGGCGGCATGGCCGTCAATGCGCTGGTGGCGCTGGTCAAGGGGGTGGTCGGCATCTGGGGCCATTCGCAGGCGTTGGTGGCGGATGCCGTCCATTCGCTTTCCGATCTGACGACGGATTTTGCCGTCGTCTTCGGCGTCCGCTTCTGGACGGCGCCGGCGGACGAAGATCATCCGTATGGGCACGGGAAGATGCAGGCGCTCGTGACGCTTTTCATCGGTGCCGCGCTTCTGGCGGTCGCCGTCGAGCTGGCGAAGGACGCGGTTTCGGTCTTGCGCGGCCCGTCTCGGTCGGCGCCGGGCGCGGTGGCGCTGTTTGCGGCGCTGATCTCCATCATCGCCAAGGAGATCCTGTATCGCTGGACGCGCCGCGTGGCGGATCGGGTCGGATCGCCGGCGCTGGCGGCGAACGCCTGGCATCACCGGTCCGACGCCTTGAGTTCCATCCCCGTGGCGCTGGCTGTCGCCGTGACGTTGGTCTGGCCGTCCCTGTGGTGGATCGATTCCGTCGGGGCGCTTGTCGTTTCGGTCTGCATCGTTCACGTCGCCTGGCAGATCGCCCGTCCGGCGCTGGCCGATCTGCTGGATGCCGGTGTGCGCGAAAAGGCGGAGAAGGTGGCGGCGATCGCCCGTGCGGTGCCCGGCGTCTGCGCCGTACACAAGGTTCGGGCGCGCCGTTCGGGCGGTACGTTTCAGGCCGATTTGCACCTGGAGGTCCGTCCGACGCTGACCGTTGCCGAGGGACATGCGCTCGGCGGAACCGTCAAACGGGCGATTCTCTCGGCCGGTCTGGATGTGACGGATGCGCTCATTCACCTCGAACCGGCCGAGGAGAACAACATTACCCCGGCGTTTCCATGACCTGCTCGTTTGGATGTCGTCCCTAGTGGCGCCCATCTGGCCGGTACCGCGAAGGGGCCCCGATTTCCGTCGCGCACACGAACGATTCGCCCGCCTGCGAGAAGGAGGATCCGGGCTGCTCGGTCGGTCAAAGGCGCCGGCGTGACGACGCTCATTCGCTGTACGTGCGGCAGGGCGGTGGGCGGCAGATGCCGTGCACCGCGCGCGTGCGATGTGCTATAATACCTTCGCTATGAAAATTCTAGGTGAACCCATTTTTGCCAAGGATGCGGACGGCGGTCTCGTCAGTAGCATCGGCACCATTTTCTTCAGGACCCCCGGTCTCGTGACGCGTCCCGGTGTGCATGCGATGCAGCGGATGATGTGGATTGCGGAAGTCAACGCGCAGCGCGCCGCACAGGGGCTTGCGGACATGACGCCGGCGGAAGAGGAGGCCGAGCTCGCCGAGTCGGTCGATCTTATCTTCACCGAACGCCACGTCATGATCCGTCCCGATCCCGAACACATGGATCTTGCGTTCCGTGCGGATGAGGAGCTGCAGAAGCTCGTCTCGAAACGGCGGATCCGTTTCCTCAACACCCACTCCGCCAAAGTGCGCAACGCGCTCCGGGCGCGCGGCGAGAACTGGCGCATGGCCCGCGTGCCGATTTCGCAGGAAGACATGGCGGAGCTGATCTCGCGTTCGAAGGTCGCCATCCTGGGCGAGCCCATCTACTACTACAACATCCTCACCGGCACGCGCTACGTGACGGTCGGTGGCGCCGAAATACTGGCGTCGCTGCCGCCCGAGGCCCTGCGCGCGCAGCTTAAGGAGACCCAGGCGATGCTCTCGCGCCGCAACCGCATGGGACGGCCGGAGCTCGATCTCTTCCCGACTTCGACGCCGATTGACATCAAGCGGCAGTTCAAGGCGCTTGACATCGATGCGCTCAGCGATGAGGAACTGTGCACGGCGATTCGTCGGATTGACGCCGAATGGCGGATGTCGCTGCCGGTCGAACTCCGCGAGGAATCCGTGGAGAACTACGAGTGGCGCAATCTCATGTGTGCGACGATCACGACGGGTCCGAACGACACGGCGGCGGACGAAAAGGAGCTCATCCAGGGCATCTCGCCCGAGTTCTTCCGCCAGATCGAGTGGCTGCCCGGTGCGCGTATCGACGACGGCGAAGTCATCTTCGATCCGCTGTGGGACGTCTACAACCGTACGCATGATCCGTCGCTCGCCGAAATCTGCGATCTGCGCGTGCGGGACATCATCTTCAATCTCACGCGGCTCTTCGGCGACACCGAATACGTGAACATCGGCCGCATCGTGCGGTCGCTCGCGCGCCAGCCCATCGCGGGGTCGCGCCGCGGCAACGTCTACATCATCCAGTACAAGCAGGCGAAGCGCCCGACGGCGAGCTACCACATCATCCGCTTCCAGAAGTGGGGCGTCGCCGAACACCTCGACGAGGGCAAGGATCTCCTGACCGCCATGCTGGAGGCGAACGACTATGCCGACTACATCCTCGATCGCCGCCTCATGTGTCTGCAGCTCGGGATGAATCTGCCGGCGCACATCGGCGTCGGACAGGTCACGGAACTCTATCGCGGCAGCAACCAGTACAAGGGGACGACCGTTCGCGCGTTCTACTACGTGCGCGACTACGTGCCGGGTACGGCAACCGACAAGATTCCGCCGGCGAAGTACCGGAACCCCGCCTTCGCGCTTCGTTTCGCGCAGCTGATGGGCGAGGCGGCGGCGACGGATCTCATCGTCGGGCGCCGTTCGACCGAGACGAAGGAGAACCTCTTCGACAAGAACTACGAGGTGCTGCAGGTCGGCGAGGACGGGCTTCCCGCGCGTCTGATGGTGACCGACCATGCGGGCAGTTTCGTGAACTACCTCCATGCGTTCGAGGAGTCCGTCGCGCCGTATGCGAATGTCGTGCTCCGCCGCGCCCGGTACGTGACCGACTTCGCCTCGTTCGCCAGGGCGTACGTCGAGGGTTTCCGCCGACGTCTTGCGGAGACGCAGGCGAACTACCAGTCCCACCGGCGCGCGTTCGACGATCTCTTCGTCCACCGTCCGTTCGATGCGGCCGGCTCGGGCGCCTACCGCTGGGCGAAGACGCTTGAACGTCTCGACTGCTGCAATCCGGACGCCATCGCGAAGTGCCTGAGCGACGTCATCGCCCAGGCGCGCAGGTAAGGCGGTATGTGGCGGTATATCGGCAGACGCCTGCTGGAGGTAGTCCCCACCACCTTCGGCATCCTCTTGCTGACGTTCGTCCTCTTCAACGTCATCGGCGGTTCGCCGGCGGAGACGATTCTCGGCAAGAACGCGACGGCTGAATCAATCGCCGCGTTCAACCGCCGCTTCGGCTACGACAAGCCGCTGGTGATCGGCGGTGGAGAAGGATCTGCAGGGTTCTTCGATTCGCAGTTCTTCAATTTCGTGAAGGGCGTGGCGCGGGGTGACCTCGGCTACTCGACCGAACTCAACGAGCCGGTGTCGGCCATCCTCGCGCGCGGGGCAGGGCCCTCGCTGTCGCTCACGGTGCCGATTCTCGCGGGCGGCACGCTCCTCGGCCTCATGTTCGCGATGCTCTCCGCCGCCTATCGCGGCCGCGCCGTCGACAAGGCGATTCTCGTCGGCTCCACGGTGCTGATGAGCGTCAACTACGTCGTGTGGGTGCTGCTCGGTCAGTTCGTGCTCGCGTTTCGGCTCGGACTCTTCCCGATCTGGGGATACCGTAACTGGACGTATCTCATCCTGCCGGTCGCCATCGGCATCCTGAGTTCGCTCGGACTCGACATCCGCTTCTACCGCACCGCGATTCTCGACGAACTCTACCGGCCCTATGTGCTCACGGCGCGGGCGAAGCGCCTTTCGCCCACCGTCATCATGGTGCGCCACGTGTTGCGCAACGCGCTCATCCCCGTCGTCACCTACATCTCCCTGTCGATTCCCTACCTCTTCACGGGGTCGCTCCTGCTCGAAAGCTTCTTCGGCATCCCGGGGCTCGGCTCCGTTTCCATCAATGCGATCCATTCCGCCGATATGGCGGTGGTGCGCGCCGTCGTCGTCCTCGGCGCACTCCTCTATCAGTTCGTCAATCTCGCCACCGACATCCTCTACGCGCTCCTCGATCCCCGCGTCCGGCTGTCGCGCTGAGGATCCGATCGGTGCGGGCGGACGTGCCGCGCTGTTGCGAAAATGGAGAAACGCCGCAGAGAGCCTGGACGAAATATGGTAGAATATGCCCATTATGAGAAGCGTCCTTCTACTGACGATGGTGGCCGCGATCTACGCCGCGTGGGCCGATGTTCCGCTGCCTGAACATCCGCGCCCCGACTGGGAGCGGGCGGAATGGGTCAATCTGAACGGCGAATGGGATTTTGGTTTTGCGGCCGGTCGATTCGATCGGAAGATTCGCGTGCCGTTTGGCTGGGGAACGCCCGCGAGCGGTGTTCCGGATGACGGCGACAGGGGCTACTACCGGCGTAAGGTTACGGTGCCGACGGACTGGAAGGGCAAGCGTGTTTTTGTCATCGTCGGGGCGAGCGACCACGATACGACCTGTCGGTTCGACGGGGAGACGCTGGGTAGTTACTCGGGCGGCTACGTGCCGTTTGAATTCGAGCTGACGGATTCCGTCCGATGGGGCGAGGAACAGACGCTGGAATTCGACGTCTGGGATCCGTCGGCGCGGGAGGCGCGCAACGGCCATTACCTCTACGGCAAGCAGGGCTACGGCAATGCTCGCGGCATCTGGCAGACGGTCTATCTGGAGGCGCGGGGCGACGTCTTCCTCGACAGCGTCCGCTTCCGCCCGAATCTGGAAAAGGGAACCGTCGCCGTCGCCGTCGCTTTCGGTTCGCCCGCGAAAGATGACGGCATCGTCGAACTGGCGGTTGCGGGAAAGACCGAGAAGCTGTTCGTCTCCAGCGGCGATATCGGCGCACACAGGGAGATTGAACTGGACGCGCCGCATCTCTGGTCGCTGGAGGATCCTTATCTCTACGAGGTGACGCTTGTCTATGGGGCGGACAGGGTCAAGACGTATTTCGGATTCCGCGAAATCGGCGTGGGCTGCAATCCGCAGGGCGATGCGTACGTGACGCTGAACGGAAAGCCCGTCTATCTGCAGATGTGCCTCGATCAGAGCTATCATCCGGAAGGCGGCTACACGTTTCCCTCCGATGCGGTGATGAAGAACGAGATCCTGATCTCCAAGCAGCTGGCGCTGACGGGCAACCGCATCCACGTCAAGGTCGAGGTGCCGCGCAAGCTCTATTGGGCGGACAAACTGGGCGTCCTTATCCAGGCGGATGTCCCGTGCGCCTGGGGCGACGTGAGCGAGAAGATGTTCGAAGAGCATTGGAAATGCTTTGAGGCGATGGTCAGACGTGACTACAACCATCCGTCCATCTACCAGTGGACGCTCTTCAATGAGACGTGGGGTCTTTTCTCCAACCGCTCGCTGGCGATGGGACTGGCCTCCGGGGCGGGCGGCAAGAAGCGCGCCTATCGGGCGGATACCCAGCGGCGCGTGGTGGAGGTCTACCGCAAGGCTACGAATCTCGACGTCTCGCGCATCATCGAGGACAATTCGCCCTGCAGCCGCGATCATGTCGTGACGGACGTCAACACCTGGCATTCCTACTTCCCGGGCTACGAATGGGAACGGCGGGTGGCGGAGTTCTGTGCGCAGACGTTTCCCGGGTCGACGCATAACTATATCGGCGGCCACGTCCAGACGGACGCGCCGATGATGAATTCCGAATGCGGCAACGTCTGGGGCTACCACGGCTCGACGGGCGACTGCGACTTTACCTGGGACTACCACCTCATGATGAATGCGTTCCGCCGTCATTTGAAGTGCGGCGGCTGGCTCTACACCGAGCACCACGATGTCTGCAACGAATGGAACGGCTACGTGCGCTTCGACCGTACGTGGAAGGAGACGGGATTCGAGGATCTCGCGGGGATGACGCTCGCCGATCTGCATCGTCCCGCGTTCATCTATTTTGCGGGCAGGGAAGGGCATGAAATCGGTGAAGTCGTTCCTGCCGGCGGTACGCTCCGGCTCCCCGTCGGCGTATCGTTCACGACGGATGCGTATGCGGGAAAGAGGCTTGAACTCCTTGTCGCGGGTGAGAAGGTGGGTGCAGCGGTGGAGGGAAAGTCTTGGCAGTGCGAGACGCTGTGGGAGGTGGATCTTGAATTTCCGGCGGAACCCGCCTGTGGCGTGAAGACGTTTGTGCTTATGGCGGACGGTCGGGAGATTGCGCGTAACTTCTGGTGCTATTCCACAGTCGCGGAGGATGCCGCGATGGTCCGTCCCGTCACGGCCGTATGGAGCGAGGGCACGGCGGAGGTTCTGGACGGGCTCAAGCTGAACGGCTTCGGCCGGGGATATTTCGAGTATTCGTTCACCCTCCCGCAGGGAGGTGAGTCGGCGAAAACGCTTTTGTTCCGCGCCGAACTTTCGTCTAAGCGGAAGAACGGCAAGGATCGCCCCAACGTGGAGAAGAATGGCGATCTCGACTATATGCTCGGCGGCGGCAGTTACGACCGCTCAAGAAACCCGAACAGCTATCCGCAGACTTCGGCGGAGAAGTTCCCGGCGAATCTCAAGGTTTACGTGAATGGCGCATGCGTGAAGGAGGAGGTGCTGCCGGATGATCCGGCGGATCATCGCGGCATCCTTTCCTGGCTTGCGCAGCCGTTTGACGGTCGACTGCGTGAGGCGGGGAGCTACGGCTATCAGGTGGAGGTGCCGATTCCGGCCGAAGCCGTAAAGGACGGTCAGGTGACGATCCGCCTTGAATCCGATGGCGGCCTGGCCGTCTATGGTCCCCGCTTTGGCCGTTATCCGTTCGGGCCGGAGGTGAAATAGCGCCCGGCACGACCTTGAAGTCCCGCCGTACCCGAATCGCCCGTTCGCCCGAATGGACTATCCCCGGAACGGGCTTCTACACCAGTTCCGCGAGAATCGTGTCGCAGACTTCGGTGCCTCGTTCCGTCAGGCGGTAAAGGGAGCCTGCTTTTTCCAGCAGACCTTCGGCAACGAACGGATCAAGGGACCGTCCCCATTGGGGATGGTTGGTGACATCAAGCCCATACCTCGTTCGCAATGCGAAGATTTTTCGTTCAATTGCATCCTTTTCTTCAGATAGCGTCTCAATCTCGGGGGACTGTCCCCAGCGGTTCGGGGTCTGTCCCCAGTAGTTGCGGGTACGGGTACGGCCGATGCGGCCGCAAGCACCCTCGCCGAATCCGAGGTAGTCTTCGCCGCACCAGGTTGCGAGATTATGGCGGCATTCGCAGCCGGGGACGGAATAGTTTGAGATTTCGTAGCGTTCAAGACCGAGTTCGCGCAGAAAACGCGCAATAATGGCGAGGCGATTAAGAACCGTGTCATCATCGGGAAGGGTGGGGACTGCCCCCGCTTTGCCGGGGACTGTCCCCGGAGGATGGCCGATCTGATGGGCGAGAATAGAACCCTCTTCAAGGATGAGGGAATAGACGGAGCAATGCCGAAGCCCCCACTTGGCGAGACGCGCGTGACGCGGCGACAGGGCGGAGGTCTCGCCGGGATAGCCGACGATGAGGTCGATGCCCGCATTGTCGAAGTATTCCTTGATGAGGTAGAAGGCGCGTTCGGCCTCCGGAAAGGTATAACCGCGACCCATGTGGCGGAGAATATCGTCGTCGAGCGACTGCACGCCCATGGAGATCCGGTTGACGCCGATGCGCTTCAGATCCGTAAGCTTTTCGCGCGTCACGTCGAGCGGATTCAGCTCCACCGTGAATTCGGTGGACGGCTGAACGTTCAGCACATCGCCGAAAGGCGTGAGGTCGCAGAGCCCCGGCGATCCGCCGCCGAAGTAGATAGTCGAAAGAGCGGCGGTATCGACCTCCGCGCGGATGGTGTCGGCGAGCCGCCGGACGTAGGTCTTACGGTCGTATGGCGAAACGCCGGCCCGCGAGGGCAGAACGCAATAGGTGCACTTCCGCCGACAGAACGGAAAGTGCACGTAGAGGTTTCTTGGCGGGGTCTCAACCAAGCTTGAAGTACTTCCTGAGTTCCTTCACGCGATTGGTCTTCTCCCACGGAAACGCCGCGCGACCGAAGTGTCCGTAGACGGCGGTGTCTTCGTACCTCCAGCCCTTGGGCGTGAGCAACTTGAGGTCTTCGATAAGCGCATAGGGACGGAAATCGAAGATCTTTCCCTTGACGAGCATGGCTTCAAGCTGTTCGTTGGTGATGCCGTGGGCGGTACCGAACGTCTTCACGCAAAAGCTGACGGGCCGATCGATGCCGATGGCGTAGGCGACCTGAATCTGGCAGCGGTCCGCCAGCCCGGCGGCGACGATATTCTTCGCCGCGTAGCGCGCGTAGTAGGCCGCCGAGCGATCGACTTTCGAGGGATCCTTGCCGGAGAAGGCACCGCCGCCGTGCGCGGCCATGCCGCCGTAGGTGTCGACGATGATCTTGCGCCCCGTCAAGCCCGAATCGCCGCAGGGGCCGCCCACGACGAACTTGCCCGTCGGATTGATGAAGAAGGTCGTCTCGGGCTTAAGGAGGCCCGTCGTCGCCAGATAATCCTTGGCGATGTCTTCGATCAGCCGGTAGTTCGTCTTCGTGGCGCCTGCTTCGGTGGTCTGGTGCGAGATGACGACGGTGTCGAAGGCGACGGGCTTGCCGTCCTCATAGATGATGGAGAGTTGGCTCTTCGCATCGGGACGAAGCCACGGCAGTTTGCCGCTGTGGCGCAGTTCGGCGAAGCGTCTGAGAAGCGCGTGCGAATAGACGAGCGGGGCGGGCATCAGCGACGGGGTCTCGTTCGTCGCATAGCCGAACATCATACCCTGGTCGCCGGCACCCTGCTTCTTCGGCGCCTTGCGGTTCACGCCCTGAGCGATGTCGGGCGACTGCCCGTGCAGGAAGTTGAGGTATTGGAAGGTCGTGTCGGCAAAATGCTCTTCGGGGACGGTATAGCCGATCTTCCTGACGACGCGGCGGGCGATTCTCTCGGGGTTGAGCTTTTTGAAGCCCGTGCAGGTGATTTCGCCGACGTTGACGACGACATCGGGACCGACCGTTGTCTCGCAGGCGACGTGCGCGCGTGGATCGAGCTTCAGGCATGCGTCGAGGATGGCATCGGAAATCTGATCGGCCACTTTGTCGGGATGCCCTTCCGAAACGGACTCCGACGTAAAGACATGGCAATGGTTCTTCCTGGTCATTTTCATTCCCTGTAGACGTTGGTCAGTTTGTCACACCCAAGGGCAACGACGCCGCTGGGTCACAGACTGAAATGAGTGGCGCATATTATACCAAAAATTTGATATAATACGTGCACAACCATGACAGCAGAAGAACAAGCAAAAATCATCGCCAGGGCATTGGAAGACCGCAAGGGGACGGAGGTGAAGATCTACGATGTGCGGGGGCTGAGCACACTCGCCGATTTCTTCGTCGTGGCGACGGGTGCAGCCGCGCCGCATCTGAAGGCGTTGGTCGCCGAGTCGCAGTCGGTGATGAAGGAGAACGGCGTGCAGAGCCATCGCACGTCGGGCGATCCCGAGTCGGGCTGGATCGTCGTCGACTACATCAACGTCGTCGTCCACGTCTTTTCGCCCGAGGCCCGCGCGTATTACGCGCTGGAACGGTTGTGGACCAAGTAGCGCGCCTGATCTTATGTGGTCCCGTCCGCGCTTTGCGGTCTGCGCCTATTTTGCGATTTTGGGTCTCGTCTGTTCGGCGTGGACGTCGTCGATCGACGACCTGAAGGCGCTTCTCGATCTCTCGGACGAGTGCCTGGGGTTGCTTCTGATGGCGGGGCCGGTCGGCAACCTCGCCAGTTTCTTCTTCGCGAGCGATCTCATCAACCGCCTTGGCAGCCGCCGCGCGGTGCGGCTCGTCTCCCCGCTCTACCTCACGGCGGCTTCGCTTCTGGCGCTGTGTTTCGTTTTCAAGGCCCCGTTGGCGTTCTGGTGCCTCGGGCTCGCCCTCTTCGGCGCGACCGGCAACCTCCTGAACATCGGCATCAACACGCAGGCCGGCATTGTGGAGCGCGCCTGCGGACGCAACATCATGAGTTCCTTCCATGCGTCCTTCAGCCTGTTCGTGCTCGCGGGCGGACTCATGGCGTTTCTCTGCACGCTGGCGTCGGTGCCCGTACATTATCGGATCTTTGCCGTCCTGGGTCTCGCGGTTCTCATGCATCTGCTGGCGTCAGGATCGCTGCCGCACGAGTCGAAGGGTGCGTGCGCGGCGGCGGTGCGCGGCGGTTTCCGCCGACCCGACCGCAGCCTCCTGCTGCTGGGCCTTGCCGCCATCGTCATCATGGGATGCGAAGGCGCGGTCAACGAGTGGGTCAACGTCTTCTACCACAAGAGCCTTACGCCTGATTTCGAACATTTCCGCAAGGTCGGCTTCTGTGCGTTCGCGATCGCGATGTTCTTCGGTCGTGCCGTCGGCAATTCGCTCTTGGATCGCTTTTCGACGACGGGTGTCTTCCGGTTCTACATTGCGGTCACGGGCCTTGGCCTCGGTCTTTCGCTCCTGTCGCCGTTTGCGGGGCGGAGCGCCTCCGGCTTCCTCGTGACGGCCACGCTCGGTTTCACGCTCGCGGGTTTCGGCATCTCGGGGCTCGTGCCGATTCTCTATTCGCGGGCGAACCGTACGAAGGCGATGTCGCCTGCTTCGGCGCTGACGTTCGTGGGTTCGATGGGCTTCCTCGGCTATTTCTTCGGCCCGCCCCTCATCGGCCTGCTGTCGCAGCGCACCAACCTTTCGATCGCACTCGCGCCTTTCGCCATCCTAATCGTCGCCTGCCTCTTTCTGCGGCTGGGTGAGGACGAGAAGTCGGCGTGAGCGGACGGCATCATGACCGGATATGTCTCTAGCGCGGCGGGGGAGTCGCCCGGATCGTGCAGGCGTCGGCATCTGCCCGGACGGCTTCTCGGCGGGGTGCGCGCCGTTCGCCGCGCCGGCCGTGATTGTTGATGCAACCTCTGGGCGGATATGATATACTTCCCGCCAATTTCCATCCCCCCAAGGAGAGATTCAAGATGAAGCAGTACAATGTTGGTTTGGTGGGTGTCGGCGCCGTCGGCACCGAGATGATCAAATGCCTCAAGGAGCGTCACTTCCCGTGCGGCAAGGTGGCCGTGTTTGCCTCTCGCGATCGCGAGGAGACGATTCTCGGCGAGACGTACCAGATCAAGAAGGCCACCGCCGACAGCTTCAGCGGTCTCGACATCGTTCTTTTCGCCGGCAAGACGGATGTCGCCATCGAACTCAAGGATGCCGTCGTCAGGGCCGGCGCCAAGATGATCGACAATTCCCGCGCGTTCCGTCAGGATCCTGACGTGCCGCTGGTGGTTCCGCAGGTCAACCCTGAGGATCTCGATTGGAACAAGGGCGTCATCGCCAATCCGAACTGCACGACCGCCATCATGCTCGAGGCCGTTGCGCCGCTGCACAAGGCGAAGGGCCTGAAGCGCCTCATCGCCTCCACCTACCAGGCGGCATCGGGCGCCGGCGCGCCCGGCCTTCAGGAACTCGAGGATCAGATCCGGGCCTATGCCGCCTGCCAGCCGCTTGAGGTCAAGGCATTCGCGCACCAGCTGACGTACAATCTCATTCCGCACATCGACAAATTCGATATGGAGAACGGGTACACGCTCGAGGAGCTCAAGATGCGCAACGAGGCGCGCAAGATGCTTCACCATCCCGGCCTGAAGCTCAGCTGCACGTGTGTTCGCGTGCCGATCGCGCGTGCGCACTCCGAGTCGCTCAATCTCGAGTTCGAGAATGAGATCACCCCGGAGGAAGCGCGCGAAATCCTGCGGGCGTCGCCGGGCGTCAGGGTCGTCGACGATCCGCAGAACAATCGCTATCCGATGCCGCTTGACGCGACTGCGAAGTATGATGTGCTGGCCGGTCGTATCCGCCAGGACATCAGCCGCGACGATAAGCGGGGCCTGGAGATGTTCGTTTCGGGCGATCAGCTTCTCCGCGGCGCTGCGCTCAATGCGGTCGAGATCGCCGAGCATCTGATCTCGCGCGGTCTCATCTGACGGTCGGCGCACCAAGTGGTTTTAACGCCCGCTATTCTGATCAGAGCGCGACGTGCAGCGTAGGGAATTCCGGGGAAATTCCATCCGACTTGCTCCTTGGCGAGTCGGATGGTGTTTTGATATAATCCGCCCATGAGGACTGCTTTGCCGTGTCTGGCGTCCGTGTGGGCGCTTTTCGTCTTTTTGCCGCTTTCCGCCGAGGCGGGAGTCCGGCGTCTCTTTCGCGAACCGCGCTTCATGCGCGGCGATACGAATCTTGTAAAGATCCAGCCGATCGACGACGCGAGCTGGATCTGGCATCCGGATGACCTGGCCTTGTCCGAAGGTGCCCGGTCGATTACCCATGACGCGCAGAAAGGTGACGCGCCCGCGACGGTGATGGTCTTCGAGAAGACTTTCGAGGTGAAACCGGATGACGGCGCCTTTACGATTGACGTTTCGGCGGATGAACGATTCCATCTGACGCTCGACGGCGTGTTCGTGGCGTGCGGTCCCAATCGCGCCGATGTCGCCAACTGGCAGTACCAGACCTACGAGATCCGTCTTCCGCCGGGGACGCACGTCTTCAAGGCCGTCGTCACGCGTCTCGGAAACCATGCGCCCCTCGCGCAGCTTTCGTATCGCGGCGGTTTCATCCTCAAGGCGTCGGGCGCGTTCGACTCGCGTCTCACGACAGGCAGGACCGCGTGGTCCGTCGGAACCTACACGGGCATGCGTCCCGCCGGTTCGGACAACGGCGTCTGGGGCACGGGTTCGCAGTTTGAAATCGCGGGGCGCGGCCCTTTTGCCGTCGCGGGCGAGAAGCCCGTCGAGGCGGTCGTCGTACGGCAGGCCATCCCGAGGAAGAACCACCGGTGCTGGGGAGCGCGTGAACCGGGCTGGATGCTTTTCCCGACGCAGCTGCCCGATCAGCTCCGGGACAAGGTCGCGCCCGGACGGATCGTCGCGGCGACTCATGACGCGCCCTGGCGCGGGCGCCATGACTACACCGAGGCCGACACGGCGGCGCCCGAGGTCGCTGCGTTCGAGGCCCTGCGCGCGCACGGTACCGCGCTGACGGTGCCGGCGAAGACGCGGCTTCAGGTCGCGTGGAATCTCGGGCGCTACATCTGCGCCTATCCCGTTCTGAAGACGGCGGGGGGCAAAGGCGCGCGCATTTCCTGGACCTGGACCGAATCGGCGCGCGACGCAAAGACCCACGTGAAGGGAAATCGCCGGCAGATCGTCGGCAAATACCTCCAGGGCTACGGCGACACCTTCAAACCGGATGGCGCGGCGGGAGAATTCTCCGCCCCCTGGTTCCGCTGCGGGCTCTGGTGCCGTCTCGATATCGAGACGGACGACGATCCGCTGACGCTGACGGAACTGGCGATGTTCGAGACGCGTTATCCCGTCGAGATGGAAAGCGCCTTCGCGTCGCCCGACGATCCGTCACTCCAGGACATTCGCCGCATCTGCGCGCGTGCGATGCAGATGTGCTGCCATGAGATGCTTTTCGACTGCCCCTACTACGAGCAGCAGATGTATCCGGGAGACACCCGCGTGCAGCTGCTCGTCCTGTCGGCGCTTTCGCGCGACGACCGCATGATCAAGCGGGCCATTGAGATCTATGATCTGGCGACGCGCGACGACGGGCTGTGTCCGTTCAACTATCCGACCCGCGGCACGCAGGAGGGCTTCACCTACACGCTCTGCTACCTCGCGATGTTCGGCGATTATGCGATGAACCATGATGACCGCGCCTGGCTCAAGGCGCGTCTCCCCGGTCTGCGCAAATCGATGGCGGGTTGCGAGCTCTACGAGAATGCGCAGGGCCTGCTGGAGAAGACGCCGGGCTGGAACTTCATGGACTGGGCGACGGAATGGCGCGACAGCGCCGTGCCGAATAGCGAAAACGGACACGCCCTCAATTCCTTTGTCAACCTCTTCTGGCTGCTCGACATGCAGTCCGCCGCCAAGACAGAGCGTGCGCTCGGGAACGCGCTTCAGGCGCAGTACTGGGAGGCGAAGGCGACGAAGCTGAAGGAGCAGATCGTCGCGACATTCTGGGATGCGGCGCGCGGTCTTATCGCCGACACGCCGGTTCGGACGGATGCGCAGGGCGCGATCCGCCCGAACACCTACTCCGAGCATCAGCAGGCGCTGGCGCTCATCACCGACTGTCTTCCGCCGGATAAGGCCGAGGTCTGCTTCCGCCATCTCGTCGAAGACGGGGATCTGGCGCGGACGACCGTCTACTTCACCTACTACCTTTTTGAGGCGTATTTCAAAATGGGGCGTGCCGACCTCTTCCGCCGGCGGCTCGACCTCTGGCGGAGTTACGTCGCGCGCGACGTGACGACGCTTCTGGAGGCGCCGGATTCGGGCAAGAACGGACAGAAGGAGTCCCGCAGCGACTGTCACGCCTGGGGCGCGCACCCGATCTGGTTCATGCAGACGGGGCTCGCCGGCATCACCTCCGCCGCGCCGTTCTTCGGGGAGGTTCGCATCGCACCCCAGCCGGGCGGACTGGCGGAGATCGCGGCGTCTCATCCGCATCCGCAGGGTTGGGTCAGGGTGGCGCTCCGCTTCGCCGACGGCAAGGCGACGGGCACGGTTGAGACACCCGTTCCCGGCACGTTCGTCTACGGCACGCAGAACGTCGTCCTGAAACAGGGCCTCAACAGGCTTTGACGTCCCGCGTCATCCACCCCTGCCGCCCGACTGCGGCACGCTTCGTTATCCATCGTGGATTTTTGATATAATAACACCCATGAAGAGGATTACCGTAGATAGAGACATCACGTTCGGCGACAGGGGGCTCACGTTCATTGCGGGCCCGTGCGTGATCGAATCGCGGGCGATGGCGATGGATCTCGCGAAGAGACTGACCGCTTTGGCAAAGAAACTGGGTGTCAAGTACATCTTCAAGGCGAGCTTCGACAAGGCGAATCGTACGAGCGTCGATTCCTTTCGCGGCCCCGGGCTTGAGCAGGGGCTGGAGATTCTGGCGGAGATCCGCCAGACGTTTGGCGTGCCCGTCCTCACCGATGTCCACGAGCCGTGGCAGTGCGGGCGCGTGGCGGCGGTCTGCGACGTCCTGCAGATCCCGGCGTTCCTCGCGCGTCAGACCGATCTCGTCGTGGCCGCCGGTGAAACGGGGGCCGTCGTCAATGTGAAGAAGGGGCAGTTCATGGCGCCGGAGGACATGGCGCCGGTAATCCGCAAGATCGAGTCGACGGGCAACCGGCGCATCGTTCTCTGCGAGCGCGGCGCGTCGTTCGGCTACCGCAATCTTGTCGCCGACATGCGTTCTTTGCTGATCATGCGCGAACTCGGCTATCCGGTCGTGATGGATGCAACGCATGCGGTGCAGCGTCCGGGCGGGCTCGGCACGGGTTCGGGCGGCGACGGTGCGTATGCGCCGGCGCTCGCGCGTGCGGCGGTGGCGACGGGCGTGGACGGCGTCTTCATGGAGACGCACGTGAACCCGAAGGTCGCCAAAAGCGATGCGGCGAATGCGATCAGGTTTGCCGACGTCGAGAAGCTCTGGAAGACGCTCATCCAAATCAACGAAATCGTCAAAGCTTGAAAATCCTCATCCCCATCATCAGCTGCTGCGTTTCCGCCGCCTTCGGTTTCGATTCCGAGGGGTGGCTCGAGAAACGCGCCGTGTTGGATCGCGAGGCCGAGCGTCTGGCGGATCTCTACGGCAGGTGCGTCACGGCACTGCAGACGCCGGCGGAGAATCTCGTAGTGCCGATCGAGAACTATCCCGATGGGCGGGTCAAGGCGAGCGTCACGGCGGCGCGGGCGCAGTACTTCATCGATGAGGGCATCGTATGGGGCGAGGACGTCGTCGTGCGTGAATTCGCGCCGGACGGAACGCCGCGCGGCGAGGTGCACGCGAAGAACTGCGTCGTCGACCGTTCGACGAAAAGCGGTTATGTGGCGGGGCATGCGAAGGTGACCTACGGCAGGACGACGATCGAAGGCGAAGGAATCTACTTTTCTTTTGCCGAAGAATTCGTTAAAATACTCTCAAACGTCGTGATTGAATCGAAGGACATGAAGATCGAAGGAGTCAGACTGTGATCGGGGCGGTTGTCTGCATAATGGCCAGCTCGTTGCTGGGAGATCTGGGCGCGGAGGCACCGGCGGAGACGCCGGTTGTCGAAAAGGCGGCCGCCTGCCCCGAAGCCCGCGCGCCGGCATCCGAAACGGCGCCGGTGTCCGAACCGGCACCGGAGGTACCCGAACCGGCACCGGAGGTGACGATGGAGGGCAAAGGCGGGAAGCCCGCCGCGCCGCGCAGCGTGCGGATCACGAGCGACCGCACGGATTTCGACCGCAGGGAAGGCGTCATCATGTTCGACCGCAACGTCTTCGTGGACGATGCCGAGTATCAGATGCACGCCGATCAGCTCTACGTCTTCCTCGATACGAACCGCCTCGATCGCGTCGGGCGGACGGAGGAGCATCAGAGTTCCGACGTGCTGCGCCGCATCGTTGCGCTCGGCAATGTCTCGATTACGAACGCCGCGCGCGTCGGCAGCTGCGCGAAGGCGGTCTACACGAAGGCGACGTCGAAGATCGTGATGTACGGCGATTCCGCGAAGGGGCTCTTCGCGACGCTGACGGATAACGGCAGGCGCAGGAGTCAGGTCGAGGGCCGGCGGATTACGTTCTGGATCGACACCGAACAGGTCGAGGTCGAGGGATCCACGGTGACGCTCGATGCGGGCGGCTTCAGCGGCCCGGACGGCGCGAAGAAATTCTTTGGGAAGTAGTCAAGCGGATGGAACAGGATCTGGTAGCACGGGCAATGCGTGAGATGGCCGCGGAACACTCCGCGGATGCGGCGGCGGTCGTCGCCGCGGAAAGGCGCGCGCCCGATCTCGTCGCGACCGGGCTCGTGAAGGTCTATGGCGACCGTACGGTCGTGAATGGCATGGACGTCTCGTGCACCTGTGGCGAAGTGGTGGGTCTTCTGGGGCCCAACGGCGCCGGCAAGACGACGACGTTCTACATGGTCGTCGGTCTCGTCAGGCCCGATGGCGGTCGCGTGGTCTTCCGGGGCGAGGACATCACGCACCTGCCCGTCTACCTGCGGGCGCGCAAGGGGCTCGGGTACCTCGCGCAGGAGGCGTCGATTTTCCGCAAGCTCACGGTCTGGGACAATGTGATGGCGATTCTCGAGACGCTGCCGCTGTCGCGCCGGGAACGGCAGGCGCGGGCGGAGGCGCTGCTGGCGCCCTTCGATCTCATGAAGGTCGCCAGACAGCCCGCGTATACGCTTTCCGGCGGCGAACGACGCAAGCTCGAGATCGCCCGTGCGCTCGTGCGCAACCCGGCGATTCTGATGCTCGACGAACCGTTTGCGGGTGTCGATCCGCTGAGCGTGAACGAGATTCAGGACATCTGCCGCCGGCTTGCGAAAGAGGGGCTGGGCATCATCATCACCGACCACAACGTGCGCGAGACGTTGAGCGTCGTCGATCGCGCGTACATGGTCTGCGACGGGCGTCTCCTCAAGGAGGGCACGACCGCCGAGCTCGTCGACGACGAGGAGGTGCGTCAGCGTTATCTTGGCGAAGGCTTCCGGATGTAGGGTGGGAACGCGATTTTGGTAGAATAGTCTGTAGAACAGAACGAAAGGAGAGTACGAACATGGCAATTGAAGTTACGATGCGTCACAGCGACGTCAGAATCGAGTCGCTCAAGGAGTATGCGGAGGCCCGCATGGCCAAGCTGCAGGAGAAGTTCCCGAAGGTGACCTCAATCAACATCGTGATCGACGTCGACGTGAAGAAGCACATGTACATGTGCGAAGTCGTCGCCAACCGCCTCGGCGAGACCGCAGTCGGTTCGCAGCAGTTCTCCGAGAGCGCGAAGAGCGTGATCGACACCGCCGCCGCCGCCGCCGAGCGTCAGCTCCTCCGCATGCGCACCAAGGCGCGCAAGGGCACCGTCCGCAAGCAGCGCGCGGCTTCCGCCAAGAACTGAAGGGCCTGCTCCGCCGATGAAGAGCCTTCCTACCCGCGACGCCTCCAAAGGCATGACCTTCACGGTCGCCGACTTCGTCGAAGCCGGCCGTGAGCGGCTTGAGCTGGAGGTGGTCGTCGGCGGGAAGGGACTCCTGCGGACGATCGACGAGCCGGTTGTGAACCGTCTCGGCCTCGCCCTTACGGGCTTCTGGGAGAACTTCGCGTGGCCGCGCGTCCACATCTTCGGGAATGCGGAGATGGCGTACGTGCGCGCGATGAAACCCAAGGTTCGGCTGAACCGCTTCCGTGCGCTCATCGACCACCAGGCGCATCTCTTCGTCTATACGGGCGGACACCGTCCGTCGCCGGGGATTGCGGAAATCGCCGAAGAGGCGGGGGTCGTTCTGCTGGTGACGCGGTTCGAGACGCGCATCTTCGCCCGCGAGGCGACGTTCGTGCTCGAACGGCTCGCCGAGCCGCGTGCGTCGATCTACGGCACCATGGTCGAGGTCTGCGGCCTCGGCGTGCTGCTCGAGGGTGAACCGGGGCTCGGCAAGAGCGAAACGGCGCTCGGGCTCATCAAGCGGGGTTCGGCGCTCATCGCCGACGATCTGACGTGCATCCGCAAGGACGTCACGACGAACTTCCTCTTCGGGAGCGCGAGCGAGTCCACGGCGGGCTACATGGAGATCCGCGGCATCGGCATCCTGCACGTGCCGAGCGTCTTCGGCATCAGCGCGGTGCGCGGCGAGAAGCGTCTGCAGCTCGTCATCACCTTCAAAAGCCTCAAGGAAATCCGTGGCGAGGTAGACCGCATCGGTCAGACCCAGCGCATACGCAGCATCCTGGGCGTTGACGTGCCGAACATCCTCATTCCGGTGTCGGCCGGGCGTGATCTCGTCAATCTCGTCGAAACGGCCGTCCAACAGCAGAAACTCATATCGACGGGGTACGATCCCGTCGCCAGTCTTTCCGAACGTCTGCGTAAACGCGCGGAAACATCTCCCAAAGTCGAGAAACAGAAGGGCAAACGCAATGGCTGAGAAGATTACCCGAGAGTTCAAGCTCCTGAACAAGTATGGAATGCACGTGAGGCCTGCGGGCCTTTTCGCGAAGGTCGCGAGCCGCTATGACGCCGCCGTGGAGGTCGAGAAGGACGGAAACGTCGTCTCCGGCAAGTCCATCATGGCGCTCATGACGCTGGAGGCGACTTGCGGCACGGTGCTCAAGGTCACCGCATCGGGTCCCCAGGCCGCCGAGGTCCTGGACGAGCTTGGCGCGCTGATCGGGCGCAAGTTCGACATTCCGGATGAGCAGTAAGGCGCCAGTGATGCAGACCGTCTCGGGCCTCGCTGCGGCCCGAGGGTATGTTTCCGGACCCGTTTTCCTCTATCGGGGAGACGGGGAGATTCCGATTCCCGAGTACGTGGTCGAACCTGGCCGCGAAGTCGAGGAACTGACACGTCTGCGGCGTGCGATGATTGCGACGCGGCGCGATCTCGAAGGGCTCATCGTCGTCCTCAAGGAGCGGACCGGTCGCGCTGACGTGCGCGTCTTCGAGTGCCATCTGATGATTCTCGAGGATGAGGTTCTGACCCAGGAGATCGAGGGCTACGTCACCTGCGATCGTCTCAATGCCGAAGCCGCCGTCCGCAGGACGATGAACGGTGCGCGTTCGCAGTTCGAGCGGATGAACGATCCGTATTTCCGCGAACGCGTCCGCGACATCGACGACGTCGAACGCCGGCTCCTGCGGCAGCTCACGGGCTGCGAGCACAACCCGCATCTGGATCTCAAGTCGCCGGCCATCATCGTGGCGGATGATCTGACGCCGAGCGAGACCGTACAGCTGCCGCACGAATTCGTGCTGGGCTTTGCGACGAACGGCGGTTCCACGACGAGCCATACCGCGCTGCTGGCGCGTGCGCTGGGAATTCCCTCCGTCTCGGGCCTCGGCAACATCACCTCGCTCGTCTCGCCAGGCGAGACGATCCTTCTCGACGGCACCTATGGGGCCGTCACGATCAATCCCGATGCGGAGACCTGCCGCCAGTTCGCGACGCTGATGGCCCGTCAGCGGATGTCCACCGAAGAGGCCGTTTCGGGCGCACCGGCGGGAACGCTGAAGGACGGGGGCGAGATCCGCATCCTGGCGAATGTCCATCCCGGCGTTCCGATGTCCAGCGTCAAGGCGCTCGGCGCCCGCGGCGTCGGGCTCTACCGCAGTGAATATCTCTGGCTCAACACCGGGATGGAGCCGACGGAAGAGGAGCAGTTCGAAGCCTATCGAAAGGCCGTCGAGCTGACGGCCCGACTGGCGGACGACGCCTCGATCGTCATCCGCCTGCTCGACATCGGGGGCGATAAGACGGTGCGCGGCATCACGACCCGGGAGGCCAATCCCTTTCTCGGCAACCGCTCCATCCGCTATCTGCTTTCGCATCGTTCCGTCCTGCGCACGCAGCTGCGCGCAATCTTGCGCGCCTCCGCCTTCGGCAAAGCCGCCATTCTCTATCCGATGGTCAGTTGCGTGGAGGAGCTCCGCGAGGCGGCGACCGAACTGGCGGCCGTAAAGCGTGCGCTCGATGCGGCGGGCATCGCCTACGACCGCAACATCCCCGTGGGCGCGATGATCGAGGTGCCGTGCGCGGCGCTCAATGCGGACGAGATCGCGCGCCATGTCGAGTTCTTCTCCATCGGCACGAATGATCTCGTGCAGTATGCGATGGCCGCCGATCGCAGCAACGAAGCCGTCGCCTATCTCTACCAGCCGCTCAATCCCGCGATCATCAAGCTCGTCAGGATGACGGTGGCGGCCGCCAGGGCGAAGGGCATCCCCGTCGCCGTCTGCGGCGAGTCCGCGTCGGACACGATCGTGGGCGTCTATTGGGCGGCACTCGGCATCGACACGCTGTCGATGAGCGCAACCTACATTCCCGCGATGGCGCGGATCTTCTCGCGGCTGAC
Source organism: Kiritimatiellia bacterium (assembly GCA_051884875.1). GTDB lineage: Bacteria > Verrucomicrobiota > Kiritimatiellia > RFP12 > UBA1067 > UBA1067. Next base: position 39,896 of record JBJEWD010000026.1, read on the forward strand.
GCGGGCGGATCTCGACGAATATGCAAAGGTTCCCGATTCCCTTCCTCCGGGTTCCACGGCAGAGGACGTCTTCAACGCCTGCCACGCCTGGATGCGCGCGCGCGTCCCCGATCTTGAGGATACGATCGGATGATTTCCGTCCCCGCGATTTCGCTTGCGCGCATCGCCGTCGTCCATGGACGCGGCGAAACGCTTGCGGAACTTTCCTGTCGCGTGGCGGGGGCGCTTCCGCCCATTGCCTACGGCGGGGTGATTGCTGCGACCTTTTCCAATCCCGAGCGCTTCCCTGCGCTTTCCGTGCGCGTCGCCGCCGCGCTGGGGCTTCCCGTCGGGACACCGGCCTTTGACGTGCAGCTGGCCTGCAGCGCCTATCCCTATGCCGTCTATCTGGCGGGACGGCTCGCCGCCGATTCGGGGCGGCCCGTGCTGGTCGTCGATGGAGACGTGCAGTCGCGTCTCGTGGATCACCGCGACCACGCGACGGGCGCCATCTTCTCCGACGCGGTGACGGCGACCGTCGTCACTGCGGATGCCGCATCGGCCGAGCGGAGTGCCTTTGGCTTCCTGACCCGCGCCGACGAGGCGCTTGTCTGCGGCGAGACGGGGCCGATTCGGATGGACGGCTTCAAGGTCTTTTCCTTCGTGGCGACGGAGGTCGCGGCGTTTCTTAAGACGTTCGGTTCCGATTTCGACCAGTTCGCGCCGCATCAGGCGAACCCGTACATGATTCGGTTGCTCGCCAAGTCGCTGGGCCTCACGGACAAACTCCTCACGATCAATGACACGCTGCTCAATCCGGGATCCTGCTCCGTTGCAATGGCGCTTGCCTATGGTGCGCGTCCCGGGCGGGCGTTCATCGCGGGCTTCGGCGCAGGGTACAGTGCGGCGGCGGGCCTCGTCCGCATCCCTGCGGACTTTGAAGGCATTGTTCTCTGAATTCTCAGGTAAAATCCCATGAAGCGCGTTCTCGTTACCGGATCTTCCCGTGGCCTCGGCAAGGCCATTGCCGATACGCTGGCGGCCGAAGGCTACCAGGTCGTCACCCATTCCGTCCGTTCGGGCGGCACCGACCTCCGGTTCGACATTGCCGATCGTGCGGCGACCCGGGCGGCGCTGGAGGCGGACATGGCGGCGAACGGCCCCTATTATGGCATCGTGCTCAATGCCGGCATCAACCGCGACAATGCATTCCCGGCAATGGCGGATGAGGAGTGGGACGAGGTCATCGACACCGACCTTACGGGCTTCTATAACGTCCTCAAGCCCTGTGTGATGCCGATGGTTTCGGGACGCATCCGGGGACGCATCATCGCGCTGTCGTCCGTCTCCGGCGTCGTCGGCAATCGCGGACAGGTCAACTACTCCGCAGCGAAGGCGGGTCTCATCGGTGCGGTCAAGGCGCTCGCCGTCGAGCTCGCCAAGCGTGGCATCACGGTCAACGCCATTGCGCCGGGCGTCATCGAGACCGAGATGGCCGCTTCCATCATCCCCGAAGCCGTCGACGAGGTGAAGCGGGCGATTCCGATGCGCCGTTTCGGAAAACCGTCCGAAGTCGCCTCGCTCGTGAGCTATCTTTTGTCGGACGGCGCGGCCTACCTTACGCGCCAGGTCATCTCGGTCAACGGCGGCATGTTCTGATCTGCTGGTTCAGCCGCAGGGTCTCGATGTTGTTGCGGATGGCGGGGTTGGTGCGGTATTCCGTCATGGTGATGCCGAAACGTTCGCGGAAGATCGTCTTGGCGCGGTTCTCCGAGGTGAAGCCGCTTTGTTCGGTGGCGGCCCTGATGGAGATGTCTGTCCGCGTCAGCAGATGCAGGAGCCGGTTCAGGCGTTCGGCCCGGATGGCCGCCCGCACGCTTCGGTCGGTTGAACGCGCGAAGTGGAGGTTCAGCGTTCGCTTCGACGTCTGAAGGGCCTTCGCCACATCCTCCACGGTGAGAGGTCGGGTGAAGTTGAGACGGATGAACTCCTTCGCCCGCTGGATGATGCGGCTCGTGCCGCGGGGATCGAGCGTCGAGTCGCGTTCGATGAGCGCGGGCAGGCCGAAGGTGAAGGTGCGTCCGCGGACGCTCCGTCCGTCGGTCCAGAAGAGGCGCGCGAGGATTTTCCCCGCGAGATACCCCGCGCCGTTGTAATCGGGCGCGAGCGCGGTAATCTGTGGCGTCGCCGCAAGACAGAGCGATGGATTGTCATTGAGGCCGAGGACCATGATCTGTCGCGGGACGTCCAGGCCGAGCTCGCGGCAGAGCATGACGGTATGCCAGGCCAGCCAGTCGGACAGGGCGAAGACGAGGCAGGGCGTGGGCAGGCTCTTCAGAAACTTCCCGACGCCTTTCAGACCGGATGTCCGGTCGGCGCCATCCCCCGCGCCTCTGAGGAAGAGGTGCCGCGACGCGAGATCCGGCCGGAGAGCCGCGAGCGCATGCCGCAGGTTCTTGTAGATTTCGGCGGCCGTCGAACCGTCTTCGGCGCCCGTGCCGATGCAGGCGAGATTGCCGACGGGCTTGCGGGCGATGAAGTGCGCGGCGGCCTGTGCGATGTCGCGCCCGTTGAGGAGGATGTGCGGATGCGGCGTGTCCCCGCCGGTGCCGCCGCGTCCCAGGAGAACGGTCGGTAGCTGCGGATCGAGCCCCTTGTGGATCAGCAGGGGATAGGCGTCCGCGTGCGTGATGAGCCCGTGCGGACGGAAATCCTTCAGCAGCTTCCAGCGCCGGGCCGGATGGGCCTGGGGCAGCAGGAGGATGTTCCAGTTGCCGACGGCGTTGGAATAGCGCAGAATGCCGTCCTGGCAGTCGCGCGCGCAGGCGCTGGCAAGCGGCAGCAGCACGGCTACGCGCTTACGCGGCCCGGCGAGGTAATCTGCGGAAAAGGGGAAGATCCTGGACATGGCGGAATATGATACCATGCCTTTGCGCGTTTTGGTAGGATATTTTACGTGAAGCCGAGTTGAGACGGAGGGATTGTTATGGTATCATTAGACCCGTCTGAAATGGGGAAGTTGTCCGTATGAAGAAGGTACTGATGGGGGTAATCGGGCTGTTGGCGGCGTCTGGGGCCTCTGCGGCGACGCCGGAGCAGATCGCCGCCGCGCGGCAGACGCTGCTGGCGGAGGTGAAGGCCATCGATGCGGGGGGCGGGGCGTTGCCGGGCGGCTTCCTTCTCCTTGGCGAGGACGTTTTTCCGCTGGCCGAGTGCCGGAACAACGACGGCACGACGGCGTTTGCCGCCGTCGGCGGCTTCTGCGGCGCGGGTCGCGCGGTGTTCCTGGGGCATCCGAACTATCTGCTCGCGACGGATTTCAGGTATGATACGAAACGGTTCATCCAGAACGCCGTCCGTTGGGAGGCGACGGGCAAGGCGCGGCCGCGTATCGCCGCTTTGCGCAATCCGGCGCTGGCGCGCTGCATGCGGGCGGTCGGGTGCGAGGATGTGACGACTATTCCGGATCTTACGACGGTCGGCGCGTATGACATCCTGGTGCTCAACGAATGCCGACGCCACGAAATCGAGGCGATTCTCTCCTATGTCAGGAATGGCGGGGGGATTATCGAAGGCGCGCTCGGCTGGGGCTTCATGTACTACAACAAAAACGCCTGCTTCGCCGAAGACTTCGTGGACAACCGTCTGATGGGAAGCATCGGTGCGCTGATGGGCGACACGGCCGTCCAGCGCATCAACGGCAGGGGCTTTCCGGCGGTCGCCGCCGACGTGGCGAAAGGGGTGTACGCCAACGAGGCGATCGACCTCGTGCTGAAAGGCGAACTGACGGACGGGAAACTGCGCGCGCAGGTTTCGAAGACGCTTTCCGCGCTGATGAACGCGCTGCCGCGCGGCGTCCGTCCGGAGATTGGCGCACATCTTGCGGAACTCGCGCAACGGCCGGGAGCGGACACGTTGCCGTCGCCGCAGCATCCGCTGGGTGACGAGGCAATCTGCGCGCGGCTGGCGCTCATCGCGCGCAAGAACGCCTATCTGGCCGCGCCGGAGAAGGTGTGGCCCGCCGATCCGTGCGCGGCGGTCTATCCGGGTCTCGTGAAGCCGGGGACTCCCGCCATCACCCGTGCCGTGCCGGTCGATCTGTCCATCCCGCGCTGGCATTCGACGGGCGTCTTCGCGCCGGCGGGACGGGCGCTGACGGTTTTGCTGCCTGAAGCGGCGACGAAACTCGGCCTCAAGGTACGCATTGGCACGACGGCGGACGACCTGTCGGGGGCCTCCTCATGGAAGCGCTTCCCCCTCGTCACGATGGAACTGCCGCTGACCAAATGCGAGACGACGTTCGCCTCGCCGTTCGGCGGCCTCATCTACCTCATCGTGCCGGATCGGCGGCTCGCCGGTGTTCAGGAGATCACGCTCGCGGGGGGTGTGATGGCCCCGTGGTTCAGGATCGGACGCGACACGAACGCGCAGTTCGCGGAGGAATGTCGCACGACCGGTGCGCCGCAGGGGGAGATCGAAGGGCGGGATTTCATCATTACCGCGGAGACGGTGGGCCTCCGGAGGGTCGAGGATCCCGCCTGGATCGCCGCGTTCTGGGATAAGGTCATGGCGGCAGATCAGGATCTCGCACAGTGGAAGACGCGCCGTTCGCCCGAGCGCATCTGCGCGGACGTGCAGCTGACCACCGGCTGGTTGCATGACGGCTATCCGATCATGAGCCACATCAACGATGCGCATTTCGACTGGGCGATCGACAAGGCGGGACTTGTCGCCGGTGACGGCTGGGGCGTGTACCATGAGATCGGGCACAACCACCAGAACCGCGCGTGGACCCCGGACGGGACGAGCGAGGTGACGGTCAACCTCTTCACGATGTATGCGCTTGAAACGGTGGCGGGGGCGAATCTGCGCGAAGGGCGCTATCCGTGCGGCATGCCGCAGGCGCGCCGCCGCGTCCGCGACTGGGTGAAGCGCGGCAGGAAATTCCAGGACTGGAAGAGCGATTATTTCCTGGCGCTTGAGATGTATCTGCGCATCAAGGAGGCATACGGCTGGGACGCCTACAAGAAGACGTTCGCCCGCTATCTGGAGCCGGACTTCAGGCAGCCGGGCGGCGATGCGGAGAAGTGGAGCGTTTTCGCGCGCGAGCTCTCGAAGGCCGTGAACGCCGACATGGGTGCGGTGCTGGCGGCGTGGTCGATTCCGCTCGACGAGGCGACGCGGAAGGCGTGCGCGGCGTATCCGGCCGCCCAACCGTCGCTCATCGCCGATCTCGAATAGCGTCCGTACCTGCTGACCGCGCGTCCGATTTTTGGTGTCTGTTCCGTTCCCCTCTACCCGTCCTCCTTTTGGTATAATGTCCTTCCTGATGAATATGCCTGAATACACAATCGGTAAGGTCGTTTTCGGAAGCGCCGCGAGCATCGCGGCCGCCTATGAGGATTTTCGGGCGCAGACCATCGACGAGATCCGGCTCGCGTCCGACTGTGGCTCCCCGTTCCCGTTGACGCGTGTGACGCTGGCGGGCGAGGCGCCCGTCGCGGGGGTCGGCACGTTCGAGGGCAGCTGTCGGCGGACGCTGACGTTCGCGCCCAGCCCCCGTCCCGGCTGGTGGATCCGTCGCATGGATCAGCCGGAACAGCTTGATACCCGGATCGACATCGCCAATCTCTGGACGAGTGCGCAGAATCTCGTGATGCGTTCGGGCAGCGAACGCAATTATCTGCGCATGGTCGAGCACATCGTGGCGCTGAAGCTGGGGCTGGGCGTCGACGACGTGCTCCTGAAGGTCAATTCGGGCGATCCGCCGCTTTTCGATCAGTCCTCCCTGCCGCTCATCAAGGCGATGGAGCATGCGAAGATCGTCCCGACGGACAGTCCGGCGACGTATGTGACGGTCAAGGAGCCGGTCGCCTTCGGCGGCAGGCGCGGCGATTTCCTCCTTTTCCTTCCGGCGGCGGAGGGGCAGCGGAATCTGCGCATCGACTGCGCAATCTCCTGGGATACGGTCATCCGTCGGCAGCGCGTCCTCTTTGACGTGACCCCCGAGACCTTCCGCTACGGCGCAATCGCCCGCACCAACTGCACCTACAGGCAGTACGTCCTCGCCCTTACGGTCGGCAAGCTCTTCGCGGCGACGCGCAACTGGGGCTACAACCGCAAGAACATTCTCATCCATGGTCGCAAGCGTTTCCTCAATGAACCGCGCCTCAAGGTCGGGGAGAAATACCTCGAACCGATCTGGCACCGGGCGACCCTCGATCTTCTGGCGGCGCTCGCCCTCACGGGCGGCGATCGCTTCATCGGCACGGTCGTCTCGTACCGCGCCGGCCACACCCTTGACTGCGACGCCGTGCGCGCGCTCTATCGGAACGACCTGCTATGCTCTCTTTAAGACTCGACCGTCCGCTGATTGTCTTCGACATCGAATCGACCGGCGTTTCGCCGCGCAAGGACCGCATCATCGAACTCGCCGCCATCAAGGTTTCTCCCGATGGCACGGAAGAGGAGAGATGCTGGCTCCTGAACCCGACGGTTCCGATTCCGCCGGAGACCACGGCGATTCACGGCATCACGGATGCCATCGTGAAGGACTGTGCGACGTTCGCCGAGAAAGCCGATGAGATCTTCGCCTTCTTCGCGGGCTGCGATCTGTCGGGTTTCAACGCCGACCGCTTCGACATCCCGTGTCTGGAAGAGGAATTCGCGCGCGTTAACCTGAATTTTGGCGCGTCGGGCCGCCGGCATATCGACGTTCAGCGCATCTACCATCGGATGGAACCGCGCGATCTCTCCGCCGCCGTCCGTTTCTATCTGGATCGCGACCATGCCGGCGCGCATGGCGCCGAGGCGGATGCGCGGGCGACTCTGGAGGTCCTGAAGTCGCAGATGACGCGTTATCCCGGGCTCCCCAGGACTCCGGCGGAGATGGACGAGTATCTGGTGCCGCACGATCCGCTCAACGCCGACCGCACGGGGCTCATCCGCTGGGTGAACGGCGAGTGGACCGTCAATTTCGGCAAGAAGAGGGGCGAGACGCTTAAGCATCTCCTTCTGAACGAGCCGAACTACCTCAAGTGGATTCTGAAGGGTGACTTCGACACGGAGGCGCGCATGATCGTCCGCGATCTTCTGGAGAACGGGCGCCTTCCGCCGCCGCCGGCGACGTGATGGCGGAGATTTGGCTTTCCATCCAACTTTGTGCTATAATACGTCTCATGATTTCAAAACGTTCCGCCTTTGTCCTCGGTCTGTCGCTCATGGCGGCGGTTTCGGGCTTCGCTGTGGTGCCGGGGGCGACCCCTAGCGCGGGGACGCGCTATGCGACGGATGCCTATCCGGGCTTCGACCGCGAGGAGGAAATCGTTTCCTCGGGCAAGAAGGATCCGCGTTGGTTCTCCTGGATCAACGGCCCGGCAAGGGCAAATGCCGTCGACCAGCTGGCCTATGCCCGGTCCTGTCAGGCGGCGGGTTCCTGGCGCGCGGCGCGTCGGGCCTACGATGCGCTGGTGCGCGAATGGCCCGATTCGCCCGAAGCGCCGAAGGCGCAGGAGGCGTTGGCCGATCTCTATCTGGAGCATTATCTCGAATACGAGAACGCCTTCCGCGAATACAAGTACCTCCTGGATTTCTATTCCGCGCAGTGTGATTTCGATGCCGTCGCCTTCCGCCTCTACGAGATCGCGAAGCTGATGCGCGAAGAGGGCAAGACGCTCATGTTCTTCCGCTTCGCCAACACGGTCGACGTCCGGCGGGCGTTCGAGGCGGTCGTTCTGCGCGCACCCGGCGCGAAGTATGCGCCGTCGGCGATGCTGACGATCGCCCAGCTCCGGGAGGACGACGGCGAATTTGAGAAGGCGATCCAGGTCTACGAGAACCTCCGCAATCTCCACGCGCGCGAGCCCGAGGCGAAGACGGCGCTTCACCGCGAAGGGCGTGCGCGCATGCAGGTGCTGCGCGAGCATGCCTATAACCGCAGCCGCTGTCAGGATACGATCGCTTTCCTGAAGCTGGCGCTCACGCGCGCGCCGGACGCCGTCGCGAAGGCGGATTACGAGAGCTGGCTCGCCGAGGCGGTCGCCCTCATCGAGGATGAGGCCTTCAGGGCGGCGAAGTTCTACGATGCGCGCACCCGCACGAAGCGCAGCGCCATCAACGCCTATGAGCGTTTCCTGAGTGAATACCCGGCCAGCGCACATGCCGATGCGGCGCGTGCGCGGCTTTTGGAACTCCAGAAGGAGGGCAAATGAAGTCGATTCTGAAGGTTGTGGCGCCGCTGCTGGCGCTGGCGGCGGGTTGCCGCGCCTATACGTGGACGCCGACGGTTCCGCAGGAACTCCGCCAGGTCGCCGTACCGACGTTCCACAACGAAAGCGATGTCACCGAGCTGGGCAACGTCGTGACGCGTCAGGTGCTGCGTGAGTTTCAGCGCGAGGGCACCTATCGGATTGCAACGGCGGCGGACTGCGCCATCGAGATCCAGGGCGTCCTGAAGAACGCGGATCAGCACGTGATCGCCTACGCGCGCAAAACGGGCATGCGCAACCGCGAGTATCGACTCTCGGTCGTCGCCGAGGTCAGCTTCATCAACAAGAAGACGGGCCAGGTGCTGGTCGACAACCGTCGCTACCACGCCCAGACGACGTTTCTGGCGAATGACGACATCCTTACGGCCCGGCGCGACGCCTCGGGACGCATCGCCGAGGAACTCGCGCGGCAGATCGTAGACGACGCCCTGACCCTCAAGTGAAGCCAAGGAGACCGTTCCATGAATGAAGTCCATGCAGTAATCGAACTCAAGATCACGCCCCAGCGCGACAGCGGTTTCGGGCGTATTGCCGAGCGCGTGTCGAAATTCGAGCAGGTCGAGGCCTGTTTCCTGATGTCGGGCGGCTACGACCTCCTCGTGTTCGTCAAAGGCGACAGCTTGCAGGATGTGGCCCAGTTCGTGGCGCAGGATCTGTCGACGATCGACGGGGTGCTCTCGACGGCGACGCACTTCATGCTGCGGACCTACAAGGCCGGCGGCGTATATCGCGGTGCGCCGGACGACGGGCGTCTGGCGGTTACGCCGTAGATCTAGGCCCCTCCCGGCACTCAACTCTAACCTCTAACCTCAAAATCCTCTCATCACTATGGCGGTTGATTTGGCACAGAAGGCTCAGAATTTCACGAATCGCGGACGGCAGGCACTCGAGTCGGGGCGCTATGAGCTGGCGGTCGACATGCTGATGGAGGCGGTGAGCGCGGCGCCCGACGTACTGGAGACGCGCAAACTCCTGCGGGCGGCGCAGATCGCGAATTTCCGCCGCAACGGCAAGGCGGGTTTCGGCGCGAAGCTCGGCTACATGATGGCCCGTCAGAAGATCATGTCGCTGGCGAAGAAGGGCGATGGGGTGGCGGCGATGGCCGAGGCCGAGAAGCTGCTCTCCCTGAATCCGCTCGATCCGGACAACATCGAGTGCGCCGTCAAGGCCGCCGAGGCCGCCGGCAAGGCCGATCACGCCGCCATTACCATCGAGGCCGCCTATGAGTGCAGCAACAAGGATCCGGCCCTGCTCGAACGCGTGGCGACCTACTACCAGATGGCGAAGAACTGGGGCAAGGCGCGCGACGCCTACCAGAAACTGGCGGAACTCAAACCGGGCGACCAGCGCGTACTGCAGCTCCTGAAGAATACCGAAGCCCAGGCGACGATGAATGCCGGGTGGGAGCAGACCGCCGGCAAGAAGGGCGGCTTCCAGGCGCTGATCGCCAACAAGGACCAGGCCAAGAAACTCGACGCCGCGAACAAGGCCGTCATTACGGACGATGACGCCGAGATCCTCATCCAGGAGAAGCTCGCGCAGATCGCCAAGGAGCCGAAGAACATGAACGCGCGCCGGGCGCTGGCGCGTCTCTACAACCAGAACAAGCGCTACGAAGAGGCGATTACCTGCCTCAATGAGGCGATTGAGGTCGCAGGCGCGATGGATCCCGAACTCGACCGCATGCTTTCCCAGACCACGATCCTCTACTACGATCAGCTGATCGAACAGTGCCGCGCCGAGGGGAACGAGGAAGGCGCCGTCGATCTCGAAGGCCAGAAGAACCAGTTTGTCTTCGACGATCTCGCCGCGCGCGTCGAGCGCTATCCGAACGACCTGCATCTGCGCTATGAACTCGGCGTGCAGTACTTCACCTACGAATACTACGACGAGGCGCTGGAGCACCTCCAGCTGGCGCAGAAGTCGCCGAAGGACCGCCTGTGGGCGCTGTACTATCTCGCGATGTGCTTCCTGATGAAGGGCCAGTCCGACATGGCCGTGATGCAGCTCGAGACGGCGCGCGATGCCATTCCGACTATGGACGAACTCAAGAAGAAGGTCGTCTACCAGCTCGGTCTCTGTGCGGAGCAGTCGGGCGATCTGGAGAAGGCCTACCAGTACTATAAGGACGTCTACTCGACCGACGTCGGCTTCGAGGATCTCGGCGCGCGCATGCTGGCGGTCTCGCAGGCGCTCAAGAGCCGGCAGCAGGGCTGATCGTGGCGACGCTCCTCGTAGGCTATACGGCGGCGGATCTGTTCGCGCGCGGGAAACACGGCAAGAAGGCGAAGGCCGCGTGGCTCACGGACGACGCGACCTGCCACTGTCTCGACATCTACCACCGCCACGCCATCGAGAAGACGCATCACCTGAAGGCGGTATGCACGCCTCATCTGCCCGAGGGCCCTTGGGATGTCATCAGGTTCAAGACGGGGCCGAAGCGAATGAGCGGCGAACTCGCGCTCGATTTGCTGCAGGAGATCGCGCAGCTGCTGCACGGCGATCTGCGCGCCCCCCGTTTCGAACTCATCTTCGAAGGACGGGAACGCGACCGCAACGATCTGCTCGGCAAGATCAGGGACAAGCCCGATCGCGTGCGCGATTTCAGCGCGACGTGGAAGGCGTCCGTGCCCGGTATCGAGCCAATTTCCTTCACGAGCTTCCCCGGGTGCTTCTGCCATCGGCGGCGGGATGAGGGAGGACTCGCGCTTGCCGAAGTCGCGAGTCGGCAGCTGTTGGAGCGTCCGGATACGGGTGAGGAGATTTCCGTGCTCGATATGGGCTGCGGCTGCGGACTGGTCGGTCTGCTGATGGCGCGGGCGGTGAAAGGCATCCGTCTCGTGGGCGTTGATTCGCACAGCCGGGCCATTGAGGCGGCGAATCTCAATGCGCGGAACCAGGGGGTCGCGGCGGAGATGATTCTCGCCGACAACGGTACGCCCGCGCGGATGGACGGCACGTTCGACGTCTTCGTCGGCAATCCGCCGTACTACTCCGACTACCGCATTGCCGAGGTCTTTCTGGATACGGCGAAACGCGCCCTCAAGCCCGGCGGCGTCTGCTACACGATCTGCAAGAATGCGGCAGGGCTCGAACCCGTCCAGCGCCGCTACTTCCCCGGTGTGGAAATAATCAAACGCCGCGGCTACGCCGTCCTGAAGTCCGAGAGCCCCCGCTGATCATCCCCAAGACGGGCGCCGCGCCGACTCCGTCTCTGCACCTCTTCGGCGATTGCCGCGCTGACGCCGGCGGTCGACGCGATGTCGGCGACCGATGCCCGGGCGATGCCGTAGATCGACTTGAAGGTTTTCAGCAGCAGAATCTTCTTCGCTTCGCCGATTCCCGGTATCTCATCCAAGACCGACTCGCGGATCGCCTTCTCACGCAGGTTCCGGTGATAGGTGATGGCGAATCGGTGCGCCTCGTCGCGCAGGCGTGTAATTACCATCAGCGCCTGGGAATCGCGCGGCAGACGGACATCGGGGCGACCGTCGTCCAGCACCAGCAGTTCCTGCTGTTTGGCAAGCCCCACGGTCGGAATATCTCCAATTCCCAGCTCCGCGAACAGCGCCCGCGCCGCACGCAGCTGCGTGATGCCGCCATCGCAGATATAGAGGTCGGCACGCGGCGACGTCTTCAGCAGCGTCGATTCAGGGCCATACCGCCGACGCACGACCTCGGCCATCGCCCGCGGATCGTCCGCACCCGCGAACGACTTGATTCTGAAATGCCGGTAGTAGCGCCCGTCGGGGAGGCCATCCCGCGCCACCACCAGCGAGGCGACGTTGTGCGTACCGAACAGGTTCGAGATGTCGACGCACTCGATGATCTGCGGCGGCTTCGCCAGCCCGATCGCGTCCGCCAGTTCGCGAATGCCCTGCCGGGCGTCCGCCCGACGCATTTCCGGCGACTTGCGCACGAAATGCGCCTTGGTCATCTCCTTCAGCGAAAAGAACGTATCCCGCAGCTGCGCCGCCTGTTCGAAGGCGCCCGCCGCCGCCGCCGCGCGCATCTTCGCCTCGACCTCGGACAGGACATCGGGTCGTTTGCCGTCCAGAAAGGCACAGGCTTCGTTGAACCGCGCGTGGTAGTCCTCGGCGGAAATCCTCCCCAGGCACGGTGCGGAACAGGAACGGATGACGTTGGCGAGGCAATGCAAATGCGTCTCGGCGTTCGGGCAGAGATCGGCGCAGCCACGGATGCCGAAGCGCTTCTCCACGAAATCCTTGGCGGTGCGCACGACCGGACTGGAGGGGAAGGGCCCGAAATACCGCGCGCCGTCATCGCGGATGATGCGGACGCACTGGAAGCGCGGCCAGTCGGCGGCCGGATCGCCCCGTAACGCCAGATAGCGTTTGTCATCCCGCATCAGGATGTTGAAGTGCGGCTTGTACTTTTTGATGAGCGACGCCTCCGTCAGCAGGGATTCCGCCTCGTTCCGGACGGTCATGAACTCGAAATCGTAGACCGTATCGATCATCGAGCGCACCTTCGGCGGATGCTTCGCGCCCGGGCGGAAATAGCTCGACACGCGGCGCTTCAGGTTCTTGGCCTTGCCAACGTAGATGATGACGCCCCGGCGATCTCGCATGAGATAACAGCCGGGGCGATTCGGAACGGACTTGAGCCGCTCTCGAATAAGGTCGGTCATTCCTACTTGTCGTCTTCGTCAGAGGCAAGTTCCTTGGTCTTCTTCCTGGAAGACCGCGCTTCCTCCTCGTCGGCCTCGCCTTCGGCAATGCCTTTTTTGAACTCGCTCTTCGCCTTGCCGAGCGAACGCGCGAGATCCGGAATCTTCTTGCTGCCGAACAGCAGCACGACGACCACGAGTACGATGAGAATCTGGAACGGACCCATATTCTGGATGAATGCCAACGACATGATCTGAACGCCTCCTTAGAACGTTTACTGGGATATGATACCGAAAAAAGACGGGCTGTGCAAGTGCCATCCTGCGGGATAATGCACCGTGATGACATTTGCATTCGCTTGCCACACCACCTCTTTGCGATCTTTGCGTTCTTTGCGGCCAAAAACACCCGGCTGAAATGGGAAGCTGCAAAAGACACAAATCAGGGGCATAGCATGATGGGGCAAACTACGTTCTAGCCATAAAAAAGAGATATGTTTTAGCCGCAAAGAACGCAAAGGACGCAAAGGATTCGAAAACGCAAAGATGCAAAGGATGCAAAGAACGCGGAGGCTGCAAAGAATGTGAAGGACGCAATTTCACTTTCGTGATGACATTTGCATTGGCATGCCACACCACCTCTTTGCGATCTTTGCGTTCTTTGCGGCCAAAAACACCCGGCTGAAATGGGAAGCTGCAAAAGACACAAATCAGGGGCATAGCATGATGGGGCAAACTACGTTCTAGCCATAAAAAAGAGATATGTTTTAGCCGCAAAGAACGCAAAGGACGCAAAGGATTCGAAAACGCAAAGATGCAAAGGATGCAAAGAACGCGGAGGCTGCAAAGAATGTGAAGGACGCAATTTCACTTCCGTGATGACATTTGCATTCGCTTGCCACACCACCTCTTTGCGATCTTTGCGTTCTTTGCGGCTAAACACCCGGCTGAAATGGGAAGCTGCAAAAGACACAAATCAGGGGGCATAGCAGGGTAGAGCAAATCATGTTCTAGCCACAAAAAGGGATATGTTTTAGCCGCAAAGAACGCAAAGGACGCAAAGATGCGAAAAAATGCAAAGAAAGGAGGGTCGGCTACGAAGGTAAGCGGTTGACCAGTGCGAAGCAGCGGAGCGGTAGCGAGAGCACGAACCATCGGTGTTTATTATAAATAGGGAGGACAGCCCCGTTCCCCGCCTGATAATTTAACACCGATCCGTACGGCTCTCGCTACCGCTCCGCCGAATACTTGTGGCTTCGCGTCCGGCATTCGCCTTCGACGGTCGGTGATGCGGATGTTTTAGACTGCGGCTTCGCCGCCCCTATAACCCTAATAAGAAGTGGCTGACCAGCGCGAAGCTGCGGAGCGGGACAGCCGAGCGGAGCGAGACAGCCGAAGGCCGCGAGAGCACGAACCATCGGTGTTTATGAATCGCGGAGGCCCCGCACGATTCAGGTGAAAATCCAGCCTATGACGCGGCGGAGAAAAATGGTATAATACGCGGCGAAAGCGTTGAATTGCGCCCGGATGGCGGTAGAACCGCCGGGAACGGCGCAGGATAACGTGGCGATATACTGGTCGCGCGGCAACGGCGGCCGGCTTCTCCACGGGGCGACCCGGAGCGAGAGGTGCGCGGGGTGGGCAACCTAACCCGTGCAACGTACGCAGTCTTGCGTATTTGGCTTTGTTGGAAAACGACCAATCTTCAGGCAAAGAGTCGAATATGCGGGATGCGTCGCGCGGTATTGGCGTGGCGTGTCCGCTTTTCCTTATTTTTTGTCTGGGCGCCCTGGCCGTGTCTCCACCGGAGCATGATGTACGCCACTTCTCCATTGCGCCGAGGGTGGCGGGTGCGGACAACCGGCGCATGAAAGGGAAAAGCATGAGACAATCGCCAGCCCGTGGACGGCGCATCGTCCTTTCTGCAGTTATGTTTCTTGCCGCCATCGCGGCTCCTGCCGCGACGACGACCATCGGCGGTTATACCTGGTCGTATACCGTTAGCAGCAGCGGAAAGGCGACGATAACCGGCGTTTCGCCGAGGACCGGCGATCTTGAAATTCCATCCTCCGTGGACTCGTACCCAGTGACGAGCATCGGGTCGTGGGCGTTCCGTGACTGCAGCGGTCTGACGGGCGTGACGATCCCGGACGGCGTGACGAGCATCGGGTCGGATGCGTTCCGTGACTGCAGCGGCCTGACGGGCGTGACGATTGGCAGCGGCGTGACGAGCATCGGGTCGTGGGCGTTCGCTTACTGCAGCGGTCTGACGGGCGTGACGATTGGCAGCGGCGTGACGAGCATCGGGTCTTCTGCGTTCTACGGCTGCAGTAGTCTGACGAACGTGACGATACCGGACAGCGTGACGAGCATCGGGTCGTGTGCGTTCGAGGACTGCAGTAGTCTGACGAACGTGACGATACCGGACAGCGTGACGAGCATCGGGGGAGCTGCGTTCTACGGCTGCAGCGCTTCACTTTTTGATGCAACTACTATTCCCGGTGTCAAATTGGTGGATGGCTGGGCAATCGGTTATGTCGAGTCATTGTCCGGCGATTTGAACTTGACAGGTGTTCGCGGCATCGGGGGTGGTGCGTTCGCCGGCTGCAGCGGTCTGACGAACGTGACGATACCGGACGGCGTGACGAGCATCGGGGAGGGCGCGTTCCACGGCTGCAGTAGTCTGACGAGCGTGACGATCCCTGACAGCGTGACGAGCATCGGGGAGGGCGCGTTCCACGGCTGCAGTAGTCTGACGAGCGT
>JBJEWD010000027.1:0-53527 GCA_051884875.1 Kiritimatiellia bacterium
GGCTCTGGTGAATATCTGGGATAATTTATCCCGGATTTTCCGGGATAAGAGTGTCTTTAAGTGTCCACTTGTTTCATCTCCGCCAATATGCTAAAATCAAAGGTGCTCACAGGGTGTTGGGTAAGAGGAATTAGTCACCGATAGTGTGGAGGTTGGTTATGTCTATTCGTAGAAAAAGCGCATGGATGGCGGCGGTTGTCGCTTTCGCACTGACCATGGATGCACAAACGCCGCTTCAGGCGGCCGATGCCATCAGCCTCAACTTTGGCTCCGACAAAGGAGAGGTCGCGGGCGAATACGGGATTTTCCCGGCCACCGGCTGGGTGAACCTTTCCGCCGTCGGCAACACCCGCACCGACCTTACTTCAATGAATGGTGCGGCGCTCGGAAAGCTCGTCTGGAGCAGCAACAACAAGTATCAGTGGGAGGCCGCCACCGAAAATGCGCTTAAAGGCTATCTCGACGATGGCGGCAGCGGCATTTCCATTGCGCTGACCGGCATTCCCTTCGCATTCTACCGCGTGATCGTTTATCAGGCCACGGATGAGGCCGATCGTCAGTTCAATCCGCCGTCGATCAATGGCGTTTATTATTCCAGCGACGGCACGAAAAAGTGTTTTGCTCGCAACAACTCCGCTCTTAAATATGGCGCCTCGCGGAATCTGACGGCGGTTGTCGGCACGAACGTGATCGAATATCCGCGCGTCTTCAGCGGCGATTTGACCATCCTCGGCGGCAGTAACGCCAATAGTGCGCGCGGCTGCATTGCGGCGCTTCAGATTGTCGAGGCCGATGTCTATACCGCGACGTTGACCGCAGACGACGACTTCGACAACCTGACCTGGTCGCCCGAAAAACCGGAGGGAGGCTTCCCGACCGGATCGGTTCTCAAGGTTGTCTATACCGGCGAAAGCCCCGTGACGCTGACGGCCAACGGCGACTATTCCGGCGTGGGGCTCGCGATTTCCGGGCCGATTGCGCTGAAAACCACGACCGGATTCAAGACCAGTTGCGCCACTTTCGCCGAAGGGGCCACGCTCGATCTTTCGGCGATGGCGATCGAGGAAACGGCCCAGGCCGCCGTGCGCGGCGTGCCGGCGGCGACGGACTTCATTCTCGGCGAATTTGACCTCGCGTCGACCACGGTTACCTTGCCGACGGTGGCGAGCGGCTATACGGTCGCGTTCGATACGGTCAACGGCTACGGCACGCGGCTCGTCGTTTCGGCCCCCAACAGCGCCGATTTCGGCTCGGCGAGCTTCAACGTTTCGCGCACCTTCGACAATGCCGAATTGGCGGACGGCACCAAGTATGGGCTTTTCACCACCGACAAGTCGGCATGGACGATCGTTGCGACCAATGGCGCGGGCAAGGTGACGACGACGACCGCGGGTGGCCTGACGCTGACGCCGACCATCGACAATCTCGCCCTTGACCCAAGCGACATGGGCGATGGCCTTTTTGACAGCGCCGTCAACGACAATCCCAACAATGACGAATCGACGGCGACCTACGGGTTTACGCTTTCGGGCATCAATACGTCCGTGGGCGAGAAGTATCGCGTGATTGTCTATCTGATTTCGAATCAGGGCAGCGGATTTTCGCCCGTGACGATTGGCGGCAAGACCTATCATGGCCCCAGCGGCGCGGGCGTGACGCTGTCGTCCGATGACGAAGTCCGCTGGGGCACGCTTTCGGCCAATTCAACCGCTGCGGAAGGCTTGAATACGGTGATTTCCGGGGTGTTGACCGACGATTCGGTGACGATTGAAACTTGCCGCAATTACAATCAATACGGCGCGCGGGCGAGCGTTTGCGCCTTGCAGGTGGTCAAGGTCGGTCAGCTGGCGGAGATCGTCGATTTTACGGCCAACCTGACCGGCGATGCGCTCTGGAGCACCAAGTCGGGAATTGCCGAGGCCAGCGCCGTCTGGGCGAATGGCGCGGGCAATAGGATTGTGCTGACGAACACGGCCAATGCCGGCGTAACGCTGACTTTCGATGAATCTATTGTCGCGCAAACGCTCAAGATCGTCTCGCCGGCCGGCTATCGCGTCAGACTCGCGCGTACCGACGCGGCGGTTCTGGACATCGACAATTACGACTATTCGGAGGCGACGAACTACGTGGTCTGCACGTGGCCGGTCTCGACGCTGGTTTCGGACACGATCGTCAATCGCGCCTGGGGCGGCGGCAACGCCGACAGCGAAAGCGCCATTGCAATCAATCATGCCGGCGGGGCGTTGAATCTGGTGGAAGGCACGTGGAAGCTCGCGCAGTCGAACAACGGCACGGCGACGACGGTGCGTATGGTCGATGCCGAAATTGCTTACACAGACGTGCTCGGCATCGGCACGGCGAGCTACTATCTTGGCGGCACGACGGCGGTGACCACGCCGAGCCTTGTCATTTCGCAGGGTGCCGCCGGGCGCACGGCTGCTCTTGAACTTGCGGACTCCGCGTCGGTAATGGTTACCGGCAGCACTTCGGTCGATCAGAACACCTCTTCGGTGATGTTCGGCCACTGGAACGGGCCGGGCACTTTTACGATCAAGGATAACGCCTCCTTTACCGCTCCGGGCGACGTGCTGGTGGGCAAGACCGGCAATACGCAGACGATCAATATCGCGGGCGGCGTGTTCACGGCGCAGGGCATCAAGCTTTCCGTGAACGCCATCGGCGCGAACACGCTCAACCTTTCCGGCGGCGTCTTGGCGCTCGGCGCGACCGGCATCGATACGTATTCCGCTTCGGTGACGATGGCGGTCAACGTGAGCGGCCAGCCGGAACTGCGCGCGACCGGCGCGACGCTGCCGGTTGTCGAACCGGTCGATATCGCCTCCGGCGCCACGTTGAAACTGACCAAGGCCGCCAATGTCGACGCGGCGACGGTGGCGTTTTCCGCCGCCGTGACCGGCGAAGGCGCGATCGACGTCGGCGACGGCGTCACGCTCAAGCTTATAGGTGCGGCGCGTCCGCAAGGCGTGATTACGCTGGCGGAAGGCGCGAAGCTGCAGGTGCAACAGCTCAATTCGGCGGAAGGCACGATTACGCTCAAGCTTGCCGCCGCGCCGGCGGAAGGGGCGCTCACGGTCTTCGACTACAACGGCAACGTGATTACGCCCGTCACCACATTTGCCGACGGAACGCTGACGATGAAGGCAATCAATTTGCTGACGGTCGCCAGCGAAAACACCACCTCGTTCAACGAGGCGGAGAACTGGTCGCTCAACACGGTGCCGAACGGCGGGGCGATTGTCATTGCAGTCGCCGGCGAATGCACGGTATCGCTCAGTGAAAATGTGACGGTCGACTTGCTGACGGTGCGCGGCGAAGGCTCGTTGACCTTTACCGGAGAAGGGCTGCTTACCGCTGACCGGCTGGAGGTTATGGAAGGCTCGCGCGTCAATTATCCGATTGGCGGCAATCTCTCCGTTTCCGGCGCGTGCACGCTTGCAAGCGGCGCAATCCTCGCCTTGTCGGCCGAAACCGATTCGCAGGTCGCTTTCGCGATCTCCGGCGCGGGTGCGGTCGAGACCGCCGGCAACATCACTTTCACCACCGCCAACACCTTCACCGGCGGTCTGACGGTCAAGTCCGGCATAGTTAAAACAGCGCGTAACAGTGGTTTGGGCGGCACGGGCGAAATTGCCTACAACGCGCAAGTAACCGTCGAGGACGGCGCGGCGGTCGATCTGGCCAACACGACAGACTACTGCTACGCCTTTACGATTGCCGGCCAAGGCGTCGAACGCGAAGACGGAACTTTTTCGGGCGCGATCTTCAATTCGGGCGCAGTCATCGGCACCGGTCAGCGGCAGATGTATAAACTGGTTCTGTCGGGCGATGCGAGCGTTCGTGCTGATGCCGGCCATGAGTGGGGAATCATCAAGGGCTCGTACGAGGCGACCGAGCTCGCGCTCAACGGCCACACGCTCGTCAAGACCGGTGCGGGCGAAGTTTACTGGACGCAGACCAATATGTCTGCAGATGACGCTGGCGTCATCAAGGTCGCGGAAGGCGCATTGCGTTTTGCCATGGAAAAGAACAACAATCTCGCCGGCGCCCGGATCGAAGTCAAGCCCGGCGCGGCGCTGCGGGTCTACGACGGGCAGCTGTCCGCCTGCGCAGGGCTTTTCCTCCAGGGCGGGAACACGCCCATCGAGTTCAAGAGCGCCGGCACGGCAACCGGAAACGTGGGGCTGGGCGAGTCGGTCGTGCCGGTAGTGAACTCCGCCTATTTCGACGTGTCACAGGCTTCGGTCGGCACGGAGATCACCTTCGTGACCGATCCGAACAGCGGTTTGCTCGGCGGAACCGATGGCGCGGCAATCGTCTCGACCGAGCTCGGTTCGCGCTTTGGGGACGCGACGGTCGAGGCCGGGGCGGTGAAGGCGACGGTGCAGGATCCGCTCGCGGCGAACAAGTTCATGCACTACGAGTTCAACGAGTCCGGCGACGACGTGACGCTCGACGGCGCCAAGGCGGCCGATTCGACCTGTGCGTTTTCGACCTGGAGCGACAAGGACGGTTCGGGTCCGTTTACCGTCTCCAAGGGTCGCAACGGCCGCTCGGCGCACATTTTCTACGAGAGCGAGTCCAATCGCTTCGTGCCGTACTGGGACGCCAACACCGCCGGCAAGGCGCCGAACTGCGCCGGTGCGCTGACGGTGACGACCGTCGCCCGGCTCGATTTCGCGGGGCGGACGGGCGCGAATACTACCGCCGTGCCGCTTTGGGGACTGGGGATGACGACCGGCAGCAATTCCGGTTTCGGGCTCGTCTGTACCGGCGCGGATTCAGTCGGCGTTGTCGCGTGGCCGACGCCGGGTACGGCCGAAGTGATTGTCGAGCTTTCGGGCATCGCCAACCTGAAGAGCGCGTTCCACTTCATCGCGGTGGTCGCCTCGCCCACGGGCACGACGCTCTATGTCGGCGACACGGTTGCGCAGACGGAGAAGACGATTCCATCGGTGATCGGCCAGGCCGGACAGCTCGGCTCGCTGCACGGCGGCATCATTTCGGACTACTATCGCGTCGCGCCCGGCGACGGCGGCTACTACATCGACGACTGGGCCATCTACGATGCGGCCTTGACGGCGAAGGAGATTCACCGGTTGCGTATCGCCCTCGCACCGAGTCCGTTCATCATCCGCTTGCGTTGAGCCTCTGCAAAGCGCACGTACCATGAAGACATCCGTGTTCGTTCTGGCCGTTTCCGCATGTTGGACAGCGTTGGCGGCCGATCCGGTGCAGGTGCTTTGTCCCTACTCGATCGCGGGGCGGGTCGTCAACTACGATGGCGTCGCGTACGAGGCTTCCGACGACATCACGCTGTACGTGCGCAACACGAACGGCGTGGTGCTGGCGAAGTCCAAGGTGTTCAATCCCGGCAATCCCACGGCGTGGAACTACCGGCTCGACGTGCCGGTCGCCACGCGCTCGGGCGGCGGCTACGCGGCGGCGGGCGACGTCCTTGCGCTCTCGGCGGTGGACGCGAAGGGCGTGGTCTACGAGGGCCTGATCAAGGGCGATGACGCGGTTGTCGGGCAGGGCGGCGGCACGGCGACCGTGCGCGTGATGCTGGCGGAGGACGCGAACGGCAACGGCATTGCCGATGTCTACGAGCGGTCGAAGGAATATGACATGTGGCTGGCGGACATCTCCGATTCCGTCTTCGACCCCGACAAGGACTACGACGGCGACGGCGCGAGCAACTATGCCGAATATCTCGCCGGGACCGATCCCTTTGACCGCAACGACTACTTCCGGGTGAAGCAGGTTTCGGGCTTTTCCGCCGCCGAAGCGGACGCCGAGGACGTGATCGCCCTGACCTTCGAGGCGAATGCGGGCCGCTCCTACGTCGTCAACGAGACGCCGACGCTCGATTCGGGCGCGACCCGATGGACGCGCGGCGTCTTTCGCCTGGATCCGGCCCAGTCGGCGACGGTCGAGCGCGTGACCAACGACAAGAACACCTGGTCGGAGCGCACCGTCTATCTCATCAAGAACGGCGAGAGCCGGTTCTACAAGGTCGAAATGGAGCAGTGATGTTTTTCCTCCTCGCGGCATTCACGGCGTGGACCAACACGGCCCGTCAGGTCGTGTGGGCGGAGCCGGTGCGGATCGACGCGGCGCGCGTCGTCCTGAACTGCCGCGCCGGGGGGACGCGCGAACTGCCGCTGACGGTGTTCCCCGAGAGCGAGCGGCGGCGGCTGCGGGCGGCGCTGGGCGCGTACGAGCTGCCGGCGCCCCTCCGGGAGCTGCGCGCGACGTTTGCCGCCGATCTCCTGCGCGCGGAGCAGCGCCATGCGGGCGGGGCGCTGACCGACGAGGAGTTTGCGGCGAAACGCGCGCGGGTGAATGCGGCGTGGCGGGATGCGCTCGCCCGCGCCCGTCTCACCCCCGCCGAGGTCGAGTACTGGAAAGGACGTCTCTGATGAAGAAGCATGCTGCTGCGCTGGTCCTCGCCCTGGTCGCGGACCTGGCCTTCGCGACGGGCGTGAGAATGCGGCATACCGTGACCCTCCAGCCGGGCTGGAATGCGTTCTATCTGCCGATCACGCTCGACGCGACGGCAGACGAGGCGTTCGCCGACTGGCCGGTCGAGACGGTCGGCTACTACGACCAGAATGCCTTCATGAACACGCAGCAGTTCACCACGAGCGCGGCGGACTCGACGCTTGGCGCCGTTGACGTCGGCATGAAGATGTGGAAGCGGGACGATCCCGGGCACTCCTCGTTCCAGGCGGTGGTCGCCAACGGCGTCTACGTGACGGTCAACACCAACCGGACGGCGTTCGTCGCCGACCTCTACGGCGAGCCGGCGGCCTATCGCGTGACCTGGCACGTGTCGGACGGGGTGACGACGCCGCTCAACTACGTCGGCGTCTCGTCCTCCGGTGACGCCCCGCTGACGGCGGAGGGGTATTTCTCGGGGCTGGCGACCGGCTGGTCGGCGCGCTACCGGATCAAGGGCGTACCGACGTCGCCGTCGCCGGGGCTTGAGGAGATCGCCCGGGATTCGACGATGCCGAACGGCGGTGCGGTGGCGATGGACGCGGTCACGGTCAGCGACTGGAGCGGGGTGCTGAACGTCTCGCCGGCGCACGGGCTCTCGCTCGGCACGAATCTCAGCGTATCGGCGGTCGTCGTCCGCAACGACGCGGCGACCAACCGGCTCGTGCGCGTCAGCCTGCGCGAAGGGGAGTGGGCGGACGGCGCCCTGCACCTTCCCGTGCCGACGGTGATGTACCTTGACCCCGTCCGCCACGACGCCTGGCAGGCGAGCCTGCGCGCCGCGCCCTACGTCTGCGAGCTGGCGCCGGGCGAGACCCTGCGGCTGCGTCTCGCGGTGGACCGCGAGCGCGAGCTGCTTGCGCCCGTCGCGGGGACGGAATACGGTGGCATTGTCGATGTCGAGGACGTGTCGGCCGAGGCGCCTTCCGGCTTCCGGACGTCGGTGCCGTTCTCCGTGCAGGCCGACGGCGGGGAGTTCCGCCGGACGCAGTGGCCGAAGGGGCTCTGGTCTGCGTCCGTGACGCTCGACCGGGTCGGCCGCATGATCGACGAGAAGGCCGGCGACGTCACCTACGAGGGGAAGGTCACGGAGGAGGAATACACGACGTACGTGGTGACGACCAACGACGTCACCGGCACGGTCGCCACCAATCGCGAGACGGTCGTGATCGCGGTGACGAATCAGGTGCCCGTCCTCGCCACGGCGCCCGTCCCCGTCGTCCAGCCGATGACGGTGCGCCTGCTCGTGCACGTCGACGCGGCCGGGGCGATGAATTTGATGCAGCGCGCGCGCTTCGGCGGGCGGCGGCTGACGGCGGCGGTGCTGCCGACCGACGCGCCGGTGCTGCCGGGGAGCGGCACGTTCGGGGAGACCGCGAACTTCGCCTGGACGGTGGGCGCGAGCTCGAAGGTCAATCCCTTCCGTCACGCGAAGCACCCCGACCATGACGGACTGAACGCCGACTTCGACGGTCCCGCCCCGGATGGGGACGATTTCAGCAACTACGTCGCGACGGTCAAGCCGGAGCTCTTCTCGATTGCGAACGAGCTGACGCTGACCTGGGCGGCGTCGACGGCGGCGGCGTGGTCGCCCGAGGAGACGCTTTCCGGCACGTGCACGTGGTCGCTTGAGGGGCTGCGGCGCGAGGGCCGGATCCGGATGTCGGGCACGTTCACGATGAAGCGCCTGACGTCGGCCGACCTGGCGGAGCTTAAAGAAGAACTGTGAAGCGTAAGGAGTGACAGGGTATGAAGAAACTGATGATGGCGGTGTGGGCGGCGTGCCTGGCGGGCGCGATCCTCGCGGACTCGTCGTATTCGTTCACCTACCAGGCGGCGCTGCGTGACGAGCACGGCGCGGTGATCGTCAAGGACGACCAGGTGGTGCGCAGCCACACGGTGACGCTCCGCCTGTGGGACAGTCCCGCCGGCGGCGTCTTGCTCTGGGGCCGCGTCTTCAACATCTACACCGACGCGACGGGGCTGTTCAACCTCGAAGTGACGGACGCCGGCGGCGCGCTTGCGGACGAAACGCCGCTCTGCCCGACGCTGGAGCAGGTCTTCGTCCGGCAGGCCGCCGGCGACGTCTACGTGGGAATCGAGGTGAAGGACTCGGCCGGCGAGATCGTGCCGCGGCAGCGGCTCTTTGCGGTGCCGTTCGCCGCCGTCGCGAACGACGTGCGCAAGATCTCCGGCGACGTCGCGGTCGGCGGCAAGATCGCGATGGGCGCGACGGGCAACGTCGAGGTCACGGCGGACGGCATCGTCCAGAATTCCGGGCAGAGCACCTTTCAGGACGTCGTCGCGAACGGCACGATCACCGCCGCCGGCGTGATGACGGCCAAAGGCGGCCTTACCGTCAACGGCGGAACGCTGGCGGTAAAGACCGATCTCGCGATCGACTCCGGCCGCCGGCTGACGGTCGGCGGCAGCGAGATCGTCCCCGTGCCGGTCGGCGGCATCATCATGTGGACCCAGGCGACGCTGCCGGACAACGAGCACTGGGCGATCTGCGACGGCTCGACCCAGAACGGCGTCAAGACGCCCGACCTGCGCAGCCGCTTCATCGTCGGCGCGGGTTCGGGCTATGCGCTCGGGGCCACCGGCGGCAAGGATTCGGTGACCCTGACTACGAGTCAGATGCCGAGCCATCGCCATTACTATGTCGGCGACGACCAGCTGGCGTACATCGACTCGGCCTATGACTGCTCGACGCCGTGGACATCCACCACCAAGGGCTACGACGCCTCGTCCAAGCTGAGCGGCGACTCCAAGGTCTACCGGACCAATGCCGTCGGCGGCGACCAGGCGCACGAGAACCGTCCGCCCTATTACGCGCTGTATTTCATCATGCGCGTCAAGTGACGCGGGGAGGCGGACGATGCGGTCTCGACTGCGCAGGGTTCTGGGGGCGGCGGCGAGCGCCGTCGCGCTGGCGGCGGCGCTGGCGGCGGAGGCGGGGGACAGCCCCGTCTACTCGCTGTCGTCGCCGGGCGTAACGCCGCTCTATGTCGCCGTCCGGGGCGAGGCTGTCGACCCGGTGTACGCCGACTGGGCGGCGAGCAATGCGGCGGTGGCGCCGGCCGCGGGCGCGTTCGACCGCGCGGCAAGCGAGGAGTCGTTCGAGAGCGGCCGCGAGACCGACCCCGCCGCGCCCGTGCGTACGCTCGAATCGGTCATCGCCGGCTTTCCCGCCGAGCGCAACAAGCCGCTCTACTACCTCGGTGACGCGCTGATCGCGCCCGAGGGGGTGGACTGGGACGAGACCTACCGGGCGTTTGCCGCCGACGCGGAGATTCAGGACAATTTCCTCTTCGACACCAAGAACAACGCCGTCTACGTGACGCTCGGCGAGACGGTCAAGTTTCCCTGGGTCGTCGCGGACGCGACCGGGGCGTTGACGACCAACGCCTATCCGATCGTCGCCTCGCCGGTTGCGGGCGAACGGCCGAAGAACATCTTCTGGACGGATGCGCGCTACGGCGGGCGGACGGTGGACGTGACGGGCAAGTTCGTGAAGTTCTTCGGCCCGTCGAACCTGCTCACCAAGGTCATGGGCAAGGAGTCGACGGGCACGTCGGTCGGCGGCGAGATGAGCTACCGCGACGTGGTCGTGAGCGGCCTGTACGTCGAGGAGAGCGGCGGCACGAAGACGGTCTACGCCGCCGGCGAGCTGAAGGGGCAGGTTGTGATGGCCTACTACGATTCGGCCAACTACGACCGCATCGTCGATGTGCAGACAATCGAGGTTTCGCAGCCCCAGACGGACGTGCGCCGGTCGACGGTGGGCGCGGAGCTGACGCCTTCGGGGCGCGGTTACGACATCGCCGGGCTGGAGGCCTCCCCGACGACGCTCGACGACTTCGATGCGCAAGGGCCGTTCCTCTACCAGCATCAGGGCCTGTATGCGTACAGCCCCAAGAACGGCAGCGTCTTCGCGCTTCGGCCTTCCGACGACACGACGCGCAATCAGACGCAGATCTACTGGATGGAGGCAGACCGCCAGGGCGTCTCGTGGCCCTTCGAGGTCGATGAGTATCTCGTCAGCTGGCCGGACGACGCGGCCAAGTTCGTGCGCGGCGACGATGCGAACGCGCCCGGGCGCGGCATCCGGATCCCCGACGGCTGCACGGCGGAGCTGATGAAGTGGCAGGCGGACGGCGGCAGCGTCGTCAACCACGCGCGCGCCGTCGTGGACGGCGAGTTCGTCACCTACGGCCCCGGGCGGTCGCTCCTGAAGCTCACGGGCGACGACAACGTCTGGTTCCTGCCCGTCGAGTCGATCCTGCGCACGGACGCGACGTGGTTCGACCTCTCGGTCGAGACGTTGGTCAAGGTCGGCTCGGCCGTCGAGCTGCGCGGCGGTTCGGTCTCCGGCCTCGCGCCCGGGCGGACGCTCGCGGTGAACGCGACGGCGCCGGGCTACGTCTACGAGCCGAAGTCCGACCCGGTCTGGAACCCGGCGATCTACTCGGCGGACGGCACGGCTGCGGACGGGCTGCCCTCCGTCGTCTATCCCGTTACCGCGTCGATGTCGCCCGCCGTCACCAACCGCATCGAGGTTTGGTGGTCGAGCCAGGTCGAGCTGGCGGGGCTGGCGAAGCCCATCTCCGTGCCGTCGCTGCCGCAGGTCTACGCCGTGGACTGGCCGCAGGCCGACGAGGCTCCGCAGATCGTGATCGCCTCGCAGCTCGGCAGCGCGGGCGAGTCGTCGTTCTGCGACGGGGCTTCCCTCGTCTTCGACAGCACGAACGCCTACGTAGAGCTGCCTATGCGCCAGTTCTTCGGCGCGCGGGCCGGCGCAATCATGCTGTGGACGCGCCCCTACGACGAAACCGCCCTCGGCAAGGACAGCGCACTGCTGACGCTCCGCTCGACCAACGGCACGGACCTCGTGACGCTGGACCTCGTCGGCGGCAGCTTCGTGGCGACGGTGGGGTCGAACCGGCTGGAGCTTGCCGGTGCGGCGACCAAGGACTGGCGCTATCTCGCGCTCGGCTGGAACGACGGGCAGCTCGGTTTCCTCGCGCTCGGCGACGGGTTCGCCGAGTCGGCGACGGCGGAGGTGTCGGAAGCGCTGATGGCCCAGCTGGCCGAGCCGTTCGGCGAGTGCTGGCTCGGCGCCAAGCCCGGCAGCGGCAAGACGACGGCGCCGATGCGGATTCTCGACGAGATCCAGACCTGGAACCGGGCGATGAGCGTCGACGAGTTCAAAACCCATGCCGCGCTGTGGACCGCCGGCGACGAGCCGGGGCTTTCGTTCTTCCTGCCGATCCTGCGGGGCGGCACGGATCTCGTGACGGACGGCGCCACCGACGTGCGCTACGCGAGCGACCTCGTGCTCGGCACCCGGCACCGGGCCGTCGGGTGCCTCAAGGACCTGCCCGGCGCACCGCACGCGCAGACCTCCGTCATCACCTCCGACCATACGCCGACGCTCTACCGCCAGCCGGATCCGGACGGCGTCGGCTACAATCCGAACGAGGAGCACGCGTTCCTGCAGGCGGGGCAGGGCGGCTGGGTCGCCTGGGCGCTGCGCTGCGACCTGAACGACGCCTCGCCGGA
Source organism: Kiritimatiellia bacterium (assembly GCA_051884875.1). Taxonomy (GTDB): domain Bacteria; phylum Verrucomicrobiota; class Kiritimatiellia; order RFP12; family UBA1067; genus UBA1067. The sequence continues at coordinate 12,085 of JBJEWD010000027.1, forward strand.
CGGCGCCGTCTCGAAGCCGGGCGTGCTCGTCGCGTACGACCGCGACGGCGTCCGGATGATGAAGTACTTCCACGTCCTGCCGACGAACGGGACGTATTCGGCTTTCGCCGACACGTGCACGGTCGGTCGTCAGCTGCCCGGTCCGAAGCCGCTGCTGCTCTTCGACGACCCGTGGCTGAAGGAGACGTGCTGGGACCCGGACGCCGCGCCGCCGTTCCGCGACCGCAAGGGCCAGGTCTGGGCGCGCTGCGCGGGCGAGTTCGCGATCGGCATGTACTATGCCCGGCAGAGCGACTTCGACTGGCCGCCGGGACTGGCGGCGCCCGCGGTCGGCGCGGCCGTGCCGTGGCTTTCGTACCTGGACGGCGACGCGGCCAGCCCCCAGCCGTGGGTCTGGCGGGTCGCGTGGCCGGAGACGGCGAGCGAACTCAAGCTCGGGCAGATGCTGACCACGGCCGAGGACGGGCTGCCGGAGATGTGGAACGCGAAGTCGATGGCCGTCCTCTACCCGATCTCGAATGCGCACGACGTCGTGATGCTCTCCGACCCGACGGTCGCCCGGTCGGCGGAGCTCGGCTTCACGTCGTCGCGCCTCGCGGAGCTCGGCCTGAAGACGGGACCGGGCGAGCAGCTGCTCGACTGCAAGGGCTTGTACCGCTTCCAGGGCGTGTCGCCTTCGCTCTCGCAGCGGCTCTACATCGATCCCACCACCGACCGGCTCGTGCTGCAGGGCGTGAAGGAGTCGAATGCCGGCGGGGTCGAGCTCATCTACGTGAACGTCCTGTCCGCCGAGGACGTCGCGAGCGTCAAGGCGCTGGTGCAGGACTTCGCGTCGGCCGAGCCCTATGCGCCGTTCATCGCCGCGCTCGACGCCCTCGCCGGTCTCGGCCCGGCGGAGCCGACCGCCGTGGGCGAAGGCGTGCGCGACGGCCTGCTGCAGACGGTCGCCGTCTACCAGGCGCCCGACCACTATGCGCTCACGGCGATGGGGATGACGAACTGGGTGGTCATGATCGAGAACGACGCGACGAACGACTTCTGCGACGCGGGCAATCCCGTCAATATGCACGTTTTGAGGGTGGTGCCGAAATACCACGTCGGGCGCGTGGTGACGCGGGAGGATCCGAACAACCTGCTCTCGCAGGTCATGGGCGTCCACTACGCCCAGACCTTCGGCGGCGACGCGGGCGGCTTCGTCTTCGACTGGCGCCGGGCTTCGCCCGGGGCCGACGGCTCGGTGCCGACCGACTACGACAACGAGTCGGTCTACCGGCCGAAGTTCAGCGCGGCGGAGGGGGTCGGCAAGACGGAGTTCACCGTCGGCGGGCAGGGCGATACGCTCGCGAACATGGTCAACGCCTACTACGCCTGCCGCTATCGCGCGGCGGACACCAACTCGCCGGCCTACGCGGTCATGGGCGAGACGTGGTCGGACTGGTCCGATCCGCCCGCGCTCGCCGAAGGCTGGGTGCAGCGGGTCTTGAACAACGTCACGCCTTTCACCCAGCGCATGACCGACCTCTACAACAACGAGGTGGAAACGGCCGTCAGCTGGATGCAGCAGGCCGGCAAGCCCTACACCGGCGACGTGGCGCTCAACCAGGACAACCTCACCTCGGTCGGGCTGATCGAACTCTACCGCACGATTCTCAACAAGGCCGAGTCGATGAGCCTCCTGCAGGGCGTGAACGACGCCGACGCCAACCAGCAGCTGATGCTGGCGGTGGAACGGCTGGGCGACCTCTACACGATGCTCGGCGACGAGGCGTATGCGGACGCCGCGAATCCGACCATCGGCTTCGGGTCGAACTTCGGCGAGAGCGAGGCGGGGCTGGGCATCGACTACGGCGCGGCGTCCTCGTCGCTCTTCGCGTTCGACAACCAGGTGCCGACGCTTTTGGACGAGGAGCTCGCGCTGCTGCGCGGCCGCTCCTGCGTGAACGCCCCCGGCAACACGATCGGACCTTACTACAATCGCCTTATCTGGAACTTCACCAAGGGGATCACCGCCGGCGAGGTGGCGTATGCGGTGAACTACAACATCTCCGGCCACCAGGTTTCGACGATCGACGAGTCCGTCGCCGCCGAGCTCTATCCGCAGGGCCACGGCGACGCCTACGGCCACTACCTCTCGGCGCTGCAGGGCTGGTACCGGCTCCTGCGCAATCCCTACTTCAGCTGGGGCTCGCCGGGGATGGGCGAGATGAACGTGGCGGACAACGTGGTCAACGTCGACTACTACGACGAGGCGAAGTTCGCCGATGCGGCGGCGGCCGTCGCGCGCACGGCGCAGCGCACGGTCGAGCTGACCGCGCTCAAGGCGTGGCGCGACCATGCGAGCGACGCGACCGGCGGCGGCTATCTCGACGACGATGCGGAGAACGCCTTCGGCTACGGCGAGTGGGCGAGCCGCGGCGCGTTTGGCGCGCTCTGCAACTGGGCGGTCGCCAACTCGCTCCTGCCCGAGGAGGAGAAGCTTGACGGCAGCGGCGTCGCGTACGCCGACCGGGGGCTGCTGCACATCGACCGCGGTACGGTCACGGGCATCGGCGAGCTCGCGTCGGCGGCGGAGGCGATCCAGCAGACGGTCGATCGCATGGATGCGGGCATGAATCCGCTCGGGCTGGACGACGCGACCGTGCCGTTCGACCTGACGCCGATCGGCTCGGCGGGAGACCAGACGCACTACGAGCAGATTCGCGAGCGTGCGACGGGCGCCTTCGACAATGCGAAGCGGATCCTCGACCGCGCGCAGGAGTATTCGAACCGCCTCCGGATGCTGGAAGAGACGCGCGCGGGCATCGTGGACAACCTCGACTCGATGGAGGACGACCTGACCGCGCAGCTGATCGCCCTCTACGGGCGGCCGTATGCCGACGACATCGGACCCGGCAAGACGTATCCGAGCGGCTACTACGGTCCCGACCTCTATCACTACATGTGGATGGACCTCGGCGCCTACGGCCTGAACGCGGTCGAGGACACGCTCGTGCAGACGAACGTGTCCTACCGGATCCAGGGCTACGATGCCAACGGCGAGATCTCGGCCATCGGTGGCAGCGCGGTCGGGGCGACGACGGGGAACGTGCTGGCCTATTCGCTCTCGGCGAACGGACTCGTGGTCAAGCCCGCGAGCGTCCAGGGCGAGCGTCCGGCTTCGGGCGAACTGCAGCTCGCCTACGCCGATTTCCTCTCCGCCTACGGCGCGTTCACCCGCGCGATGAACGCCTACAACCGCAAGGCGCAGAACCTGGACGACGAGTGGAAGCTGCTCCAGATCCAGGCGGCGTCGGCCTCCGCCTACGGCAAGGTGGCGGACAAGGTTTACGGCGACGACGGACTGCGCAGCTACATCAGCAAGCTTGCGGACGAGAAGAAGTCGCTCGTCGCCATGAATGCGATCCTGCGGCAGCTCGACATCGGCTTCAGCAGCGAAGGGGATATCCAGGGCAATGTCGGTCTGGCGACGACAATCGCCACTGATGCGATCAAGTCGGCTGCGGGCGCGGCGCTGATGGGGGTCAATCTCTGCGTACAGGCGGTGAAGAGTGGGCTGGAGGGCGACATCGCCGACTGCGAAGAGGAGATCTCGCTGCTGAACCTCGATCTGGCCGCCGCCAGCTACAAATATTCGAGCGTCGTTTCGCGCGTCGGCGGCTGGGAGACGCTCATCTCCTCGGTGGAAACGGTCAATTCCGCGCTCGGCACGGTGAAAGAGACGCTGCAGGCGCTGCAGAGTTCCCAGGAACGAGTGTCGAAACTCGTCCAGCAGGGCCGCGCGATCCTGGAGACGCGCGAGCTCAACCGCCAGCAGGCGGTCAACAACATCGCCAAGATGCGCTACAACGACACCTTCTTCCGCAAGCTGCGCAACGAGACGCTGTCGAAGTACGAGTGCGCCTTCGGTCTGGCGCGCCAGTACGCGTTCCTCGCGGCGAAGGCGTACGCCTACGAGACGGGCTCCTCGATGGATGTCGGCACGGCCGGGGGCGACCTCCTGCGCCAGATCGTCGGCGCGCGCGCGCTCGGGGAGACCGACGGCGCAGGCCAGCCGATCGTCAGCGACAACGGCGATGCGGGGATAGCGGGGGCGCTCGCGAAGCTCGACGCCAATTGGCGGACGGCGAAAACGCAGCTGGGCATCAACAACCCGCAGCCGTATGCGACGTGGTTCTCGCTCCGGCATGGGCTCTTCCGCATCCTCGCCGGCGAACTCGGCGACGACGCCTGGCAGCGCGAACTCGCCAAATACTGGTGCGACGACATCACGGGCAATCCCGAATTCGTCCGCCACTGCCTGCCGTTCGTCTCCCAGTTCGGCCTCGCGGACCAGGAGCCGGGGCTGATCATCCCGTTCGAGACCACGATCGACTTCGCGAAGAACCTCTTCGGCAAGGACCTCGCCTTCGACGACGCGCAGTTCGACTCCTCGTGGTACGCGACGAAGATCTCCGCCGCCGGCGTCTGGTTCGAGGGCTATAACGAGAAGCGCGAGGGGTATACGGGCGCGAGCGCGTTTTCGACCACGCCGAACGTGTATCTCGTGCCGGTCGGCACGGACCGGATGCGCGAGCCGGGCTCGGACGGCGAGACGATAACGGAGTTCAACGTCGTCGACCAGACGGTTCCCGTGCCGTATGCGCTGACGGCGGGCGAGATCGCCGAGGCCAACCGCCTGCCGCTCTACACCGACGGCGACTTCGGCGGGGTCGACGCCGTCACGCGCATCCGCCGCCATCCGTCCTTCCGCGCCTACTACGGCGCGACGGGAACGGAGCCGACCGACGCGCAGCTCGACGCGACGCGCCTGACCGGGCGCAGCGTCTGGAACACGCGCTGGCTGCTGGTGATTCCCGCCGGCACACTCAACGCGAACCGCGAGCAGGCGCTGAAGTCGTTCATCTGCGGCCTCGACGCCGACCGCGACGGCGTCGTCGACGTCCTGCCCGTCCGCGACATCCGCATCGGCTTCAAGACCTACTCCAATTCCGGCAAATGACCGGTCTTGCCCGCCGTCGCATCCGCATCTCCTCCGCGTGGACAAAAAGAGCAGGATGGGCGGGCGGGGATTTTGGTATGATAGGGACGTGAAAACCACCAAAGGAGAGTTGAAATGCTGCGTCATGTGATTCTGTGGAAACTGAAGGAGGATCTTGCCGATGTTGCCGCCGTGAAGGCCGGCATCAAGGCGGGGTTGGAAGGACTCGTCGGTCAGGTGCCGGGGCTGCTGCGGGCGAAGGTGCAGACGGAGGGGCTGGCCACCTCGACCGCCGACGTGATGCTCGATGCGTACTTCGCCGATGCGGCGGCGCTGGCGGCGTATGCCGTGCATCCCGCCCACGTCGCCGTGGCGAATGGGAAGGTGCGCCCCTATACCGCTTCCCGCGCGTGCCTCGATTTTGCGGGCGCGGGCGAGTTCGGCGAGCTGTTGGCGGAGCGTCGGAGCGTCCGGGCCTTTCTGCCGACGGTGCCGCCGTCGGCGCTGGTCGATGAAGTGGTGAAGGCGGGGCTTCTGGCGCCGACGGGCCGCAACCAGCAGTCGAGCCTGATCGTTCGCATCGACGATCCCGCGCTACAGGCCGAGATCCGCGCCGAGAACGCCCGGATCCTGGGTGCGCCGCCGCCGGGACATCCGGCGGATCCGTTCTATTCCGCGCCGGTGATGCTGCTCGTCATCGCCGACCGGCAGCGCAGCACCGCGACGTATGACGGTTCGCTCGCCCTTGGCAACATGATGCTCAAGGCGCACGCGCTCGGTCTCGCATCCTGCTGGATTCACCGCGCCAGGGAGGAGATGGAAGGGCCGCTGGGCGCGAAGATCCGCGCCCGGCTCGGCCTCGCGGGCGAATGGGAGGGTGTGGGGCATCTCGCGCTCGGCTACGCGGCCGCGCCGCTTGCCGCGCCGCGTGAAGCCAATCTTGCGCGCTATCGCGTGATCTGAAGTGAAGGGGCTGAAGCACATCCTCATCGCCGGTGCGCTCGGCGTGATGCTCGTCGCCGCCGGTGGCCTTGCCGCGCGGGGTTATGCGCGGCATGCCTACGGCACGCTCCGGGCGCGGCTCCGGTGCGGTAGCGTGCTGACGGTCGAGACGAGCGCCCAGAAACGCACGCTCGGCGGAGACCTCGTCTTCTGCGGCCTCGGCGACGGCCGGCCGTATCTGCTGGTCGGTCCTTCGGTCGACGACCTGCGGGCGCTCCCGATTGGCGACGGCGGCCGGCCCGCGTTCATCGCCCAGGCGGGCAACCGCTTTACGCTCGACTGCACCGATCGCATCAAGACGGTGACGGTGATTGGAGAACAGTGCCGGGTGGAGGACCGATGACCGTCGATCGCGCCGAAACGCTGCGCTATCTGCGCGTGGGCCGCGTTCCGCCGGACGCGGTGCTGGAAGCGCGCCTCGCGGCCGTCGAAAAAGAGGTGCTCGCGGTGGTCCGTCCGACGGCCTACTGGCAGCTGGTGCCGGTCGAGCCGCCCGCGCCGGGATCGGTGCGCTATCGCGTCGGCAGCCTGGCGCTCTCGAGTGCGAAGCTCTGGGCGGCGCTCCGGGGCTGTCGCCATGCGTTTCTCTTCTGCGCCACGCTCGGGGCGGGCGTCGATGCGCTTCTGCGGACGTGCGGTCAGCGCAGCGCGGCCGATCTCGTGATGGCGCAGGCGGTCGCCACCGCGCTCATCGAGGCCTACTGCGACGAGTGCCAGTCGAAGATGCTGCAGGATCCGGCGGTGCGCGGCGAAAGTCTGCGGATGCGCTTCTCGCCCGGCTATGGCGACCTGCCGCTCGCGGTGCAGCGCCCGCTGCTGGCGGCGCTTGATTCCGTGCGGCGCGCCGGCATCACGCTCACGGAGGCGCTGCTGATGCTGCCCTCGAAGAGCGTTTCGGCGATCATCGGCGCGGGCGGAGAGAATCGAGAATCAGGAAGCGGGAATCGAGGATGAGGGATGGCGGTATGACGGTCAGGAAGCTGTTGGCGCGCGGGCGGGTGTTTCTGGACGGGGCGATGGGCACGCAACTCCAGTTGCGCGGGCTCACGCCGGGCGAGATCCCCGAACTCTGGAACGTGACGCGTCCCGGGGACGTGCGGGCCATCCACAAGTCGTATTTTGACGCGGGCGCGGACATCGTCTACGCCAACACCTTCGGGGCGAATCCGGCCAAATACCACGGCGCGGCACCGCTTGCGGAGGTGATCGCCGCCGCGATTGCGCAGGCGAAGGCGGTCGCGCCCGCCGGGAAGTTCGTCGCCCTTGACGTAGGCCCGACGGGACGGCTCCTCAAGCCGGCGGGCGATTTTGAATTCGATGACGCCTACGCGGCCTTTGCCGAACAGATCCGCCTCGGCGCGGCGGCGGGTGCGGACCTCATCGTGCTCGAGACCTTCAATGACACCTACGAGCTCAAGGCGGCGCTTCTGGCGGCGAAGGAGAATTCGGATCTTCCCGTCATCGCCACGGTAGCGCTGAGCGAAGACGGCAAGCTGCTGACGGGCGGCGACGTCGATTGCGTGGCGACGCTTTTCGCGGCGCTCAAGCCCGACGCGTGCGGCTTCAACTGCGGACTCGGCCCCGACCGGCTGCTGCCGTTCGTGAAGCGGCTCGCCGCGCGCGTGTCGCTCCCCCTCGTCGTAAAGGCCAACGCCGGACTGCCGCGTGTCGTCGACGGCGCGACGCATTTTGACGTGGGCCCCGAGGACTTCGCCCGCGATCTCGCCGCCTGTGCCGCCGCCGGGGCCACGATCGTCGGCGGTTGCTGCGGCACCACGCCCGCGCACATGGCGCGCGTGGTCGCGCATCTCTCCTCCGCCGCGCCCGCCCGCCCGCCGCGTCCGGTGCCGGGGCGCACGTTCATCTCGTCCTATTCCCGTGCCGTCGAACTGTCCCTCGACGATTCGCTCATCATCGGCGAGCGCATCAACCCCACGGGGAAGAAGAAGCTGAAGGAAGCCTACATGTCGGGGGACACGGGCTATATCCTGCGCGAGGCGATTGCACAGGCGGAGGCGGGGGCGCATGTCCTCGACGTGAACGCGGGGGTGCCGGGCATCGACGAGCCGTCCGTGCTGCGCGCGACGGTGGAGGCGATCCAGAGCGTGACGGACGTGCCCCTGCAGATCGACACCTCCAGCGCGGCGGCGCTCGAGACCGCGCTGCGACACTACAACGGCAAGGCGCTGATCAATTCCGTCAACGGCAAGCAGGAGGTGATGGACGCGGTCTTTCCGCTTGTTGCGAAATACGGGGGCGTCGTCGTGGCGCTCACGCTCGACGAAGACGGCATCCCGCCGACGGCTGACGGGCGCGTGGCGCTCGCGCGGCGGATTGTGGCGGAGGGTGCGAAGTACGGGCTGGTGAAGGACGATTTCGTCGTCGACGTCCTGTGCCTTGCCGCGAGTGCCGACCCCGGCAGTGCGAACGTGATCCTGGAATCGCTGCGCCGGGTCCGCGACGAGCTGGGTCTCCGGACCGTGCTGGGCGTCTCGAACATCAGCTTCGGTCTGCCGGCGCGTCCGTTCCTGAACGCGGGATTCTATACGCTCGCGCTGGGCGCGGGGCTGACGAGCGCCATCGTCAATCCGCTTTCCGCCGAGATGATGACGGCCTACCGCAGCTGGCGCGCCCTCACCGGCCGCGACACGGCCTGCTCGGACTGGATTGCGTTCGCCGCCCGTCTTCCCCGGCACCCCGGCGCTCCGACGTCGCCGCCGATCGCCAGTTCGGCATCTCGGCATCCCGACGCCCCCGGCGCGCTTGCGCCGCTCACGGCGGCGATCGTCCACGGTCTCAGGGAGGATGCGGCGACGATGGCCGGCGGACTTCTTGCCGCCGGCCGGCCGCCGATCGAGATCATCGACGGCGAGGTCGTGCCGGCGCTGGAGACCGTGGGGCGCGGGTTCGAGTCGGGTACGGTGTTCCTGCCGCAGCTCCTGATGGCGGCGGAGGCGGCGCGTGCGGCGTTCGAGGTGATTCGCGCGGCCCTCGCGAAGAGCGGCGCGGAGACCACCCTGAAAGGGCCGATCGTGATTGCGACCGTGAAGGGTGACATCCACGACATCGGCAAGAACATCGTCCGCGCGCTTCTGGAGAACTACGGGTTCAAGGTCATCGACCTCGGGCGTGACGTGGCGCCGGAGGCGATCGTCGAGGCGGTGCGCCGTGCGAACTGCAAACTCGTGGGGCTTTCGGCGCTGATGACGACGACGGTGCCGTTCATGGCGGAGACGGTTCGCCAGCTGCGCGCGGCGGATCCGACGGTCAGGACGTTCGTCGGCGGCGCGGTGCTGACGGCGGACTACGCCGCGCAGATTCACGCGACGTGGTACGCGAAGGACGCGATGGCCTCCGTCCGCATCGCCGAAGAGTTCTTCAAGTAGGGCGCGGCGGGTCGCCGCGTCGCAGCTACAGCCGTCCGATGAAGCGGCAGAGGGCTTCCAGGGTCGTCGCCGGGTGGGGCGGGCAGCCGGGGATGTACAGCGCCGGGGTCGCGGGCAGGTTGCCGTGGGTGTAGAGTCCGCCCGAGATCGCGCAGGCGCCGGCGGCGATCAGAAACTTCGGTTCGGGCGCGGCGGCGTAGGTCTTGTCGAGGGCGAGCTGCATATTCCGGGAAACCGGGCCCGTCAGGTAGATCGCGTCCGCATGGCGCGGCGAGGCGACGAAACGGATGCCGAAACGCCCCATGTCCCAGGCGAGGGTCCCGAGGACGTTCGCATCGAGTTCACACGCCGCGCAGCCGCCGGCGGAGACCTCGCGCAGCTGGAAGGAGTGTTTGAGCGCCCGCGCCTGCGGATTCGTCTGGCGCGGCGGCGCGTAATCGTGGTCGCCCGACTTCACGATGAGATCCGCACGGTGGAAGACCGCGAGACGGTATTCCCGCGTGAAGCGGATCTTGTCGCACGCCTCGGCGCAGCGTCCGCAGAAGATGCAGCGCCCCATGTCCAGCTTGGCGCCCTCGAAGTCGCAGAAGAGCGCCTGTCTGACGGGACACGCCGCCTGGGCGCGGGCGAACTCCTCGGGGGAGATGTCGTCGTCGATTTCCGGACGGCCGCGGAAATCCGGCGGCAGGTTGGGCTCGCCCCGCAGCGGGAACGCACCGGTCCTGAAACCCTGTCTGAGACGTTCGATGAAGGCCTTGAGCATACGATTTACCTGTCGGTTCCGCAATAGGAGAGGTTGAAGGATTTGTTGCAGATGGGGAAGTTCGCAATCTGTTCGCCCCGGAGCGCGTAGGCGAGTCCCTGCCAGTTGTGCGCCGACGGATCGACGATCCTGTAGCGCCGCATCCTGCCGTCTGCGCCGAAGAGCGCGGCGTGGACGAGCGGTCCGCGCCATGCCTGCGTGGTCGCGGTGATGCAGCGGAAGCCAGGATGGCGGGATGTCGGGGGACCGGGGGGTTGGCAAGCCGGGGAGTGGGGGAAGGGGACGTGGTCGAGGATGGCGAAGATCGTCTGGTGGGATTCCTCGATTTCCATTTGCCGGATCCGGGCGCGGGAGAGCACGTCGCCGCGAAGCTCGACGGACGCGCGGCGGGCGACGCCGACGAGGCCGATCGCCTCGGCCGTCTCCCGGGGGACGACGCCCGTGCCCTCGAGACGTTCGAGCACGGTGGGCTCTTCGAACATCAGCCCGAGGGCGCCGTCCAGATCCCTCTTGACGCGGACGATCCATTCCTTCAGCTGCGCCCGCTTCTCTTCCGTCAGCGTGACGCGCAGGCCGCCCGGCACCACCGCGTTGCGTCCGAAGCGGTTGCCGCAGATGAGCGCCGTCATGTTCAGGTATTCGCCGCGGATGCGTCCGCAGAACGACGCGGTGGGCAGAAAGGCGACGTCGCCGGCGAGTGCGCCGAGGTCGCCCACGTGGTTGGCGATGCGTTCCAGCGCGAGCAGAAGTTCGCGCAGCCGGGATGCCGGGGCGTCGGGGGGTTGGGGGGCGTGGCTCGCCAGCTCGACAATTTCCGCGAAGCAGATTGCGGCGGCGATGGAACTGTCGCCGGCGCAGGTTTCGGCGAGCGCGATCTGGCGGGCGCGGTTGCCGTCGGCCTTCACGATTTCGTCCTCGACGCCGCGATGCTGGTAGCCGAGGAAGATCTGGAGGTTGTAGACGTCCTCGCCCATGCACTGGAAGCGGAAGTGCCCCGGCTCGATGACGCCGGCGTGGACGGGGCCGACCGCGACTTCGTGCGCGGCTTCGCCCTTGAGGGGCGAGACGTCCGTCGGATTGACGTAGCCGCCGAGCGAATCGAGGCAGGCGTTCGCTTCGGCGAGGTCTTCGAATGTCTGGGCGGTGGTCATCAGAGTTCTCCGGTCTGAAGGGCGAGGGTGGTGACGGTGCAGGCGAAGAGCCCGGCGCCGACCAGCAGCGCGAGCAGGGTGCAGGGGACGATCAGCAGCCGCTTCGGCAGCGGCGCGGGTTGTGCGACCGGCTCGCCCATCGTCATCGACAGCGCGATCTTCATCATCGCGGCGAAGACGACGAAGAGGAGCGCGAGGACGAGCGCCGTCATCCAGACGGGGGCGTAGAGGATGAGGCCGAGTTCGGTAAGGAAGAGGACGGAGGGCGGCATCCCGCAGATGAAGAGAAGGCCGATGATCCAGAGCGCGGCGTGGGCCTTCATGGAAACGCCGAGGCCCTGCACCGCGGCGATCGTGCGCGTTCCGAAGGCCAGGAGCAGATTGCCGGCGGTCTGGAAGAGCATCGTCTTGGTGAGCGAGTGGAAGACGATGTGCGCGAGGAGGGCGAGTTCGAGGAACCGCTCGGGGCGCGGTTGGAGGTTCAGCAGGGCGAAAAGGACGGCGACGAGACCCATGTGCTCGACCGAGGAGTAGGCGAGCAGGCGCTTGAAGTCGGTCTGGCGGACCATGAAGATCGCGGCGATTGCGACGGAGAGCAGGCCGAAGACGAGCGTCGTCGTATCGCAGAAGCGCGCGATGGCCTCGGGCATGACGGCGCGGAAGCGGGCGATGGCGAAGAACGAACAGTTGAGCAACGCTCCCGAGAGCAGGGCCGAGACGGGCGCGGGGGCTTCGGAGTGCGCATCGGGGAGCCAGGTGTGGAAGGGCGCGAGGCCCATCTTGGTGCCGTAGCCGGCGAGGATGAAGACGAAGCCGATCTTGAACCACATGAGGCTTCCCTGGACGGCGCCGTTTTCCTGGAGTTCGAGCGCATGCCTGACGAGCATCGTGCCGAAGAGCGCGAGGCCGATGCCGATGGAGCAGATGAGCAGATACTTCCACATGGCCTCCAAGGCGCCGCGGCTGCGGTGGTACGCGATGAGCGGCGCGGAGACGAGGGTCGTCAGCTCCACCGCCACCCACATGAGCGGCAGGCTCGGCGCGAGCAGCGCAAAGACCATCGCCCCGAAGAAGGCGCCGAAGCAGGTGTAGTAGACCCGGCGGGACATCGTCTGGGGGGCGGCGTGGGCCCGGTCCGCCGCCGGCAGATAGAAGAGGCTCTGGATAAGGTCGGCCAGAAACAGCACGCCCGTCAGCCCCAGCAACAGCCATCTCAAGTTCTCGATCATGCTTGCTCCCATCCGTAAATCGGTCAGTCGGTCAATCTCCTCCGCTTCATCAGGTGCACGTCGCCGAGTTCGTTCAGCCGGTCGGTGTCGATGGAGGAGAAGGTGCGGTTGATCTGATAGATGGCGATGCCGAGGACGAAGACGAGCACGAAGACGTCGAGGAGGATGCCGAGTTCGACGACGAGCCCGTATTCCAGGAGGATGCCCGAGCCGAAGACGGCGATGCCGTTCTCGAAGGCGAGGAAGCCGAGGACCTGGGTGATCGCCTTGCGGCGCGCGCAGATGAGGAAGAGCCCCGTACCCATCGTCGTGAAGGCGACGGGAATGGCGAGCTCGCTTGCGACGGCCTCGTGGATATGCAGGGCCTTGCCGACCGCGAAGCTGGCGGCGGCGAGGAGGAAGGCGACGGCCTGCGAGAGACGGAAGCCGACGAGCGGTTCGAGTTCAAAGGCGGCCTTCGCCTTGTCCGCCGCGAATCGGAGCAGCACCGGAAGGGCGATGCCCTTGATCGCGGCGTTGACGCCGGCGACGAGCCAGACGCGCGGACACGGCACACCCCGGGCGGACCAGTTCCAGAGGAGAAGCGGCAGCAGCCCCACCATCCAGCCCTGGGCGGCGACGAGACGGATGGCGCGGCGGAGACGCCCCGTGCCCGCGAGCGTGATGTTCGTCAGGAGGAAGAGCGCCAGGACGATTTCAGCGATGGAGGTCATAAGCAGCGGAAAAGGGGAGGTTGGAGGTCGTCAGAACAGAAGGTAGAGCGCCGTGCCGAGGATGGCGATCATCATCGCGCCGAGAAGCACCTGCGGCGTCTTGAGGAAGCGCATGCGCGCGAGCGACGATTCGACGATGCCGACGAGGACGGCGACGAGCAGGATGCCGCCGAAAAGGATCGCCGTCCGGATGCCGGGGCCGGCGGCGAGTCTCGGGGTGAGCATCAGGACGAGAAACGCGGCCAGGAGTTCGAACTTGAGCGCCGCGCCGTAGAGGATGAAGGCGAGATCGGGCCCGGCGTTGTCGAGAATCATCGCTTCATGGATCATCGTCAGCTCCAGGTGCGTCTCGGGATCGTCGAACGGCACGCGGCCGTTCTCGGAGAGAAGCAGGGCGAAGAAGGCGAGGGCGACGAGGATGAGCGAGAACGCGTGGTGCGACCAGGCGCCGCCGTCATAGCCGCCGAGGATGCCGTTGAGCGACGTGTCGCCCGTCAGGAGGACGAGAAAGCCGAGGAGGGTGAAGACGATCGGCTCGACGAGGGCGGAGAACTGCACCTCGCGGCTCGCCCCCATCCCCTCGAAGGCGCTCCCCGTGTCGAGCGCGCCGAGGACGGTGACGAAGCGTGCCGTGCCGAGCAGATAGAAGAAGAGGACGGGCGAGGCGGGGGACGGGAGGAACAGGAGGGCGGCCGCAAGGAGCGTCGCGGCGAGCGCGACCGCCGGCGCGAGGTCGAAGATCCACGTCGAGGTCGGGGAACGCGGGCACGACTTGCGCAGGAGTTTCGCGAGGTCGAAGTAGAGGCGGAGGAGGCCGGGGCCGCGGCGGCCCGCGAAGAAGGCCTTCGTCTGGTTGACGAGGCCGGGCACGAGGGGCGCGAGCAGAAGCGCGAGGAAAAGCGTCGGAAGGCGGCTGTTCATAGGGCGAAGGCGGCGATGAGGAGGACGACCACCGTCAGGAGGATGAGAAGGATGTAGAGGTGAAGGGAACCGCTCTGCAGGAGGTGCGCGCGCTGGAAGACGTGGGCGCAGCAGGTGAAGAGGGGACGCCAGAAACCGGCGAGCGCGCGGTCGTCGGTTTCGGTCGCGAACGCGGCGTCGGTCGGCGCGGCGGGATGTCCCCTGAACGGGATGAGATGCGTGCGCGGCTTCAGGAGAAACGCGAAGAGATCGGCGAGCGGTTGGGTGAACGCGGTGCCCGTATAGGCCATGCGCGCGGTCGGCGCGTGATAGCCGCAGTCCCAGGTGGGAAGGGACGGCTTCTCCCGGCCGCGCGGCAGACGGCGGCGGAGCAGGGCGAACAGCGCCGCGAGAGCGACGAGGAGAACGCCGCAGCGGGCCGTATGCGTGAGGACGTCCACGGCCCCGGGGCACGCATGGAGCCGGGCGAGGTGGATCGTCCCCGGGATCATCGCGAGCGACAGCGTGAACAGCGCCAGTTGGGCGAACCACATCCGCTTCGGAGTCTCGACGGCCTGTGCCGCCGCGTCGCTGCGCGGTTCGCCGAGGAAGGTCGCGCCGATCGCCTTGCAGTAGGCGGCGGCGGCGAGCCCGCCCGTGAGCGCGAGGCCGATGAGGACGAGGAAGCCGGCGGCGACGAGGACGGGGCCGCCGGACTGCACGGCTTTGAACGCGGCCATGCAGATGAGGAGTTCGCCGAGGAAACCGTTGAGCGGCGGAAGTCCCGCGAGGCCGAGGGCGTTGAGGGTGAAGAGCGTGCCGGTGACGGGCATCCGCTTTAGGAGCCCGCCCAGCCGATCCTGGTCGAGGGTACCCGTCTGACGTAGCACCGAACCCGCGCCGAGGAAGAGCGCACCTTTAAGGAAGGCGTGGTTGAGGACGTGCGCCACGGCCCCGGTGTACGCGAGCGCGGCGATTTCGCCATGCGGGTTGCCGTCGGCCGAGAGCCCCGCGAGGGTGGACAGCCCGAATCCGATGGCCACGACGCCCATGTTCTCGACCGAGGAGAAGGCCAGAAGTTTCTTGAGGTTGACCTGGGGAAGGGCGAAGAGAATGCCGCCGAACGCGCCAGCCAGCCCGAGCGCGAGAAGCGTCCAGCCGCACGTCGGGTTGTACGGGACGATCTGCATGGCGGGGGCGAAGAAGCGTAGAAGGCCGTAGAAGCCGAGCGGAATCATCGCGCCGGACATCACGGCGCTCGCGGGCGCGGGGGCGGCGGGGTGGGCTTCGGGCAACCACACGTGGAAGGGCGGGAAGCCGATCTTGAGGCCAAAGCCGGCGATGGCGCAGAAAAAGGCGGCGAGGAAGGTGTTCGGGTCTTCGAGAAGTACGCCCGCGAGCATGAGCGCACACGCGCCCGCATGGCACGCGAGAAGGTAGATCCACGTCGCCTTGCGCACCGGCTTCGCCCGGTTCTCGAACGCGACGAGCCCCGCCGAGGCCAGCCCCATGGCCTCCCAGGCGAGGAGGAAGGTCAATTTGTCGGGCGCGAACGTTACGCCCGCCATGGCGGCGAGGGTCGCGAGGAAGAAGCACCAGAAGCGCGGAAGATGCGATCGGGCTTCACCATGCAGATAGGCCGTTGCGTGCAGGGCCGCCGCGAGACCCACCGCCAGAACAGGCACGAGAAAGATGTAGTTGAGCGTCACTTTTTTGCCACCGATGGTTGAAAGGACATATTATACACTTCTCGCAGGGATAAATGAATGGGGAAAGCGATGATTTTTCCTCCGCGCCGGGGGTTTATCTACGCGGCGCGTTTTGCTATAATCGCCCCCCTTGGATTTTTTGTGTACAGACAGAAGACATGGCGAAAGAAAACTACGGCGCAGACAGCATCAGGACCCTGGATCCGGTGACGCATATCCGCATGCGTCCCGGGATGTACGTGGGCGAACCCGGGACGGGCGCGATGTACCACGATTGCATCTACATCCTGATGAAGGAGGTCATCGACAATGCCGTTGATGAATTTGTCCAGGGTTTCGGCAAGAAAATCGACGTTACCGTCGATTATGACTCGGGCGAGGTGAGCGTGCGCGACTACGGGCGTGGCATTCCGCTCGAGAAGGTGGTTGACTGCGTCTCGCAGATGAACACCGGCGGCAAATACGACAACGAGAACTACCAGTTCTCCGCCGGCATGAACGGCGTGGGCACCAAGGCCGTGAACGCGCTTTCGGCGTTCTTCGAGGTGCGGTCGTTCCGTGACGGCGCGTTCTCCGAGGCGTTCTTCAAGGAGGGCCGTCTGCAGACCCAGAAGCGCGGCGTGTGCGCGGCGCGTGCGCCCGACGGCACGTTCATCCGCTACCGGCCGGACGTCAAGGTGCTGAAGAACTTCAAGGTGCGCGAGGAGCACGTCCTCCGGCGCATGAAGATGTACTGCTACGTCAATGCGGGGCTGACGATCAATCTGAACGGCCAGACGATCTGCTCCGAGAAGGGGCTTTCCGATCTCGTCGCCGATGAGGCGCAGTTCGAGAAGCTCTATGCGCCGTTCCATCTGAAGACGAAGACGCTGGAGATCATCTTCACGCACACGAACCGCTTCGGCGAGGAATACCACACGTTCGTCAACGGGCAGTACACGACCGACGGCGGCACGCATCTGACCGCGTTCAAGGAGGCGCTGACGAAGGCCCTGAACGACTACGACCCGAAGAAGAAGTTCGACGGCGACGACATCCGCGACGGGCTCCTCGGCGCGGTCTCGGTGCGCATCATGAACCCGGTCTTCGAGGGCCAGACGAAGATCAAGCTCGTGATGAACGACCTCAGGGCCGATCTCGTCGCGCAGATGCGCAAGGAGATCGAGACGGTTCTGCACCGTTCGCCCGCCGAGGCCGACAAGCTCATCGCGAAGATCGAGGAGACGGGCAGGATCCGCAGCCAGCTCAGCGCCATCAAGAAGCAGGCCCGCGAGCGTTCGCAGGCCGTTTCCGTACGCGTGCCGCAGCTCAAGGACTGCCAGAAGCACCTCAGGCTTGACAAGATCGACAAGAAGACGGGGCGGCCCGAGGGCGACGAGACGATGATCTTCCTGACGGAAGGCCAGTCCGCCGGCGGTACCCTGGGCCTCGCGCGCGACGCGGTGTGCCAGGCGGTCTTCTTCCTGAAGGGCAAGCCGCTGAACACGTGCGGCCTCAACAAGGACGTCCTCTACCGGAACGAGGAGTTCTTCAATCTGATCAAGACGCTCGACATCGAGGAGTCGCTCGACCGCCTGCGCTATTCGCGGATCATCTTCGCGACCGATGCCGATGTGGACGGCCTGCATATCCGCATGCTGCTGACGACGTTTTTCATGCGCTTCTACCGGTCGCTGATCACCGAGGGCCGCGTGTTCATCCTGGAGACGCCGCTCTTCCGCGTGCGCAACAGGAAGGAGCAGCACTACTGCTTCAGCGACGAGGAACGCGAGGCGGCGATCCGGAAGTGCGGAAAGGGCTGCGAAATCACCCGGTTCAAGGGGCTCGGCGAATTGAACGCGAAGGAGTTCAAGGACTTCATCGGCCCGCAGATGCGCCTGACGCCGGTCACCTGCGCCGACGATACCGACGTCGAGAAGACGATCAAGTTCTACATGGGCAGCAACACGCCCGAGCGCAAGGATTACATCATGGATTCGCTCGTGTGCGATTCGTCGGAGTTCTGATTATGGGAGACACCCGGCACGAAATCCCCTTTACGATCTCCCCCCGCAACGGGGCGCGCCTCGCGGTGCAGACGGCGGACGGCTTCCGCAAGGCCATCCTCTCCGGCTACTACAGGCCAGGTGACGTGCTGCCGACCTTCCGGGAGCTGGCGAAGCTGCTGGGGACGAGCATCCGCATCCCGATCGAGGCGTTCAAGATCCTCTCGACCGAAGGCCTCGTCGTCTCCCGCCAGGGCAGCGGCAGCGTCGTGCTGGCGCCGGGCGAGCGCGTCTGGAAGGGCTGCGTCACCTTCGTAAGCGTGGGGGCGGACGCCTCGCCGTTCACGAACCTGCTGGCGGCCGCCGTGCGCGAGCGGGTCTCGAACGCCGGCTATCTCTTCGTCCGCGCCGCCGTGCCCGTCCTCCCCGACGGCGGCTACGACTACGCCGCGCTTGACATGGTGCTCGGCAAGACGGTCAATCTTGCGATCCTCATCTACGACCATCCCGAGGTCGCCCGGCATATCGCCGTGCGCGGTGTGCCGTACGTCGCCTATCTGACGGCGCACCGCAAGCTGCCCTCGTGCCTCGCGCAGGTCGTCCAGAACCGCGGCAGCGCCGTGCCGGCCTTTGTTGCGCATTGCCGGGCGGCGGGCATCCGCCGCGTGGTGCAGATCGCGCCGGAGACGAGCTACCACAACGCGACGGCGGAACTGGCCGCCGCCGGCATCCGGTCGGAATTCCTCCATTTCCCGTATGTGACGTCCGCCGATCCCTACATGATGATCGAGGACATCCGCCGCTCGGCCTTCGCGTACTGCCGCGACTTCCTGCGGAACGCGCGGAAGCTCCCCGACCTCCTGACGGTGGCGGACGACTTCTACGCCGAGGGCGCGCTGACGGCGATCGCCGCGTGCGGGCTTCGGATCCCCCGCGACCTCAGGTTCGTCGCCTGGTCGAACCGGGGCTTCGGGCCGGTGTGGTCCCAGCCGCTGACGCGCGTCGAGCTCGATCCGCACCGCAGCGGCAGCGTCCTCGCTGAGGCCGTTCTCGCGTACCTGCAGGGCGGCACGTGCCCGAAGCGCTTCGACATCCATCCCGAGTACATCGTCGGCGCGAGTTTCCCCGCCCCGTGAATTTCGAGAAGAAGAATTGAGCAATGGCAGACAAGAACCACGATAACGAACCGCCCAGCCTGTTTGACGACATGAGCCTCTTCGGGAAGGCGGCCGACGACGGGAAGGACGCCGCGGCGGAAAAGGCCGCGCCGCCGTCCGCCGTCCGGCCCGTGCCGCTCCCCAAGCCGGATCTCACCGGTACGGGGCCGATGCGCGACCTCTTCGACTTCAACTTCCGGCAATATTCGGCCTACGTCATCTGCTCGCGCGCGATTCCGGCGCTGGAAGACGGACTCAAGCCCGTGCAGCGCCGCATCATGCACTCCCTCTGGGAGAAGGACGACGGCCGCTATACGAAGGTCGTGAACATCGTCGGCCATGCGATGCAGTACCATCCGCACGGCGACGCCTCCATCGGCGATGCGCTATGCGTGCTCGCGAACAAGCTCTGGGGCAAGGACCTCGGGTATCTCATCGACGGGCAGGGCAACTACGGGTCGCTTCTGACGGGCATGCCGCACGCGGCGACGCGCTACATCGAATGTCGCCTCACCGAACTCGCCCGCCGGGAGGTCTTCAACGCGAAGACGACCGCTTTCGTGCCGAACTACGACGGCCGCCGCGAGGAGCCGGTCTATCTGCCGGCGAAGATTCCGCTGCTGCTGATGCTTGGTGCGGACGGCATTGCGGTGGGTCTCTCGACGGCGATCCTGCCGCACAACTTTCCGGAGCTGCTGGAGGCGGAGATCGCGATTCTCCAGAAGAAGCCGTTCCAGGTGTATCCCGACTTCCAGCTCGGCGGCATCATGGACGTCTCCGACTACCAGGACGGACTTGGCAAGGTGAAGGTGCGCGCCAAGATCGAGAAGGAAGGGCGGAACCTCGTCATCACCGAACTCCCCTGGGGCGAGACGACCGACTCCATCGCCGAATCGATCGAGGAGGCGATCAAGAAGAAGAAGGTCGGCGTCCGCAAGCTGCACGATCTGACCTCGGATGCCGTGCGCATCGAGCTGGAGCTCGCGACGGGCGAGAATCCCGACAAGGCGATCACCGCGCTCTATGCGTTCACGAACTGCGAGAAGTCGATTTCGTCGCGGCCGATCGTGCTCGACGCGGGGCGTCCGCGCCTGATGAGCGTTTCGGAGATCCTCAGGCGCAACGTTGAGCACCTCCTGGCGCTCACGAAGCGCGAGCAGGAGATCCGCCTCGGCGAACTTGACGCGCTCTTCCACGCCCGTACGCTCGACCGCATCTTCATCGAGGAGCGCATCTACAAGCGTATCGAGACGGAGAAGACGGACGAGGGCGTGAAGGCGGCGATCCGTACGGGTTTCGTGCCGTTCCTCAAGGAACTGCGCCACCCCGAGATCTCCAACGACGACATCGAGCGGCTGCTGAAGATTCCGATCCGCCGCATCTCGCTCTTCGACATCGGCAAGAACCGCCAGGAAATCGAAGGCATCCTGAAGGAGGAGGCCGAGGTTAACGACCATCTCACCCACCTCAGGGCGTTTGTCACGAAATACCTCAGGGGTCTGCTGAAGGAATACGGCCGGCGCTATCCGCGCCACACCCGGATCGAGTCCGGCGCCTTCAAGCAGGTGGACGTCCGTGCGATCACCGCGAGCGAACTTACGATCCGGTGGGATAAGGAGAACGACTTCGTCGGCTCGGGGCTGCGCAGCGGCGACGAACTCTTCAAGTGCTCCTCGCTCGACGAGCTGATTCTCGTCTGGAAGACGGGACGCTTCAGGAAGGTCCAGCCCGAGGACAAGATTTTCGTCGACAGGAACCTTCTCGCCGTCATCCGCTACAACCAGGAGAAGGACCGCGATGCGCTCGACTTCACCTGCGTCTACGAGGAGGGCGGCTACGGCTTCAGCTACATCAAGCGCTTCCGTTTCGGCGGGCTCATCCGCAACAAGGACTACTGGCTCGCGCCGGAAAAGCCGAAGTCGAAGATCCTCCTGCTGCAGAAGGGCTGCCCGGATACGCTCTACGTCAAGTTCAAGCCGGCGAAGGGACAGAAGATCCATCAGCAGTACTTCCTGCCGAAGGAACAGGTGTCGCGCACAAGCCCCGAGACCGGCAAGCCCGTGGCGCAGGACGTCGTCCCCATCCGCACCGCCGGCGTGAAGGGCAAGCAGCTCACGACCAAGCCCATCGCCCGCATCAGCTCGTCGAAGGGCTCGTGGTGGGACGAGGCCGAGCCGCCTTCCAAGGGCGTGTTGGACTGAGGACGAATCGGAAGCGGACAAAAGTGGTATAATATCGGCCCATGAGGGAAGAAGGCGGATTATGAGTAACGATGCATTTGATTTCGGTGCGATGCTGGATGACCAGATGAAGGGCATCAGGCGTTCGTACAAGTTCGGTAAGGCGTTCAACGACGACAAGCTCATCGTGCGCCCGAAGAAGCCGGCCGCAGAGGTCGTGGGCGACGACAACGCGTCCATCAAGGCCGCGTGGGAGGCGGGCGCGGCGATTCCGGGCGTTGTCGAGAAGGAGACGAAGGGCGGCTACGAGGTGACGATCGCCGGGCAGCGCGCGTTCTGTCCCTTCAGCCAGATCGACCGCTACCGCCGCGAGGGCGAGACCTACGTCGGCCGCAGGTTCGACTTCATCGTGACCGAGTATTCGAAGGACGAGCGGGGGCTCAACGTGATCGTCTCCCGCCGCGCGCTCCTGGAGATTCGGGCCGAGGCGCTCAAGGAGGCGATGCTCAACGAACTCCGCGAGGGCGAGACCCTGCATGGCACGGTCGTCAAGGTGCTCGACTTCGGCGCGTTCGTCGATCTCGGCGGCATCGAGGGTCTTATCCCCGCGCGCGAGGTCGCGTGGGAGCGCGTGGACGATATCAACACCATACTCAAAGCGGGCGACGGCGTCACCGTCAAGGTGCTGCGCGTCGATCGCGCCGCCGGCAAGATCACGCTCTCGCGCAAGGAATGCCAGGCGCGCGTCTTCCGCAAGTCGGCCGAAGAGGAAGCCGCCGAGGAGAACGCCGCGGCGGTCGCCGCCTGGATCGCGGAATCGCAGAAGAGAAACGCCGGCGTCGCTTCGATGGCCGCAGCCTTCGACGGGCTGAAATTCTGAGGAGGCGGACGTATGAGCGCGTACAAGATCGGTTTCTTCGGGGCCGGCAAGATGGCGGAGGGCATCCTCTCGGCCATTACCGATAAGGCGTCCGTCATCATGGCGGAGAAGGTCGATGCCCGCGCCGAGGAGCTGGTGAAGCGGTACGGCGTCACCACGACGGATGACGTCAAGGGCGTCGCCGCGTCGGCGAAGCTCATCTTCCTTGCGGTGCGTCCGCAGGACGTAGACGCGGTCGCCGCCGAGGTGAGGCCGCTCCTCGCCGCGCGGCAGACCCTCGTTTCGATCGTCGCCGGAAAGACGCTTGCGAAGCTGCGTAAGGCGTTCGGGCCGAAGGTCGGCCTCGTCCGCGTGATGCCCAACCTCGCCCTGCGTGCGAACGCCGGCATGTGCGCGATTGCCGCCGCGCCGAAGACGCCCGCGAAGGACGTGAAGGCCGTAGAGAAGATTCTCGGCGGTGCGGGCGCGACGGTCGTTCTGGAGGAGAAGGATTTCGACGCCGTCACCGCGCTCAGCGGGTCGGGTCCCGCCTATTTCGCCTACATGGAGGAGGCGATGGTCGAGGGCGGCGTCAGGCTCGGGCTCAGGCCGGAGGTGGCGCGGCTGCTGGCGGAGCAGACGATGTACGGCACCGCCAAGTTCCTGCGTGAGAGCGGCATGCCGCTCCGCCCGTTCATCGACGGCGTCTGCACCAAGGGCGGCACGACGGCGGCGGGCATGGTCAAGATGGACGTCCCCGCGTTCA
Organism: Kiritimatiellia bacterium; assembly: GCA_051884875.1. Taxonomy (GTDB): domain Bacteria; phylum Verrucomicrobiota; class Kiritimatiellia; order RFP12; family UBA1067; genus UBA1067. The sequence goes on from JBJEWD010000027.1 coordinate 34,863, forward strand.
AGCGGATCGTCGCCGAAACGCTCTCCGCCGCCGCCCGGCGGTCGAAGGAGCTTGCGTAGGCCGCGTCGGTTGTCTGCAGGCGCACGGATGTCCTTAGCCATGAGAATCGGCCTGTTCGGCGGCAGCTTCGATCCCGTCCATAACGGACACGTCGGTATGGCCCGCAAGGCGATCGGGCGTTTGGGGCTCGATCGTCTTCTCGTCATTCCCGCCGCCGTCTCGCCGTTCAAGACGGAGAGTCCGCCTTCGTTCGCCTACGACCGTCTCGAGCTCGTGCGCCGCGCTTTTGCGGACGTTCCCAAGGTCGTTGTCGATGACCGCGAACTGCGGCGCGGCGGCGTTTCATATGCGATCGATACGGTGCGCGAGATTGCCGCCGAGCATCCGGGCGCGGAGATCGTCTTTCTCGTGGGCGAGGATTCGCTCGCCGGTCTGCCGCGCTGGAAGGACTACGACGCATTGCGCCGGCTCTGTGACTTCGAATCCTTTCCGCGCACCTTCGAGTCCTCGACCGAAGTCCGCCGCCGCCTTGCCGCCGGCGAATCCGTCTCCGACCTCGTTCCCCCGTCCGTGGCGGCGGCCCTCTGTGCACGCTGAGCGGCGGACGGGGCTGACGGAACCACCTCTCTCCGATTTGCTATAATTCTCGTGTCATCCGCCTGTGGCAAATCCGTTTTCTATGTAAGTGTAAAAATCATGACAATTCTGCTACAAGAGCTTCCTGTTTATCAGCAGGCGCGGATTGCGCCTGACGAGCAGGTTCTATGGTGTGGCAAGGGACGGCCGGTCGCCTGGTTCCCGGGAGCGGTCGGGCAGTGCATTATGGGATTTCTCCTGTTGATGGTCCTGTCTTTCTTTGGATCTGTGTTCGTGCCGACGACGTTCCGTGAATCCACCACTCTCGCCGGAAAGGTTGTGGTTGTCGCATTCCATGTCCTGTTCGGAACGATTTGCGCCAGCCTTCTTTTTGCTCCATTCTGGCATTGGCTCGCGACACGTCGTGCCGTTTGGGTGATCACCGACCGACGGGTTCTTTGTCTCCGCGGCAGGAGGTGTGACGTGTGGAGGGATGACAGGCTCCTGGAAGAGCCGGAGTGGGAGGTCGTCTGTGATGATGGGGGCCGAGATTTCGTTTTCGGACAGCATTTCGTTTCTTCCAGGCATGGTTCGCGCTGGGAGCGGGATCGTATTGAATCGGTGCCGCCTGAAGATGTCGCGCGCGTAGAGGCTGCGCTTCTGCGCCTTACGGAATGCCGCATGGCGGAAGAGGCCGCTGCCTTGCCAGGACAGATTGCCGACGTGAGCGCGCGATTCTCCGTCCTTCACGAGCCCGGGAACTGTGTGCGCATCGTCTATCGGAAGAATCGTTCCGCGCTCGGCTCGTTCTTGCTTGCGACGGTCATTGGCTTTCTTGCACTGATGGTGATCTTGCTGGTGCGGGCCGGAGATACGCCTGTACCGGTGTATTTCCTCTTTCTGCCTATCCTTGTTTTCGGGGTTTCCCCGTTTGTCTACCTGGCCTTCGGGCGCCGCGAAATCGTGCTGGAGGGTGGCTCGGGTCGTTATTTCAACGGTGTCGGACGGATCGGATTCTCCCGCACCTTCACCTACGACAGGCATTCGCTCGTTCAAGAAGGGCGCACGGATTATCAGGTCAATGGACGGTATCACTATTCGGTGATGCTCCGTGAGAGAGGGAAGGAGACCTCTCGACAGATCCTGGCGCACGGCGAGCAGGCAGTCATCAAGGAATTCGTCCGACACTTGAGGCTGGCCTTGCGCCAGTCTTAGCAGTAAGGAGAATAAGGGCCCCTTATTCTTACTTGCTCTTGCTGAGCGAATGTCGGGTGTTGCACGCTTCCTTGTTTAGACGACCATTCCAACCCGTTCGGGTACTCCACGGCGGTTGGTTTTTATAATATAATACTTGCATTAATGAACTGTGCTACAAGGTTGTCGGGGCGGCCGTATCTACCGTTCCCCTGATTCTGTCAATCCTGTAAATCCTGTCTAAAAGAGGCGGAGAGGTGTAAAATGGATACCAATGAAATAGTGTTGTTTCAGGCCGAAGACGGAGCGGTGTCACTTCCTGTCAAGACGGGTGCCGACACCGTATGGTTGACGCAGACGCAGATGGCAATGTTGTTTGATAAGGACAAGTCGGTTATATTTCGACATGTCAAGAATGCCATAAAAGAAGGTGAAATCGATCCTGAAGTGACCATTGCAAAATTTGCACAGGTCACTCCGCATGGAGCCATTCCAGGCAAGATGCGGACGCAGATGGTTGACTTTTACAATCTTGATGTCATTATCAAGATGGAGGTGCTGTCATGACGCGAGAAGAGGCGTTTCAGCAACGTCGGGAAATTCGAAAGGTTGTCAAGAACTGGCGGGCGAAAGACGCCTGGCACGACGCCGTGCGCGACCGATACGACGATCTTTTCGATTATCTGTTCTGCTCGAACTGCCAGGACAAGGACCCCGGGCCGTGGGAGATGCCGCCGGTGCCGGAGGGGGTGGAGCCGTGATCGAGGTCAAAATCAGCGTCGACACGTCGAAGGACGGCCGACTCGTCCCGGCCATGCAGCGCAAGGTGGTGAGGTATGTCCAGGAGGCGGTCGAGGAGGCGATCACCAAGGCAAGCTCGCCCAAATAATCCGTTTCGCCCATTCCGGAACGGCGCACAATCCGCACGGGGGAAAGCCCGTGCGGATTTGATTTTATACAATAGCGGCGTCATGAGAAAACCAGACGCCACCCTCCTGCTCACAACCGTCGCCGCCGTCAGCCTTGCGGCAGACGCGGCGAAGCTGCCGCGCCGGATCAAGATTCTCAACTGGGGCGAGAACCCGAACTGCCACGGCAAGCGGGTGAACGTCGGGCCGCTGTTCGTCAGGAACCTCCGAGGGCGCGGGCGTGTACCTGACGATGTCGAAATGGACGAGCGAGGGCGCGTCGATGGCCGCCAACTACACGGACGTCTCGGCGGGCGCGATGACCGACGAGGAGGGCAACCTAGCGGCGTTCTTCGGGTTATTGGATTTTTCTATCGCCAACGCTGGAGATTTCCGATTACCTTATGACTGCGCTCATGGAATATAATATTCGGGCATCGAGGCACAACAGGTCTTAATGCAACAAAAAAGTAATGTGGCAAAGTCTGGGATAAGAGCCGATTCAATGGGATAGGTAACGATTATTGGTTTTGCCCAGACTTCGCCATTACCGAAAAAAAAAAAAAGAAACAAGGAGAAAAAGACATGAGCAAAGTACTGGATGAAGTTCTCGCGGCGAATGCCGCCTACCAGAAGGATTTCGGCGACAAGGGGAAGTTGCCGATTCCGCCGGGGCGGCACTTCGCTATCGTGACGTGCATGGACGCCCGACTTGATCCGGCCAAGTTCGCCGGACTCGCCGAGGGCGACGCGCACGTGATACGCAATGCCGGCGGCCGGGTGAACGATGAGACGATTCGCTCGTTGATCATCTCGCACAAGCTTTTGGGTACGCAGGAATGGTTCGTCATACATCATACGGACTGCGGCATGCTGACGTTCACCAACCAGGTGATCTACAATCTTCTGCACGAGAGCCTGGATTCGGCCGAACTGGGTCCGTCGGGCTGGTACAACCCGGTCAAGAACGGCGGCGCAGATGCGACGCACATCGACTTCCAGCCGATTGGCGACCTGGCGCAAAGCGTGGTTGACGACGTGCGGACGATCCGGGAGAACCCGCTTGTGCCAAAATACATACCGATCTACGGCTATATCTATGATGTGAAAACGGGAAAGCTCGTCGAGGTCCCCGCTGCGACGGAAGTCGGAAAGGCGCAATGAGACCGGCAAGATGGATGACGGTGGCCGCGCTGATCACGGAGCTGCATCCGCCGGCTTTCGGTGGCGAGAGTCCGCCGAAAGCCGGCGGGCGGGATTCGCCAAGTTATGGGTGCACGGCGCTCGCTGTCGGGCTTGGTACTCCTGTGCCACTTCCGTGGGGGCGAGATTGGGACATGTTCGGACTTTAGCTGAATCTCGCCTGCGGTGAATGTCGCTGTTTGCGCGGCGTACAGGTAGCTGGAGTCGCAAATGTGGCCGCGCGCGAGAGATGCGGCGTACAGGCTGCGTTCCTTTTCGACCGCACGCCCCACGACGCCTGGGGATGGCGGTTCGCGGTTGGTGGCACGTACGCGAACCGACGGTTTGGCCTCCAGCCGGCTCTTGGCATCAACTTTACGAAGGAACTCCTCGGCGCGCAGATCGGAATCGTGAACATGGTATTTTTCTTTTACAGATTTGCGTATGTTGTGCTTCTCGTCACCATTTTATGTGGCGCAGTTTTCGTCCTTGCACGACGTACGGACAGGTGTTCATCGGGCGTCAATCCGCATTACATCCCACTTGTTGCCGGTTCAAGTTGGCATCTCTAAGTATGGAAGATGATTTTGACACGATTTTCAAGGATTTAGGTTGCGCGTCTGTCACGCTCGACCTTCGCGGCTATCGCACCGGCAACATGAACGAGGTTTTACATGAAAGGCATTGAAAGAAAAGCAGCGTTGGCGCTATTGCAGCCGGAGCGGCGGCAGGAGCTGCGCGAACGGGCGCACGAGGTGACGGAGAAGTGCGTCGAGAAGCGCTTCGACTTCTGCTCCATCATCAATGCACGCTCGGGGGGCTGTTTGGAGAACTGCAAATGGTGTGCGCAGTCCGCCCACTGGAAGACCGGCTGCGAAACCTACGGCTGGGTGGGCACGGACGCCTGCGTGAAGGCCGCGCGCGAGGCGGCGGCGAACGGCGCCGACCGCATCGGCATCGTGACTTCGGGGCGAACGCTCGCGCATGAAGATGTCGAGAACGTCTGCAGGGCATTGCGGGCGATGCGCAAGGCGGCTCCGGGAATCGGGCTCTGCGCCTCGCTTGGATTGCTGTCGGAGGACGATCTCGCGAAGTTGAAGGCGGCGGGGCTTCAGCGCGTCCACTGCAACCTCGAAACCGCGCCGTCACTCTTCCCGGCGCTCTGCTCCACGCACAAGCTGGCGGACAAGCTGGCGACCCTGCGCGCCGCAAAGAAGCTTGGCTTCCAGCTCTGCTGCGGCGGCATCATCGGCATGGGAGAGACGGACGAGCAGCTGGTGGAGTTCGCCTTCGCGTTGAGAGCGGTTGCGCCCGATTCCATCCCCGTCAATGTGCTTCATCCGATTGCGGGCACGCCGCTCGGCGGACAGGGCGTGCTTGATCCCGAGCGGGTGGTCGATTCCGTGGCCATGCTGCGGCTGGTGAATCCTTCGACGCCGCTGCGTTTCGCGGGCGGACGGCGCGACATGAGCGATGAGACGGCGGCGAAGTGCATCTACGTGGGGATGTCCGCCGGCATCGCGGGGCCTCTGCTCACCACGCCGGGCGCGAACTTCGACGATGACCGGGAGCTTGCCGTGCAGGCGGGATATGCTGTCCGAGGCAAGCCTTGTCGAAATCATCAGGGAATCTCAAAAGGAGCAGCAAGAAAATGAAAATAAGGTATCAGGGAAACGAAGAAGAGACGTCGGCGACCACGGTGGCGGCGTTTCTGGCGAGCAGGGGCGGCGCCGCCAACGCCGTCGTGGAGTACAAGGGCGAGATCCTGGACGCGACAGCGCTTGCCGTGACGCCGCTGGAGGATGGCGCCGAACTGAATGCGTACCGCATCGTGTCGGGGGGCTGAGATGGGTGCAGACGCCGTTCTCGCCAATACGGAGGTTGCGGCGGCGGGCGATCCCGTGAAGATGGCCGAGGCGTTCAAACTCGCCGTCCGCGCAGCGGAACGCGCCGTCGAGGCGCATCCGCCCGCCCCGCGCGCCACGGCCTCCGCCACCAGCCCAATGGACATCTTCAAGTAAACCGCCGCCGTGTTCCCGCTGCTCAAATATTCCGAGGCCGAGGTTAACGACTACATCTCCGGCGTGACGCCGGGGATGGTGGGGGCGACTCTCGGCAGGGCACGCCACGACTGGTTCGACCTGCTAAACCTCATCAGTCCGGCGGCCTATCCATTCATGGACGCGATGCGCGAAGCGGCGCAGATCGCGCGTCGGCGGTACTACGGCAGGACCGTGAGCGTGTACGCGCCGCTCTACATCGGCAATACGTGCGTCAACTCGTGCCGATACTGCGATTTCCGCATACAGCACAAGGGCACGCCACGTCGAAATCTCACCCTCGAAGAGATCGGCGCCGAGGCCGAGGCGATAAAGCAGACGGGGATCGATTCGCTGCTGGTCGTGGCGGGTGGCGACCCGCGCGTCAACACCGTCCGGCATCTCGCGGAAGTCGGGTGCCTGCTCAAGCCAATGTTCTCGAACCTCTCGCTGGAAGTCGCCTCGCAGACGGAGGACGGCTACCGTGAACTCTTCGCCGCCGGCTACGAGGGGCTGACCTGCTTTCAGGAGACATACGACCGCAAGCTCTACCGCGAAATGCATCCGGCGGGGCCGAAGGCGGACTACGACTTTCGACTCGGCACCCAGCTTCGCGCCGGGCGTGCGGGGTTCCGCATGCTTGGCTGCGCGTTTCTGCTGGGATTGGGTCCCTGGCGGCGCGAGGCGGCATCTCTCGCCGCCCACGCCCTCTACCTGATGCGCGAATGCTACCAGGCGAAAGCGCAGTTCGCGTTTCCGCGTCTCTGCCGCGTGGATGGCGGATTCGTCCCGCCGTGCGAGGTGGACGAGCGCGACCTTGAGCTGATGATGCTCGCCTTCCGCATCGTGTTCCCGCAATGCTGCATGACCGTCTCGACCCGCGAACCGCCCGCGTTCCGCGACCGTATCGTGCAGACCGCCGCCGACAACATGAGCGCAGGGTCCCGGACGACCCCCGGCGGGTATGCCCTACTGGCAGGCGAACGGCGGAGCGACGTCGCCCAGTTCGCGCTTTCCGACCGCCGACCCGCATCCGAGGTCTATGCCGCCATCCGCGCCAATGGACAGGAAGTCGTGTTCAAGAACTGGGACAACAGAATATGAATCAAGGCCAAATGTTCGAACCGCCAAGCGAGGTGTGCCATGCTTGACATCCGCGATCCGACGATTCGCCCCTATGCATTGGAGGGCAGTTTCGGCCTTGAGCGCGAGGCGCTGCGCGTGACCGCCGACGGGCGGATGGCGCAGACGCCCCATCCGTTCCCGGCGGACCATCCGCGCATCGTGCGCGACTTCTGCGAGAACCAGACCGAGATCAACACGGGAGTTCACCCGTCCGCCGAAGAGGCCGTGGCCGAACTCGCCGAAATCGACGCGACGCTGCGCACGCGCATCGCGCAGGACGGCGAGCGGCTCTGGACGAACTCGAACCCTCCGCCGATAGCGGACGAAACGGAAATCGTCCCCGCCCGCTTCACGGGTCCACTGGCCGGCAAAAGCGCATACCGCGACTACCTGGCCGGGAAGTACGGCAAGCGGCTGATGGCGTATTGCGGCATCCACGTCAACTTCTCCTTCGGCGAGCGCCTTGTCACGGCCGCAGGAGTCGGACGAGACGAACTCTACCTGCACGTCGCGGCGCAATGCGTGAAATGGGGTTGGGCGATCGTTGCGCTCACCGCAGCCAGTCCGGCGGGACCGTATGCGAGCGTACGCTGCTCGGAGCAGGGCTACTGGAACCGGTTCGTGCCGATCCTCGACTTTTCCAGCGTAAAAGCCTACGCGAAGAGCATCGCCCGGTATGTGCAGGACGGCCTTCTCGCCGCGCCGAGCGAGCTCTACTATCCCGTGCGCCTCAAGCCGCGGGGGATGAACAACCTGCTCACGCTCGCGGAGCGGGGCATCGACCACATCGAGATTCGGTGCGTGGACTTGAATCCCCTGACGGGCGGGCTCGTCGATGCGCGGGACGTCGAGTTCGTGCACTTGTTCTTGCTCTGGTGCGCGGCGCAGGAGCGTGAGACGCTGTCGGCGGCGAAGCAGGCGGAGTCGGTGGGGTGGTTCAAGGCGGCAGCGCGGCTCGACTTTGACTGGTCTGCCGTCGGCGAGCTGCTGGCACGGATGGACGAGTTCTTTGCCGCCTCGGCCGGATGGCCGGTCGCCGTGCAGCGCATCCTCGCCTTCGAGGCGGAGAAGGTCTATTGCCCGGAGAAGCGGTATGCCCGCAGGGAGGACTGCCATGTGTGAGCTGTTGGGCACGACCGCGAAAAGGAAGCGTCGGGTCGACGGCCTCTTGCGCGAATTCTATTCCCATGCGGAGGCGCATCCGCACGGGTGGGGCCTGGCACGCTTCCCGGATGGCGCCGCGCCGTACGTCGAAAGGGAGGCCGTCAAGGCAACTGAGAGCGCGTGCCTCAGGCGGCTTCTCGCCGAGCCGGTTGAAGCGCGGACGATTCTCGCGCACATACGCTTTGCCACCGTCGGTGAGCTGGACAACGCCAATTGCCATCCGTTCACGGCAACGGACAACCGGGGCCGCGTCTGGACGCTCGCGCACAACGGCACGATCTTCAACGGCGCGGACCTCAACGCCTATGCGGGCGTCCAGTATGGCGATACGGACTCCGAGCGCGTCCTCCTGCACTTCGTCAGCCTGATCGACCGCGAGCAGATACGCCTCGGCCGTGCGTTGGACGGTGGGGAACGGTTCGACGTGCTGGCCGCCGCCGTCGCGGAACTGTCGAAGGGCAACAAACTCAACCTCCTTATCTTCGACGGCGAGGTCATGTATGCGCATTGCAATTTTCGCGGGACACTGCACGTCCGGCGTGAAGACTACGCCGTGACGTTCTCGACGCGCCCCCTCTCCGGGGATGGATGGAAAGAACTGCCCTTCACGAGCCTCGTCGCCGCAAGGGAGGGGAAGATCGTCCGCGCCTCGCCCCCGCACGGAAACGAGTACATCTACAACTCGGAGGACTACAGGATGGTGTACATGGATTTCGCCCGTCTGTAATGCGACGGAGGGAAGCGAACGCTTCACCCGCTTCCGCCATGCCGGTCTAGACCATCAAAGCCGCGCCGTCCATGGCGTCGCCCGTCATGGCGATATGCAGTTCGCTTGGCCGCTCCTTCGGAATGCTCGTAACGGACGGCGGCCTGGCAGGGAGGCCGCAGGACGCCTCGCGGAAGTCAGGGCAGGACTCGAGGCACCGATCTGGTCCTTCCGCAGGACGTCCCTATGCGCGGAGAACGTCTTGCGCCGGCAGTCGTCGAAGCGGGCGCAGGGCCTGTCCGTGCATCCGTGCCCCCTGTCGCCGTCGGGACGGTGCCCGGGCAGCTTGTCCCTGATTGTTGACGGGCTTCGGCCTAGTTCTGCCGCGATCTTCGGCAGGGGTCATCCGGGGGAGACCGGGAACTCGATGCGGTTCCGGTCGGCTATCCTCATTTGACCCATGGTTGTTTCCTTTCTCATGCCGCCACCCATCGTCAGGGCGCTCGCTCCGATGCGATGGTCGGCGGGCGTGAATTGTATGCCACATACAATTTCTCGGGAATAATCCAGCGTGTCCAGACCCTTCACATTTTGCCGCTTTTGTGATATATTAAGTGTTATCGGCTTCGCCGAACAAGTGTTCACCAACATAAGGAAAATGGTAATGGCAAAGAAGATCATGGTTGACGGCAATACCGCCGCAGCCCAAATCGCTTTCGCGTGCTCCGAAGTGGCCGCGATCTACCCGATTACGCCGTCCTCGCCGATGGCCGAGACGTGCGACGAACTCGCGTCCATGTGCAAGACGAACATCTGGGGTTCGATTCCGAGCGTCGTCGAGATGGAGTCCGAAGGCGGCGCCGCCGGCGCCGTTCACGGCGCGCTCACGACCGGCTCGCTGACGACGACCTTCACGGCGTCGCAGGGGCTTCTCCTGATGATTCCGAACATGTACAAGATCGCGGGCGAGATGACGCCGTCGGTCTTTCACGTGTCGGCGCGTTCGCTCGCCTGCCAGGGCCTCTGCATCTTCGGCGACCAAGGCGACGTCATGGCCTGCCGCCAGACCGGTTTCGCGATGCTTTGCTCGAACAGCGTGCAGGAAGCCCATGATATGGCGATGATCGCCCATGCGTCCACGCTTGAGGCGAAGGTGCCGTTCCTCCACTTCTTCGACGGCTTCCGCACCTCCCACGAGGTCCAGAAGATCGAGGAGATACCGACCGAGGTCATTCGCGAGATGATCGACGATCGGTTCGTCGAGGACTTCCGCAAGCGCGCGCTCGATCCGGAGCACCCGACCATGCGCGGCACGGCGCAGAACCCCGACATCAACTTCCAGGGCCGCGAGACCTGCGAGAAGTACTACGAGGCGACGCCCGCGATCGTCCAGAAGTACATGGACAAGCTCGCCAAGCTCACGGGCCGCGCGTACAAGCTCTACGACTACGTCGGCGCGCCGGATGCCGAGTACGTCGCCATTGCGATGGGTTCGGGCTGCGATACGCTCCACGAGACCGTCGATGCGCTCGTCAAGGAAGGCAAGAAGGTCGGTCTCGTCAAGGTCCACCTCTACCGTCCGTTCTCGATGAAGGACTTCGTCGCGGCGATCCCTGAGACCGTCAAGGTCATCACCGTCCTCGACCGCACGAAAGAGCCCGGCGCCATCGGCGACCCGCTTTACCTCGACGCGTGCGCGGCGATTGGCCAGGCCAAGCAGAAGGGTCTCATCAAGTACGCCTATCCGAAGATCCTCGCCGGCCGCTACGGTATCGGCTCGAAGGACTTCACGCCGCAGATGTGCGCGAACATCTACGCGAATATGGCGGCGGCGGAACCGAAGGATCGCTACGTGGTCGGCATCGTCGATGACATCAACGACCACCAGTACATCCTCGGCGACGAGAGCTTCGTCGTGCCGAAGGGCGACCGCAAGGAGTGCATGTTCTGGGGTCTGGGCGCGGACGGCACGGTCGGCGCGAACAAGAACTCGATCAAGATCATCGGCAACTACACCGAGAACTATGCGCAGGGCTACTTCGAGTACGACTCCAAGAAGTCCGGCGGCGTGACGATCTCGCACCTCCGCTTCGGTTCCGATATGATCCGGAGCCCCTACTTCATCAACACGGCCGACTTTACGGCGTGCCACTGCTTCCCGTATCTCGAGAAGTACGACATGCTCAAGGCCGCGAAGCCGGGCTCGGTCTTCCTCCTTGCCTCGCCCTACACGGCGGCCGAGGTCTGGACGCACATGCCCGACGAGGTCGAGCAGGCCATCATCGACAAGAAGATCCGCTTCTACGTGATCGACGCGGCGAAGATCGCCCGCGAGAACGGCATGGGCACGCGCACCAACACCGTCCTCCAGACCGCGTTCTTCAAACTCTCGGGCATTACGCTCAAGAAGGCCGACGGCACGGTGCTCGATCCGATCCAGGTCCTTAAGGACTACGCCGAGAAGGCGTACGCCAAGAAGGGTCAGGACGTCGTCGAGATGAACTGGAAGTGCATCGAGGCCGCGTCCGCCGCCATTGAGGAGGTCACGTATCCGGCCACGCCTGCGGGCAAGGCCAAGATGCCGGCGGCGGTCTCCGCCGAGGCCCCCGCCTTCGTCCGGAACGTCACCGCGAAAATGATCGCGCAGAAGGGCAACGATCTCAAGGTTTCCGAGATCCCCGACGACGGCACGTGGCCGACCGCGACGACGCGCTGGGAGAAGCGCAACGTGGCGGCGTTCATCCCGCAGTGGGATCCGTCCGCCTGTATCCAGTGCGGCAACTGCGTGGCGATCTGCTCGCATGCGGCGATCCGCATGAAAGTCTATCCTGCCGCCGCGCTCGCGGGTGCACCGGAGACCTTCAAGTCGACCGATGCCGGCAAGCTCACCGCGAAGTTCGGCGAGAAGGTGACGGTCCAGGTCGCGCCGGAGGACTGCATGGGCTGCGAGCTCTGCGTCGTCCAGTGCCCGATGAAGGCCAAGGGCGCGCTCAAGATGGTCGAGCAGATTCCGCTCCGCAAGACCGAGGCCGAGAACTGGAAGTTCTTCCTCGACCTCCCCGAGGTCGATACGGCGCTTCTCGACACCACGAAGCTCCTCGACAGCCAGCTCAAGCGTCCGCTGTTCGAGTTCTCCGGTGCGTGCGCGGGCTGCGGTGAAACGCCTTACGTCAAGCTCCTCACCCAGATCTGTGGCGATCGCCTCCTCATCGCGAACGCCACGGGCTGCTCGTCCATCTACGGTGGCAACCTTCCGACCACGCCGTACTGCCAGCGTAAGGACGGTCGTGGCCCGGCGTGGTCGAACTCGCTGTTCGAGGACAACGCCCAGTTCGGCTACGGTATGCGCGTCTCCGCTGACAAGCTCCAGGGCTTTGCGCTCGAGCTCCTCGGCAAGGTCGAGGCGAGCGAGAAGGCGTCGGCCGAGCTCAAGGCGACCTGCGCGGCGATCAAGGCGACCGACCAGTTTGATGCGAAGGGCCAGGGTGTCGAAGCGGTGCGCAAGCTCGTTGCGACCCTGAAGGAACAGCTCAAGCCCGGCATCGAGGCGGGCTGCTCGACCTGCCGGCAGCTCCTCGCGGTGGCGGACAACCTCGTGCGCAAGTCCGTCTGGATCCTCGGCGGCGACGGCTGGGCCTACGACATCGGCTACGGCGGTCTCGACCACGTCCTCGCCTCCGGCAAGAACGTCAAGATCCTCGTCATGGATACCGAGGTGTACTCCAACACGGGCGGTCAGGCGTCGAAGGCGACCCCGATCGGCGCGATTGCGAAATTCGCCGCCGCCGGCAAGCAGCAGGCCAAGAAGAACCTCGGCCTCATGCAGATGCAGTACAAGAACGTCTACATCGCGTACGTGTCGATGGGCACGAACCCGGCCGCCACGGTCAAGGCCTTCAACGAGGCCGAGAACTACAACGGCCCGGCGCTGATCATCGCCTACGCGCACTGCATCGAGCAGGGTCTCCTCACGAAGACGGGGCCCGCCCACCAGAAGGCGGCCGTCGAGTCCGTGCACTTCCCGCTCTGGCGCTACAATCCGGATGCGCCGGCGAAGAAGCTCACGCTCGATTCCGCCGACAAGTCCGCGACCGTGTCGTTCGCGAAGAACGCCGTGTCGAAGGAACTGGGCGAGAACCGTTTCCGCCAGCTGATCAAGAAGGTCGGCGAGGAGAAGGCGATGGCGATGCTCCAGAAGTCTGAGGACGGCTTCAAGGAGAACTACCAGCTCCTGAAGAAGCTGAGCGAGATGTAAGGTCTCCCTGACACATCTGGAAAGGCAGGGGATGCGGTTTGGCGCATCCCCTGTTTTCTTTTCTTTGCCGTGGACACGGCCCGGCGGTTTGGGAAAGAGGAAATAACGTAAGCGGCTGTTGACACGAACGCCCCGGATATGATAAAGTATGCGCGTGATTACGAAACAAGGAGGTTGAATCATGCGCAGGGAAAGGATAGACGGGCAGGAGACGCGGGAGGCGATTCTCGCCGCGGCGGAAGTGGAGTTCGCCGAGAAGGGCTTCGACCGGGCCTCGACGCGGGAGATCTGCCGCCGGGCGGGCGTGAACGCCGCGCTTGCCAACCGCTACTTCGAGACCAAGGAAAGGCTGTATCGTCTGGTCGCGCGCCGCCTGTTCGGCGAGCTGGAGGAGCCGATGACGAAGGTGGCCGAAACGGTCCGGGACGCGGCATCGTGGCGCGCGGCCGTCCGCAAATGGGTGGGCGATTTTCTGGTGATGGCGATTCCCACCGCCCGGGCGCAGAAGCTCTGCTGCGGGCTGTTTCGCCATGAAGTGGCCCGGCCGACGAAGTTCCACGAGGAGTTCAAGCGCGACTTCGGCGCGCCGGTCTATTCCGCCCTCTGGCAGCTGATCGCGATGGCGGTCGAAGATCCCGCGGAAATCGCGCTTTGGACATCGTCGATCTGGTCGCAGGTCGCCGTCTGGGCGCTCGCGGACAAGCGCTGGCGGCAGTCTTTCCGTCCGAAGAACACGACCGACTCCCACTGGCGCGAACAAGTCGGCCAGTTTATCTGTGCGCGGGTCTTCAAGGAGCTGGGCCATGAATAACCGTTCTTTCGCGCCGTTGTTTCTGACCAATTTCTTCGGCGTCGTCAACGACAACTTCCTGAAGATGCTGGCGAGTTTCGTCGTCCTCGCCTGGCTCGGGGACGAGAAACTGCACGCCGTCTTCATGGGCGCGACGGGCGCGGCGCTCGTTCTGCCCTACATTCTCTTCTCGCCGCTCGCCGACCGGCTGACGGTCGTTTTCGAGAAGAAGCGGATCCTGCGCCTGGCCAAGCTCGCGGAACTGCCGATCGTGGCCGTGGGCGCCGCGGGGTTCTTCTGCGAGTCGACGGCACTCGTCGTGCTGTCGATTCTGCTGATGGGCGTGCAGAGTTCGCTCTACTCGCCCGCGAAATACGCGCTGGTGCGCGACGTCGGCGGCGTTGCGCGCATTTCGACGGGCATGGGCGGCATGGAGGGCGTGGCCTTCGCGGCCGTGCTCGCGGGCACGATCGCCGCGTCCGTCGCCGCCGAGCGTTTCGGACCTTGGGTCTGGGCGGCTGCGCTCCTCGGCTTCGCGCTGCTGGGGCTGGTCTTCAGCTGCACGATCCGGGCGGACGAGACGAAGAGCCGCGAGATCCACGCCGTCAATCCGCTGCGGTACCTCGCGCGCGCCTCGCGCATGGCCCGGCGCTATCGCGGACTCAACGCCGTCATCCTCACCCTCTGCGTCTTCTGGTGGACGGCGGCCATGCTGCAGATCGGCCTCGTCGCCTACGGCCGGCAGGTGCTGGGGCTCGATTCCCTGCACACGGGCGCGCTGCTCGCCCTCGCCGCCGTCGGCATCGTGGCCGGACAGGTCCTGGCGGGCTTCGTGGACCGCCGGCGTTATCTGCTCGGTGCGACGCTGCTGACGGGATGGCTCGCCGCCGCGCTGCTCGCGGCGCTTTTCTTCGTCACCGCGAACGCGCTTCTCGCCGGATGCGTGCTCGTCGCGCTGGCGTTCGACCTCGGCTTCTTCAAGCTGCCGCTCGATGCGGAAATCCAGAAGGTCGTGAAGGGGCCGCGGCTCAACACGATGCTTGCCTATTTCAACCAGGTGTCGTTCCTGTTCATGTTCGTCGCCTCGCTCGTGTATACGCTCCTGAGCTGGCTGTGCGGCCCGCGCGCGTTCTTCCTGCTGCTGGCGGCGGGAATGCTGGCCTCGCCATTCCTGTTCGTCTTCCACTACCGGGACGTGCTGCTCTGCACCGGCCGCTGGATTTTCCGACGCCGGTACGCGGTCGCGGTCGACGGGCTGGCGGAACTGGTCGCGCGCAAACCGGCGCAGACGCCGTGGCTGGTGCTCCCCAACCATCCGGCGATGGTCGATCCGATGCTCGTGGGCGCGGAGTTCTGGCGCACGCCGCTCCGTCCGCTGTGCGACGAGTCGTTCTTCCGCGCGGGCATCGTCGCGCCGGCCGTCCTGCGCACGCTTGAAGCCGTCGCGGTGCCCGACTTGCGCAAGCACCGTTCGGCGACGGGCGCCACGATTGCGCGCGGCCTCGGCGGCATCGTGACGGACACCCTCGCGGCGGGCGGGAACGTCATTTTCTATCCGTCCGGGCACATCTACACCGAGAACCGCGAGAACATCGGGACGCGCCAGCTCGCCTACAATATCTGCCGGGAACTGCCGGCGAACGTGCGCGTGATCGGCGTGCGCACGACGGGCCTCTGGGGCTCGATCTGGTCGCGCAAGGGCCGCACGGACTCGCCCGCCTTCGTGCCCACTTTCGTCAAGAGCGTGTTGCTCTGGTTCTTCGTCGCGCCGTTCATTCCGCGCCGGAAGGTCGTGATGCACGTCGAGGACCTCACGGATCGGGTCCGGGAGTGGTCGCAATTGACGCGCCTGGAATTCAATGCCCGGCTGAACGCCTGGTACAACAACGAGACGATATAAAGGAGGCGAGAAAATGAAGAAACTGTTGTTTCTGTCGATGATGGCGGCGGCCAATCTGCCGTTTGCGGGAAGGGCCGACGAGAACCGCGTCAACTTGTGGCCGCTCGTGAGCTACGAGGACGGCGCGCTGGACGTCGTCTGGCCGCTCGGACATTTCAAGGATGCGGACGAATGGCGATTCTTCCCGATTGTCAGGGATCGCCATCTGTTTACCGTTTTCCCGGAACTGTGGTTCACCAATGAGGGTTTCGCCATTCTTCCGCTGGCGACGGAATACGACTTCGGCAGTGGCACGGTCTTTCCCGTTCTTTGGTGGAACCTGGAGGGGCCGAATAAGTCGCATAGCGTGTTTCCCCTTTACTATTATCACCGACGCGAGAATGCAACGACCTTCTGGGCTGGTTGCGGACTGGTTGGATACAATCGCCGCGGCAACACCACCGACCATTGGCTACTGCCGATATACGCCAAGACACCCGGTAGCTTCTACTCCATTCCCTATTCGCACGTGAAGGAGGGTTATTGTTATTCGGATTACTATTTCATGGGCTTGGGTGGCCGTACGATGAATGCTGACGGCGAGACGACATCGACCTGGTGCTTTCCGCTTTGGCACAAGGATAACAGGAGCTTCACTTCTCTACCGTACCATTATACGTGGAATGCGCAGGGTGAGATTCAGTCGTGGGTCTCGCCACTGGCGCTGTCCGCCGCCTGGCAGGAGGGCACAATCTGGAAGGAACGTTACCTGTTTGGACTGGGCGGACGTAATGTGAATAAGGATAAGGACCTCTGCGAATCATGGTGCGTGCCGTTCTACTACGCGAACAACGTCGGCACGTTCGTGACCCCGCTTTACGGGCAGACCGAAAAGGCCGCCTGGGGCCTTCCCGGCTGGTACAGGGACACACACAGCTTCGCCTCGCCGCTCTGGTATCATCACACCGACGCTCAAGGCCGGCTTGATCGGTGGATGATTCCGCTCTTGCTCTCGGGCGGAGTCTATCGCGACGGAGTTAGCAAGAACGGCTTTCTGCTGAATATCGCGGGCTATATGTCTGACGACAATGGCTATGCCGCCTCCTGGTGCGTGCCGCTCTACTTCAAGGATAACGACGGCACGTTCATCACACCGCTCTACGGATATAGCAAGACCTCGCAGTGGTGCTTCCCGCTTTGGTACTGCGACGAGAAGTCGCTCTTCTCGCTCGCGTGGTGTCAGCAGAATAATAGCGACGGCAGCCTTGAAAGTTGGGCCGCTCCGCTTCTCCTCTCGGGCGGCAAGACGAGGGCGGACGGTTCGCGCGAGACGAAGATCCTCCTCGGGCTCGGCGGTGCGACCTGGGGCGGCAGGGGCGGCAAGTGTTCGAGCTGGGTGTTTCCGTTCTACTACGAGAACAGCGAGGGCAACTTCGCTACGCTGTTGGGCGGGAAGACCAAGGATTCGAGCTGGGTTTTTCCGCTCTTCTACACCGACAAGGAGTCCTTCGTGTCGGTGCCGTATGCGCACACGAGAGACCAGGTCAAGAAGTCCGATACCTATGTGATTGCGCCGTTGTTCTCCGGCGTCACGAAGTACGACAGCGGCGCCAGCAAAATGAGCGCGTTGCTGTTGTATGGACACGGGACGGACGCCCAGGGCAAAATTGAGCATGATTACCTCTTGCCGCTTTACTACTACAACGGGAAGAACGGGGACTTCACGTCGGTTCTCTACGGACGCAATACGCGTGGTTCTCATACCAACACCTGGTGGGCGACACCGCTCGTGGGCACGCGCTCTGGTTCGAAGACCGGCGGCTGGTTCTTCCCATTCTTCAACCGCGAGAAGGACGTTTCGTTCGACCAGGATCTCGCGCGGCTTGATGCCAAGACGATTCCCGACGACATTACATTTAAGTGTGAGGTGATGTGCTGGACGAACAGGCAGGACAAGACAGTGTGGGCCTGGACGAATCATGTTGCATGCGTGGATGTCAATTCCAGTATCAAGGGTTCGGTGCTGCTTGGTTCGGATCATGACCAGTCGGTGTATGGATATACCCGAGAGAAGGAGTATGAACTTTCGTACCATTCCAAGCAGGGCAATCGTATCTTCTTCAACAACGAGTCCAATCGTCGCGTGACGTATGACAAGCGGACGCGTCAGCGCACGAATGAAATCCTTGATTCGGAAACGATGGCACTGTGCGGCCTCTTCCATCATGAGCATGAGTCCAATGCTCAGAAGGGGACCTCGCATACGCGAACCCGCGTCCTCTGGAAACTCTGGGAGCGCGAGGAGAAGAACGGTAATGTGACGATCGATGCCTTCCCCGGCTTCACGTACGACAGCAAGACCAACGGTTATTCGAAGACCTCCTTCCTCTGGCGTTTCTTCCGTTGCGAGACCGATCCCCGGACGGGCACGAAGGTCGATCTTTTCTTCATTCCCGTGTGGCGCTAAGGGCGGGCCTTTGTCGTGAGTGTCAAATATCGTCCGGCGGCCGGAAGGACCTGACGGGCGCGCATCCTGACAGTTGTCGAGCCTTTAGGCAGACAGGCGAC
This sequence comes from Kiritimatiellia bacterium, assembly GCA_051884875.1. Classification (GTDB taxonomy): domain Bacteria; phylum Verrucomicrobiota; class Kiritimatiellia; order RFP12; family UBA1067; genus UBA1067. The sequence continues at coordinate 53,249 of JBJEWD010000027.1, forward strand.
GATGGATAATCTCTCCGGGTGCGTGACGGCGCTTGTCCGCCGAGTCCCCGTCGCCGTCGGGGCGCGCGGGACGTCCATCCCGTGCGGCCCATTCGTTCTCGACGCCCGTCGGGCGAATGGCGTTCCCCGTTTAGACAAATAAATCCACCAACCTGATTATCGACCCCGGCCATGTTGGTCTTTAGACGGGGAAATGATATGATTTGGGCAGCTTCTCGTTGGGGTTCTATTGCTCCGGCGACGAATTATTGTGAGTCGGCCGCATAGGAAACGTGCTTG
>JBJEWD010000028.1:0-53265 GCA_051884875.1 Kiritimatiellia bacterium
ACAGTATATCACATTTCCGCAGAAAAATCACTATATTTCTTTGCCGCATCTATAGTCCCGCTTTGCGCGATTCGCACATTCGGCTTGGAAACCTTTTTGCATTTTTCTCTGTTGATGTGACCTTGCACCTTGTCATTGGATGGGGCATGTCGGAACCTTGGATTTTTGCGTCGCATTGGATATTCCTCATCCCAATCATCATTGGGAAGGGCTTTACAGGAAAGTGCAAGATAAGGTCATGAGAATAATACATTTTTGTGCTGGATTGGAAACATGGAACGGCATGGCGAATACGGCCCGGCAATTTGTAGATGAGGAACGGGCGAAAGGTGATGATTCGCAATTGACGAATGATATAGGCGCGATCACAGGCGGTGTGGATCAGGTCGTTATTCATGGGGCGTGGCAGCCCGTATTGTGGAAAGCTGCAAAAAAAGCCAAGTTGATTGGAGCGAAGCTCATTATAAGACCCGCCGGCAGCTATGATCCCGTACGATTGGCCTATCATGGTTGGAAGAAGCGCCTTGTCGCACCGTTTGAACATCGAATGCTGAGGAGGGCGGATATATTGCTGGCTACTTGTGATGCGGAGGTGAGTTGGATTCGCGTTTATGAGTCAAAGGTAAAAGCAATCAAAACCACGGAACTTAAGCGGTTCTTCAACTTAAACTACGAAACGCGCAAAACATATGAAAAAGGACGTTCGTTGCATTTGTTGTATCTCGGGCGCCGACATCCTCTGAAAGGCCTTGAATATCTCGAAACAGCCGTTAGGCAGATGCAGGAATCTCCACGTTCCGACTGTTCCGGATGGTTGAACATGGAGATGAAAGTCGTCAGCAACGCTTCCGGCGACGAGCTTGAGAAAGTCTGGTCTTGGTGCGACATCCTGATCCTCCCAACGCTCTCCGAAAACTTTGGCCGCGTCATCGCCGAAGCCCTTGAACGTGGCAAGCGCGTCATAACTACCGACGGCGCTCCGGTCTGGGGCGATGGCAACGATTACGGCGGACGCCTCACCTACCTTCGCGGCTATCGTGACGGAACCCCCGAAGAACGAACCCGTCTGCTCAAAACCGCAATTGAAGCCTTCGTAGATATCGCACGGAAAGTTTGACCTGCTTTGCAATGTCCGGGCGAGGATGGCAAAGTGGATAAGACCGGCACTTGGATTAATCCGTACGAGGATGTGTAACAAATAAAAATTACCCTTATAACCGCTTGCTATAACAGCGAGGCGACAATACGCACTGCCATAGAGAGCGTCCTTTCTCAGAAGGGCGTAGATGTCGAATATATTGTTGTTGACGGTGGATCTAAAGACGATACCGTTGATATCATAGGGAAATATTTTACACGACCTATCTGTTCTACATGGTTCAAATATATCTCCGAGCCAGACCAAGGGATGTATGATGCCATTAACAAGGGCATCAAGATGGCAACTGGCGACATCGTTGGAACCTTGAATGCCGATGACATATTTGAATCCCCAGATACTCTCGCGCATATCGCCTCTGCTTTCACACCTGAAATAGACGCGCTTTATGCGGACATCCGCTTCGTGAAGGACGATCTGAAAACCACCAGCCGTTACTACTCGGCCAAACGCTGGAAGCCTTGGATGCTCCAATGGGGCAAGATGCCTCCACATCCAAGTGTGTACATAAGGCGCGAGTTGTTTGACAAGCTGGGGCTCTATAAACTTGGCTACGACATTGCCGCCGACTATGAATTGCTGATTCGCTATCTGCGCAAGGCAGAAGTCCAGACCCGCTACTTGAACGAATGCGTTGTTCGAATGCGCATGGGCGGTAAATCGACGCGGGGATGGAAGAGCTTCAAGACACTTAACAAAGAGATTGTTCGTGGCAACAGAGAGAATGGCTACTTCTGCTGCTTTCCGATGCTTCTGCCCAAGTATCTCTTCAAGATCTTTGAGTTCATTCTGCCGAGGCTTGGATTTTTAACGCAGAGAAGCAGAGGGGCGGAGTAGCAGAGATGTTAGCTTTTGAAGAGATCGTCAAGGGTTACATCGGCGCGAATAATTCCACTGTGCGAATTTCTCTTCATCCCGCAACTTGTGATGAGTGTTGGCAAGAGACCTTTCTTCGCCTTGGTTGTTTCGCGGAATAGTTCAATTCGGCGGATCAGCTTGTCATGTTCCTCTTGCGTCATGGCATATTCATTTGAAGAAAACTTCATTTCGCAAATGTTGATGATGCGGTCACTGCGGTCTATGAGCATATCAATCTGCGCGTCTTCATCTCCGGGGACGGTGGATTTCTTGCGCCAGGAGTAAACGCTTGCGAGTATTCCTGATATTCCGAGAGCCTCTTTTATTTGCGGGATGTGCCAGAAGCATAACCGTTCAAAGGATAGTCCCCGCCAGGTATTGACCAACGGTTTTTCGTATGAAAGTTCCCAGAAATGCTCTTCGTCAACAGGACGGTTTTGAAGGAACTTGAAATGAAATAGTGTGAAGTTGTCTATGAGTTGGTATATTGCATCTTTCTTCTTGTTGCCCATTATTGGGTTGGTTCTGATAAAGCCGCAATCTTTGAGCTCTCGTAGCACTTTTGTCATGGAACCGCCGGCGACGCCGGTTTTTGCCTTGATTTCTGCAAGTGTCAGCCCCTGCCGCTTTGATGCCAGATGTGTTACCACATTAATATGCACCTTTGATTTTCTGAACAGGGAGGCGAAAAGGCGGTGAAATTCATTGGAGAGTTTGGCATCCTTCGCAAAGAAGAGCCGATCCATGTTCTGCGCAACGCTGAGGTTGGCGGCAAGAAGACTCCAGTAGTATGCTACGCCGCCGATAGCCATGTAGCATTCGGCAATCTGGCGCCTGTCAAACGGAAGTCGTTTCCATTTGGAATATTCTTCACATTCCTTCAGCGTGAATGGCGCCATTGGAATGGGTCGCGTGACGCGGTTGTGAAGTCCGCCGCGATTGTAGAGAATCTCGTTGACCATCCAGGATGTGGCAGAGCCGCAGATAATGAGCAGAATATCCTTGCGCAGAGATGCCCATCCATTCCAGAAATGTTCGAATGCGGAAATGAATCCAGATTTCGGAGTGTCCATCCAAGGCACCTCGTCGAGGAAGACTATTTTCTTGGTGGCGGTGGACTTCTGAAGCATCTTTTCAAGTTCAAAGAACGCTTCGCGCCAATTGGCAAGACGCGGGCATCGGCAATTCCCATAAAGGGAAACAGATTGTCTGAAATAGTCGAGTTGCTCTTGTGTGTTGGCATTTTCTGCACCGGAATGTTGAAAGGTATATTGCCCGCCAACGGTTTCGTTCACCAAGAAGGTCTTTCCGATTCTGCGGCGTCCGTAAATCGCCACAAATTCGGATTGCTCTGAGGCGAGCGCATTGGCGAGTTCCTTAGTCTCGATTATTCGTCCAATCATTTTCCTTATCCTCCAACTGGCGAGTATTGTATAAAATATTTGAGATTTGGTCAAGTATAGCTTTATAATCCTTTTATAGTTCGCCAAATGTGGTTTGTTTAATTAGATTTGGCGGAGTATAAAGATAATAGATATTAACATCTTCAGAAAGGAACATTCTCCCATGATCGACTTCGACATAGAACAATTCGTCCGCAAGCACATGACCAAGCGCCCCGAGTCGCTGCTCACCGCAGACTTTGCGAAGTGCGCCGATGAGATGCACCGCCGCATTGACGGCAAGCGGATGCTTGTCATAGGCGGCGCCGGCACAATCGGCAGCAATTACGTGAAGGACGCTCTGCGCGGCTTCAAGCCAAGCGCGATGTTCGTCGTCGATATAGACGAGAACTCGCTAACCGAACTGACGCGTGAACTGCGGGCTGGCGGTGGCTACAATGTGCCAGAAGAGTACAATACGGAGCCTATTGACCTTGGGAGCGATCTCTTCGACCGCTTCTTTAAGGCGCATGGGCCATTCGATATTGTTGCCAACTTCGCGGCAAGAAAGCATGTTCGGGCGGAGCGCGATGTATTTTCCATTGAGGCGATGTGCGAGACAAACGTCTTCATGGCGAAGAAACTGCTCGACTTGCTATTGGACAATCCGCCGGAGGCATTCTTCTGTGTTTCCACAGACAAGGCGGCAAATCCGGTCAATGTCATGGGCGCGACGAAGAAGCTGATGGAAGAGACCATCATGGCTTACTCCGACCGCCTGCCAATCAAGACGGCGCGTTTCGCCAATGTCGCGTTCTCCAACGGATCGTTGCCAATCGGTTGGCTGAACCGCATCGCAAAGAAGCAGCCTTTGAGTTGCCCGCTGGGCATTCGCAGGTTCTTCGTAAGCCCAGTTGAATCTGGTGAACTCTGCCTCTTCGCGTCGGTGATGGCGGAGTCAGGCGATATTGTCTATCCCAAGCTTGACCCGGAGAAAGACATGATTCCGTTCGATGTGGTCGCCAAGGATATGCTGAACGACATGGGCCTTGGTTGCAAACCATGCGCTAGCACGGCCGAAGCCAAAGCCGCAATGTCAGATATTGCCACCGGCTATCCCTGTGAATTTTTCGGTAGTGACACTTCCGGGGAAAAGACCTTCGAGGAGTTCTACACCGACACGGACGTCAAGGATGAGACAACTTTCATCAACCTTGGCGCGGTCAAGAACTCCAAGAAGCGCCCAATTGAAGAGGTGGAGGCAATCTTTGCCAGCTTACGTGGCGTCTTTGCGCGTCCCGACGCAACCAAGGCTGATATTGTCGCGACCCTCAAGGACTATCTCCCGAACTTCCAGCACATCGAGAAGGGCAAAGGGCTGGATTCAAGAATGTAGTTGTTCTGAGAATGTGATGGATAGTCCAAGATTCATTCAGAAAACGTGATTGATTGCTCCATGGTTCGTTCGTAAAATGTGTAGGTCTTTGATGTATTCATTCTTAAGATGTGACAATAATCTATTGACTTCGTTCCTAAAATGTGGTAGGATACTCGGCGACACGTGAAAATAGGAGTATCTTCATGGAACGCATGATATTGAAAGACATAGAGCGCTGGAATCGGTCAGAGCGCCGCAAACCCCTTATTTTGATGGGTGCGAGGCAGGTCGGCAAGACCTGGCTCATAAAGGAGTTCGCCAGAAAATGGTATCCCGGCGATACGGTTAGTGTCAATCTGATGAAGAGCGAACGGGTCCGCAAGCGCTTCGAGGACGCAGATCTTGATCCAAAGACTGTTACGGAGATGATTTCAATCGAGACCGGCAAGAAGATAGTCCCTGGGAAGACATTGCTCGTTATCGATGAGATTCAAGAGTCGCCAAGAGCCTTGACCGCATTGAAGTTCTTTAACGAAGACATGCCGGACTTGGCGGTCATTGTGGCTGGTTCGCTCTTGGGGCTGGCGGTAAGCCGCAAGAAGAAGAAAGAGAATGGCAAAGAGGCTGCCAAGGCGTCATTCCCGGTTGGCAAGGTTGAGTTTATCGATGTGCCGCCTATGACTTTCGAGGAGTTTTTGCTCGCTATTGGCGAGGAAATGAAATGCGAGGTGCTTCGGGAGAGAAACTGGAAGATGTTGGACATGTTCCATGATAGTTTCTGCGAACTTCTCAAGAAGTACTATTTTGTCGGTGGAATGCCGGAGGCGATTCTTGAATTCAAGGAGCAAGCCGATTTCGTGGCTGTCAGGCGCAAACAAAAGGGAATCTTAAGGGCTTATGATGAGGATTTTGCCAAACATGCAGATGGGGCCATGCTCAATAAGATACGGATTTTGTGGAATTCCATACCTTCCCAGCTTGCGAAAGAGAACAAGAAATTCATATATACTGCGTTGAGGGAAGGCGCGAGGGCAAGAGAATATGAAGCCGCTTTGGAGTGGTTGGATGATGCCGGGATGGTGAGAATCGTCAGGAATGTTTCCACTCCTCTTATGCCATTGGCTGGATATGAGGAATTCGGTGCCTTCAAATTGTATGCTCATGACGTAGGTTTGCTGGGTGCGATGACGAATCTGCCGCAGCAGATTATGCTGGAGGGGAGCGGGATATTTACCCATTTCAAAGGTGCTTTGACCGAACAGTTCGTGGCGGAAGAGTTGGCGGCATATGGAATTGCGCCAAATTACTGGTCGCCGGATAATATAAAGGCTGAGGTGGAGTTTATATTTCAGCATGAAGCGTCCATTTATCCTGTAGAGGCAAAGGCTGAAGAGAATTTGAAAGCCAAATCGTTGCAATCGTATGTAAAACGGTTCAATCCGCCTAAAGCGATACGGTTGTCCATGGCTAAAAAAGACTCGGGCAAAGAGATAGAAGATTATCCTCTCTATGCCATTCATCAAATGCTCGAAGAGTTGTAAGGCCGAATTTACAGGTGGCACAAGTTGATTTATTCCGGGCAGTGGATTTATTTCTATATGTTCTACACGGTTAAGAATCTTTATGAAAATTCTCATCGCCGGCGCCTACGGGTTCGTAGGCACAAATCTCTGCCGTTATCTAGTCGATAAAGGCCACACATGCCTTGCCTTGGACGTCCCCAAGGCCAAACGCGACGATGTGCCATACAGCGCGTTCCACACATGGGACGAGCTAGACGGCATCGACTTCACCAAGATTGACGCAATCGTCCATTTGGCCGGCAAGGCGCATGACCTTAAGAACGCCAGCGACCCGCAAAGCTATTTCGACATCAACGTCGGCCTCACGGAGCGCATCTTCAATGTCTCCAACGGCAAGGTTCCGCGCTTCGTCTATTTCTCCAGCAGCAAGGCCGCCGATGCCGATACGCCATACGGAAAGTCAAAACTGGCGGCGGAGCAGTTCCTCGACGGACGAGCCATCGTGCTTCGCCCCGCGATGATTCAAGGACCCGGCAACAAAGGCAACCTGAATCTCCTCTGGGGAATCGCTCGCCGAGGTTTCCCTTGGCCATTGGCAGCGTTTGAGAACAAGCGCTCATTCACATCCATTGGCAACATCTGCGCGGCAGTCGAGGCGCTCTGCCAATCTGGCGAGAACGGCATCTATCCCATTGCGGATGATGAGACGCTCTCCACAAATCGCCTTATCGAGTTGATGGCCGAGGCTTGCGGACGCAAACCAAAGCTGTGGCATCTGCCCAAAGGCTTGATGCGCTTTGTTGCCCGAATTGGTGACATTCTGCATCTGCCATTGAATACCGAGCGTCTTGGCAAGTTGACGGAGGACAGTTTCGTGGACAACACGATACTCAAGAAGCGCCTCGGCTGGCCTCAAATGCCAATCCGTGCCGAAGACGGCATGCGCGAAACATTGAAGAGCTTCATTCAATGTTGAATTTTCCGCCACAAAGAACACAAAGGAAACAAAGATACTATGTGAACTTTGTGGCTAAAATCCAAACATCGACACACCTGTAAATATGGAGCCATAAATCCTATGTACACATTCTTCAAACGCTTTTTCGACATCATCCTCTCTGGCATCGCAATCATCGTCCTATCCCCCTTGCTTGTCCCGGTCATGCTCATTCTTAAATGCACAGGCGAGCATGACATTTTCTACGGACAGGACCGCATTGGTTACAAAAACAAGCACTTCAAGATACTGAAGTTCGCCACTATACCCTATGTCACTCCTAACCAAAATCGCCCTTGCCCTTGGTGCAGTCATCTTAACAATTGGTTTGACGCTTGTCACCATTGCCGCGCTCTTCCCACCGAAGGAATACAAGGGGGACGGCAAAGCGGGCAAGCGAGGCACCTAGGATGAATCCATAGAGGATGTGTAACAAATGAAAATAACACTTATAACCGCCTGTTATAACAGCGAGGCGACAATTCGCACCGCCGTAGAGAGCGTTCTGTCCCAGCAGGGCGTAGATCTAGAATATATCGTTGTTGATGGTGGCAGCAAAGATGGGACGGTGGAGATAATCAAAGAGTACTCTGCCAAGTCTAACAACCAGCGACTAACGACTAACGACTTCACGTTCCGCTGGCTATCGGAGCGTGATCGCGGTATGTACGATGCGATCAACAAGGGTATTGCAATGGCAACTGGCGATATCGTTGGCATCCTGAACGCCGACGATGTACTTGCGTCTAATGACACTTTAGCGCATATCGCAACGGCATTCGAATCTCATCCCTCATCCCCCATCCCTCATGCCTCGCCTGTTGAGGCGGTATATGCCGACATTCGGTTTGTGAGGACTGGCGATACGGTTGAAGCACTACGCGCTGCGCCGACCGTGCGATATTGCTCAGCGAAACATTGGCGCCCTTGGATGTTCCGCTTCGCTGCGATGGTTCCGCATCCGTCGTTCTATGTTCGCCGTGAATGTTTCGAGCGACTTGGCGGGTATTCGCTCGACTACCGCATCTGTTCCGACTTCGAGCTTGAGTTGCGTTTCCTTGGCATCGCCAAGCTGCGTGCGGCGTATCTCCCCGAGTGCGTTGTCGTCATGCGCATGGGCGGCGCCTCCACGGCAGGTTGGCGCTCGAACGTCGAAATCAACCGCGAAGATCTCCGCGCCCTTCGTTCTCACAACATCTGGTCGTGTCTGACGCTCATCTACCTCAAGTACCTCTTCAAGATCTGGGGATTCGTGTTTAAATCGGGTAGGTCTTAAAATGATGTACTACATCAACAAGATCGTCGGGTGGGTGACGAGCCCGCTGGGGATTGCATTTCTTGGCTTTGCTGTCGGCTGGGTGATGTGTAGGCGCGGCGGACGGCTGGCTCGTATCGGCAAATGGCTTATCGGGATAGCCGCAGCCTTTCTGTGGCTTATGAGTTGCTACGTCACGACTCGCTTTGTTGGCGTTAGACTGGAGCGCGACTGGTCGCAGGACGGCGCGATGCACGGCTCAATCGAGGGGTTGTCCGATGCCGAGGCGATCATCGTTCTTGGCGGCGGTGTTGGCGCACACGCGGAGTGCCATGCACCGGAACTGTATTCGGGAGCGGATCGTGTCTGGCAGGGCGCACGGCTCTACAACGCCAAGAAGTCCTGCGTTTCGGATCTGAAAGTATACTGCACGGGTGGCGGCTGCGAGTATGCGGCGGTTCCGCTCCTCGTTGACCTTGGCGTTCCAAGGGAGGCGATTTGGTTCAGCGAGGAGCCGCGAAACACGGAGGAAGAGGCGCGGCTCATCAAAACGCAGTTCGCGTCAAAGAAGCCGCGCATCTTTCTCGTGACGAGCGCGTGGCACATGTTGCGGGCGAAGATGCTGTTCGATCGCGCGGGCTTCGACGTGATCCCCGCCCCGACGGACTTTGAAATGAACTGCGCGGCGGAGGAGCCCGTCGGTTTCGGCGACTTCATTCCTGCCCCTGATGCGCTCCTTCGAAACTCCTCCGCCCTCAAGGAGTGGGTCGCCCGCTTCGGCTACTGGATGCTTGGTCGTTAGCCCGTCTGCCATAGCCTTCGGCGACGAGAGCCGCTTGATGCGGGCCGTTCGAGATGGGCTGTCTATGGGCTTTTGATGCCATTGGGTCCAAATTTTGTCGAGGCGTCCGGGGCGAGTTGCGGAAGGTTTTGCCTATCGCGCCTTTCTTATGGGCTGCTTCCTTCCGCCCACAGGAACTGCCTTCCGGTACCGTGCCGGTTTTTGGCGAAGTTACATTGGACCCGATTTGCGGACTTTGTGGGTGTTGCTTTTGCCGGTGTTCGTCCATCCTCATGGGGATGGTGTCGGCGTCCCTTTTTCTTCCTTCGAGGGTATGATTTTTTCTTCTTTTAAACTGCGTCACGAGATATTACAATTTCCAGTAAATTCTGCTTATCTTATTTCCCCTTGCATTTTCCCCGGTCCGTGTGATATACTACGCGCCGTTTCGTTTGCTGAAAGGAGAAAAATGGTTAAACTTCGTATGCGTCGCACGGGTTGCAGGAATCATGCGGCCTATCGTATTGTCGCGGCTGATTCGCGTTCGCCGCGCGATGGCAAGTTCATCGAAATTCTGGGTTGGTATGACACCCAGATCAAGGACGAGAACTTCAAGCTCGATCTCGCTCGTGTTGATTATTGGCTTTCCAAGGGCGCCAAGGCGTCCGAGACGGTGGCTTCGCTCATCCGTCGCGCCAAGAACCCCAACCTGAAGCCGCACCACGCGACCAAGGCCAAGAAGACCGAGAAGAAGGCCTAAGGAGGTGAATCATGGGTATCAAGATCCTCGATAAGATCAATGCCGAGCAGACGGCCAAGCTGGCGGAGAAGAACTTCCCTGATTTCCACACGGGCGACATTGTCCGCGTCTCGATTAGGATCAAGGAAGGCGACAAGTACCGCATTCAGGATTTCGAGGGCAAGGTCCTCGCAATCGACAACGGCAGGAAGAACGTCTCGGGCAACTTCACGGTCTCCCGCGAGAGCTATGGCGTGCGCGTCGAAAAGCTCTTCCCGTTCAACAGCCCGTGGATTCAGGCGATCAAGCTCGTGAAGCAGAATCCGAGCTGGCGCGCGAAGCTCTACACCGAGCGCACGTTCTGCTCGCACAAGGCTGTCCGTAAAATCGTCAAGAAGTAAGGGTTGCAGGAAGCAGCGCCTTACGGAAGTCTCGGTAAGCGAAGAAAAGGGCCGCCCGCTGGGCGGCCTTTTCCTTTGCGCGGGCAGGGTGAATATGTGGTATAATGTCCGTGTCCGCGCCCCAAGGCGTGTCTTGGAATCGTACGGAGGCTTGGATGACGGAATGCCTGAGGGCACGGTCAAGGCGACTGACGAGATGGGTCCCGAGATGACGTGATTTGCCAACTACAACCGAGAAAGGAAATTAAACCATGAAGTACGTATGCAAGGTCTGCGGCTATGTCTACGATCCCGCCGAGAACAACGGCGTGGCGTTTGAGGATCTTCCCGCCGATTGGGTCTGTCCGCTCTGCGGCGTGGGGAAGGACCAGTTTGCGCCGCAGGCATAATCGTTCCGATGAGCGATGCGACGGAAGGTCGCGCGCGTGACGGGGGAAGCGACGTCGTGGCTCCCGACACGTCTCCATTCATGAGACAGGCGGAGATATTGGTTGCACTGCTCAAGGCGCGCGGGATGACCTGCGCTACGGCTGAGAGTTGTACGGGCGGCGGCGTCGGCCACGCGATTACGGCGGTGCCGGGGTCGAGCGAAGTCTACTGGGGCGGCGTCATCAGCTACGACAATTCGGTCAAGCGCACGGTACTGGGGGTCGCGGAGGAGACGCTGGCGACCGTGGGCGCCGTGTCGCATGAAACCGCCGCGCAGATGGCGGAGGGGGTGCGGCGGCTCCTGAAGACGGATCTCGCCGTCAGCGTCACGGGCATTGCGGGGCCGGGTGGCGGAACGTCCGAAAAACCCGTCGGACTCGTCTGGTTCGGTCTCGCAACCCGGACGGGCGTCCGCACGGAGAAGGCTTTGTTTACGGGGGTTCGCGACGAGGTGCGCGCGAAAGCGGTGCGGCATGCCCTGGGTATGTTGACGATGGGGGCGGTATGATCAAAGGCGTGGTTTTTGATTTCGGTGGCGTAATGACGACGACGACGATGCCCGAGCGGGTGAAGCCGATCATCGCCGGGCTGGGGGTGCCGTGGGCGGCGATCGAGGCGGGCTTTGACAAGTATCGCCGCCAGATGGACGGCGACTTCATCACGCTGGGCGAGATGTACGACCGTATTCTTGCAGAGGCGGGGGTTGCGCTTGATCCGTCGGCGCGCGCGCGCATCATCGAGGCGGATCAGGCGAGTTTCCTCTATCGGAACGAGGCGACGCGCGCGTGGATGGAGGCCCTCAAGGCACGCGGTTTCAAGCTCGGCATCCTGACCAACATGTGCTCCGATTTCGCCCGGCGGTTCCGCGTCGTCTTCGCGGATTTCATTGCACTCGCGGATGCGATGGTCATCTCGGGCGAAGAGCGGCTCTACAAGCCGCAGCGCGCGATCTACGATCGGTTGCGCGAACGCATCGGCCTGGCGGCGGACGAACTCTGCTTCTTCGACGATGTGGAGGCGAACTGCGCGGGCGCCCGGGCGGCGGGCTGGCGGGCGATCCGCTTCACCACGACGGCGGCCACGGCGGCGGCCTTCGAAGAACTGCTGAAGGCATGAGGCGCGTACTGGTTACCGGTGGCACGACGCGTCTTGGGGCGCATATCGCCGCGCGTCTGCGGACGGACGGCTGGCAGGTGCTGACGAGTTCGCATCGTGCGGACGCCGGGGCGGATTGGGTCGCGGATCTGACGCAGGCGGCGGCGGTGGATCAGCTTTTCGCCGTCTGCGGGCATCTGGATGCCCTCGTCAACAATGCCTCCCTTTTCAGGGGTGCGCGGGAACGGCTGACGGCGCTTAATGTCGCCGCGCCCGGGCGGCTGATGGAGCTCATGGCGGCGCACGGCGGCGCGGTCGTCAACATTCTGGATACGCGCGTTCTGGGCGGCAGGCCCGCAACGGACGATTATGCGCGATCGAAGGGCGAATTGCTGCGGCTCACGGAGCGGTTCGCGCGCGCGTCGCGTCCTGACTTCCGCGTCAACGCGGTCGCCCCCGGTCCCGTGCTCGTCCCCGTCGGAGTTCCCGAACGGGCAGGTCGGCTTCTGACGCGGCGCCCGTCGCCTGAAGACGTGGCATCCGCCGTGGCGTTCCTGCTCAACACGCCTTCCGTGACCGGCTGTATCCTGCCTGTCGACGGCGGTCAGCACCTGCTGGACCGATAGCCGTCGGCGTGTGTCCCCGGGAGCCGTTCCTATTCGTGGAAGTCGCCGTCGACGGGGGCGGGGCCGGGTCTGGAGAGAGCGAGGTCCGCCAGCGCCACCGTAATCTGCGCGATGGTCCTGGCATCGGAGACAAGCGGCGGCATCGCGTAGATGAAGTTTCCAAAGGGTCTGAGCCAGACGCCGTGTTTGTCGATGACACGCTCGATGTCCTTACGTGCGGGCAGACGTTCGACCTCGATCACCGCCGCCGCGCCGAGAACGCGCACGTCCCTCACGTTCGGCAGCGCCTTGAGCGGCAGGAGCCCCGCCCGGAAGGCCTGTTCGATGTGCGCGACGTTCGTGCCGTAGTCGTTCTCCTCGAAGAGCTTGAGCGAGACGAGGGCCGCCGCGCAGGCGAGCGGATTCGCCATGTAGGTGGGGCCGTGCATGAAGGCGCCGGGGCGGCCGGCCGAGATCGTCTCCGCGACCTTTCCGGAGGCGAGCGTCGCAGCGAGCGTGATGTGCCCGCCCGTCAGCGCTTTGCCGACGGTCATGATGTCCGGCGCGATGCCCGCGCGTTCGTGCGCCCAGCGCGGCCCCGTCCGGAAGAATCCGGCGGCGATTTCGTCGAAGATGAGGAGCGCTCCGGCTTCGTCGCAGAGGCGGCGCATTTCGCAGAGGTATTGCGGATGGTAGAAGTTCATCGCGTTCGCCGCCTGGAAGCAGGGCTCGCAGATGACGGCGGCGATTTCGCGGCCGTGTTCCGCGAGGAGGCGCACGAGTGACGTCGTGTCGGCGGCATCCCATTCCGCGCCCATCCGGCAGGTCGGCTTCTCGGCGAAGAACTGCCGGGTCATGATGCCCCTGAAGAGCGTATGCATCCCGTCCGGGTCGGAGATCGCCATGCAGAGCGACGTATCGCCGTGGTAGCCGCCTTTGAGCGCGAGGATGCGGTTGCGTTCGGGATGGCCGAGGGCCACTTGGTACTGCACGGCCATCTTGCAGGCGACTTCGACGGAGATGGAGCCCGAGTCCGCGAAGAAAACGCGGTCGAGGCCCTTGGGCGCAATTGCCGCGAGCCTTTGGGCGAGTTCCACCGCCGGGTCGTGGGTGAAGCCGCCGAACATGACGTGGCAGAGCTTTTCAGACTGCGTACGGATCGCCTCGACGATTGCGGGGTGGTTGTGTCCGTGCGCCACGCACCACCAGCTCGACACCGCGTCGATGAGCGTGCGTCCGTTGTCGAGGACGAGGTTCACCCCGTCGGCCGACTTCACCAGCCGGACGGGCGGCGGATCCTTCAGCGAGGCGTAGGGGTGCCAGATGCAGGCGCGGTCGTATTCAAGCGCGGTCATTTGAATATCTCCGAGAAGTCGGGAAGGGTGGCGCCGCCGCACGGAACGCCGTTCGCGTCGATGCGGGGAAGGCGGACGAGCGGTGCGGCGAGCCCCCACCGGGAAAGGAAGTCCTGCGTCCGTGCGGGCGTATCCTGATCGATCCGCGCGTCGGCGTCGGGATGGTAGTTGTAGACGAGCCCCGCGATTTTCATCCGCCGCGCCTTGAGCGCCTCGACGGAGAGCAGGGTGTGGTTGAGCGAGCCGAGCCGTCCGCATGTGACGAGCACGGTCGGCCAACCCTGCCGGGCGGCGAAGTCGATTGTGAGGAGATCGCGCGTGAGCGGCACGTGGAGCCCACCCGCCGCCTCCACGAGGACGACCCGGTGGTTGCGGCGGCAGTAGTCGACGGACATGCGGATGCGTTCGAGGTCGACCGTCTTCCCCTCGAGGCGGGCCGCGAGTTCGGGTGAGGCGGGGAACCTGAAGATCTGGGGCGACGTCAGGCCGAGCTCGTCCTCGTAGAAGCGTCCGCCGCCGCAGATGCGCCGGTGCGCGTCGATGTCCTCCGAATGGCCCTCGTTGCCGGTCTGGACGAGCTTGACGGTGATCGCATCGATGCCGCGATGGCGCAGAAAACGGGCCATCAGTCCCGTGGCGACGGTCTTGCCGATGCCGGTGTCAATCCCGGCGATGAAGTATACGGTTTCCATGCGGAAGAAGTGGGGAGATCGTGATGTGGTGGTGGCGGGAATCGGGGCGGCGCGGGCGTTTCGTGCGCATCTTCTCAGCGCCTCGACTTCCGGAACTCCTTCAGCCCCTGGTTGCGGAGCTTGCAGGCGGGGCATTTGCCGCAGCCTTTGCCGGGAATGCCGTTGTAGCAGGTGACGGTTTCGTTTTCGATGACGTCGCGGATGCCGAGCGTGTCCGCAAGCGCCCACTCCTCGGCCTTTGTCATGTGCATGAACGGCGTGACGATCCTGAACGGCCATTCCATCGCGAGACGCATCATCTTCTCCTGCGCCTTGATGAAGACCGCGCGGCAGTCGGGATAGCCCGAGTAGTCCGCCTGGGAGACGCCCGTGTAGATCACCTTCGCGCCGAGCGCCTTCGCCCAGACGCCGGCGGAGAGGAGGAAGAAGGCGTTGCGCCCCTCTACGACGGTCGTCGGGCAGCCGGTGCCCTTCCGGCGCTCGATCTTCATCTCCGGATCGAGCAGCGCGTTGGTCGTCAGCCGCCTGTAGAAGTCGAGTCTGACGATTTTATGTTCGCGCACGCCGAAGCGCCTGGCGAGCCGTCTGGCGTAGGCGGTCTCGACGGCATGGCGCTGACCGTAGTCGAAGGTTATCGCGGCGATATGCGCCGCACCGTACTTCTTCGCGGCGAGCGCAAGGCAGGTCGCGGAGTCCTGTCCGCCGCTGAGGACGACGACGGCCTGAATGTCCGACTTGTTCATGCCGCATAGTCTAGCATAAAGGGGCGGAAAACGGGTATCGGATTTTGTGGTATAATACCCATCATGAACATTGTTATTTTGCTGGGCGCCCCGGGTTCGGGGAAAGGTACGGTGGCGGGCAGGCTCGCCGCCGAGAACGCGAATCTCAGGCACGTCTCGTCGGGCGATCTCCTGCGCGGCGCGGTTGCCAGGGGTACGGCGGCGGGCCAGGAGGCCAAGGCTTTCATGGAGGCCGGCAAGCTCGTGCCTGATGCGCTCATCGCGCAGATGATCAAGGACGTGGTCGCGGAGACGACGGGCGACGTCACGATGCTCCTGGACGGCTTCCCGCGCAACCTCGCGCAGGCGGAGATCCTTGAGGGGATGGGGGCTCCCGTGACGCGCGCGGTGCTCATCGACGTTCCCGACGCGATCATCCAGGACCGCATTGCGGGCCGCCGCATGTGCCCGAAGTGCAAAGCCGGCTACCATGTGCGGAACCTTCCGCCCAAGGTGGAGGGCGTCTGCGACGCCTGTGGCACGGCGCTCACGATCCGCAAGGACGATAATCCCGAGACGGTGAGGGATCGTCTCGTCGTCTACCACCAGCAGACCGAGCCGCTGATCGCGTTCTACAGGGACAAGGGGCGGCTCAGGACCGTCGTCGGCACCGATCCGATCGATGCGGTTGCGGCGAACTTCCTCAAGGTGATGTGAAAATTGAAAATCGACGTCAAGACCAAGGCCGAAATCGACCGCATGCGTGAGGCGTGCCGGATGAGCGCGGAGATCCGCGACATCTGCGCCGCCGCCGTCGCACCCGGCGTCACGACCGGCGAAATCGACGATCTGGTGGTGGCGTACTGCAGGAAGCACGGCGTCAAGGCGAGCTTCTACCGGTACGCGGGCTTCCCGGGGCATCTCTGCGTTTCGATTAACGACGAGGTCATCCACGGCATCCCCGACCACAACCGCGTGATCATGCCGGGCGACCTCGTTTCGTGCGACGTCGGCATCCAGACGCAGGGTTTCAACGGCGACACGTCGCGGACGGTCGCGCTCGGGGTGACCGATCCCGAGGTGCTGCGGCTGGTGGAGACGACCAAGGCGTGCCTCAAGGCGGGTATCGCGGCCTGCGGGCCGGGCGTGCACCTCGGAGATGTCGGTTATGCGATCCAGCGGGTGGCGGAGGCGGCCGGCTTCGGCATCGTCCGCGACTGGATCGGCCATGGCGTCGGCCGGACGGTGCACGAGGATCCCGAAGTGCCGAACTACGGCAAGCCGGGCACGAAGGTGCAGCTGCTGCCGGGCATGACGATCGCCATCGAGCCGATGATCGCGATGACGAAGGCGGGCGAGCGGACGCGGGTGCTCGACGACGACTGGACGGTCGTGACGCGGGACCGCTCGCTCAGCGCGCACTTCGAGCATACCGTGGCGATCACCGACGACGGATGCGAAATTCTGACTTTGCCGGCGGACTATCCCTGAAGTTCCCGGGCCCGAAGGCGCTTAGGTCGAATGGCGGCTGATTGCCTGGGAACGGATGGTCCGTCCGGCGCTTCTCCGGATGAACAACTGACAAGGAAGAGTGAATAACCATGGTGGTCCTGGACAAGGAGAACTGCAAGGGATGCGGACGCTGCGTGGTGGCGTGCCCGAAGAAGTGCCTGGCGTTGGGCGGACAGTTGAACGCGATGGGCATCAAGACCGTCGAGTACAGGGGCGAGGGGTGCATCGCGTGCGGCATCTGCTTCTACAACTGCCCGGAACCGTACGCCATCAGGGTGGAGAGATAGGCCGTGACCAAGTTCGTCAAAAGCAATGAGGCCGTGGTAATGGGCGCCCTGTACGCCGGGTGCGAACTCTACTTCGGCTATCCGATCACTCCGGCGAGCGAAATCGCCCACGGCGCGGCGAAGTGGTTCCCGATGCTCGGGCGCACGTTCGTGCAGGCCGAGTGCGAGACGGCCTCGGTCAACATGATGTTCGGCGCGGCGGCGGCGGGGAAGCTCTGCATGACCGCGACATCGGGTCCCGGCTTCTCGCTGATGCAGGAAGGCCTCAGCTACCTCGCGGGCGCGGAACTGCCGGCGGTCGTCGTCGACGTCAATCGCGCGGGACCGGGTCTCGGGAACGTGTATCCCGAACAGTCCGACTACGTCCCGGCGGTGAAGGGTGGCGGCCACGGCAGCTACCAGACGTTCACGCTGGCGCCGGCGAATGCGCAGGAGATGTGCGACCTTACGATCAAGGCGTTCGAGATGGCGGCCAAGTGGCGCACGCCCGCCGTCGTTTTCGCGGACGGTCTGCAGGGCCAGATGATGGAGACCGTCACGCTTCCGGACCGCGAGTCCTCCCGGCCCGATTTCAGCGCATGGGCCGTGCAGGGCGAGGCGAAGACGCGCGCGAACCTCGTGAAGTCGATCTTCCTCGACGCCGCCGCGCAGGAGGAGTTCAACCTCCACCTGCAGGAGAAGTACGCGCGAATGGCAGGCGATGCGATGGGCGAGGCGTATCTGGCGGACGACGCGGAACTCGTGATCGTCGCCTTTGGCATCGGCAGCCGCATTGCGCGCACGACCGCCGAGGAACTGCGCCGGCAGGGAATTCGGGCGGGCTGCTTCCGCCCGGTCACACTCAATCCGTTCCCGCGTGACGCGCTCGCGGCGGCCTGCCGCGGCCGGCGGGTGATGACGATCGAACTCGACGCGGGGCAGTTCGCGGACGATGTCCGGCTGAATCTCGCGAAGGCGGGGTGCGGCGCGGAGGCCGCGTCCGTGAGGATGTGTCACCGCATGGGCGGTGAAGTGGTTTCCGTGGATGCGGCGGTCGAAGCCGCGAAGGAGATGCTCTAGGATGGCGACGATCGAACAGAAGGGCATGTACAGGACCTTTCCGCGCAGCGGGAAGAACGTGGGCTTCACCCACTACTGCCCCGGGTGCGGGCACGGCATCATCAACAAGCTGATTGCGGAAGCGTGCGCGGAACTCGGGCTGCAGGACAGGACGATCTTCGTCGATCCCGTCGGCTGCGGCGTGTTCACCTACTACTACTGGGACGCCGCGCACGTTTCGGCGGCCCACGGACGCGCGGGCGCGGTCGCGACAGGCGTCGCGCGGGCGCGTCCCGATGCGGTGACGATCGCCTATCAGGGCGACGGCGACCTCGGCGCCATCGGCTTCAACAACGCGTTTCAGGCGGCGAGCCGCGGGGAGAACTTCAGCTGCATCTTCGTCAACAATTCGCTCTACGGCATGACGGGCGGTCAGATGGCCCCGACCACGCTCGACGGCGAGACGACGACCACGTCGCCGTTCGGCCGCGATCCTGCGCTTACGGGCTATCCGCTCCACGTCTGCGAGGTCTTCAACCAGCTCAAGGCCCCCGTGTACATCGCGCGCGTCTCGGTCGCCGATACGCGCCGCATCATGCAGGCTCGGCAGGCGATCCGCAGGATGTTCGCGATTTCACGCGACCGGAAGGGGTATGCGATCCTGGAGATCCTCGCGCCGTGCCCGACGAACTTCAAGATGAACGCCGAGAAGGCCGCGCAGTTCTGCCGTGACGAGATGGAGAAGGAGTTCCCGCTCGGCGTCTTCCGCGATGAGACGGCGGTGCGTGCGCCGGTGCCGCCGCGCCCGGTGCCGCGCTGCGCGTCGTGCGCGGAGCTCTTCGCCGAGCGAACGGCGGTTCCGGCGGCGAAGACCGACGCATCCTTCGCCGAACGGCGCTTCAAGTTCGCGGGGTACGGCGGGCAGGGCGTCCTGTCGCTCGGGCTGACGGTCGCGGAGGCGGCGCGCCTCGAACGGCGGCATACGCTGTGGTTCCCGAGCTACGGCCCCGAACAGCGCGGCGGCAGCGCGAACTGTTCCGTTGTCGTCTCGGGCACGCCGATCGGTACGCCGACGGTGGAGCACCCGGATGTGCTCGTCTGCATGAACCAGCCCTCCTACGAGCGCTTCGTCGGCGATGTGAAGAAGGGCGGTCTCGTCATCGTCGATGAGACGGTACCCGTGAACGATCCGCCACCGGCGGGCGTGAAGCGCGTCGTATGGCCGGCGATCCGCATGGCCGAGGAGTTCGGCATGCCGAAGGCCGCGAACACGATGATGCTCGCCGCGCTCAAGAAGTTCGGCTGCACGGGGCTTTCGGGCGACAGCCTCGAGAATGCGCTCGTCGCGAGCTTCAGGAAGAAGCCCGAACTCGGCGAGAAGAACAAGGCGCTGCTGCGCCGGGCGGAGCAGCGGGAGGTCTGATGCCGTGACGGTCGGTTTCTACGCCAATGCAGAGAAGTCCGCCGCCGTTGCGGCGAAGGCATCGCTCGTCCGCAGGGCGGGCGAGCTGGGGCTCGTCGGCGTGGAGCCGCCCGTTGCGGCCGACGTGATCGTGGCCCTCGGCGGCGACGGAACCATCCTCCGGGCGGTACACGAGTTCCCCGGCGTTCCCGTTCTCGGCTTCAATCTCGGCGGGCTCGGCTACCTGTCGAGCGTCGGCGCGAACGAGTTCGATGCGGCGTTGCGCGATCTGGCGGCCGGGCGCTATGCGGTCAACGAGCGCACCGTTCTGCAGGTGCGCCAGGGACGCGGCGACGCGGCGATTCCGCCGAAGGCGTTCAAGGCCCTGAACGACGTCGTCATCGTGCGCGAGATGTCCGGTCATGCGGCGGTTCTCGATCTGGAGGTCGACGGGCGGGTGGCGACGCGCTACATGGCGGACGGCCTCGTGTTCGCGACGCCGACCGGTTCGACGGCGTATTCGCTGTCGGCGGGCGGCCCCGTTCTGATGCCCGACTCGGCGAGCTTTTCCGTGACCCCGATGAATCCGCACGCGCTCGGCGTCCGCCCGATGGTGGTGAGCGACCGCGTGCGCATGACGGTGACCTCGCGGCGGCGCGTGAACGGCAAGGCGGAGAAGATCGGCGTCTATGCCGACGGCGAGAGCGTCTTTCTGCTGGATGGCGACGAATCGGTGACGATCGAGAAGTCGCCGGTCGGGGCGAAGCTGGTGGAGCGGGAGGGGTACGACCCCTATGTCGTAATGTCCAAGAAACTCGGTTGGAGCGGGAGTAATGTCAAATGACCCTTGAAGAGCTGAACGAGACGGTCGCCTCGGGCGAGATCGACGAATTCATCCGCGTCTGCGAAGCGCGCCAGCACAAGGCGCTGTCGAAGATCGCCGACCGCATCACCGAGCGCGGCGACGTGCGGCTCGTCCTCCTGTCGGGCGGGTCGTCGGCGGGCAAGACGACGACGGCGAAGCGGCTTTGCACGCAGCTTCGGGTGAACGATTCCTTCGCGATGCACCTGTCGACCGACGACTATTTCGTGGGCGACTCGCGCAACCCGCGCGACGAGAACGGCGAGTTCGACTACGAGACGATCGAATGCGTCGACATGCCGCGTCTCGCGGCGGACATCAATGCGCTTTTCCAGGGGAAGACCATCCATCCGCGGCGGTTCGACTTCATCCGCCACGAAGGCTACGACCCCGATGTCACCGTATCCCTGCCGCCGGGGGGAATCATCGTGCTCGAGGGCCTTCACGCGCTCAATCCGCGGCTGACGGCTGCGGTTCCCGACGACTGCAAGTTCCGCCTGTTCATCGATCCGGTCTCGCAGCCGGTGGTGTTCGCCTTTACGAGATTGTCCGTCGCCGATGCGCGGCTGCTGCGCCGGCTCGTGCGCGACAACCAGTTCCGCAAGATGGACCCGCTGACCACTTTTTCCCTGTGGCCGAAAGTCCTCGCCGGCGAGGACAAGTGGATCAAACCTTTCCGTTCGCTCGTCGACGCCGAATTCGATTCGGCCCTCGCCTACGAGCTGGCCGTGCTCAAGCCCTACGCGCAGGGCCTGCTCGCGCGCGTGCGGCTGCGCCGGCGCGACGATCCCAAGGTGGTGTTTCTGATGGAATTCCTCGATTCCGTGCGCCCGACCGACCCCACCAAGGTGCCGGGCGATTCGATTCTGCGTGAGACCATCGGCGGCAGCCAGTTGGAATATTGAGGGAAAACTGGTATAATTCAGAATGTTTACTGGAACGACAACGACAAGGGCGGAGGAAATATGAGCGATGTTTGCACTTTGCCGGCGAATGTCCGGCGCTACGCGAAATACCTGCTGGTCATGGCCGGCCTCGGAGGACTGATCTACGGCATCGACGTCGGCGTGATCGCCGCGGCGCTGCCGTACGTGCGCAACACCTCCAACTACACCTCGATGCAGTTGGGCTTCATCGTCGGCGCGGTTTTGTGGGGGTCGGTGCTTTCATCGCTCTTCGCCGGCTCGCTGGCGGAACTGTTCGGGCGCAAGAAAATCATCATCGCATCCGCCTTCTGCTTTTTCATTTCGATTCCGGTAATCTGCCTGTCGGGACTGTTCGACGGCGGCAACTTCATTTTGCTGACGATTGGCCGCACGCTGCAAGGCGCGTCCGCCGGGCTCGTGGGTGTCGTGGTGCCGATGTATCTGGCCGAATGTCTCGACTCCGATTCGCGCGGCAAGGGCACGGGTATGTTCCAGCTGCTGCTGACGATCGGATTGGCCTTTGCCGCGGTCATCGGTCTGGTGGTCACCGGTTGGGTAGGCGATTCCGACAAGGTGATCAAGGCCGCCGCCGAGGCGAACGGCGTTGAGGTTGCCATGGCGACGCTGGCCGAGGTCAAAGCCTGGGTCGCGCCGGAGCAGCTCAAGAGCTGGACGATGGCCTGGCAGACGATCTTCCTCTGTTCGGCGGTTCCGGGGCTCGTTCTCTTCCTGGGCGCGTTCGGACTGAAGGAGTCGCCGCGCTGGCTCTACAAGAAGGGCCGCGTGCGGGAAGCGCTCGATTCGCTCGCGGCGAACAACGGCGAGGCCAAGGCGCAGGCGATTCTCGATGAGATGATCGCCGCCGACAAGGCCGCGGAAGCCGAGATGGCGGCGGTGGCGGCGGCTTCGCAGGGCGACACGCTCTTCCAGCGCAAGTACGTCTATCCGTTCCTTCTCGCGATTGTCATTCTCGCCTCCAACCAGACCACGGGCATCAATTCCGTGCTCAACTATACGGTCGATATCTTCAAGGCCACGGGCATGGAAGGCGTGTTCGCGAACTTCTCCGATCTCGCGATCAAGCTCGTCAACGTGTTCATGACGATTGTCGCCTGCGCGCTCGTCGACCGCAAGGGCCGCAAGTTCCTGCTCAAGCTCGGCACCGCAGGCATCATTTTCGGCCTGTGCGGCGTGGCGACGACGTTCCTGCTGATCACCAGGGGCGTGGTCGCCGCCTCGATGACGACCGGCGTGATCGCCACCGTCTTCTTCTTCATGTTCATCGCGTTCTACGCGGTCGGTCCGGGGGTGTGCGTGTGGCTGGCGCTTTCGGAACTGATGCCTACGCGCATTCGCGCCACCGGCATGTCGATTGCGATGATTGTCAACCAGGGCGTCTCGGCGACGATCGCGACCGTCTTCCCGGCGTGGAAGAACGCCTGGGGTTTCCCCGCCGTTTTCTATTGCCTCGCCGGTTTTACGGTAATCTACTTCATCACCGCGGCGTTCTTCCTGCCGGAGACGAAGGGCCGCACGCTCGAGGAGATCGAGCAGTACTTCAAGACGGGCAGGATGCCGGAAAAGAAGTAAGTGACGCTCAGGTTCCTAGGCACGGGCACTTCCGTCGGAGTGCCGCAGATCGGGTGCACCTGCCCCGTCTGCACCTCCGACGACCCGCGCGACAGGCGCCGCCGCTGCGGCGCTTACGTCGTTTCCGGCGGTACGGCGTTCCTGATCGATACGCCGCCTGAAATGCGTCTCGCCTGCATCGAATACGGCATCGCGAAGGTCGACGCCGTGCTGCTGACCCATGCGCACATGGACCACGTGGCGGGCTTTGACGACATCCGCCGCTTCAATACCATCAACGGCGTCAAGGTTCCCTGTGCGCCGGGCGATCCGCGCTATCGGGGGCTGCCGTTCCGCATCGAGGGCAAGCCGATGTCGTGCTATGCGCTGCCTGAGACGATCGCCGCGATGCACCAGATATTCCCCTACATCAGCAGGAAGGGCGGGGAGAACGGGCTTTTCCGTCCGCAGATCGAGTTCTGCGGCAATACCGCGCCTTTCCGCCTCGGCGACCTCACGCTCGAAGCCGTTCGCGTCGGGCACGGTTTCCCATGCTGCGGCTATCTGCTCACGGAAGGCGCGCGGCGTCTCGGCTACGTGAGCGACTGCCACGAGATTCCCGAGGCGGCGCTAGCGAAGCTCCATGGCGTCGACGTGATGATTCTCAACTGCCTGCGCGTCCGCGAACACCCGACGCATCTGTGCCTCCGGCGCACGCTGGGCTATCTTGAGGCCATCGCCCCGAAACGGGCCTACCTCGTCCACATGTGCCACGACTACCTGCATCGGCAGTGGGAGGAGATGTTGCCGGCGGGCGTCCGTCCGGCCTATGACGGGCTGGAGCTGACCTTTGAAACCTGACAACCCGAACAACCACGTTCCTCGAACAATCCGACCATGAGAAGACTGCTGCCGTTCCTCGTACTCCTGTCCTTCGCGGCGCATGCGGAGAGGCTGACGGATATTTCCGTCGACCTGAAGCTGGACAACCTCGACTACGTCTCGGGCGAACGCATCCGCGGCGTGATCGACGTCCGGAACATGTCGCCCTACCGCGTCAGCGTCGGCTATTCCAATTCGGTCGACCGTCTGTTCGTCGAGGTCTACCGCGCCTCCGACATGATGCAGCTTGACCGCATCTCGCCGCGTCCGTTCGTCTCGCCGTTCCGCCTTGATGCGAACGAGGGGCAGAAACTCGAGGTCTTTCTCGGCGACCGCTATGCGCTGCGCGAGGAGCGCCGTTATCTCGCGCGTCCCGTGCTGGTGCACCGCGGGGTGCGCTACGAAGGCCAGTACCGCGCGTTCGACGTCGTGCCGGGGCTCTACATCGGCACGGCCATGCAGCAGTTCGCGAACCGCGAGGGCCTGAGCCGCGTCTTCCGGCTCGTCAACTGGCCGCGGAAGGGACGCAACCATCTCTTCCTGACGGCGGCGGACGAGGGGATCAGCACGCGCAAGTGGGCGACGACGGACATCGGGCCGATGATGAAGGTCACGAAGCCGACCGTCTCGGTGCTGTCGAACGGCGAGGTCATCGTCCTCCACCGCGCCGGCGCGGAAAGTTTCATGCGCAGTGAATTCTGGTCGCTGCCCGACGCCCTGGAGTACCGTGCGCGCGATCTCGTGAAGGATCCGGAAACCGCCGGACAGAGCCGCGTCCAGGAGATGTACGGCAAGCGCGGCGGCGTAAAGGCCAAGGAGCAGCCGTGGTGGAAGTTCTGGTGAGCCGCATATGAACATCCTGGGGATTGAGACGAGTTGCGACGAGACGGCCTGCGCGGTCGTGCGCGATGGCCGTGCGGTGCTGGCGAACGTCGTGTATACGCAGATTCCGCTGCATCAGCCCTACGGCGGCGTCGTGCCGGAAATCGCCTCGCGCGCGCATATCGAGAAGATCTCCGAGGTGCTCCACACCGGCCTCGCGCAGTTCCAGGGCGCCTGTCCGGGCGAAAAGCTCGATGCCGTGGCGGTCACCTACGGGCCCGGGCTTTCCCCCGCGCTCATCGTCGGGCTCAACGCCGCGAAGGGGCTGGCGCTGTCGCTCGGCGTGCCGCTCATCGCCATCAATCACATCGAGGCCCATCTGCACACGCCGTTTCTCTACGACGCCTCGTCGTCCGCCGCGCCGGGCGAGCGGCCTTCGGATCCGGAGACCCTTGTCCCCGCTCTCGGACTCGCCATCAGCGGCGGGCACACCAGCTGGTTCGACGTGCCCGCGTACGGACGGTACGAGACGATCGGCCAGACGCTCGATGACGCGGCGGGCGAGGCGTTTGACAAGGCGGCGAAGCTGTTGAACCTCGGCTATCCGGGCGGCCCCAAGGTGGATGCCATCGCCAACGCCTATTTCGCCTATATCCAGGCGGACGATCCGTCCGCCCGCGCGGCGAAGAAGTCGCTCATTCCCTTTCCGAAGGGGCATCCCCGCGACGGGGTGACGGCGCTCGCGGGGCTGCCCGCCGAGCTGTGCGTCTCCTTTTCGGGACTCAAGACGGCACTTCTCCGCTACGTGCAGCAGCACCCTGAGCTGCTGGCGCCGTCCGCCGATGCGCCGTGTCTCGCCTACGGCAGGAACAACGACCAGACGGTGACGGTCGCGGTGGCGCGGGTCGTCGCGTCGTACCAGGAGGCGATCGTGCAGGCGGTCGCCGACCGCACGCGCACCGCGCTCGTGCGTCAGCGCGGCCGCTACCGGGCGCTCCTGCTCGGCGGCGGCGTCTCCCTCAACTCGCGTCTGCGCACGGTGCTCGCCGGCCTTTGCGCAGCGGAGAAGATTCCGCTGCTGATGGCGCAGCCGAAGTACTGCGGCGACAATGGGGCGATGATCGCCGGTCTGGCGTATTATCGCCGGAATCACGTGGGCGACGACGCCCTCCGCCTCGATGTCGCCCCCGCGCTGGAGGTCGACTGAGCGTGCGGTGCGCCGCGTCCCGGGCGCCGTCCCGGCGGAGTCCTAAAACGCTCGGCCGTTTGCCGCGTTTTTTTGATATAATAGGAAGTAGTCATGGAATTTGAGAACACTATCGGTCTTGAGACGCACATCCAGCTCAAGACGAAGACCAAGATGTTCTGCTCGTGTCTGCTGAAGACGGGGTGCGAGCCGAATACGAACGTCTGTCCCGTCTGCCTCGGCTATCCCGGGGCGCTGCCGGTCATGAACAAGGAGGCGGTGAAGTTTACGGTCAAGAGCGGCATGATGCTCGGCTGTGAAATCAACCGCCATGCGACGTTCGACCGCAAGAACTACTTCTACCCCGACATGGCGAAGGACTATCAGATCTCCGAGAACGGGAATCCGCTGTGCCTCGGCGGCGGCGTGGAGATCACGCGGCCGGACGGGACGAAGAAGTTCATTCGCATCAACCACATCCACCTGGAGGAGGACGCGGCGAAGATCAACCACTACGCGACGACCTCGGGCGTCGATTTCAACCGTGGTGGCACGCCGCTGATGGAGATCGTCTCCGAACCCGACATGGAGTCGGCGGACGACGCGATCGCCTATCTGACGGCGCTGAAGGAAATCCTCGTCTACGCCGGCGTTTCGGACTGCAACCTCGAAGAGGGCAATATGCGTTCCGACGTCAATATCTCGATCCGCCCGAAGGGCGATAAGCCGGGCGTTCTCCCGACGAAGGCCGATGGTTCCATTGACTTCGCGCAGCTCGGCACCAAGGTCGAGATCAAGAACATGAACTCCTTCTCCGGCATCCACGCCGCGCTTACCTACGAGGCGAAGCGCCAGCGCGCGTGCATGGCCCATTCGATTCCGCTCGTGCAGGAGACGCGCCGGTGGGATCCGGAGGCGATGGAGACGGCGCCGATGCGTTCGAAGGAGAACGCCCACGACTACCGCTACTTCCCCGAGCCGGACCTCGTGCCCGTCGAACTTTCCGAAGAATGGCTTGCCGCCTGGCGCGCCGAACTCCCCGAGAAGCCCGAGGCGCGCCGTGCGCGGATGGTCGCGGAGTATGGCATCGCCGGGTACGACGCCGAAATCCTTTCCCAGCACAAGGCCAATGCCGACTACTTCGAGGCGGCGGCGAAGGGACTCGACAAGAAGGTCGCCAAGCAGCTCTGCAACCTCTACATGGGCGACGTGATGGCGCTGCTCAATGCGCACGGGACGACGATCGACGCGGTGGTGATGAAGCCGGCGGAACTCGCCGCGCTTGTGCAGCTGGCCGCTGCAGGCACGATCAACGGCCCGACGCTCAAGGAGCTCCTGCCGGAGATCTTCGAGAAGGGCGGCGATCCTGTCGCAATCGTGAAGGCGCGCGGGCTCGGCGCGGTGAGCGATGCGGGCGCGCTGGAGGCGTTCGTCGATCAGGCGATCGCCGCGAATCCGGGGCCGGTGGCGGATTTCAAGGCGGGCAAGAAGGCCGCTGCGGGTTTCTTCGTCGGTCAGGTCATGAAACTCTCCAAGGGCAAGGCCGACCCGAAGATCGTCGGCGGCCTTGTCGCCAGGAAACTCGCCGCGCTATGAAACCGTTCCGTCTCCTTCTCGCGCTCCTCGGCCCCGTCCTGATGGCGACGGGCTGCGCGTCGTTCCGCCTGATGCAGACCGATGCGTTCGTCGACGACCAGGGCAATGCCATCGTCGTCGAATACGGTGAGTGCTCGAAGCCCTACACCTATAGGATCCAGTCGCCGGCGAACGGCAATACGTTGGAGTGCCAGGACACGAAGATGGTCCGCGTCCGGCTGCCGAGCGATAAGGTCATCGTCTGCCGCGTCTGCCAGAACGAAAGCCCCAAAGGCACGATGTACGCGACGAAAGACGGCAAGTGGAAGTATCTGACGATAGGCCTTGCGAGCCGCATCTACCTCTGGTATCCGGACGAGCGGGAATACCTTCTCGTGTTCGAGGGCAGCAACAGCCCGAGTGCGCTGGACGACAAGGGAAGGCTGAACAAATGAATCCCCTCGACAACCTCCGCGTCGTACTCGTCGGCACGCTCTACACGGGGAATGTGGGCTCCAGCTGCCGCGCAATGGCCAACATGGGCATCCGCCATCTGCGCCTTGCCGCGCCCAATCTCCAGAATTCCTGGGAGGAGGGCGCGCGTCTCGCCGTGCATGCAACGGACATCCTCGAGCGTCGCGAGGAGTTCGCGACTTTCGAGGAGGCCGTCGCCGACTGCATCGCCGTGGTGGGGACGACCGCCCGCGAAGGGCTCTACCGCCAGCACGTGAAGGCGCCGCGCGACTGCGCCGCCGACCTGCTGGCGCTTGCCGCGCAGGGCCCCGTCGCGCTCGTTTTCGGGCGTGAGGACAAGGGGCTTCTCAACGAGGAGATCGCGCAGTGCACGCATCTCATCCGCATCCCCGTGGACGCGGGCTACACCTCGATCAACCTGGCGCAGGCCGTCCTCATCGCCTGCTACGAGTTCTTCTCCGCCTCCGGACGCTACGAGCCGCCGAAGGAGAAGGCCCCGCCCGCGCCCCAGGCGCAGAAGATGCAGCTGATGAAGAACTGGTCGCAGATGCTCTGCGAAATCGGCTTCATGAAGCCGATCCAGGCCGACCACTTCATGCAGGGCTTCCACCGCGTGTTCTCCCGCGGCGTCTATTCGAAAGACGACGCCGCGCTCCTCCTGGGCGTCGCGCGGCAGGCGATCTGGACCGCGCAGCGCGCCCATGCCGCCCCTCGCCCCCCGTCCGCCGACCACCCCACGACAAACGCCTGATGGAACGCCTCGCCTATATCGCCCGAAGACTCCTGCTGCTGATCCCGACCTTCATCGGTATCACGGTCGTCTGTTTCACGCTGACGCGCTTCCTGCCGGGCGGGCCGGTCGAGATGCGCCTGAGTCGCGCGCGCGGCCTTTCCGCGCAGGGCGGCGGCGCGGGCGAAACGGCGGGCGCCTCCGGGGCCGCGAACGTGTCCGAGAAGTACCGCCGGCAGCTTGAGGCGCAGTTCGGGTTCGACCGGCCGATTGGCGAGCAGTACTGGAACTGGCTTGTCACCAACCGCATGGGGCTGATGATGCCCTCCTACGACTATCTGAACAAGACGGCGTGGGATCTCATCCGCGCGCGCATTCCGATTTCGCTCTGGTTCGGCCTCGCGTCGTTTATCTTGACCTACCTCATCTGCATTCCCCTCGGCATCGCCAAGGCGCTCAGGCACCGGCAGGCGTTCGACGCCGTGTCGAGTGTCGTCGTCTTCGTGGCGTACGCGATCCCGAGCTTTGCCCTCGGAATGGTGCTGAAGATGGCGTTCTGCGGCACGATCGAGGGGCTTTGGGACGTGTTTCCGCTCGGCGGCGTCTCCAGTGACTTCGAGACTGCGCCGACGTTCGCGACCTGGTTCTGGGATCGCGCCTGGCACATGGTGCTCCCGATCTGCTGTTATGTGGCGGGATCCTTCGCCATGCTGACCCTTCTGATGAAGAATTCGCTCCTTGACCAGATCTCCGCCGACTACGTCCGCACGGTGATCGCGAAAGGCGGCACGCGCCGGCGGGCCATCTGGCTGCACGCCTTCCGCAATGCGCTTATCCCGGTTGCGACGGGCCTCGGCTCCATCATCGGACTCCTTTTCGCCGGTTCGATCATCATCGAGTGCATTTTCGAGATTCCCGGCATGGGGCGTCTTTCCTTCGATGCGCTCGTCGGGCGCGACTACGCCGTCTTCCTTGCGCTTCTCGCGCTGACCGCCAGCTTCCAGCTGGTCGGCAACCTCATCTCCGACGTCCTCTACATGATCATCGATCCGCGCATCGATTTCACCCGGAAATAACCCGACGATGTCCATGTTCACTCCCTTGATGCAGAAACGCCTCCGCTCCTTCATGCGGATCCGCCGCGCGTGGTATTCGCTGCTCGCCCTCGGGGTTCTCTACGTCTTCTGCCACGTGGCGCCGTTCTTCTGCCAGTCGCCGACGCGGGTCGTCGATACGGCGACGCTCGAACACTACCGCGCACCCGTGATCGAGAACGTCTACGACATCGCCTACGCCCGGTACAACGTCCGGCCCGACGGCACGGTCTTCGACTACGAAGGCCCGGCCGACGGTCTCTACGCGGCCATCGTGGCGGCGAAGGGCGATCCGTCGGGTCTGGCGGACCATGCGGCGCAGGTGACGCGGCATGCGGACTACACGCGCTACTTCCTGAAGACGAAGGAGCCTCCGAAGGCCACGCCCGTCAATCTCGGCACGCCTGAGATCAGCTTCCCGTTCCGTCCTTGCCGCGAGCATATCTTCGGCATTGATTCGGGCGGGCGCGACGTTTACGCGCGCGTCGTCTGCGGCATGCGAACGGCGCTTGATTTCGGTCTCTGTCTGGCGCTGACGGGAATGTTCATCGGACTCGTCATCGGCTCGGTCGAAGGCTACTTCGGCGGATGGGTTGACATCGGCTGCCAGCGTTTCACGGAGATATGGAGCTCGATTCCGTTCCTCTACGTGATGATCTTCATCGGCTCGACGATCGGGCGCAGCTTCGGGGTGCTTTTCGTCTGCTATGCCGTCTTCAATTGGATCGCCGTCTCGTACTACATGCGCGCCGAGTTTCTGCGTCTCCGGTCGCGTACCTTTGTCGAGGCCGCGAAGTGCCAGGGTTTCTCCGCCGTGCGCATCATCTTCGGGCACATCCTCCCGAACGCGCTGACGCCGCTCATCACGCTCTTCCCGTTCCTCCTCATGGGCGCGATCGGCGCGCTCGCGGCCCTGGACTTCCTCGGCTTCGGCCTGCCGCCGATGGAGCCGTCCTGCGGCGAACTCATGCGTCAGGCGCAGCAGTTCCGCTGGGCCTGGTGGCTCATCCTCTTCCCGGCGCTCGCGCTGTTCGTCGTGATGCTTCTCACCGTCCTCGTCGGCGAAGGTCTGCGCGACGCCTTCGATCCGCGCCAGAGATCCCGATTGGAATAGACCGCTCCACCGCCCACCGTCGAACACCCTTCACCCACACCCTATGGCGGAAACGCTGACACCGATGATGCGACAGTACCTCGCGCTGAAACGCGAGGTGCCGGCGGGTGCGATTCTGATGTTCCGCCTCGGCGACTTCTACGAGATGTTCGGCGAGGATGCGATTGCGGCGGCGCCGATTCTCGGCGCGACGCTGACCCGCCGGGGCAGCCAGCCGCTATGCGGCGTGCCCTACCACGCGCTCGACACCTATCTCGCCAAGCTGATCCGCGCCGGCAAGACCGCTGCGCTGGTCGATCAGCTGGAGGATCCGAAGCAGGCGAAGGGTCTCGTCCGCCGCGGCATTACGCGCATCGTGACGCCCGGCACCGTGACCGAGGACGGTCTGCTCGACGAGACGGCGAACAACTACATCGCCGCCGTCTCGGGACTCGGCCTTGCGCTCCTCGATCTCGCGACCGGCGGCTTCAGCGTCGAGCAGTTCGCCACGCAGGAGAAGCTCGACGAGGCGCTCAACCGCTGCCGCCCGGCCGAGATGGTCGCGCCGACCGACGAAACGCGCTGGACGTTCGCCATCGACGCGGCGTACGATACGCTCACGCGCCATTTCAAGACGACGTCCCTTGACGGCTTCGGCCTCACGGGGAAGGGCGATCTCATCTGTGCGGCGGGCGCGCTGCTCTACTACGTGGGCACGACGCTCCGCCATTCGCTCGCGCACGTCCGGAAGATCAGCATCCGCCAGTCGGATGACAGTCTGATCCTCGACGCCGGCACGATTCGCCATCTGCAGCTGTTGCCGGGCGGCGAGGTGACGAAGGCGGCGTCGCTCCTGGGCGTCCTCGACGTCACTCGGACCCCGATGGGGGCGCGCACGATGCGCAGCTGGATCGCCCGTCCGCTGGCGCGGCGGGCCGACATCGATGCGCGGCTCGATGCGGTGGCGGCGCTGGTGGACGACCGCGCGCGCCTGACGACGCTCCGCCGGCTTCTCGCGGGTGTGCGCGATCTCGAGCGCCTCGTCCAGAAGGTCGATTCCGGTCGTGCGAATCCGCGTGATCTCCGGGCTCTCGCGACCTCGCTCCGTCCGCTTCCCGAGGTCCGGTCTCAGGTGTCGTCCATCCCCGCCCTGACGGCGCTGCACGACGTCCTGTTCCCCCAGGACGCGCTCGTCGCGCTTATCGATCGGGCGATCTGCGACGATCCGCCCATCCTGCTCGGCGACGGGGGCTTCATTGCGGCGGGCTACCATGCCGAGCTGGACGAGCTCAGGACGATTGCGCACGAGGGGCACCGGTGGCTGGCGGAGTTCCAGGCGCGCGAGATTCAGCGCACGGGCATTGCGAAGCTCAAGGTGAAGCACGTTTCGACCTTCGGCTTTGTCATCGAGATCCCGAAGGGGTCGGTAGCGCTGGCGCCGGCGGGCTACATCCGCCGCCAGACGCTGACGACCGGCGAGCGCTACACCACGCCCGAACTCAAGGAATACGAGCAGAAGGTCCTCGGGGCGCAGGAAAAGGCCGTGGCGATCGAGCAGCGTCTCTATCGGGAACTGCTGGCGACGATTGCGCAGAAGACGGTCGAGATCCAGGAGACCGCCTGTGCGCTCGGCGAACTCGACGCGACGTTTGCGCTCGCAGATCGTGCGCTTGCCGCGGGTTACGTGCGCCCGGTCATCGACGATTCGGACGTTCTGGAGATTACGGACGGCCGCCATCCGATCGTTGAACAGCTGCCGGATGCGGAGCCGTTCGTCCCCAATTCGGCTTTCCTCAACTGCACGTCCGATCAGATCATGCTCATCACCGGGCCCAACATGGCCGGTAAATCGACCTACATCCGTCAGGTGGCGACGATGGCCATCATGGCGCAGATGGGCAGTTTCGTGCCGGCGGCGGCGATGCGCCTCGGCGTGCTCGACCGCGTCTTCACGCGCATCGGTGCGGGTGACGATCTCGCGCGCGGGCGCTCGACCTTCCTCGTCGAAATGCAGGAGACCGCGAACATCCTCAACAATGCGACGGGCCGTTCGCTCATCGTCCTCGACGAGATCGGTCGCGGCACCTCGACGTTCGACGGCATCTCGATCGCGTGGTCCGTCGCCGAGTACCTGCACGGCAAGCGGGAGGCCAAGGCGAAGACGCTCTTCGCCACCCACTACCACGAGCTGACGGATCTCGCGGATGTTCTGGACGGCGTGAAGAACTACACCGTCAAGGTGAAGGAGGACGGCGGGCGCATCGTGTTTCTCCGCCGCATCGTCCCCGGCATTGCGGAGAAGAGCTTCGGCATCCACGTCGGTGCGATGGCGGGGCTGCCGAAGGAGGTCGTCGATCGTGCGACGCAGATCCTCAGGAATCTTGAGGCCAATGAAATTGACGTGAACGCGCCGCAGAAGGCCGTTCGCAGACCCCGCAAGAGACTTTCGGAATTCCCCGGTCAGATGACCTTCTTTTGATATGAAATTCGAAGACAACCTGAAGAAACTCGAAGAACTCGTCGCCCGGATGGAATCGGGCGAGATGAAACTCGACGAAATGATCGCCGCCTTTGAGGAGGGGCGCAGACTGAAGGACGCCTGCCAGCGGGATCTCGAGGCCATCCGCCTGAAGATCGAGAAGGTCACCGCCGAAGGCCCCCGGCCCGTCGAAATCGTCACCAACGCCCACGGTGAGCCCGACATCCGACTCTGATCCCCCGTGCGCCGATCCGTCAATTCGCCAATTCTCCAATCCGTCAGACATCTCCCATGAAGCAGATCTACGTCCAGGCCCAAGCCGATCACATCGCCTCGCTCGCGAAGGCGACCCCGCTCTCCGCCCTCGAGGAACTCGTGTGGAATGCGCTCGATGCGGATGCGCAGGAGATCCGCGTCGATCTCATCACGAACGCGCTGGGTGCGGTCGAAGTCGTCCGCGTCTCCGATGACGGGACGGGCATCGACGTCCTGCGGGCGGACGCGACCTTCGGTTCGCTCGGCGGCAGCTGGAAACGCCTGGGGACGGCGACGGCGAAGGCGCATCGCCGGCTGCACGGCCGCTACGGGCGCGGACGCTTCAAGGCGTTTGCACTGGGCGCACACGTCGCATGGCGCACCACGGTGCGCATGGGCGGCGAGCTCATGTCCTATACGCTGTCCGGCGACATCGCCAATCCCGGCGTGTTCGAACTGGCGCCGCAGGCGCAGCCGGGACCCGGCACGGGCACGGAGGTCTACATCACCAACGCCACCGCCAACTGCGATTCGCTGCTCGATGCCGCACAGACGGTGCAGGCGCTGGCGGCCAGGTTCGCGCTCTACCTCAAGAGCTATCCGAACGTGCGCATCTATTTCAACGGACTCCCCGTGACGCCGCTCGTCGTGCAGAAAGGGGCTTCGACCTACGCGCTGACGCTGGAGAGCGGCGCGACCGCCAAACTCGAGATCATCGAGTGGAAGGCCAGGTTCGTCGGCGCGGGCAAGCTCGTCTGGGCGGGGACGGACGGCTTTGCGCTCCATGAGCAGGCGCCGGGCGTGCGCGCGGGCGGTCAGCCCTACACGGCCTATCTCGTTTCGCCGCGCTTTGTCGCGCTGGCGGCGGAGAACGCGCTCGTAATGGACGAACTCAACCCCGAAGTGCGCCAGTATCTCGACGCCGCGAAGAAAACGCTGAAGGCGCACTTCCTCGCCGAGGCCGATGACGCGATCAAGGCGTTCAAGCGCGAGTGGAAGGCCCGGGTCAGGGCGTTCTCCGAACTGGAGAAGAAGACGCTCCTCGCGATTCTGAAGAAGAGCCTCAGAACCCCCTCCGAAGCCCCTGCCGCCGCGCCCGCGTCCTGAGCCACCACCCGCCCTGCGCGCGCAGGTGCGTCAAATAACTCTCCCCCACGCGCGGCCCTCTTTTTGCTAGAATACGCACCGTATGAAGACCTACGTCTGCGGACACCGCAATCCTGACACCGATTCGATCATGAGCGCCTATGCGCTGGCCGATCTGCGCCGCCGCACGGGTATGGCCGATGTCGAGGCGATTTGCGCGGGCGGGCGGCTGCCGGACAAGGCGCAGTGGGTCTTCGAACACTTCGGCGTGCCGCCGGTGCGGGCGAAGCGCGATGTCTACGTGCGCGTGCGCCATCTGATGGATCTCGCCGTGCCGATGATCGATGCCGATACGTCGCTCGTCGATGCGCTGCGCAAACTCGAGGCCAGCGGCGAGTCGTCGCTCCCCGTGCGGGCGAAGGACGGTTCGTTCCTGGGCATGCTTTCGCCGGCGAAGCTCCTAAACCTCTTTCTCTCGCGCGGCGATCTGACGATTCCGGTCTCCCGTGCGCCGCTCCATCGCTGCGCCTGCGTGCTGAACGAGTCCGATCCCGTCCACGACATCCGCCTGGCGACCGTGCGCAATTCGCACAACCATTTCCCGGTCGTGGACGAGAAGGGGCGGCTTCTGGGCACGGTTCTCAAACGGGCGTTCGCCGAAGAGCCGCCGTTCCGGATGATCCTCGTCGACCATAACGAGACCGACCAGGGGATTCCGGGGCTGGACGAAGTGCCGGTCATCGAGGTCGTCGATCATCACCGCATAGCGATTGCCGCGACCAAGGAGCCGATCCGCTACACGGCGGACGTCGTGGGCTCGACCTGCACGCTTGTCGCGCGGATGTTCCGTGCCGCCGGCGAGCGGCCGACACGGGAGACGGCGGGAATCCTCATGGCGGGCATCATTTCCGATACGCTCCTCTTCCAGTCCCCGACGACGACCGACGCCGACCGCGCCATGGTCACCTGGCTCGAAAAGCTCTGCGGCGAGACGGCGGAATCGCTGATGGAGGGGATGACGTCCATCGCCTCGCCGCTGACGAGCATGTCGCCGGATCAGGCGGTGGCGAGCGATGCGAAGACCTACACCGAGGGCGGATGCAAGTTCATGCTGGCGCAGATCGAAGAGACGCACATGGCGTTCTTCCACCAGATGCAGAACGAACTCGCGGCGGCGCTCGACCGCGCGATCGGCGCGAACGGCCTCGATTTCATGGCGCTGATGGTGACGGATCCCGTCCGCGGCAATTCCGAACTCCTCTATCGCGGCCTTGAATCCGTCCGCCGCGCCCTGCCGTACCGCAGGGGACCGGCCGGCACCCTTCTGATGCCGGGCGTCCTTTCGCGCAAGAAGCAGCTGCTGCCCGAGGTTCTGGCAGCGCTCGCCTGATCCGCCGAACGTCGTCATGGAAACGTACGCCGGGTTCTGGACCGTCCTGCCGCCGCTGCTGGCGATCGCGCTGGCGCTCCTGACGCGCGAGATCGTGCTTTCGCTGTCCGTTGCGATCTTCTCCGGCGTCCTCGTCTACGTGGCGCGGGGCTTCGGCACGTTCGATGCGGCGCTGCGTCTCATCGGCCGGCGCCTCGCGCAGGACGAGCACCTGACGATCATCCTCTTCCTGATGATCCTCGGTGCGCTCGTCTCGGTCATCACGCGGGCGGGCGGGGCGCGCGCCTACGGCATCTGGGCCGGACGACGGCTCAGGGACGAGCGTGCGGTCGGGCTCATGACGATCCTGATGGGGCTCATCATCTTCATCGACGACTACTTCAACTGTCTGTCGGTGGGCACGGTGATGCGCCCGGTTGCGGATAAGTTCAAGATGTCGCGCGCGAAGCTCGCGTATCTCATCGACACGACCGCCGCGCCCGTGTGCATTCTCGTGCCCGTCTCGAGCTGGGCGGCGTTCGTCATCAGCTGTCTGCCGCAGGAGATGCAGGCGACGGGCATGCGGATGTTCATTTCGTCCGCACCGCTCAATTTCTACGCGATCTTCTCGCTTTTCATGGTGTTCTGGATCGCGATGAAGCGCAACAGCGATTTCGGGCTGATGGCGCGGATGGAGCGCACGAGTCACGCGCACCGCGATGTCGGCGCCGAGGTCGTGATGCGCGAGGGGCTGGAGGGCATTCCCGTGTCGGATCGCGGCACGGTCGCCGATCTCATCGCGCCGGTCATTGCGCTGATCGGCTTTTCCGCCTGGTTCCTCACGCGCTACGAGGATGCCGGCGAGGCGTTGGCGTTTGCGGCGATCGTGACGCTGGCGGGCACGTTTCTCCTCCTGGTGCCGCGCAAGGTGATCGACTACCATGAGTTCGCGGCGGCGCTCCTCTTCGGCGTGAAGACGATGGTGCCGGCCATCGTCCTGCTGATGCTCGCGTGGGGCGTTTCCGCCGTGTGCAACGATCTGCTGGGCACGGGTTCCTGCATCGCCTCGGCACTGG
Organism: Kiritimatiellia bacterium; assembly: GCA_051884875.1. Taxonomy (GTDB): domain Bacteria; phylum Verrucomicrobiota; class Kiritimatiellia; order RFP12; family UBA1067; genus UBA1067. Next base: position 37,089 of record JBJEWD010000028.1, read on the forward strand.
TGGCGATCGACGCCGACCCCGCGTTCCTGCCCGTGACGATGTTCATTCTTTCCGTCGCCTTTACCTTTGCGACGGGAGCGAGTTGGGCCGCGATCGGCATTCTCGTGCCGATCGGGATGTCCGTCTGCCTGAAGGCGGCGCCGGATGCCGCCGTGATCACGCTTGCCGCGACGCTGGCGGGTTCGGTGATGGGCGACCACTGTTCGCCGATCGCCGACACGACGATTCTCTCCTCGACGGGTGCGCAGTGCAAGCACCTGAACCACGTGATGACGCAGATTCCGTATGCGGCGTTCGCGGGCGCGTTCGCCGCCCTCGGCTATCTCATCGCGGGGCTGCTCTATACGCGCGGCTACGGGATGACGCTCGGCTGGGGGCTGGGCGCGACCTTTGCCGCCCTGTTGCTCACCCTCATCGTCCTGTCGCGGCGGATCCGGATGGTAAGGACGGCGAAATCCGCCCCGCGACCCTGAGGATTATTTGGTAAAATATGGGCGTTCGGGCCAGGATGGTGAAATGGCAGACGCAGCGGACTTAAAATCCGCGGCCCGGTAATCGGGCGTGCGGGTTCGAGTCCCGCTCCTGGCACCAATCGTCCCGTTCAGGCGCGACCGCCCGTCACGAGGGCGACGCCGGCGGAGCAGCCGAGGCGTGTTGCGCCGGCGGCGATCATCGCGCGGGCGTCGTTTACCGTACGGATGCCGCCGGCGGCCTTTACGCCCATCCGAGGGCCGACAGCCTGGCGCATTAGCCTTACGTCGGACACCATCGCGCCTCCCGGGCCGAAGCCTGTTGACGTCTTCACGAAATCGAATCCCGCCGCCTTCGCCATCCTGCAGGCGACGATCTTCTCGGCATCCGTCAGATAGCAGCATTCCAGGATCAGCTTGCTGACGATCCGCCCGCCCAGGCGCGCGAGAGTCTCGTTGACGGTGGTCCAGACGCCGAGCATCGCCTGGTATTCCCGGCTCGCCGTCCCTTTGGCGGCGGCAACTTTCAGATGCGCGACGTTGATGACGAAATCGAGTTCGCGCGCGCCGTTCCCCACCGCCTCCACCGCCTCGGCGAGGATGGTCTCCGGCGTATTCTGCCCGAGGGGAAAGCCGATGACGGTGCAGACCGCGACATCCGTGCCCTTCAGTAGCCGCGCACAGCGCGTCACTTCGCACGGATGCACGCAGACGGAGGCGAAACCGTACTTCCGCGCCTCGCGGCAGAGCTTCGCGATGTCCTTCGGCGCGCCATTGGGTTTGAGAAACGTATGGTCGATGTATTTCGCAAGGTTTTCCATAAGGCGGATTATAGCATTTTCCGAACCATCCTCCCACACTCGACCCGTGTGCGCGTGCTCCCGGAAGCGGCGTCGGGCACCCTCGCGGGGGTGGAGGCCTTCCTTCTTCCTGTTTGTTGATCCACAGGGCCTTCCTTGCTGACCCACGAGATTACAATTTCCCCGAATAAAATTTCTTAAAATACCCCCTTGCAGACGGCACGCGGATATGATAGACTATCAATCACTTTCTGGAATGCGGGGTTGTGGCGCAATTGGTTAGCGCACTGGACTGTCGATCCGGGGGTTGCGGGTTCGAGCCCCGTCGACCCCGCCAGTACGGAGGGTACGCGGGATTGCCTCGTGGTGTAATGGTAGCACAGCAGATTCTGATTCTGCTTGTTGGGGTTCGAGTCCCTGCGAGGCAACCATTGCATGAAGGAAGAAGCTCAGCTGCGCGGTTGAGTTTTTTTTTGTTTTCCTTAATATTTTCTTAACGCGGATTTTCTACAATGGCTTCGTCAAAGGGAGAGCAGGGCTAGTTAAGAAAGGAGGCGGTCGCTCTACGATTTGTTGTTGATAAAAGCTCTCCGAGGTCCGGGACTTATGGCGTCCCGGACCTTTCGCTTTTCTCCATCCTTTCGCGCGCCCGATTTGCCAAATAGAACATGCACCCGATGGATAGGGCGGCGCCTTTCGGTTTGTCAATTACTGTGTACTCCGTAGGCGCTGCTTCTTTCTGTCTTTATAGGGACCAAACGAACGTCATTTGTTTCTTTAGTTCTGGAAGAGGCGCTTCATAAAAAGGTTAAAATATCCGCGCACGCGCACGGATATTTTTGATATAATTATATCAATTTCATTTCATAACCGCCCGGAACGGGCATAAAATGGAGTAAAGGAAACATGGCTAAGTCGCCGAAGTTCAAGAACGCCAAGGTTCAGGCGTGGGTTGACAAATGGAACAAGGTCTGTACGCCCGACAAGATCGTGGTCGTGAAGGGCACGAAGAAGGAGCATCTTGACATCTGCGAGATGATGGTCAAGAACGGCCAGTTCATCAAGCTTAACCCGAAGAAGCGTCCCGAGTGCTATCTCGCCCGCTCCCATGCGTCCGATGTGGCGCGCGTCGAGGGGCGCACGTTCATCTGCTCCAAGCGCGAAATCGACGCGGGTCCGACGAATCACTGGATGGACCCCGAGGTCATGAAGAAGCTCATGACCAAGTCCTACAAGGGATGCATGAAGGGCCGTACGATGTACGTGATCCCGTTTGCGATGGGTCCGATCGGCAACCCGATCACCCAGTACGGCATCGAGATCACCGACTCGCCCTACGTGGTCGTCAACATGAACATCATGACCCGCACGGGCGACGCGGTGCTCAAGCACCTCGGCGCGGACGGCGCGTTCATCCCCTGCATCCACTCCGTCGGTGCGCCGCTCAAGAAGGGCCAGAAGGACGTGGCGTGGCCGTGCGCGAAGAACATCGAGGACAAGTTCATCACGCAGTTCCCCGAAGACCGCGAGATCTGGTCGTTCGGTTCGGGCTACGGCGGGAACGCGCTCCTCGGCAAGAAGTGCTTTGCTCTGCGCATCGCCTCGAAGCTGGCGAAGGACGAGGGCTGGATGGCCGAACACATGCTCATCCTCACGCTGACCTCGCCGGAGAAGAAGCAGTATCACGTCACGGCGGCGTTCCCGTCCGCCTGCGGCAAGACCAACCTCGCGATGATGCTGCCGAAGCTTCCGGGCTGGAAGCTCCAGACGATCGGCGACGATATCGCGTGGCTCAAGCCGGGCGCCGACGGTCGCCTCTACGCCATCAACCCCGAGAACGGCTTCTTCGGCGTCGCGCCGGGCACGTCGATGGATTCGAACCCGAATGCGCTCAAGAGCTGCAAGAAGGGCACGATCTTCACGAACGTCGTCCTGACGCCCGACGGCGACATCTGGTGGGAGGACATGGGCATCAAGGCCCCGAAGGAGGGCGTCGACTGGAAGGGCAACCCCTGCTACGTCTGCGCCGACGATCCCTACCGCATGGGTCCGAAGCCGGGCATGACGAAGAAGGAGATCAAGGAGCTCGGCTATGTCGCGGCGCACAAGAACAGCCGCTTCACGGCGCCTGCCGAGAACTGCCCCGTGCTTGACAAGGCCGGCTTCAACGGCAAGTTCGACAACAAGCCGACCGGCGTGCCGATCGACGCCATCCTCTTCGGCGGCCGCCGTCCCTCGACGATTCCGCTGGTGAACGAGGCGAAGAGCTGGACGCACGGCGTGTTCATGGGTTCCGCCGCCGGTTCCGAGGTCACGGCCGCCGTCATCTCCGACCAGATCGGTCAGGTCCGCCGCGACCCAATGGCGATGCTGCCGTTCTTCGGCTACAACGTCGCCGACTACTTCCAGCACTGGCTGGAGATGGAGCGCACCTCCGCCAATCCCGCTGCGCTGCCGAAGATCTACTTCGTGAACTGGTTCCGCAAGGGTGCCGACGGTCGCTTCATGTGGCCGGGCTTCGGCGACAACAGCCGCGTCCTCAAGTGGATCTGCCAGCGTATCGAGGGCAGCGTGAAGGCGAACGAGACCGCAATCGGCAACATCCCCTTCGCTAAGGACATCGATCTCGCCAACAACGACGAGACGGCGAAGTTCCATGTCGTCAAGGCCGACCTCGAGGAGATCCTCACGGTTGACAAGGACGGCTGGAAGAAGGAGATCGAGACGATCGCCGCGTCCTACGACGAGTACGATCAGAAGGCCTCCAAGGAATCCCAGGAGATCAACAAGGCCGCGCGTCGCGTTCCGGCGGCGCTTCGTCAGTTCCTGGCGCAGGTCAAGGCCGATCTCAACAAGTAAGGCGCTTGGCTGCCACAAGAAAGGGGGGCTGCGGATCTCGTTCCGCAGCCTCTCCTTTTCCGTCCCCCCGCCGCTTGTCTGGGGGTCTGTTCCCGCAGCACTCTGCCCGATGCCATCGACAGGTGGTGCCGCGCCTAGGGTAGAGAATCGCACGGCGAATTGGCGGTTGTGGCATCCGGGCGTTTTTGGTACGATATCGCGCGGTGGACTTCAATAGGCGATTTGACATGGAACGGAAACCAGGCGCCAGGCGGACAAAAGGAGAGGGGGAATCTTTTGGTGCGCGCGTCAATCCCGGAATCAAGGCGTCTGCGGTGCTTGTGGACGATTGCCTCGGCATTCCCCTTGCCCACGTCGTCTTGAAGGGGTTTCGCAGCGAAGCCGTCCGTGCCGGATTCCCGAAGAACGGCAGTGCGCGCTCGGGATTCTCGCGAACCTTCAATGCGGCTCCCGGAATGGCCAGGATTCGCCTCGTAAGGCGGGCGATGCGCTTGTTGCCCGTGTCTTCATTCACCGCTGACGATGGTTACCCGATTCCAGCAGCGTGTTTACGATGAAACGCGGAAGATCCCGCGTGGTTCGGTCGTTACCTACGGAGAGCTTGCGCGGCGAATCGGATGCGGAAGCGCTCGGGCGGTCGGACAGGCTTTGCGCGTGAATCCGTTTGCGCCGGAAGTGCCTTGTCATCGCGTGGTCGCCGCCGATGGTTCGCTTGCCGGATTCTGCGGAAAGCGCGACGCGGCGTCCATAGGCCGCAAACGGAAGCTTCTCGAGGCCGAGGGCGTCCGTTTTGACGAAAAGGGGCGGGTGCGACGGTAAGGAAGAAAGCCGCGGGCACCGTTCCGTCGCCGATGGTTTTGTGGTGTCAAGCCCGCTTGGAATACCGATCTGGCCCGCCTTCCGCCCCGTGCGCAGGAAGTCACAGACGATACGCGTGGATATATTTATAAAATACTGATGACAATCGGTTGGCGTTTGTGCTAACATTTGGGCATGATCGATTTGGGAGAGATAATCCGCTTTCATCGCGAGCGTCGCGGCTGGAAGCAGTCGGAGCTGGCGCGGCGCGCCGAAATGAGCGCGGCGCAGGTGTCCTATATCGAGAACAACCGCGTAAGCCCTTCGTTCCACGCCGTCGAGCGCCTCGCGCGCGCGTTCGATACCGATATTGCCGGCCTGCTGTCGAAGAAGGGGCTGGAGGACGGCGAGCGTCCGCCGGCCGAATCGTTTGCGCTGCGGCTTGAAGAGCTGGGGCTGATCGTGCCCGTCCTGCGGCTCAGACTGCGCGAGCAGCTCCGCGCCTACTACCGCGCCCACCCCGACGCCATGGAGCCGCACCCGTCCGCCCCGTCAATCAACCCGGCCACCATCGGGGAGGGGGAATGATGGAGCAGCTTTATGCTCATAGAAGTAAAGGACTAACGGGGATGAATAGCCTGAAGGGTCATAAATCCTGTCCATTGGCGCGAGATGGCCAAAATCTATTTGATCACATTGTTGGGACGGCGTCATTAGCGCAGAATTTTGCAGAACCTTATGGATTGGGCCGTCTTGCTTATGCCTGCGGATTGCTTCATGATATAGGTAAGTATTCGGCGGCATTTCAGAGTTACCTGTGTACTGCGCTGTCCGGCAAACATGTTACCAGAGGAGAGGTTTTACATTCGTGGGAGGGAGCATGTATTGTCCTTCGTAAATTTGGCGATGATCGAAAAACGATTGGTTTGTCTGATATCTTGTCAAACATCATAGCTTCTCATCACGGTGGTTTAACAGACATGGTTGACAATTCAGAACGTGTCATGCCTGAAAGAATTGAGGTGCACTCAAAACATAGTTCCAAAGGCATGGATTCTGTAATGAAATCCGGAGAGGCGGCATCTTGTTTGGCGAAAATAGACTGGGTGGCTATCAACAGTGACTTTATTGGCCTTCGGAATCGAATTCGAGGGAATAGGTTCGGGCTTCATCTCGCAGTCAAATTCCTTTTTTCATGTTTGGTTGATGCGGATAGATGCAATGCCGCCGGAATAGACACTCCAGAAGCTATTCTCAAATGGGATGACATCGAATGTTGTCTTAACGACAAATTGGCAAAGTTTACCAATGCGCCGAGACAGAAAGAATCTCCTCTTTATTCTGTTCGAGCATCAATTTCATCGCAATGTGCAAAACAGGCTGATCGTTCTCCAGGTATTTTTTCTCTATCAGTTCCTACTGGTGGCGGCAAGACGCTTTCATCCCTTCGTTTTGCTGTCCGTCATGCTTGTGCGAATCGACTCAGACGTATCATATATGTCATCCCATATCTTTCTATCATTGATCAGACCGCGCGCGATCTTCGGGATATTTTTGGAGATCATGCCGATGAGTGGTTGCTCGAACATCATTCAAATTTCCTCTTAGAATCAGACAACGAGGATGATGAGAAACGCTATGACCTAGGGACACAACGCTGGGACGCCCCGATTATTGTGACTACAATGGTACAGTTTCTTGAGACCGTTATGTCGAATCGAGCATCAGATTTACGTAAATTTCATAATATGATGCAGAGTGTTTTTGTGTTCGACGAAATTCAAGCGCTTCCTGTCAAGTGCATCCATTTGTTCAACGCAACAATTAATTTTCTTCACGAGTTCGGTGGTTCCTCGTGTGTTATGTGTTCGGCTACACAACCTGCCATTGACAAGGTGGCCCGTCCCCTTAAATTTTCTCCGGATAGGGATTTGGTTAAGTTATCAGACAGTGAACGCAACCTTTTTCATCGAACTGTCTTAGTAGATAAAACTTCAAAAGAACTTACTTGCGAAGAAATAGCAAGTCTCGCTTTGTCGCGGTTTTCTAGAGGTGAAAGCACGCTTGTCATCGTCAATACAAAGGACGAGGCTAGAAAAGTCTTCAAAGGTCTTGGTCGTGTAGCTGATAAGTTCTTTCTTTCAACAGATATGTGTCCGGCACATCGACTGACAGTGATTAGCCGCATGCGTAAGATGCTTTCTCCAAATGATAATGATTGTACACATACTATCCTTTGCGTCAGCACGCAGCTTATAGAGGCGGGAGTTGATATTTCATTTGATTGTGTCATCCGTGCGGAAGCAGGGTTTGATTCAATTATTCAAGCAGCCGGTCGTTGTAACCGTCACGGATACTCTGCTACGCCGCAGGATGTTCTAATCGTCAAGGTGAAGGACGAGAAACTCGGCAATCTTGATGAAGTTGCATCGGGAAAGAATTTGACGGCTCGTCTCCTTCGAGAATGTGCTTTGTGCCATATAGACGATGCTCTCACAAAATACTATCGCTACAAGTTTGAAGACAATGAGCAGAAGATCCTTATGGATTATCCCGTTGAAAAAGACAACTCAACATTATTTGATTTGCTTGGGTCTAATCTTCATGCCAAGATTGCCTATAAAGATGCCCATAGCGACCAGTGCTATCCCGGGTTGCATTCAGCGTTTCAGTCCGCAGCCGAACAGTTCTCCGTTATTGAGGGAGCTCGCGTTAGCGTAGTTGTTCCATACAAGAAGCCCGAAGATCCTAATGAAGTCCAATCTCTCGTGTCAGAATTCCGCATCACAAGCGAGCTTCTTCATGAAACTTTCGACAGAGAAGTTCGCGCCGAAATCTACAGAAAAAGATCGCGTATTCTGCGCCGCCTTCAGCAGTACACAATTTCAGTCTATCCGAGCAAGGAAAATGCCATAAGTCAAATCACTTCTCGGATTGACGATGCTTTCTATCTTCTCTCTCCAGACCATTATAATCCAGAAATTGGACTAACAGAAGAGCAGGGGCTTTGTCACACATGACAGGAGACAAGTATGATGAATACCGTTACACGAAAACGAAATAGCGTTGAGTTCAAGGTGTGGGGGCGCTATGCCTTATTTTCAGATCCAATAACTCGCATTGGTGGGGAGAAATTCTCTTATCAGATTCCCACCTACGAGGCCGTAAAAGGTGTTGTAGAAAGCATTTACTGGAAGCCCAGCATTATCTGGTTTGTGGATGCCGTTCGCATAATGAATCCTATTCGCACAGAGGCCAAGGGCATCAAAACCTTGATGATGAATGGAATTTATCCGTCGATGAAGGATTCCAAGAAGAAAGAGCCTGGTCAATCCGATCTTTCCTTCTACACATATCTCAAAGATGTGGAATATCAAGTGCTAGCCCACTTTGAGTTCAACACTAACAATCCAAATCTGAAGGCTGATTGGAACGAGAATAAGCACCATAACATTGCTAAACGCGCCATTTCAAAAGGTGGTCGCCGTGACATTTTTCTTGGTGCTCGCGAATGCCAGGGCTATGTCGAACCATGTGTCTTTGGTGAAGGGGTGGGCTTTTATGACAATTACGGCGAAATTGACTTCGGCCCTATGTTTCATGGATACGATTATCCTAATGAAACAGGCAGGAACAAATTGGAAAGACGCCTTTGGCGCGCGCGAATGAACAATGGCGTTATTGAGTTTCCTGCGCCGACCGAGATACCTGAAACCTGGCGGCAATTTTTGCGCCCTATGTCACCGACAACCTTTGAGGATAAGTGCAACTTTACGATGATTGATGATGACGCATCTATTCTTGATTTGATCACAGGAAGGGAGGGCTGACAATGTCATTTTGGCAATTACTTGCATCCGGCTACGATGATAATCCGGCACTTGCTCGTGTTGATATTGGCGGTCTCTATCCGCTATCTTCTACGACAATTTCTAACCAGTCAAATTCATTAGTTGTTATTACACTTAAACAGAACGGAGATTTTATTAGAAGTGACGTCATTCAGAAACGAAATGATAAACGTGGTTTCTTGTTGAGAAACTTTCCGATTCCAGTAACTCAAGAAAGTTTGAATAGGACGAGTGGAGCATCAGCTCACCCCATTTTTGATTCTCGCGAATATGTTTTTCCGGCTATTGTAGAGGGGGGTATGCACAAGGAGACGGAAAAGAATAATAAGTACAAGCAACTTCTGAAGGAGTTCGCTCTGTCCGAAGGGGTCCCTTCGTTTGTTAAAGCTGTTTGGAATTACATATCCAATGAAACTCGAAACTTCGCGACCGATCTCCCTGAGGGCACCAAACCAAAGACGCCAATTCTATTTTGTGTAGAGGAGCCTGGCATCTCAAATACGAAGCTTTGGGAGAAACCGGAGTTGTTTTCCGCTTGGCACACATTCTATATGCGCAAAATTGAGGACGAGTTTGGGAAGACGTTGGATTTTATTGCGGGGTCTCGAGTCCCTCTTGCTCTGTTTCATCCTAAGAAGGTTTTGCTATCTTCCGGTAATGCCAAGTTAGTGTCAGCCAATGACGATGCGAATTTTGTATTCCGCGGAATCTATCGGCATCAAAAAGATGCCAATGTGAAAGGAAAAACGACTTTCACGAGCCAATTTGGCTTAACGGATGCCGTTACGATTGGGTATGAGACATCGCAAAAAGCTCACCAGTTTCTTCGCTATTTGATTGTATCCCAAGGAATACGTTGTGGGGAACAAGTTATCGTTCCATTTGCAAACCGCTCGGGGGTTGAGTCGTTGCCTGCGCCGCCTGTCGTCGATGAAGACGAAGACTGGGGTGATGATGAACTTACAACCACCGCTGATGTCATGACAAAATTGGGGTCGAACACGGGGCTTGACTATGCCAAATCCATAGGTAAAGCCTTATCGGGATATTCTTTGGATAACTCAATTGGGGCACATGCTCCGACCGCCATCGCCATTGTCGAATCCGTCACCCCTTGACGTCTTTCAATTACCTATTATCGTGAGTTGGCTCGTGACGAATATTTGGAGAACATTCGCAGTTGGCATGAGAAGTGCAAATGGCCGTTCTGGAGAAAGGCGAAGAATGACGGACATCCTTTTGTTGTTTTCGGCGCGCCTTCATTCGAACGTATTCTTCAGGCCGCTTTTGGGTGCGCTAAAGGAGCAAATGATTCGGCAGATCAGAAATTAAGGCAGCGTGTCCGTGCTCAGCTGATACGATCTGTCTTTGATAATACGCCCCTCCCGGAGGATTTTGTCTCCAATGCCGTCCATAGAGCCTCCAATCCACTTTCATTCTCAAACAACGAAAAGTTTGATCGTAATCGTTTTTTATCAGCTCTTGCAACCACGTGTGCCATTTTGAAACATTCCACCTACAAAAACAAGGAGTTATTCGATATGAATATAGATCTTGCCCGAACAGATCGGGACTACCTCTTCGGGCGCCTGCTTGGTGCCGCCGACAAGTTGGAAGAATACGCTCTTCGCAGAAAATCCAACGACCGCCTTGTTACGGCTGCGATTCGTTATATGCAGACGTTTTCTATGCGTCCTGCTACAACTTGGTCGACTATTCATGATCAGCTGCTTCCCTACATTCAGCAGGTCAAGGGGACTATCGCGTTTCGTGAGATAGAGAGCATTATGAAATTAGGTGCACCGGACGTCTTTGCCGACGACACTCCGCTTTCGGGGCTGTATCTTGTTGGTTTCTACCACGAACGGGCGTATGTCGATCAACTCGTTGAGTCGATCCGTAATAAGCAAGCAGAAGATATAGAATTTGATACTACCACTGTTAACACGCTCAACAAATCAGAAAAGGAGTAAATTCATGACAATAGTCAACAAAATCGACTTTGCGGTCGTAATTGGCGTCAATCGCGCTAATCCCAACGGTGATCCCCTTAATGGAAATCGGCCTCGTCAAACATCCGATCGTTATGGAGAAATTTCCGACGTAGCGATAAAGCGCAAGATGCGGAATCGCCTTCTTGCCATGGGCGAGGATATTTTCGTTCAATCTGATGACAATCGAGTTGACGAATGTCGATCACTGAATGACAGGTTTCAGGCTGCTGGTTTTACGGATGGTGCGGACATTCGCAAATCAGTCTGTGAGAGATGGTTTGATGTCCGGGCTTTTGGCCAGGTCTTCGCTTTCAAGTCCAAAGATGCGACGAAGAAATCGGGAAGAAGGAAGTCAAAGGGAAGCGAATACGATGAAGCACTAGACAATGGTGCAGCTGGCGAGAGTGCAGGAGCCGTTTCAATCGGAATTCGAGGGCCGGTAACTATTCAAAGTGCCTATTCGCTTACTCCGATTCTTCCGGAAAGCGTCCAGATCACCAAGAGTGTCAATCTTGAAACGAATATGGCCAATCCGGACAAAAAGGATAGCGACACGATGGGGATGAAGCATCGTGTCGTTTCGGCCATCTATGTTGCATATGGTGCCATTACGCCTCAGCTTGCTTCCAAGACTGGTTTTTCAGATACGGATGCGGAAAAGATCAAGTGGGCATTGCGGTCCCTCTTTGAAGGAGACGCTTCTTCTGCCCGTCCCGAAGGCTCCATGGAAGTGCTTCATGTTGTCTGGTGCAAGCATTCTTCTTCATGTGGGCAATACTCTTCTGCCCATGTTCATCGGGTTATTGCTGATGCGTTAAGCAAACGTAAGGATGGAACATACAGCGAGGAAGAAATTAAGGGTGCGCTTAAGAACATGGCAATCGATTTCCTTCCCGCACTTGAAGGAGAGGAACTGGAAAGGCTTCCGAAACGGACAAACAAATAATAGTACAGTCCCCCTCTCTTTTGCGCGATTAGTCAAGCGCGAAAGAGAGTGGGGAATATAAAATCTGTAGGCGTTTGGGACTAATGGCTTCAGGGAAACCATTGTGGCCTTTTAGACATCCTTTAGGCGTGCAATCTTATCCGTCCATCCACTCGATGCTGTGGCGGGGCTGTAATCGGAATTGTCGTGGTACAGAGAGTCTGAAACTCGACGATCGTTCGCGGTCGTCCGGGAAACGGATAGCAGCGCATCGTCTTGAGATTGAATTGGGCGAGCCGGGGTGGAGTATTAAGGCGCATTTTCAGCGCATCGTCGAGTTTGCGCTTCGGATAGAGGTGCTGGGCGTGTTGGTGATGCCAGATCGTTCGCATAGTGCTCTACGAGGGAGAATTGACTATGGTCGCCGATGACGAGCTGGTGATGATCTCGGCGCTGCAGCATTATTGTTTCTGTCCGCGCCAATGTGCGCTCATTCATGTTGAGGAAGCATGGCGCGAGAATTATTTGACGGCGGCGGGACGCCTATTGCACGAGCGTGTCGATCGGCGCGGGAGCGAGACGCGCGGCGACATCAAAACGGTTGCCGCGCTGCGGCTCGTTTCGCGACGCCTCGGCGTGACGGGCATAGCCGATATGGTCGAGCTGCATCGGGCCGATGGCGTTTGGCGCGCTTATCCGGTCGAGTATAAACACGGTCGGCCCAAGGCCCATCGTGCCGACGAGGTGCAATTGTGCGCGCAGGCAATGGCGCTGGAGGAGATGCGTGGAGAGGAAATCGTCGAAGGGGCGCTGTTTTACGGTGCCGTGCGCCGGCGGATGGTCGTGCGGTTCGACCGGGAATTGCGGCGGCTCACCGAAGCGACGGCGAGAGCCGTGCATGAACTGATCGACAAAGGGGAAATTCCGCCGGCCGTCTACTCGCCCGCGTGCGAGGCTTGTTCGGTCTATGAGGTCTGCCGCCCGAGGGAATTCAACGGGCGGATTTCGGCGAAGGATTGGACGCGCCGGATAATGGAGGCGGAAGGGCTATGAAGCGGCTCTTGAATACTTTGTTCGTGACAACCCAGGATGTCTATCTGCGGCAGGAGGGCGAAGCGGTCGCGGTGACGAAGGAACACGAGGTGCTGGCGCGTTTTCCGTTGCATGCGCTGACGGGCATCGTCACTTTCGGCAATGTGATGGTCAGCCCTTATCTTGTCTCCAAGTGCGCCGAAATCGGCATTGTCGTTTCCTGTCTCGATTTGCACGGACGCTTCCTTGCGCGGATCAACGGGCCGATCTCGGGCAATGTCAGGTTGCGCCTTGCCCAGACGCGCGCTTATGAAGATGTGCAGCACAAGGGTGAAATCGCCCGCAGTTTCGTCATCGGCAAATTGCTGAATTCCCGGAGTGTGGTTTTGCGGCGAATGCGCGATCATGGCGAGACGGAGGAATTGAAAACGGCAGCGGAGAACTTGCGCGGGATTCTGGCGCGAGTGCGCGATTCGCCGCCGGATGCCGCACGGCTGCGGGGTCTTGAGGGGGAGGCGGGAGCGGTGTATTTCGGCGTTTTCAACGAGTTGATCGTGCCGGACAATCCGGCCTTTGAAATCGTCTCGCGGAACCGGCGCCCGCCGCTCGATCCCATGAATGCGCTTTTGTCGTTTCTGTATACGTTGCTGGCTCATGATTGCCGCGGCGCCTGCGAACAGGTGGGACTCGATCCGCAGATCGGGTTTCTGCACGAGATTCGTCCCGGACGGATGAGTCTGGCCTTGGATTTGATGGAGGAGTTCCGGGCCGTCATGGCCGATCGTCTGGCATTGTCGCTCGTCAATCTCAGGCAAGTCGAGGCGAAAGATTTCGTCAAAACCGAGTCTGGCGCAATTGTGATGAAAGATGATGCGCGCAAAACGGTGCTGGCGGCATGGCAAAAACGCAAGCAAACGGTGGCGGAACATCCTTTTCTCGGGGACAAGGTGCCGATCGGGCTTTTCCCGCATTTGCAGGCGCTTTTGCTGGCGCGGCATTTGCGCGGCGACCTTGACGCCTATCCGCCGTTTGCTGTCCGATAAGGAGACGCGTATGTTGATGTTGGTGAGCTATGATGTAAGCACGGTCAATCCTGCCGGACGAAGGCGTCTGCGGCGAGTGGCGAAGGCTTGCGAAGACTGGGGCATTCGGGTGCAGAATTCCGTTTTCGAATGTAATCTCGATTGGGGGCAGTGGGTGACATTGAAGGCTAAACTTGAGAGCATCTGCGATCCTGACAGCGACAGCCTGCGCTATTACAACCTCGGCAACAATTATCGAGAAAGGGTGGTTCATTTCGGGGCCAAGAAGGTCCCGGATCTTGGACACGATGCGTTGGTGATATAGCGCGAACCGGGTGCGCGAACCCTCAATTCGCATGATTTTCCGGGGAGGTTCGCGGACGATTGGGCCTCCTTCAGCGAAACGAGCGAGGCAATAAAGCCGAAATCTTTGATCTTTGACATTAGAATCTGAGAATCTTTGATATAATACGCACTGTTTCAAGTGCCAAGAAGCGCTTGAGACCGGCAAAATTTAACTTTTGCCGCGGTCGCCCCTCGCACGAGGGGCGTGAATTGAAACATTGAGGAGAATCCTCCCTTCGATCGTGTGCTTGTCGCCCCTCGCACGAGGGGCGTGAATTGAAACGACTATGCTCTTGAACGAATCATTCCACCGTCAGTCGCCCCTCGCACGAGGGGCGTGAATTGAAACGACTTGCTGGAACGGTATTACCCGGACGAGTGTCGCCCCTCGCACGAGGGGCGTGAATTGAAACGCGGATAAGGTGTCCGCTAATACACCGGATGTGTCGCCCCTCGCACGAGGGGCGTGAATTGAAACCGTGTACAATCCCCCGATTTCCGGCTCCAGCGGTCGCCCCTCGCACGAGGGGCGTGAATTGAAACGGTCGCTCAGACATCCGCTACTGATAGTACGTGTCGCCCCTCGCACGAGGGGCGTGAATTGAAACGTCTTAGACCAACACGGTCGCCCTGCGCCTTAGTCGCCCCTCGCACGAGGGGCGTGAATTGAAACGTCGTAGACCAACACGGTCGCCCTGCGCCTTAGTCGCCCCTCGCACGAGGGGCGTGAATTGAAACAAACAATGAGTAAGGCATATAATACAGTGGTACGTCGCCCCTCGCACGAGGGGCGTGAATTGAAACGGTGGCGCAGACATCCGCTACTGATAGTACTTCGTCGCCCCTCGCACGAGGGGCGTGAATTGAAACGCGCTCGAAGTAAGGCGCAGGGCGACCGTGTTGGTCGCCCCTCGCACGAGGGGCGTGAATTGAAACAAGGTTGATGCATACCATAACCGCAGTTATTTGTCGCCCCTCGCACGAGGGGCGTGAATTGAAACTTCTCCGCGTGCGCCAGTCTCTCCCGTTGGCCGTCGCCCCTCGCACGAGGGGCGTGAATTGAAACATCGTCGACATATCCGGCGTTCAGGGGATCAGGTCGCCCCTCGCACGAGGGGCGTGAATTGAAACGAGCGCGATGCTCGCAACGGTTCTCGCTATGTTGTCGCCCCTCGCACGAGGGGCGTGAATTGAAACGATTTTAAGTGGTGCCACCTCTGCTTTGGGCGTCGCCCCTCGCACGAGGGGCGTGAATTGAAACATGGATAACGTGAGGATTTCTTACTTTTTCTTGTCGCCCCTCGCACGAGGGGCGTGAATTGAAACAGGATGGTACTTTTGCGGATAAGGTGTCCGCTGTCGCCCCTCGCACGAGGGGCGTGAATTGAAACGATTTTGAGCGGTGCCACCTCTGCTTTGGGCAGGTCGCCCCTCGCACGAGGGGCGTGAATTGAAACCGATAGAAAGAAGGCCGATTTGGCCGCCGTTTGTCGCCCCTCGCACGAGGGGCGTGAATTGAAACTTGGTCAACCATCCGGATGATCCCTTGGCTATGTCGCCCCTCGCACGAGGGGCGTGAATTGAAACCAACTATCGCCGGGAAGGAGTTCGCTGACGAGAGTCGCCCCTCGCACGAGGGGCGTGAATTGAAACAGGGATGAGAATCTGTGTCCGGAGGTGACCGTGTCGCCCCTCGCACGAGGGGCGTGAATTGAAACGACATCTGCGCATCGGCATTAACCTTTTGGGCGTCGCCCCTCGCACGAGGGGCGTGAATTGAAACGCTTACGAGAACCGGAACTAGATAACCGCCGTGTCGCCCCTCGCACGAGGGGCGTGAATTGAAACTTTCCATAACGTTTACTCCTAATTACTCCAAGGTCGCCCCTCGCACGAGGGGCGTGAATTGAAACTGCTCTTGGCAGTCTCGCCAGTTCGGCGGCTAGGTCGCCCCTCGCACGAGGGGCGTGAATTGAAACATGATCGAAGTAAGGCGCAGGGCGACCGTGTGTCGCCCCTCGCACGAGGGGCGTGAATTGAAACCACGTGGAACAATGGAGTTGCGTATGAGGAAGGTCGCC
>JBJEWD010000029.1:0-52196 GCA_051884875.1 Kiritimatiellia bacterium
TGTATCACAAAACCGATTACTATGTCAATGCTACTATGTCAATAAGCTCTGACCCTTTTGTCCCTTGTCATATTCGACCACAAGGTAGCCCATTCCATCATATTCCGCCGTGCCAATCTTGACGGCAGAAGCATTGTTCTCATCGTACAAGTTTAAGTACCCACCATAAGCAGAAACGACAAATGCATTAGTATCGACCGTTTCGGTCTGGAGATTGTAAGGGCTGTGCGAATAATTGGGATGGTTGTATCCCGCACGGTTGAGGCACACGACACCACGTGTGTTTATTGTAATGTTTGTGACAGTTTCGCGCTGCACTAAGACCGGCGAAGGCAAATCCCAGCTGACGACACGTCCAGAGGCGTTTGTTATAGCCTCGGTCAGGTTCGTCAACACCGGAGCCTCAAGCCAGGGTAGAGGATTGGCAAACGACACGCATACAATCTCTTTGCCGTCGGAAAGACCGTCGTTGTCCGTGTCGGCAAGATGCGGATTCGTGCCGAGTTCGTATTCTGCATAATTGTCCACTCCGTCCCCGTCTGGATCGCCGGAGGCCCCGTCATCACCAATGGCCGAAAGAGGATCGAGGTTGTTTCGAACCTCCCAATCGTCCGGCAATTCATCTCCGTCAGTGTCGGCCTTCGCCGGCGATGTTCCAATGGACACCTCCTGTCCATCGGACAGCCCGTCTTCATCGGTGTCGGACACGAGAGCATTGGAATTGGCTCCAAACAGGAATCCGAGACACAGATTTTCCCAGATTTTCCCAGCATCGTCATCGCAGTACGAATGTAGCCAACGGCTGTCGAAAGTCTGCATCCCTATGCTGGCGTAATCGCCGGTCATGTACTGTCCATACAAGTCTTTGTAGCGGACATACGCGCAGGTCGGATGATTGGTTGGAACCAAAACCTGAAAGGAAACTGCGTTCGTCTGCCAAGTTGACGTGTTACGGAACGCATTGTCAAATTCCACGAGGAGGTATCCTTCCCCGTTGTATGTTGACGTGCCAACCTTCACGGCAGTCTCGCACCCCGGAATGTCAGTGCGGAAATAAGTGTATTCAAGATATGGCGCGATCACGAGCGCATCGTCGTCAACCTCGTATCTGAAAGTTTCGCCAGAAGTCGAATCGCCCTGGTTCACATACCCCGCACGATTGAAGAACAGAATCCCGTTTGCGGAAATGGTCACGTTGGTCACAGTTTCTCCCTGCATCGCCATTGCCACTGGCGTAGGCCAATTCACGCAACGGCGATTCGCCGACGAAAGTGCCGCCGTGATGTCTTCGCTCTCATCGAACGTCATCCAAGGAACTGCATTGGTCACGAATATGCAACCCGTCTCGTCGGAGTCCAGCAATCCATCCGAATCTGTGTCAGGAGAGGATGGATCAGTCCCGTATGCGAGTTCCTTTGCGTTCGTGAGGTGGTCGCCGTCCGGATCGCCGTCAGCGCCATTGCCACCGGAGGGGGACAATGGGTCTAGGCCATTCTGATACTCCCAGTAATCCGAGAGCCCGTCGTTGTCCGTATCCGCCGCCGCAGGTATTGTCCCAATCGCGACCTCGTCGCCATCTTCCAGCCCGTCTCCGTCCGTGTCTGCCATCAATGGGTTGGAACCCGTGCCGAAATGATAGGCAATCACCATGCCGTTCGAGACGGAACCCGACTCATTGTAGGCAACGGGGAAGTTGCAACCCTTCTTCGGGGATTGCGCTCCGATTGTCGCGCCGGAGCCGTTGAACCCCGAAGAGAGGCTGTCGTATGCGACATACACCGTGTTGGTTTCATTCGCCGGAATGACGACGCGGAACGTACCCATGTTTGATTCATCGTTTCTTATGCTGATGTTCTGGTACTTGATTACGCAGTACCTTTGCCCGTTTGCGTAGGCATCAGAGACTGACAGCTGCGCATTACGTCCTGAATATGCGTAAAGGTCGTCCCAATACGCCGCGATGAATCCGTGGTACTGGCTACGTGCATTGGTTGAAAGATCCTGGTTGCTGTAGTCTGAAGATGTCGGCATCTCGCCTATGTCTGTAACGAGCCATACGAAGCCATTCACGCTCACCTTCGCCTTCGTCGCCCTGTATCCCGCAAACCGCACCTCGAAAGGAAGAGACACAAGGAACATATCGTCGTCGTAGCCCAAAGACGAAGAAATGAGATTGGTGACGCTTGTGTAAGAAAATGCCGGAAGCGTTGACGAACGCTCCCACCAGCCAAGCTCGTCCCTGTCCCCAATGCCGTCCTCGTCCGTGTCCTCTTCGGCGGGGTTTGTTCCAGCAGCATATTCCGAAAAATTGGACAGTCCGTCATTGTCGAGATCAAGTGCAGAATCATCAACAAGAGGATTTAGTTCGTAGTACACTTCCCACCCATCAGGCATGCCATCCTCGTCCGTATCGACAGAGTTCGGATCGGTGCCTATGGACACTTCAATGCCGTCTGGAATCCCATCGCCGTCCGTGTCGGCAACGCGCGGATTTGTATTATACAGCCAAGCCTCGTCCGAATCCGAAAGTCCATCGTCATCAGTATCTGTCTTGGTTGGGTCAGTGCATGTGCCTATTGAATACTTGATTGTCAAGCCATCTTGAGGGAAATCTCCGATGATCGGCCAAGATAGGTTATAAAACCTTTCGCCCGACTTGTTCGATGGTATCCATCCGCATTGAATTCCTGCCGCGAAACTGACATTGCGGAAGGTGTTTGAAGCACAAAGATAGCTGACATAGACAGTGTTTGTCTCGTCGTGCGGCAATATCAGCTGACAGGTAATGAGTTCGTTCGTGTCGTTATGGTCATACAGCCCCATGTTGCGGTATTCCACAACATCAAAAGACCTGCCTTCCGAAACGAGGCTTCCATAAAGTATCTTGCTACCCCAATCAGAGGTACGAGCATAGAGGTTTGCGCCGCACAATGCCATCGTAAGGTGCGACGCCGACCATTGAGTGTTACTTAAATTGCTATTGTAGTAGTCATACCCTCCCGTAACATTAGTGGGACATAGAAGGTACACCGTCCCGTCCAGACACACGCGGGCGTTGGTGTAGCACACATCGTTGACTACTGTTTCAGCCGATAGGGGTATCTCCTTGGAATAGCTGTTTAACGTCGAATAGCCAGAAAGCAGATCCGTACCGCCAGACATGTCGAACCAGATGAAGTTGTCTTCGGTCAGTGCAGCCATCGTGCCAAGTTCCTGCGCATCTGTAAGCTCATCCAGATCTGAGTTTTCCCTGCGAGGGTTGGAGCCTGACGCGACCTCATCGCCATCGCCAACGCCGTCTCCATCTGTGTCGTAGGCAAGCGGGTTTGTGTTCACTTGGTACGAAAGTTCCTGACCATCTGATAAACCGTCACCGTCTGTGTCGAACTTGTCAGGATCAGTAAATGTCCATAATCTCTCGATGTCATCGGCGACACCATCTCCGTCTGAGTCAAAATCCGCTCCGAACCGATAAAAACCTACACCTCCAAACGAATCGAGAAACCAATGCCTCATGGACGGCATGACATCGCTTTGCGCAACCACGAATGAATGGACATTCGTATTGGCTGGCATTTGAATCATGCAAAGCGGCGTCCAGCGCCGCTCCAAAAGATTCGTTGAAGAAAACAAGTAGAGATTGCGCGAGGCCATGTGGTCAAAGAGATTCGTCGCACAGCGAGTCTCGAAGTAGGCCGTTTGGTTGGTCTGGTTAATCGAGAACGCTGTTATCCTGAGCGCGTTTGTGGAAATCTCTTCTGGCAGGGAACGAGGCTGGACGGTCTCGACTACGCGCGACGGAGTTGGCGAGACATCGTCGTTTGCGCTAGGAGAGGAAGCGCCGCGCTCTTTGGCACCGCCCCACCAAGTAAAGAATCCCAACATCAGCATCACAGCGGACTTGCCGAAAGGCGTGAGCGCCGCGAACCACTTTAACTCTCTCTCAAACGGCTTCTTTTCCCTTATGAGCAAGGCAAGCCAAAGGAGAAAGAACCCTGCAGCCGTGCCGACAAGCCACGGCGTTGCCGCATTGATCCCTTTCTGGATACCATGAAGTATTGTTTCGATCTTATTCTCTCCTCAGAAGCACCTGTTTGCTATGTCCGTCGCCGTGTTCTGTGCGCCACGGCGGTCGGACGGGGTTTTCGAGATCGGGATGCGGACATTGGGAGTAATACGAGTCTGAGCTTATTGACATAGTATTTCAATACAGTAACTCATGCCACCTTGTACGCCTGTTGCGGCGAGTTCGCCGCTCGCTCCGCCTTTCCTCGGGTTCGGGAACATGGATGAAGATGCAGAATGATTCGACATGATTACTTAGACAAGAACGAGCACACCGCCGAATTCTTCAACCCAACGCAGAAGCTCCACCGCGCGCGTCTTCTCCTCGTCATCGGAAAAGAAGTCCTGATGCGCCAATCGGCTAATCAGATGGTAACACCTACAATGCCCAACCACTCTCGCCTTCCTTATGGGAAAGATTATATCACAATCAGCTTAGTGTATCAATAGTACTGTAGGGATAAACCTTTTTCGTCCTTGTTCCCCACCAAACCAACCTGTGGTGCGCATCAAAGCAACCTAGTGGTGCGCACCATTTTCTTTTCGCGGCCAATCTGCCGCGCTCTGCCGTTCCCGGGCCAAGGGCAGGGGGCCGTTTTTGCCGCCTTCAGCCAGGGAGGATGAACGAATCATCGCACCTTGGGGCAGACATCAGTGCACTTTGGGGGTAAACATCAGTGGTGGTTGAGGGAAACATCAGCGAGCTTGCTCCAACTGAACGAATATCGCGTCAAGATGGCAAAAAAATCGGCAACTATCGGATTTAACCCACCTCCGCCGACCTTCAGCCCTATTTCGTGAGCCGGTTGTTACTGGCGCTCAGGGGAATCGGGTCTTGTCCCCACGATTCATGAACTGGTATAGTTTTAGCCGACCCCTTGCTGGTAAGTTGGGCGGGGGGGGGTCAAATCCCCCTCAGCCCGACTTATCAACAGAGAGGGGCTAAAACTATGCCAGTTAAATTCACAGGGGCATGCGGTACCCCAAAGGGTGCACAGCGTCAGGGGTAAAGGGTGCGCAGGGTCTGCCTCAAAGGCTGTGCAGGGTTTGGGTAAAGGGTGCGCAGGGTTTGGGTAAAGGGAGCGCGGAGAATCCGCACATGAATGGCATTCACGCATGGTCAAGACAGCTTATGCTTCTATTGCGCCACTTCATTGGCAATTCGACGCAACATAAAGTGAAATTTTACCCCGCCCCTTGACTTCATTTAGCACTTTCGCTAAAATAAGCGCCGTCTTGACCCTCACAAGGATTTTCATGCTACAGTTCGACAAGAATCAGATGGACAAAAAGTCCGCATTTTTCAAGGCGCTCGGCCACCCGACCCGCCTCTGGATCGTGGAACAGCTCGTTTCCGGCGAACACTGCGTCTGCGAGTTCGTGGCAGCCGTCGGCGACAAGTTCCCCACCATCAGCCGCCACCTCTCGGTTCTCGCCAATGCCGGAATCATCTCCGAACGCCGCGATGGCAAGCGCATCCTCTACCGCCTCGCCTGCCCCTGCATCACCCAGATCCTCGACTGCTTGAAGACGCGCCAAAACTGACGCTGCTTCTTTTACTCATACATTTAGCAAATCAACTAACCACAACAGAGGAGACATCCGCATGTTAACAGCGTTCACTCATTTAGCCGATTGGCTTACCTTCGACATTCTCGGACTTCCGACCTCGTCAAAGTTCGCGGACGCCCTTCACTTCTTCATCGAGGACACCTCCAAGATCTTCGTCCTGCTCGCCGTGATGATTTTCACCATGGGATTCCTTCGCGCCGGTTTCGCCGCGGAACAGATCCGCGCCCGTCTTGCCGGACGCAATCGCTTCGTCTGCTACTTCCTCGCCGCCATGGTCGGCGCGATCACGCCTTTCTGCTCATGTTCCTCGATTACGCTCTTCCTCGGATTTGCCGCGGCGAGGATTCCGGTCGGCATCACCATGTCCTTCCTGATCACCTCGCCGATGATCAACGAAGCGGCGGTCGTGATATTCGCCAGTTCCCTCGGCTGGCCGATCACCCTCCTTTATCTCGCGCTCGGAATTTCCGCCGGTGTCATCGGCGGCATATTCTTCGACTTCCTTCGCGCCGAACGCCTGCTCACCCTGAGCGTCCTGCAATCCGATGCCGATTTTGCACGGACAGCACGGATGTCCTTCACGGACCGCATCCGTTTCGCCCAACACGAAACTGCCGCAATTCTGCAGAAAATCTGGCTCTGGGTCATCATCGGCATCGCCCTCGGCGCCGGACTCCACGGCTATGTGCCGGACGGATTTATCGCCGCGCATCTCGGAGGCGGACAATGGTGGAACGTTCCGTTCGCCGTCGCCATCGGCATTCCCGTTTACGCGAACGTCACAAGCGTCATCCCCGTCGTCAGCGAACTCATCCATCAGGGCCTCCCCATCGGCACCGCCTTCGCCTTCATGCTTTCAACCGCAGCGGCGAGCGTTCCCGAATTCATCATGCTCAGGCGCGTCTGCTCGCTTAGGATGCTCGTCTACTTCGGCGGCTACCTCCTGCTCGCATTCACCGTGATGGGATGGCTTCTCAATTTGTTTCACTGACCATAAAACCCAAAGAAAGGGAAACGCCATGAACAACCACCACCAAGCCTGTACCTGTACCTGCGGCTGCAAAAAGCCCGTCCGCCATCCCGCGCTCCGCAAGGCAATCGGCATCGCACTCGCCCTCTTCGCCCTCGGTGCCGTCGCCCTGCAGATCATCCGCGAACGCAAGGCCGGCGCTGAAGCGCCCAATTCCGCCGACATCGCCGCGCCCACCAACAGCGTCGGCAAGACCGTGACCGAAGTCTTCTACTTCCACGGCAACCGGCGCTGCCACACCTGCAACGGAATCGAGGCGCTTTTGCGCGAGACAATCGGGGAGAATTGCCAGGAAGGACTCGCCGACGGAAGCGTCCGCTTCATTTCCGTCAACATCGACGAGCGCGCAAACGAACACTTCGTGCGCGACTTCCGGCTCTCAAGCCGTATCGGCGTCATCCGCCGCGGAACGCGGGTCATCCGCCTTGACCAGGTCTGGGAACTCGCCCACGATCCCCAATCCTTTCGTGAGTACGTAACCCAAAAGCTCCGGGAGGTCGAGAAGTGATTGCCGCGCTCACTGCACTTTGGCTCGGGCTCGTCTGCGCCGCAAGCCCCTGTCCGCTGGCGACGAATGTCGCCGCGCTGACCTTCATCAGTCAGCGCCTCGGCCATCCCGTCCGCGTCCTGCTCGCGGGAATCGGCTATGCCGCCGGAAGGATGACGACATATGTGGCATTGGGGGTTGTAGTCGGACGCGGAATCGCCGCCGCACCGGGCGTTTCGCATGCGTTGCAAAAACACCTCGAACCCGCACTCGGCCCGTTGATGATCCTGATTGCGGTCGTGCTCTTGGATCTGCTGCCGCTCCGGTTTCCGTCTCTCGGATCCAGCCTGACGGGATTCAAGGCCAGGCTTTCGGAATGCGGAATCTTTGGCGCAGTTCCGCTTGGCGCCATTTTCGCGCTTGCCTTCTGTCCGTCCTCCGCGGCACTTTTCTTCGGCTCACTGCTGCCGCTGGCGCTCAAGCACGATTCTCCGGCCCTGCTCTGCGCACTCTTTGGATTCGCCACCGCCTTGCCGACAATCGCGCTTGCGCTCCTCTTCGCCTGTGGCGCAAACAGGGCCTCGGCCTCAATCCTCGGCATCTCAAAACTCGACCGCTGGATGAAAACCGCCACCGCCTCCGTTTTCCTCATCCTCGGACTTTACAAGACGATCTTCTGACAACGCCGTCTGCCGTCAGAACGCGCTTTGAGAACACACCAAAGAATGAGATCGGCAATCGCCGGGATGCCCGCCCAAGAGGGATGGCGTGACCAGCGCCACAACCCGGCGGAGTCCGGTAATGTTGAGATCCAGCTTCCGTCCGATGCCCGCAAGCACATCGACGATCGCCTCCTCGCCCAAACTACGACACAACGGATTCATACCGGTTATTGCCTGACAACTCTTCATGCCCCGTCTCCCATTGGCGGGTTCATGACCCCACCGACGATCGATTGGTCACGTGCCACATCGTCGGGATGGTCAATCACGCACATCCGCGTGCCCATACCACCGTTCCCATACCAGTGAAAATGCATTGTCAATATGGGTTTGCCGCGCTGCAAGACGAACCCAAAACAACGTCGTCAATCACAGGGTGCACCTACTATTTAACGAACAGGGAGCGGGCGCGATCAAAAGAACAGATCGCGCTCGCCGCGGCAGATGGCTTCGTATTGCTTGAGAACCGTCGGATAGAACTTCGGGAGCCATTCCTTGACGGCGGCAAGTTCCCTCTCGATGAGCCGATCGCCGATCCGGCGCGTTTCGTCGGACGCGAAATCGTCCAGCCATTCGCGGAACGTGAGAATGGCGTTGATCTTGCAGAACTTGCCCTCGCGCCCCGTCTTCAGTGCATCCATGATGCAGCCGCCGGTGCGTCCGCACCGGTAGCCCGCCGTGCAGAACGAAGTAATCACGTCCTTCGCCGCGAGGAAACGCACCATTTCGTCGAGCGAACGATTGTCGCCGAGCATGAACTGCTGGCGTTCCTTCTCCTGATGCGCCTCGTTTTCGAAATCACTGTAGCCCTTGATCGCGATGTTCGACGAACAGTCGAGCTGGGTCATGCCGCCGTCGATGAGGCGGTTGCGTGATTCGGGCGATTCGCGCGCCGTGACGATAATTCCCGTATAGGGGACCGAAAGGCGCGCGATCGTCACGATGCGCGCGAAGGTCGCATCGTCGATGAGCCAAGGCGACTCCTCCGGCACCTTCGTGCCGCTCGCCGGTTCGAGGCGCGGGAACGAAAGCGTGTGCGGTCCGATGTTGAACCAGCGCTCCAGATCGCGAGCGTGCAGAATCGTCGCCAGCAGCTCGAAGCGCCAGTCGCAGAGTCCGTACAGAACGCCGAGCCCCACGTCATCGACTCCCGCCTCAAGACAGCGATGGAAACAGGTCGTGCGCCAGTCGTAGTTGCCCTTCACGCTCCACGCCGGATGCATCTCTTCATAGAGACGGCGGTTGTACGTCTCCTGAAAGACCTGGAAGGTGCCGATGCCGACCGATCGCAGCACCTTCAGGTCCGCGATCGGCAGCGGCGCGGCATTGACGTTCACGCGACGGATGCCGTTCTTGCGTCCCGAACGCGGCGCCGGCACAAGATGCCCGTAGCACGTCTCGATCGTTTCGGCGATGTACTCCGTCGATGTCGTCGGATGCTCGCCATAGACCGCAATTAGCCGCTTATGACCGATGCGCCCCGCGAGAACGTCCAATTCCTGCCGAAGTTCATCCATCGTCAGCACCCGACGCTGCTGCCGTTCGTTGCCGTTGCGGAAACCGCAGTATTTGCAGCCGTTTACACAGAGGTTCGACATGTAGAGCGGCGCGAAGACGACGATGCGGTTGTCGTAGACCTTCCGCTTGATGCGCAACGCCGCTGCCCTCATCTCGGCAAACAGGACGGGATCGGCGGAGGCGGACATCAGGACCGCCGTCTCCTCCGGCTGCAGCGTCTCGCAGGTCGATTCACTCTTCGCCAGGATCTCACGCACGCGCACGGGATCCGCCGGACGCTCGGCGATCTCGGTGATGCAGCGGCTGATCCGCGCCTCATCGATGAAATGCCTGCCGCCCGGCAGGTACTTGTCGATCTCCGATTGGACGACGAAGTTCCTGCGGTAATCCGCCGCGTCCTTGAATCTGCGAATCACAGAACAGTCTGCCATAACACCTCTGCCTTTCCTTTGAGGCGGGTATTATACTTGACCTCAGACGAAAAATATGTTGTAATTCCAACTACCATGGAATTGTTCGACGGATTCACCCGACAGGATCTGAAACGTCCGCTCGGCTGCTTCGGCGCACGGCGCCTCACGGCGGCTGCAGGGGAGATTCTCGTCCACGAAGGCGATGCGGCCACGCATTTCGGACTCGTGCTCGCGGGTGCGGTTAACGTGGTACGCTATACGCCGGACGGACGCGAACGCCTGCTCGCGCATCTGGGTGCGGGCGAGGTCTTCGGCACCGCGTTCGTGCTGGGCGGGTCGGGCCGCTACTTCGCGAACATCATCGCCGCCCAGCCGACGACGGTGCTAATGCTGAGCGGCGCCCGCATGCTCACACCCTGCGCCACCCGCTGTACGGTGCATATTCGGCTCCTGAGTCGGCTGCTGGAGATCGTCGCCCGCCGCAACAGCCGCCTCGCCCAGAAGATCGACTGCCTTTCACAGCGATCGACGGCGGACAAGCTGATGGCCTATCTGCACCAGCAGGCCGAGGATGCGGGCGACAAGACGTTTGAAATCCCCTTCACGCGCCAACAGCTCGCGGACTACCTCAACGTCGATCGCGCGGCGCTCTGCACCGAAATCACCCGCCTGCGGGAAGGCGGTCGGCTGAAGACCAGACGGCGGACGTTTACCCTACCGTGAACAATGAAGAAGGGTTAGCGAAGAAATTCAGTCCCACATGACGTCTTCCTCGACCGAGTCCTGGGCGCGTTCGTCCATGATGCGGTCGAACTCGTCGTCATCCAGGTATTCCAGCAGTTCGTCTGGACGATCCGGCTCGATGGCGAGGTAGCGCAGCGCGCTCGTGGCGATGCGCTTGAAAACGGGGGCTGCGGAGTTGCCGCCCTGGTGGTAGCGGGTGCAGGTGTCGAAGTCGAGCGAGACCAGCACCACGATTCGCGCTTCGGCGGGCGCCGCGTCCTCGGGGTAGCGGCGGACGACGCCCGAGGGGACGATGCCGCAGAACGTCGCGCAGTAGAGCCCCGGCGCATAGCCGCCGCGTCCGTTCGCCTTCTGCGCGGTGCCCGTCTTGCCGGCGATCGAATAGCCGCGAATCGCCGCGCGCCGCGCGGTGCCGTTTTTCGAGGCGACGTCCAGCATCATCTCGCGGATGGCCCGCGAGGCCGCTTTGCCGATCGGTCGCCCCGCCGGCTCGACGACATGCTGCCGGCGCACCGTACCATCCGCCGCGACAATGCTGTCGACGATATAGGGCCGGTAGCGGAGGCCGTCGTTGGCGATCGCCTGATAGGCGGAGGCGACCTGCAGCGCCGTCACCGAGATGCCCTGACCGATCGGCACGCGCGAACACGACGCCTTGTCCCACTTCCGCCACGCTTTCAGAATTCCGCCCTCCTCGCCCGGCAGCTCGATGCCGCACTTCTGCCCGAACCCGAAGGCCCGCAGGTACGTCCAGAGCCGCTCGGCGCCGAAGTCATAACCGAGCTTGCCGATGACGATATTGGAGGAGTGCACGATGGCGTCGCGAATCGACATCCGGGGATCCCAGACGTGCGCCCCGTCCCGCGGCAACCGGTAGTAGCCGTCCTCGTTGCGGTCGGTCGAATAGAGCGAATCGGGACGCTTGAATCCCGCATCGATCGCGGCGGCGGCGGTGATGACCTTCATCACGCTGCCCGGCTCGTAGGTGTAGGCCACGGCACGGTTGATCTTCACCGCATCGGGCGTGCGGCCGTAGTCGAGCGGATGGAAATCCGGCAGCGAGGCCATCGCCAGCACGGCGCCCGTCCGTACGTCGAGGACGAGGCACCAACCCGCGCCCGCGCCATACTTCCTGACCCCTTCGGCCAACGCCGTCTCCGCCTCGAACTGAAGGTTCTGATCGACGGTCAGGTAGATGTCCGAGCCCGAAATCGGCGCCACCGTCGAGATCCGCCGGTCGTAGAGGTCATTGCCCCGCGCATCCTTCATTCCGTGAACGGTGCCTGGGATGCCCTTGAGTTCCTGATCGAAACGCTGCTCGATGCCGGCCGAGCCGACGTTCTCCCGATTGACGGATCCGATGACGTGCGACAGACGGTTCCCCTGCAGATACTGGCGCCGGTAGCGCTGGTCGATCGCCACGCCGACCACAAACTGCCGGTTGGCGAGGATGTCGTGCGTGTGCTGGTCCAAGGACTGCGACAGAGGCTGGTAACGGTTCTTCATGTTGAGACTTTTCGTGTAGACCGTCTTGTAGTCAAGCCCGAGCTTCGTCGTAATCGTACGGATGACCTCTTCGTACGTCCGCGGACGCGGCGCGCGCTCGCGCACCTTCTTCCCCGTCTGGGCGTCCACACGCTCAAAAGAAGGCCAGATGCGTTTGGCGGCGACGGCATTCGTCAGTGCCACGGGATCGAGATGGTATTCCCAGACGGGAACGGACCGCGCCATCGGCGCCTTGCTTCCGCCCTGGACGAAGATGGAACCGCGCTTCGCGGGCACATCCTTTTTGTAGTCGTAGTTGGGCGCGGCGACGGTGGCCTCGTCAAGATGCGTACGCAGGAGCTTCTGCGCGCTGTGAGCCCCGAAGAGGAAGAGGGCGACGACAGGCAGCCAGAAGCGTACGTTCTCGCCACGCATCGGCATGACGTTCAGCGTCTCCGCGCGCGCGCGGCGGAAGCGAACCGACGATCCGCAGGCACCGCCGGCTCGCGCCGACGCGCGGGCGCGGAGACCGGGCGCACGGATGCCGCAGTGGCGCGCGGCGCGGGACGGTTGCTGGCGAGGGCGACGGAACGCGACTGCACGCGCGCATCGGCCTTCACGAGCGAGAGCTGCCCCGGATACGGCGTGCCGTCCGCACGCATGCGAATCGTCTGCGCGGCCTTCGGGTAGCGCATCGAAAGGCCGTGCCTGACGAGGTGGCGCTCGAGGCGGTCGGGCGCAATCATCTCCTCCCACTTCGCGCTCTCGCGCTGACGCGACTCCTCAAGCTTGCCGAGCGTGCGCTCCTTGTCGCCGATCGACTTCATCAACTGGTCGCAACTGGACGAGGCGAGGAAGTTGAGAATAACCATCACGAACAGCATGACGATCACGGCGGCCACGTGAAACGCACGTTCCGCCACGACCGACATCGTCCTCGACGTCTTACGGTTTTTCCTCACGTCAGCCCTCCATTTCAATTACCCGCAGCTTGGCGCTGCGCGATCTCGGATTAAATTCCATTTCCTCCTCCGTAGCAATGACCGCCTTGCGGGTCACCGCGCGAACCTTCGGGCGTTCGCCAACCCATTCCTCGCCCCCCTGCTGCAGAGACACCATCTTCCCGACATGCGCGGAGAAGAACCTCTTCACGGTCCGGTCGGTCAGCGATTCAAAGGTTATCACCGCGAATCTCCCACCCGGTCCGAGAAGCCGAAGGCCGCCGTCCAGAGCCCTTTCAAGCTCCCCCATCTCGTCGTTCACCTCCATGCGCAGGGCCTGGAAGACGCGGGTGGCCGGATGATGTGCGCCGCGCCTTCCTATGAGCCGCGCGATGAAGTCCGCGAGTTCAACCGTCGTACGGAACGGTCTGGGTACGCGTTCCGCGACGATTCCCCTCGCGATCCTTCTCGCCTGCGGCTCTTCGCCCCATGCGCGGAAGATCTCTTCCAATCGTTCCGCGGTTGCGTTGTTCACCAAATCCGCTGCGGTCAGTCCTTTCGACCGATCCATGCGCATGTCAAGGGGTCCTTCGCGGAGAAAACTGAAGCCACGTCCAGCGTCATCCAGCTGAGGACTCGACACGCCCAAGTCAAGCAAGATTCCATCAACTCCCTCCCAGCCCTTCTCACGGGCAATCCGCGCGAGATCGCCGTGTTCGCCTTTCGCGACCGTCAGTTTCCCGAAAATCCCGGGTTCGGCCTTCGCCTGCTCCGCAATCTCGGCAAGTGCCTGGTCGTCGCGGTCTATCCCCAGCACTTCGCCGCCCCGGGCCAGAATCGCCCGCGTGTGCCCGGCCCGTCCGAGCGTACCATCCACATACCTGCCGCCGGATCTCACGTGCAGCGCCGCGATCGTCTCCTGAAGGAGCACCGGAATATGTTGTTCCATATCCCGCGCCCTCCCTTAGAACCCGGCCACGTCGAGCGCCGCATCGAGCGCCGCCTGATCGACCACCTCCGCCGGAGCCAGCGCCTTCGGATCCCACAGCTTGACCATGCGAATCGAACCCACCATCGCGACCGTCGTCGTCAAGTTCGCAAACTGAAGGAGCTTGTCGCTGACGCGGATTCGCCCTTGGCCGTCAAGAGGCAGCAGATCGGACATCGCACCGATCGTCTGGTACGCCGCATTCAGCGCCGGATCAAGAAGTGCTTTCTTGCGGAGTTCCTCCAATCGCGCCTCCATCTCGGCCTGGGGAATGAGATTGAGGCAACGCTCCCTGCGGTCCGGCATCACGTAGACATACGCGGGGTCACCAAGAACCGCCCGCCACTCACTCGGAATAGTAAAGCGCTTCTTTGGATCAAGATTATGATCAAAACGCCCAACTAGAACGCCTGATTCCATCTTGGTCGACTCCGCGACATTCTGCCCAGCCACCTTTGACATTTCGTGCCACTATGATACACTTTATGACACCAATGTGCAATAAGAAAATATAAAAAAGTTTTATTTCCTATTTTTTCACCATTTTATGACGTTAATTGATGAGAATTGGTATCGGAACAGGAAACCCTGAAACGATTTGCGGCGAACCAGCCGCCAAGGCCAGATCGCCGCACCAAGATCAGCACCACACAACCGCGCTGAACAAAGCCACCCGTCAGACCGTGCGACCGATCAGCTGTTCCGCCAGCTCGGAAAGGAAGTCGGTATTGCCCGGAAGGGAAGCGAGCGATGCCTTCGCGGCCTCCGTCGTCTGGCGCACGAGACGTTCGGTCTCGTCCTTCGCGTAGGGCGAATCGCCGTCGAGAAGATCGTCCTCGTACTGGAAGGCCAGCCCGAGGTTCAGGGCGAAACCACGCAGGGCGTCGATCGCCTCAGGCGCACCGCCGGCGGCCAGCCCCCCCATCATCGCCGCTGCCACGAAGAGATCGGACGTCTTGTGCGTGTAGATGAAGTCGATAGTGGCGGAATCGAGACGGTCGGCGGCTCCTTCGCGGCGAATGTCCTCGACCTGTCCTTGCACGACGCCGACACCCTTTTCACCCAATACGGCAATGATTTCGGCGACCTTGCGCGGTGCCCGCGCGGCGGTTGCGTAGGCGAGCGCCAAGAGCGCATCACCCGCCAGAATCGCGTTTGCTTCGCCGTATTTCGCCCAGGTGGTCGGCTGTCCGCGACGGAGCGTGTCGTTATCCATCGCAGGAAGGTCGTCATGGACCAGCGTATAGTTATGCAGAAGCTCAATCGCCGCCGCCGGATAGGCCGCATCCTCAATCCGGCCGCCGACCGCCAGCGCTGAGGCGAGGCAGACGAGCGGACGGATGCGTTTGCCGCCCGTACCGACGGCATAGCGCATCGCCTCGGAAAGGACCGCCGGACGCGCATCGGCAGCGGGCAGCACCTCCTCAAGGGTTTTCTCAACGAGCGCGAGCAACTTCGCCTTCATCACTTCGTCTCCGCCACGGGCGAATCCAAGACGGCGTCCAGCACGGCGTTCAGCGCGTCCGTCTCGTAACACTCGATCCGCCCCGAATCCACCATCTTCGCAAGTTCGGGATCAATCGGCAGTTCCGCCGTCGCACCTATGCCGTGGACGGCGGCAAGATCCTCGGTTTGTCCGTCGCCAAAGATGCGATGCACCTTGCCGCAGTCCGGGCACTTGAAGGAGCTCATGTTCTCCACCAGCCCCCGCACCGGAATCTTCATCATGTAGGCCATGCGCGCCGCCTTCTCGACGATCATCGAAACAAGATCCTGCGGCGAGGTGACGATGACCGCGCCCGTAATCGGCAGCGACTGGAAGACCGTCAGCGGAACGTCGCCCGTCCCCGGCGGCATATCGACGAACATCACGTCCACGTCACCCCAGGCGACATCCGTCCAGAACTGTTTGACGGCACCCGCGAGGACGGGTCCGCGCCAGACGACGGGGTCGGACGGGTTCTCGACGAGGAGATTGATCGACATCACGTCGATACCGCCGGCACTTCGGCACGGCAGGATGTTCTCGCCGTCCGTGCGCGCGTGCTCGGTGACGCCGAAGGCCGTCGGGATCGACGGCCCCGTGATATCCGCATCCATCACCGCGACCCTAAGTCCACGCCTCAGCGCGCCCACGGCCAGGAGCTCCGTGACGAGGCTCTTGCCGACGCCCCCCTTGCCGCTCATCACGGCGATCACGCGCTTCACGCGCGACTTCGCATTCGCCGGCGCCTGAAAGCCCTTGTGGTCGTCACCCGAGCACGCCCCATCCCTCTTCGACGCACAATTCGCACAATCATGATTGCATTCGCCCATCTCAGAACCTCAATCGTCTACGCATTGTTTCTTAAATCCCAAACCTTTTGCCGGACTCTTACGCTTCGTTCAGTACATCTTCTCGTACTCGCCCTTGCCGATGCGCTTCATCGTGTGGAAGCCGGCGCGCTTGGCGCGGTAATGGAGATCCGTCTTCGAATGGCCGAGTCCCGCCGGCTGCATGACGCGAAAAACCGGCGCGCCGCAGGCAGGGCACCGCGTAAGATGCGGTTCGCGGAGCGGCTGGGCGATCTCAAATCCCTGCGCACATTTTGCGCAGCCCGTTTCCGGCTCTTTGGCCTCATAGACATAGATCGGCATGATCAGTTCGCTCCCAGCATGCGACGCAGCGCCGTCGTGGAACGCGCGGGCAGCCCCGGGGACGGGATGCGCTCGGCAACGACGAGTTCGATGCCATGGGTGCGGCAGAACGCGGCCTTCGCCTCCGAATACCCGTCCGAATTGACGAAGAAGATGTCGGGCCTAAGCGCCTCGACCTCGGCGGTGAAGTCCATGATGCCCATCCCCGAATTGATCCAGGCATCCTTTACGTAACGAATCGCCTTGACCATGTAGAGTCGCTCGGCATCGGAATTAACCGTCCTGCGATGCTTGAGTTCGGCGATGTTGCGATCGCTGCCGAGCCCGACGTAGAGGTCGCCGAGCCGAGCGGCTTCGGCGAAGAATGCGACATGCCCCGAATGAAGCAGGTCATAGCACCCCGAGACGAAAACCTTTTTGCGCGGCGTCCTGTCCATCTCACTTCCCCTCATCAATGGCAAACCGGTAGCAGCGTCCGCCGTTGCCGGCCGAGGCGAGCACCTTCTCCATCTTCGCGCGTGCGGCCTTCGACTTCGCCACGGCAAAAAGGAAGCCGCCGCCGCCCGCCCCGGTCAGCGCCACGGCGTCCGTCCAAGGCGCGATGCGCGCGATGATCATCTCGACGCTCGGATTGGTACTGCCGGGATCCAGCGCCTTCTTGTTGAGCCAGTAGGCGTTGACGACCGCGCAGAACTTCGCCCAGTCCCCGCGACGCAATGCGGCAAAGCCTGCGCGCGCATCCCTTTTCAGTGTCTGGACGATCGCCGAGGCGATGCCCTCGGGATCGGCGGCATAAAAGGAAAGCACGCCGCGCAGCACGTTGCGCGCCATCCGCTTCTGTCCCGTAAAATAAAGTACGCCGCGATCGCTCAGGAAACGGGCGAAGTCGGCCGTACGCCGACCGCCCAGGCGCTTCACGCGGAACTGCTGCTCCTCGCCCGCCGCCGTCTCGATCAACTTCACGCCCGGATAGAGCGCGCCCAGCTGATCCTGCCAGCCGCCGCCCGTCCCCATCTCGCGCTCCAGTGCCAGCGTCAGCGTACCGATCTGCTGAAGCGTAATCTCCGCCGCAGGATCCCGCACGCGCAACAGGGCCTCCAGCAGCGCGGAACCGAGGATGGAGCTCGTCCCCATGCCGCTCCCCTTCGGGACATCGGCGAAGATGCGGATATCAAGCCCCCCTTCGGCAAAATCGTATCCGACCACCGCCAGCGCGCTCTTCACGAGCGCACACCAGTCGTGCGGATCCTTCTCGCCGTAGATCTCCGCCCGGCGATGCAACACCGTCTCCATGCCGAGATCGACCGACTCGACGTGCACGCCGCGCCCGGCGACGCGCCGGACCTCGGCCACGACGGGACGTCGCGTCTCCAGCGTGACGGCGACGTTCAGCACCGCCCCGCCGCACGCCTGGCAGATCGGCGGCGTATCGCTCCAGCCGCCCGCCAGATCGATGCGCAACGGCCGTTCGATTCGTACGCTGGAACCACCGCCGCTCATTTTCCGGCCCTAAGGGAGGTGAGTTCGGCCTTGAGTGACTTGACCTCGGCCTTGAGCTTGGCAAACATCTTAGGAAGCAGCACGCGCGCCCCGAAATCCTTCATCGACTCGGCCGGCGCACCGATGACGTAACGGGTCGAACCGTCCAGCGACTGCGGAACGCCCGCCTGCGGGCCGACCTGCACCCCATCGGCGATCTTGATATGTCCGGAGACGCCCGCCTGCGCCCAGATGAGGCAGCCGCAGCCGATCTCCGTCGAACCGGCGATGCCCGATTGGGCGATGAGTCCCGAATAGCCCTTGACCTTGACGTTGTGTCCGACTTGGACGAGGTTGTCGATCTTGGTCATGGGGCCGATGTAGGTGCGGCCGATGCGCGCACGATCGATCGTCGTGTTGGAACCGATCTCCACCCCATCGCCTATCTCCACGATGCCGAGCTGGGGGATCTTCTCGATGAAAATGGAACCGTCTTCGCGGCGCCCGTTGTTGAAGCCGTAGCCGTCGCCGCCAAGGCGAACGCCGCAGTGGATGAGGCACGACTTGCCGACGACCGTGCCCTCGCGCAGCGTCACCTGCGGATAGATGTGCGTGCCCGCCCCGATGCGGCAGCCTTCGCCAATGAAGACCTGCGCCTCGATGACCGCGCCCGCGCCAAGAACCGCGCCCTTCTCGACGACCGTGTAGGCGCCGATGTGGACGCCTTCTCCGATCGTGACCGACGGGTCGACGATCGCCGTCGGATGGATGCCGGGCGCACGCACGGGTTCGGCTGGCGCGAACAGCCGCGCCGCCGCCATGCAGGCGTGGTTCGGATCCGCCACGCGGATGACTGCACACGGTGCCCCCTTGTCCCAATCGTGGGGCAGCAGCACCGCCGAGGCCTTCGTCGCCTGGACGAGCCTGACGTGCTTGGGGTCCTTGCAGAAACTCAAATCGCCTGGCCGCGCCTCCTCCAGGCCGCCGCAGGCGGTCAGTTCGACATCGGCACCTTCCAGCGTGCCGCCGAGCACGATGGCGAGCTCACTTGCCTTCATTCTTTTCCCTGGCCTTCTTGGGGTCGACGTTCATGCTCCGGAGGACCTCGTCCGTGACGTCCAGGCTCTTTCTGGCGAAGAGCGCGGCCGAGGCGTCGATCACCAGATCGTAGCCGTTCTTTTCGGCAAAAGTGGCGATGCGCGCCTTGAGATCCTCCGCCTGCGCCTTCAGAAGACGCGCCTCCAGATCGGAAAGCTCCTGCTGGTTGCGCATCGCCTCGGAGCGGAGCTTCTGCTGCGCCGCCATGAACTTCTGCTGCACCGTCGCAATGTCGCCCTCGATTTTCGTCTTGACCGACTGCGCCAGCATCGGATTGCGGTACTCGTCGGCGAGCTTCTTGCCCTCCTCCTGAATCGAATCCAGTTCGGACTTGAGGCCGTCCAGACGCTTCTGATAGTCCTTCTCGGTGGACATCAGCATATTCTTGTTCACCTCGTAGCTGGGATGATTGCGCACCAGCAGCATCATATCCACGGTGCCCACCTTCATTTCGCCGATGACAGGCATCATCGCCATCATCGCCCCGACCAGCATCAGTCTCTTCATCGTGTTTTCTCCACTAGATCAATTCACCGTCCCGACGTACCGTCGTCTGCTCAGAAGTCGTAACCGACCGAGAAGCTGAACACCTCCTCGTCGGCATGGCTGGGCTTCTCGATCGGCGTCGCGAAATCAAGCCGAATCGGAAACATCGGGATGTCGATGCGCAGCCCGAGACCGACGGTCCACGCGAAGTCATCGCTGACATCATATTCGTCGGCGCTGACCGCGCCGATGTCGGAGAACGCCGCCACGCGCAACATCTTCACGATCGGCACCGTGTACTCGAAGTTCGCGCAGACGAGCGTCTGACCGCCCCACGGATCGTAGCGGCGGGTCGGCTCGCCGTCGGAGCCGAGACGGCGGGCGTACGGGGAGACGCCGCGATATTCGATGCCGCGAATGGACTTGGGGCCGCCGAGGAACATACGGTTGTAGATCGGCACTTCGTCGGAAAGCCCGTCGATCGTCTCCGCGCGGAAGTTCGCCATGAACACGTGGTTGTAGCGCTCCCAGACGTTGCAGTACCAGCGGTGGCTGAAGCCGAGGCGATAGTACTTGTTGTCTCCCGCCGCCGCCAGATCGGCGAAGATCTGCGTGCGCGAACCGCGTGTCGGCATCCGGAAGCTGTCACGCGAATCGTGCGACCAGAAAAAGCGGACGACCGGCTCGAAGGCATCGCCGTACTTGCGCTCCTCCTCCCGCAGCGAGACCTCCCGCCCCTTGTAGAGCCAGCTCCCGCCCTCCACGTCGTCGAGCTCGATGAACTCGCCCGAGAGGCGGACACCGAAGCGCCCGAAGGGATCCCACGTCGGCCAGAACTTGACGGGATACGTGAGCGCCACGTCGCCGCCCGTACGAATCACGTCGTAGTCGTCATACCAGCGCTGACGGCGATAGGCCTCGACCGTCAGATCCAGCAGGCGATCGAAGAGATGCGGCTCGTTGACCGATACCTCGTACGTCTGGATGCGCGGACCGATCTGGGCGTACAACCGACCCTTCTGCCCGCCGCCGCGAAACATCCGGTGCGGCGCAAAGAGGTCGAAGTTCGACTGCTGAAGCTCACCCGAGAAATAGATGGAATCGACGGAACTCGCACCCACGCCGACCATAAACGCACCCGTGTTCTTCTCCTCGACTTCATAGACGAGATCCCGGTATTCCGCGCCCTGCGCATCCTTGCCCCTGCCCGTATCCTTCAGGTAGTAGCGTACGCGCGCGAAGTAGTCGAGGTTCTCGAGTCGGCGCTGGCTCTTCTCCGCACGGTCCGCGAGCATCCGATCGCCCGGCCCCAGCGAAATCTCACGGCGGATGACCTTGTCCTTCGTGTAGTCGTTGCCCTCGATCCGCACGTCGCTGATTACGACCGGCACGCCCTCCGTAACCTTGAAGACGATGTCCAGACTCGCGGGATCCTCGGCGCGCGGGATCCGGCGCACCTCGACGCGCGTATCAGCAAGCCCGAGGTCGCCCGACCCCACCGTCACGGAGATGCGGTGGGCGGCCTCTTCCAGAACTTTCGCGCCGGCGACGGCACCGATCGCCGGTAGCGCGCTCTTCGCGAGAACGGCATCCGCCGGATAGCGCTTCAGCCCTTCGACCGCATAGGAGCCGATCGTGTAGCACGGGCCTTCCTCGACCGTGTAGACGATATCGCAGAGGCCGTCCTCGACCGCCGTGCGCACCGGATCGGAGATCTTCACGTCGAGAAAGCCGAGATTCTGATAGTATTCGCGCGCCTTTGCGACGGTCTGCGCCAACTGGTCACGCGTAATCGGCGCATCGCCGAGCCAGCCCACGGGATTCCACCACGGATAGTCGCCGATGGCCGCACGCAGCTCCGCAAGATCCCCGTGCTCGACGCCTTCGAAGACGTACGCGCGCACCTTCTGGCGCGCGCCCTCGTCAACCAGAAACGTCACCGTGCAGCCGTCGCCGTCGGCACGGAGCTCCGCAATCGGCGTCACCTTCGCATCGGGGAAGGACTTCTTCTGGTAGGCGAGACAGACCTTCGCCGCCGCCGCCGCAAAATCGCCTTCGCTGTAGAGGTGTCCGTCCTTGAGTTCGGATTCCTTGAGAATCCTGGAGGCGTTGAAAAAGGAGTTGCCTTTCACCACCATCGGCGCGTAATAGCGCATCTTGCGCGTGACGAAGAACGTGACTTCCACGCCCTCGGCCCCGCGATGCGCATCAACGGTCACTTCCTGAAACTGCCCCGACGCCGTCAGGGCCTTCACGTCACTGGACAAGGTCTCTTCCGTATAGACGGAACCGACCTTGGTCTGGCAGAGACTGAGCACGGAGCTCGTATCGCCGCCAAAGCCATCCAACGCCGTAACCTTGAGATCCACCACGTCGACCGCCTGGGCGGCCGCGCCCCACAGTACGATAAGCGCGAACAATTTTTTCATGTCGGGTATTTTATCAAAAATCAGCTTCCGGCGGATACGTCATGGAACTCTTTTATCACTTTCTTGAGGGCCTCCCGATCCGGCGTCTCCACCTCCTGGGCCTTGCCCACTCCCGCCGGCACGAGAATCGCCTCACGCCCCGTCGCCAGACGCCAGGCGTCAAGACCGAACAGGATGTTGTCGGGCTGCGTCATGAGATGGCGGCTGTGCGCAAGGCCGTCCAGCGCCCCGCAATCGGCCAGCACGCGGCAGATCGTCTCCTGATCCTCCTCCTTCATGATCCCCTTCTCCACGGCATAGGCGCAGTCGATGCAGATGCCCATCGGCACGGCGTACCCGTGCGGCAGCTTGTAGCCGCTCATCGCCTCCAGACGGTGCGCGCTCCAGAGAGCGAAATCCGAGCCGCCTTTCCTCACGCGACTCTCGGCGCACGCGCGGACAATCTCCGCCAGGGCCGCCATCTCACGGTTTTTGAGCGCCTCGGCCGCTTTTGCCAGTTTCTTCATGAGCGCACCGTCGCGGACCGCAGCCTGACGCACCGCCTCGCCGATGCCGCCGCGCCACACGCCGTCAAGGACGGTCGCGGCAAAGGCGGGATCGATGACGACCGCCGCCGGCGGACACGGAATGCGCACGGCGTTCTTCACCGCCGGACTGTTGAGCGCCGCCTCCTCGGCAAACGCCGCATCAAGCATCGCCGCGACCGTCGTCGGTATGCGCACGAGCTTGGCGCCCCCGCGCACTTGACAGGCCGCATAGCCGGCGACATCCAGCACCGCACCGCCGCCCAGCGCCAGTACGACGTCCGCTACGCCGATCTTCGCGTCCAGGGCCGCCGTCACGATCTTCATCACGCTCTGCAGCTGGTCGGTCTTGAGCTTCTCGCCACCGCCCAACACGACCGGCGCGCCCGCGAGCGTAATGCCGTAGGTCTGCACGTATCGGCCGATGCGCGTCCCGAGCCCCGTGGTGCGCTGTACGACATTGCCGTCGGCCACCATCATGACCCGCGGCGCCTCCACGCCCGTCAGCTCCCGGAGGAGATTCGCAAACGCCGGATTCCCCTCGGCAAACACATCCTCCGCAAACAGCACGGGATAGCACCCCCTGCGCTCCCACGCGACGGAAAGGCCGTCGCCCTTTTTGATCCTAGCCGCCATATCGTCGATAGTCCTATTTCGCCAACTCCAAAAGTTCCTCGGCGTGGGCCGTCACCACGCTCGTCAATTGCTCGCCCCCCAGCATTCGGGCGATCTCCTTCACGCGACGCGCCCCCGTCGCCACCTCGACCTTCGTCCGCGTCCGCCCGCCGGACACGCTTTTCGACACCACGAAATGGCGGTCGCCGTAGACGGCGCTCTGCGGCAGATGCGTGATGGCGATGACCTGATGGTGCTTCGAAACCGCGCGCAGCTTCTCGCCCACGATCCGCCCGATCTCGCCGCCGATATTCGCGTCGATCTCATCGAAGACCAGAAGCCCCACCGCGTCGTGCGCCGCCAGCACGCTCTTCAAAGCCAGCATGACGCGGGCGATTTCGCCCGAGCTGGCGATGTCCGCGAGCGGTCGCGCCGCTTCGCCCGGATTGGGCTCGAACATGTAGACGACCTGATCGCATCCGTGCGGTTCGGGAGTCGCGTCCGTCAGCCGCACGCCGAACTTCGCCTGCAGAAAGCCGAGATCGTGCAATTCCTTCGTCACCGCCCTGGCGAGCTTTTCCCCCGCCGCACGGCGCCCCTCCGTCACCGCCGCCCCCGCCGCCTTCACCGCCGCCTCCGCCGCCGCGCACGCACGCACCAGCTCCGCCACCTTCGCGTCGCGGTTCTCCAGATCCCCGAGCCGCGTCCGCTTCTCCTCCAGAAGCCGCTCCAGATCGGACGGACGCTCGACACGGTACTTGCGCTTCAGGCGGTTCACGACGCCGAGTCGCGCGTCCATCTCCTGAAACGCCGCCGGATCGGCATCGAGGCGCGAGACGGCATCCGCCACGCCCCGCGAAAGCTCCTGCACGCGCAGCGTCAGTTCCTCCGCCTCGGCCGCCCAGCCGGACGCCTCGGACAGATGCTTTGCCATCGCCGCGAATTTCGGCTGAAGCCTCGCCAAGATCTCCGCCACGCTCGCATCGCCCCCCAGCGCCTCGGTGATCTCGTTCGCCGCCGCGACGATTTCCTCCGCGTGCGCCGCCGCCGCATGCCGCTCGGCAAGGTCATCGTCCTCCGCCGTCACCCCCGCCGTCTCCAGTTCATTGACCTGGTAGCGCAGAAGATCAAGCTCGTCCTCGCCGCCGCCGGCGGAGAGCAGCGCCGCCAGACGTTCCTTCACCTCACGCCACGCCGCATAGGCGGCCGAATAAGCGGAGAGCGCGACGCGCCCGTAGGCATCCAGGGTCTCGCGCTGGAACTTCTCCTCCAGCACGTTCTGGTTCGCCTGCGGCCCGTGAACGTCAACGAGCGTGCGCCCGAGCTCCCGAAGCTCCGCCACCGATACGGACTCGTCGTCGATCCACGCGCGCGTACGGCCCGAAGCCGTCACCGTGCGACGGATGACGTGTTTGTCGAAGACGGCCTCGATCTCGGCCTCCCGGGCGCCGTCGCGCACGACCGAATTGCCGGCGCGCCCACCGAGAACGAGCTCCAGCGCACCCATCAGCACGCTTTTCCCCGCGCCCGTCTCACCGGTCAGGACGTTGAGCCCCGGAGCGAATGCCGCCTCGGCCCTCTCAACGATTGCGAGATTGGTGACAGAAAGCTTGCTTAACATCCCA
The DNA here is from genome assembly GCA_051884875.1 of Kiritimatiellia bacterium. Taxonomy (GTDB): domain Bacteria; phylum Verrucomicrobiota; class Kiritimatiellia; order RFP12; family UBA1067; genus UBA1067. Next base: position 24,859 of record JBJEWD010000029.1, read on the forward strand.
ACTGACCAGACAATACCCTTAAACTCGAATAAATCTCCCGACCGGGCAATGCACGATTGGAGCGGGCGATGGGAATCGAACCCACGTAAGAAGCTTGGGAAGCTCCTATTCTGCCATTGAATTACGCCCGCCTAAAGCTTGAGTCCTGGCGGAGAGAGAGGGATTCGAACCCCCGATACCCTTGCGGGTATGCATGATTTCGAGTCATGTGCATTCAACCAGGCTCTGCCATCTCTCCTGCGACGGGAAGGGAGTATATCAAAATCCTCAGCCGAAAGTCAACCGGTCTTGCGCATGGGAAATTGTAGGGGGATTGTAATATCTAGTAGCAAGGACGAAAGGAGGCCCTGGTGCTCAACGAGCAGGAAGGAGGGAGGCCACCACCCCGCAGGGGTGGCCGGCGCCGCCGAAAGGGAAAGGTCCATAGCGGCAACCGGTGGGCCCATGCGGAATACGACGTCAACAGGGCACTTGCCTCAAGAAGCGGAGGCGTCGAACCATAACTTCTGATTTCCTATCACGCGTCAGCGCAGGGAGAGGGCCGCGCCGCTGCGGTGACCCCCTGCGCCCTTTTTCTCTTTGCTGCCTTGACTGGGCCGTCCTATGCGGAACGCCTTGCGGGGCCGTTCGCGGCCGCGATTGGGCGTTCCAGCCCCATTGACCCAAAAGATATGATAAGACAAAGCAACCGGCGTTGCAGAGCCTATACTATATAGCTGACGTTATAGACCTTTTCACCTGCTGGTGATACTCCTGAACGGTACGGATGCCCGTGCCGCCGAACTCGCCGTCTTCGGTGAGACCGCGCACGGCCGCACGAAAACCGTCCAGCGTCGTCGTGAGCGGGACGCCGGCCGCGATTGCACCCGAGCGGAGCAGGGCGTTGTCCTCGTTCGCCTCCCGCCCCGGCTCGGTCGTGCAAACGATCCAGCGGACGGTTCCCGACTTCAGGAGATCGAGACCGTTGGGACGCCCGCGCGAAATGCGAAAGGCCGCTTTCGCCGCAATGCCCGCCTCCCACAGGCACGTGGACGTGCCGCGCGTCGCGTAGATGCCGTAGCCGAGCCGGACAAGTTCCTGCGCGATCTCGACGCCTGCCGACTTGTCCTCGTCGCGCAGCGAGAGGAAAACGTTCCCCGATTTCGGCAGGGGGCTTCCCGCTGCAATCTGGCTTTTGAAGTAGGCAATCTCCGCATCGTCGTCAATCGCCATCACCTCGCCCGTGGATTTCATCTCAGGCGTCAGCGCAACTTCCGCGCCGGGGAATTTCACAAACGGGAAGACCGCCTCTTTCACGCAGGTGTATGGCGGCACGATTTCATCGGTGAAGCCGATGTCCTTCAGTTTCTCGCCCACCATGCACCGCGCGGCGATGTCCGCCAGCGGCACGCCGATGGCCTTCGAGACGAACGGCACCGTGCGCGACGCGCGGGGATTGACCTCAATCATCCACACCACCCCGTCCTTCACCGCGAGCTGCAGGTTCATGAGACCGACGATGTGCAGACGCTTCGCGAACTCCTGCGCATAGCGCTTCACTTCGGCGACGGTCTCCGCGGAGAGCGAACGCGGCGGCGTGACGGCCGCAGCGTCCCCCGAATGGCATCCCGCCGCCTCGACGTGTTCGAGAATGGCCCCGACGACCGTCGTCTCGCCGTCGGAAACGCAGTCGACGTCGAGCTCGATAGCGTGTTCCAGGAACTTGTCGACGAGAATCGGCTTGCCTTCCGCCGCCTTCACGGCCTCGCCCACGTACTTGTCGAGCTCGCCCTCTGACGAGACGATCGCCATGCCGCGACCGCCCAGGACGAAACTCGGGCGCACCAGGACGGGATAGCCGATCGTCGCGGCGATCCGTCGCGCGTCCTCCACCGAATGCGCGATTCCGCTCGCCGGCTGGCGCACACCGACTTCCTCGACGAGCGCCTTGAAAAAGTCGCGGTCCTCCGCCCGGTCGATGTCGTCCGGCGAGGTGCCGACGATCCGCGCACCCGCCGCTTTCAGGCGCTGCGCAAGGTTGAGCGGGGTCTGCCCCCCGTATTGGACGATGATGCCGTCGCACCGTTCGCGATCATAGATTTCCATCACGTCCTCGAAGGTGAGCGGCTCGAAGTAGAGCCGGTCGGAGGTATCGTAGTCGGTCGACACGGTCTCGGGATTCGAGTTCACCATCACGACCTCGTAGCCGCGCGCCTTCAGCGCATACGCCGCGTGACAGCAGCACCAGTCGAACTCGATGCCCTGGCCGATGCGGTTCGGCCCACCGCCCAGCACCATGATGCGTTTTTTGCGGCTGCCGTCGACCGCATCGCCTGTGGCCGGAGCATTACCCCAGGAGTAGGTAGAATAATAGTAAGGCGTGCGGGCCTTGAACTCGCCGGCGCAGGTATCGACCTCGCCAAAGTCCGGGCGGATCCCCACGGCATGCCGCCGCGCACGCACCGCCAGCTCCTCGCAACCGATGGCGGCGGCGATTTCCCGATCGGAGAAGCCGAAAACCTTCGCCTGCCGCAACTGCGCGTCATCGAGGCCGTCCAGTCCGCCCGCGTACTTCAGTTCCTCCCGATACGCCTCGATCTCGGCGAGTTCACGCCGGAACCACGGGTCGTAGGTCGTCTCGTCGTGATACCTGAGCGGCGCCTCCAGCGAACGCACGGCCTTCAGGTAGGCCTGCTTGAACGTGCGCCCGATGGCCATCACCTCACCGACGGCCTTCATCTGCGTGCCGAGCGTCGTCGCGGCACCGGGGAACTTCTCGAAGGCGAAACGCGGCACCTTGACGACGACGTAGTCGAGCGCCGGCTCGAAACAGGCGAGCGTCTCGCCGGTGATGTCGTTCGTGAGTTCATCCAGCGTGTAGCCGACCGCGAGGAGCGCGGCGATCTTGGCGATCGGGAAGCCGGTCGCCTTGGACGCGAGCGCGGACGAGCGCGAGACGCGCGGATTCATCTCGATGATGATGCGTCGGCCGGTCTTCGGGTCGACCGCCCACTGGACGTTCGACCCGCCGGTGGCGATGCCGATTTTTCTCAGCACCGCGATCGAGTCATCGCGCATCGCCTGATACTCGCGGTCGGTCAGCGTCTGGATCGGCGCGACCGTGATTGAATCGCCCGTATGCACGCCCATCGCATCCAGATTCTCGATGGAGCAGACGATGACGGCGTTGCCCGCCTTATCGCACATGACCTCCATCTCGAATTCCTTCCAGCCGATGAGCGACTCCTCGATCAGAACCTCCGTATTGAGCGAGGCTTCAAGGCCGCCCGTCACGATGCGCACGAACTCCTCCGGGTTGTGGGCGATGCCCCCGCCCGTGCCGCCGAGGGTGAAGCCGGGGCGGATGATGAGCGGCCAGGTGCCGATCGCCTCCGCCACCGCCTTCGCCTCATCCAGCGAATGGGCGCTACCGGACTTAGGCAGGTCGAGCCCAAGTTCGCGCATCGCCGCCTTGAAGAGCTGGCGATCCTCGGCTCGGGCAATGGCGTCGGCCTCGGCACCGATGAGTGTCACACGGTAACGGCGGAGGACGCCCGCGCGGTCAAGCTCCATGGCAAGATTGAGGGCGGTCTGTCCGCCCAGCGTCGGCAGCACCGCGTCCGGACGCTCGCGGCGGATGATCTCCGTCAGCGAATCGACCGTCAGCGGCTCGATGTAGGTGCGGTCGGCCCGATCCGGATCGGTCATCACCGTTGCCGGGTTCGAGTTGACGAGCACGACCTCGTACCCTTCCTTCTTCAGTGCCTTGCAGGCCTGCACGCCCGAATAGTCGAATTCGCAGCCCTGGCCAATGACAATCGGCCCCGCTCCGACGATCAGGATCTTCCGCAAATCAGTTCTTTTCATGGATCAGCCCGTCCTCAACCTTTTCCTTTTCACTCTTTGCCCTTCGCTTGCTTCGCACGTAGCCCGGGGCGCGTCGCCTCCGGTGCTTTCCGCTCGCCCTCCCGGCGACGCTTCAAGGCGGCGGCGACGAGTCCAGCGAAGAGCGGATGCGGCGCCGTCGGACGCGACTTGAACTCGGGATGGAATTGTCCGGCGATGAAGTACGGGTGATCGGGCAGTTCGACGATCTCCACCAGCTTGCCGTCAGGCGAGGTTCCCGTCACTCTGAGTCCGGCCTGCTCCAGCGCCTCGCGCGCCGGCGAGTCGTAGTTCAGTTCGTAGCGGTGGCGATGACGTTCGGAAATCTCCGTCGCCTTATAGAGCTTTGCCGCGAGCGAGCGGGGCTTGACCACGCACGGATAGGCACCAAGGCGCATCGTGCCGCCCTTCGCGGTAATGCCCTTCTGCGACGCCATGAGGTCAATGACCGGATGGGCGGTGTTCGGATCGAACTCGGTCGAGTTCGCATCCTTCCACCCGACGACGTGGCGGGCGTATTCGATCGTCGCGCACTGCATGCCGAGGCAGATGCCGAGGAAGGGAATCTGGTGTTCGCGCGCATAGCGGATCGCCGCGATTTTGCCGTCCACGCCGCGCGTTCCGAACCCGCCGGGCACGAGAATGCCGTCCACGCCTGAAAGAAGTTTCTCCGCGCCGCCCTCCAGCTCCTCCGCCTCCACGCAACTCACGTTCACCTTGCAGTCGTGGGCCATGCCGGCGTGGTGCAGGGCCTCATGCACCGACTTGTAGGCGTCGCGGATGGCCATGTACTTACCAACGAGCGCAATCGTACATTCGCGCGTCGGCTGCGTCGCCTTCCGGACGAGGGTGTCCCAGTTGGTGTGCTTGATGGGCCAGATGTCGAGATGCAGCTGCTTCAGGACCTCCTCGTCCAGATGCTGCTTGCGCAGTTCGCGCGGAATCGCATAGACGGAGTCGGTGACGTCCTTCTCCTCGATCACGCGCTCCGGCCGCACATTGCAGAAGAGCGCCAGCTTTTCGAGGTGCTCCTTCGGGATCGTCATCTCCGTGCGGCAGACGAGGATATCGGGGATGATGCCGATCGCACGGAGCTGGCCGACCGAGTGCTGCGATGGTTTCGTCTTCAGCTCGCCGGCGGCCTTGAGATACGGCACGAGCGTCAGATGCACGAAGCAGGTGTTGTCGTAGCCCTCCTCGAAACGGAACTGCCGCGCCGCCTCCAGGAACGGCAGCGATTCGATGTCGCCCGATACGCCGCCGATTTCACAGAGGACGATGTCGCAGTCGTGTTCACCCGCCGAGTGAATCGCCGCCTTGATCTCGTTCGTGATGTGCGGCACGACCTGGACCGTGCCGCCCAGGTAGCCGCCCGCGCGTTCGCGCGCGAGCACCGCCGCGTAGATGCGCCCCGAGGTGTAGTTCGACGCCTTCGAGCAGGTGACGCCGGCGAAGCGCTCGTAGTGGCCGAGATCGAGGTCCGTCTCCGCGCCGTCATCGGTCACGAACACTTCGCCGTGCTGATAGGGGCTCATCGTACCCGGATCGACGTTCAGGTACGGATCGAGTTTCTGCATGAAGACCTTGTAGCCGCGGCTCTTCAGGAGCAGCGCGAGCGAAGCGCTCGTAATGCCCTTGCCAAGGGAACTGACGACGCCGCCGGTGATGAAGACGTATTTGACCTGATGTTGCATGGGGTTGGAAAGTTAGGGTGTTATTCCGCCATCAGACGGCGGAAGTTCTCGAAGAGGAAGTGTGCGTCATGCGGGCCGGGACAGCTTTCAGGGTGATACTGAACCGAGAACGCGGGAAGCGTCTTGTGGCGGACGCCCTCGACAGAACCGTCGTTCAGGCTCAGGTGGGTGATCTCCAGGCAGTCGGGAACCGAATCGGGCAGGACGGCGAAGTTGTGGTTCTGGCTCGTGATCTCGACCTTCCCCGTCGCGAGATCCTTGACCGGATGATTGCACCCGTGATGGCCGAACTTGAGACGCCCCGTCGTCGCGCCGCACGCGAGGGAAAGGAGCTGATGCCCAAGACAGATGCCGAAGATCGGAATGGCGCGGGCGAGCAGCTTCCGGATGTTCTCGACGGCATAAGTCACCGCCGCCGGATCGGCCGGTCCGTTGGAGAGGAACACGCCGTCGGGCTTCAGCGCAAGTACGTCCTCGACCGGCGTTTTCGCCGGCACCACCGTCACACGGGCGAATGCTGCGAGCGACCGCAGGATATTGGTCTTGATGCCGAAATCGTAGCAGACGACCTTGGGACTTTGGACAGTTGGGCGGTCGGGAAGGTGTGAGGGGAAGTCATAGGCGGTCTGGCAGGTGACGCGGGAGGCGTAGTCCTGCCCGTCCAGCCCCTCCCAGGCCCGCGCCTGTTCGACCGCCCACTCCTCCGCACGCCCGCACGCTTCCGACCGCTCTTCGACGTACAGATACGCCTTCTGGTTGCCGTTGTCGCGCAGATGCGTGGTGAGCGCCCGCGTGTCGACACCGTAGATGCCGGGAACCCCGTTGCGGCGGAGATAGTCGTCGAGCGATTCGGTGGCGCGATAGTTCGAGGGTTCGGTCTTGTCACCGATTACGAGCCCCGACAGGAACAGCGCCCGCGACTCGACATCCTCCGGGTTGACGCCATAGTTGCCGACTTCCGCCGTCGTGAGCGTCACGAACTGACCGGCGTAGGACGGATCAGTCAGAATCTCCTGATAACCGCACATGCCGGTATTGAAGACGACCTCGCCGCACCGATTCGTCCGTGCGCCGAAAGCCACGCCGTGAAAGACCGTTCCATCCGCCAGCGCGAGGAACGCCCTGCGCTCCCGCTCTGCCTTCCATTTCTTCCGTAATGCCTCGCTGTCCATAGGATTCAGTAACTCCTCTCGCTCCTGCGCGCCAGGTAGTTGCGCATCGCCTCTTTCAGCACGCGTATGCCACCCGGCGTCGGATAATTCCCCGTGAAATACCAGTCGCCGCGCGAATCGGGACACGCCGCATGCATCGCCTCCACGGTCTGAAAGACGACATCGACCTTCGCCCGCATCCCCTTGGGCGTGATGAGCCGCGTGATTTCGGCGGACAGAGCGGCATCCGTCACCTGCGCATAGACCTGCCGCAGATCGTCCGCCGTGCGCAGCGCGTCCTCCCCCACGAGATTCACGAGCGCCCGAAAGGCCACGAGCTCGCCCAGCGTAGACATATCTATGCCGTAGCAATCGGGATAACTGATCGGCGGCGCGCTCGAAGCAACAATGATGCGCTTCGGCCCCAGGCGGTCGAGCATCGGCAGAATGGCATTCCGCATCGTATTGCCCCGGACGATCGAGTCGTCGAGGACGACCAGCGTATCGACACCGGGCCGGACGAGTCCGTACGTCACGTCGTAGACGTGCTGATAGAACTCCCGCCGCGCCGCCGCGTCGGCGATGAAGGTGCGGAACTTCGCATCCTTGATGGCAATCTGTCCGAAGCGCACGGGCCGTCCTTCCGCCAGGCCCTCCGTCCACAGCGCCTCCAGTAGCCCGTGAAAGGCCACCTGCGCCGAATTCGGGATGTAGCTGAAGAACGTATTCCCAAGGTCACCGCCGACCGCCGCCAGAAGCGGCTTCGCCAGCGCCGCGCCAAGCGCCTTGCGCTCGCGGTGGATGGTGGCGTCATTCGCCCGCGAGAAGTAGATGCGTTCGAAGACGCAACTGCGGCGCTCCGCCGCAGCGATAATCCGCTCGTGGCGCACCTGGCCGTCCGGCGCGACAAGCAGCGCCTCGCCCGGCGGAAGTTCGCGCACGTCGTCCGGCATCAGGTCGAACGCCGCCTGGATGGCGGGACGCTCGGACGCCACAACCGCCACTTCGTCGTCGACGTAGTAATACCCCGGACGGATTCCCCGCGGATCGCGAATGGCAAAGCTCCAGCCGTCACCCGTCATGCCGCAGAGCGTATAGGCACCGTCCAGTTTCGGCAGCAGCGTCTTCAGAGCCGAGACGAGGACCTCCCCCCGCTCCCCACCGCCGCCTTTTCCCTCCATCTCCTCGCGCAGCATGCACGAAGCCAGCCACTCGCAGATAAGATAGCCGTCCGCCGTCGACTCGGGATGCTTTCCAAGCGCCACATAGGCGTCGAAGAGCTCGTGCGTATTGGTGAGATTGAAGTTGCCCGCCAGGAAGAGCATCCGCCCAAGACGCGCCGACTTGTGGACGAACGGGTGGCAGAACCCGATGTCGCCCTTGCCGTAGGTCGCATAGCGCAGATGGCCGAGGAACAGCGACGCATCGCGATCCGTCCGCTTGGCCAGTAAAGACAGCAAATCCGCGAGGGGACGATCCGACGCGGACTTGAGTTCGAGATAGGCGGGTCTTCCGGACTGCGGCGCGAGCGAGAGCAAGGCGGCTCCGGCTCCGTCCTGCCCCCGGTTGTGCTGCTTCTCCAGCAGGAGGGAGAGCTTCGTCCCCCCGAAGTCGGTCGCGCCGTACTTCTCCGCATAATGGGCGGCACTCCGACGAAGCCGCAGGAGTGCCACCGCACATTCGTGTTTGATTGCCATGGTCTCAATACACGAACAGCATCTCGCGGTATTTCGGCAACGGCCACCTCTCGTCGGCGACCCGGTTCTCGAGCGCATCGACATCCTTGCGCAGAGCGGCCATCTGCTCAAGCACCACCGTCGGATCGCCGCCGCGAACGGCCTCCGCCAGCCGCGCCGTACCGCTCTGAAGGGCGGAAAGCCCCTTCGCGAGCTCGGCGACGTCGTCGCGAAGGACGTTGCTCGCATCCTTCACGTCGCCCGCCATCGTCTGGTTGTAGGCGTCGAGTGCCGCGCGGTATTCCTCGCGGGCCGCCGGCATGACCATCGTCTTCGCCATATCGAGCGCGCAGTTCGCCTCGATCATGACCTTGGCGGTGTAGTCCTCCATCGCGATTTCATAGCGCGACTTCAGCTCACGTGCGCTGAAGACGCCCGCCTGCTCGAAGACCGCGATGTTCTCAGGCCGCACGTAGGCCTTGAGCGCCTCGGGGGTCGTCGGGGCGTTCGGCAACCCGCGCTTCGCCGCCTCAACGAGCCAGTCGCCCTTGTAGCCGTCGCCGTTGAAGATGATGCGCTTGTGGGTCCGGATGATGTCCTGCAGGATCTTCTGCAGCGCATCATGGAAGGCCGCCGTGTGTTCACCCGCCTTCGCCTTGCCGACGGTGCCCGAACGCTCGAGCTCGTCCGCAATGCGGTTCATCGCCTCGGCGACGATAGTGTTCAGGACGACATTCGGCGCCGAGCAGGAGGCCGACGAACCGGGCGCACGGAACTCGAACTTGTTGCCGGTGAAGGCGAACGGCGAGGTACGGTTGCGGTCAGTCGCGTCCTTCGGGAGCATCGGCAGCGTATCCACGCCGATTTTCATCGTTCCGGCGTGTTTCGAACTCTTCGCAGCGCCCTGTTCGAGCTGCGCGATGACATCCGCCAGCTGGTCGCCGAGATAGATCGAGATGACGGCCGGCGGCGCTTCGTTCGCACCAAGACGGTGGTCGTTCCCTGCGCCGGTCACGGACGCGCGGACGAGATCCGCATGCTTGTCAACCGCCTCGATGACCGCGCAGAGCGTGGTCAGGAAGATCGCGTTCTGATGCGGATCGGTTCCGGGATTGAGGAGGTTCATGCCGCCGTAGGCCACGGACCAGTTGTTGTGCTTGCCCGAACCGTTCACGCCCGCGAACGGCTTTTCGTGCAGGAGGCAGACGAGACCGTAGCGGTCGGCGACCTGACGCAGAACCTCCATCACGAGCATATTGTGATCGCACGAAAGATTCAACTCCTCGAACATCGGCGCGAGTTCGAACTGCGCGGGCGCGACTTCATTATGACGCGTCTTGGCCGGAATGCCGAGTTTCCAGAGCTCCTTCTCGACATCGTTCATGAAGTTGAGGATACGCCCCTTGATTGTACCGAAATAGTGGTCTTCGAGCTGCTGCCCCTTCGCCGGCGGCGCACCGAAGAGCGTCCGCCCGGTCATCACGAGATCGGGACGCGCCAGATAGAAGCTCTTGTCGACGAGGAAGTATTCCTGCTCCGGCCCGAGCGTGATGGTCACCTTCTCGTCACCCTTGCTGAAGCAGTGCATCAGACGCCGCGTCGCCGCCGACAGCACCTGCATCGAGCGCAGAAGCGGCGTCTTCTGGTCAAGCGCCTCGCCCGTATAGGCGCAGAATGCGGTCGGAATGCACAGGGTCGCGCCATTGCCGTGACGCTTCACGAACGCCGGCGACGTCGGATCCCACGCCGTGTAGCCGCGCGCTTCGAACGTCGAACGAATGCCGCCCGAAGGGAAACTCGACGCATCCGGCTCGCCAACGATCAGGTTCTTGCCCGAAAACGCCATAATCGGCTCGCCGTCCTTCAGTTCCAGGAAGGAATCGTGCTTCTCGGCCGTCGAACCGGTGAGCGGCAGGAACCAGTGGGTGTAGTGCGTCGCGCCACGGTCCATGGCCCAGTGACGCATCGCATGCGCAACCTCGCCCGCAATCGACGGATCAAGCGGCTGACCGCCATCGATCGTCTGCATGAGCTTCTTCCACGTATCCTTCGAGAGATACTGCTTCATCGTCTCTTTCGTGAAGACATCCTCGGCGTAGTGAAGATCACCTGCCGTGGACACAGCATCCTTATCCGATTCGCTGGGCGCGGACTCCAGACGCGCCGCAACACTCATGACCGCCTTCATACGGGCGCAGTTGCTCATGGCTCCTTTTTCCTTTCGTTTCACTGCCCGCAGACCATCCGCGCGCAGTTAACGGAAAAGTCACACGCAAACTCCGTGCCAACTATAAAATCGCCCAGTTTACCGAAAAAACGTCCGAATTCGCCCTGATGTTTACATTGTATGTAATATCGTGCCACGTGCATTACACAATATGAGTTTTGACAACCGCAACGGTAAAAGTATCTGGGTCGGAGTCCCTACCGCTTCTGCAACGACCAGCCGAAAAGCGCGGCAGGTTCGGCGCGTTTGACGGTTATGCGCAGGACGGGCGCACCGGCCGGGAGCTTGAGATCGGCGGAGGCTTTCGCCGGCCGATCGGACTTCGCGAGAAAGACGTCAACCGGCTTGCCGCCATCGACCGTCGCGGTGAGCGTCACGTTTCCCGCGCTGCGATAGGCGACGGAGATTTTGTAGACACCCGCCTCGGGGACGGCGAGCGTGTAGTCCATCCACTGTCCGTTCTTCAGATTCGTAAGCGCCCATCTGCCTTCGACTTTGCGCATCGGCATCTTCGCGTCCGCGCGATAGGCCGACATCTGCCTGCAGCCGCCCGGATAATGCCAGGTGCCGTGCGCCGTCGTCTCGGGTGTCGCGTGGAAATCGAAATCAACCGCCCGCATCACGCCCGGCACGTGATGCGCCCCTGAAACGCGCGCACCGTCCCGCCACGTGCCCGGATCGCCGCGCTGATGCGGGGTGCGGGTTTTCGTAAGCGTTCCCCAGCCCTCGTACTCGTAGTACCAGTTCGGGCCGAAACCCCATCCTTCGCCGCCCGCCTTGAGGCAGCGTGCCACGCTCTTGAGCGTCCACTTCATGTGCGCCTTGGAGAGCCCCTGCCGCACGGCGTAGTGCATCAGTACGGCGGTGCGCGGCGCGGCGGGACCGCCATCCGCGCCGCGCGCCCATTTTGACGGCGCCATGGCGGTCCAGCGATTGCACCGCGTGCGGGCGCGGTAGAAGAGTTCGTTCTCGAACGTCGCCTCCTCCTCCTTGTCGGTGAAGCCCTTCGGCTCCCAGTCGCTCAGGTTGTAGCGCATCGCCCATTCGACACCCTTCAGGATACGGTTGTCGAGCGCGCCGTAGAGGTCATCGCCCTGATTCCAGAATATCTCCGCGATCGACACCATCTGGAAGAGTCCGTACTGCGCATGGCCCTGGTCGCGGCAGGCTTCCTCGCCCTGTCCGTTCGCATAGATGTAGTAGCGCAGCGCGTCGTCATACACCCAATCCGGTTCCTGTCCGAGGACGGGGTGGTTGCGGCGCGTGATCATAAAAGGTCCGTAGTCGGCCGGCCATTCGGGCGACCAGGCGCCGCCAGGCGGATAGGGCGCGTCGTCGGGACGGTGCGGGAGTCCCATCATCTTGTTCCAGACGCGGTCGTACATCTTCACGTCATCGAGGAAGATGGCCATGGCGAGCACCCCGTGCCAGGCCGTCAGCCCCTGATTGCCCCAGCGCATGATGTCGCCGTTCATGATGTGCGGATAGAAGACGTTGCGCAACACGTCGCCGAATCGCTTCTGATCCTCGGCCTTCCAGCCGGGATAGTCCCGCATCAGTTCGGCCGCCTCGATCAGGAGGAAGATCTTGCCGTTATCCAAGGGGCCCGTTCCATTCCAACTCGTACCCTTGTAGAACGAATTCGAAACGAGGAAATCGCGGGCCTTGTCGGCAAAGGCCGCATCGCCCGTCATCTTCCACATGAGCGCAAGATCGTGCGCATGGCGCCCGTCGAAGCCGATCGTCTGATTGAACTTGCCGGCATCAATGAACTCTCCCCGATTCCGGGCAAACGCCGAGAGCTGCGAGTAGCGCCCGCCCCGCAGCGCGGCAAAACCTCCCGCCCATGGCTCGCGCCCCGCCGCCACCATGGCCTTCATGCGGTCGAGATCGCCCTGCGTGTAGAAGATGCCCGGATGCACAAAGCGCTTCCCGTCCGAGTTGCGCGGCACAACCGATTCCGCCGGAGCCGCCGCAGACGACGCCAGTGAGACCAGCAGCAAGAGCATCGTGCCGAATATCTTCATACGACGGCGGCCATCGCGGTTGCACGTCCATGCCGACGACTGCAGGATTCGGCTCGGCATTACCGTGACAAGATACGCTTATTTAACGACAAACGTATTGAACGACCGCGCAGGGAGCGTGGCGTTGAGATACTTCTCGCCGAGCTTCACGCTGACGGAGGAATCCGCACCGGACCAGTTGCCGATCACGACGACGAGGGTGCCATCGGGATTCCTGTAGGCCACGCCCTCGCGCTCCTTGTTCCACTCGAACGCACCGATCTGGCGGGCACCCGGCGCGATATAGTGGGTGTAGTGCTTGACGGCGTAATATTCGGGCGTATAGCGGATCTTCTTTGTCTTGGAATCGACCTGAATGAGCGCATTCTGACACCAACCCCACGCAGAGCGACCGTTATCCTCGAGGATGAGGTTCCAGTTGTACCACTCGATGGCACCATAGCGGAGATTCTTCTCGATAAGCCAGAAGGTATGCGCGCCCTGCTTCCAGTCCATACTGCCATTGCCGCATTCCGATTCCGAGCAGATGAACGGCTTCCTGACCGTGCGACAGATGTCGGGCGCGGTGTCGAGCCCCTCCCACTGGAAACCGATGAGATCGTAGCAATCCGCCATGCCATCCGCCGTCAGAATCTGCTCGATGTAGCTTTTGCGGTTCGTATTGAAGGTACCGATGCCGAGCTTGACCTCGGGATGGTGCTTGCGCAGGGCGGGCGCAAGATAGTCGCGGTTGAAGCGCACCGTGCCCTCCGCCGTCCACGGACAACCCGGATACGGCGCGTAGCTGTACGCCTCGTTCTGATACATCACGCGGTCGATCGTCACCCCTTCCTGCGCATAGAGATCGATGAAACGGCAGAACTGCTCGGCGTACGAGGCGAGGTATTTCGGCTCCTGGATGAAGTAGTTCTGGGTCGCCAGACGACGCGGGAACGGACGCCCCCGCTGCCCCTGCAGCCACATCTCGTTCGGGTCGATCGCATCCGACTCGCCCGAATAGAGCAGCGCATTCTTCTTGGGGTCCTGGGTATTGAACGGCGAGCTGACGACGCAATACTCCTTATTGATCTTCATCCACGCGGGCGGCGACCACGGGCTCACCCAGAACTTCATCGCGGGATTCTCCTTCAGCGCCCACTTCACGTAGACGAGCGAATTGGTCTTGTCGTGCTCAATGTTGAAGTGGCGGTTCTCGAAGTCGCCCTCCACCTCGCTGCAGCTGTACCATGCACGCGAATAGTCGTTGGCGTTCATGGTGAGGCGGCCGCGCGTGAACTTGAGGTCGCCGCGCGGGGAAAACGCCCGGCGGATGACGTCTTTGCGCACCTCCGCGGGAATCATCTTCAGCGCATCGAGGTCGCGCTCGTTGAACGTCGTGCCCCACGCCTTCAGTACAATCGGATAGCCGCCAGGGGCGATGACCGCTTTCTCGGGCGTGCAGGTCATGAGCACCTCGCCCGAAGGCGCGTCCGATTCCATCGCGACGCCTGCGCGCCAGAAGTTGTTGTCCGTTGAGGTAAACGCCGTAACCGAAGCTAGGAGGAGAAGTGTATTCATGCGACAAATTGTAGCAGATCAGCGCACGTGCCGTCCCTCCCCCATTTGGACAGCGGGCTGATCAATGGAATGCCTTGATCTCTCGAATCAAACCGCCCTTCGCGAGCTTGATTCGGATGACCGTCTTGCCGTCGTTCAGAATCTCATGCGCAAGAATGCCTTCGCCGTCAACCTCGACCTTGGTGACCGTAAAGGAAAATTCAAGATCCTGCACGAACCACGGAGAAGCATCGTCTGCGGCGGGACGCCACGCCGTCGCCTCATCGCCATCACTGGCCAAGCCTGCCATACTTACATTGGAACTCGCGCGGCATGGACGGTTCAAGGCGAGATTCACGGGGGATTCCTCCTTCACAGCGTGCCTCTTGTATCGCCCGCGATAGGGACGATCCGGCGTACGGAGACTCTTTCCTTCCACCCAGTGCGCATCGGCATCGCGACACGATCCGACCTTCGAATCAATCGTGATTTCAACGGGCGCCAAACCTTCCGACTCCGCGCGCACCACGGTGCGTCCCGCAAAATGCGCACGCAAGGCGATCGCCGCCAGACCCGCACGGAGGTCAATGTCATTCTTCGTTCCGAAAGTAATCGTGCGACCCGTCGGGAACTCCCCGGGTCCCGACACAATGCGCAACGTCACTCCGCGGGCCTCATCGACAAGCGCACCCGCGTCATTCTCAAGGCGCACCGTCAGCAGTGTCTCGTCCGTACCGTCACAGGACCGAAGAACGCTCTTCTCCGTCTCCAGCGCAAGACGCGCAGCCTTTCCAGGAACGGCCGCAGCCGGCGGCTTGAGGCCGCGGAGATGCTCACGATACCAATACCAACGCGCCTTCGGCAGTCGGAAATAGTCGACGAGTCCCATCCGCGAGCCCGACTCCCAGATGGACCCGTGGTCAAAGCCACACCAGATGGCGGCGCCCGAACGCCAGTCGGGACGGTCATTCGCAAAATCGCCCCACGCCGCATTGGCCTTTCCCGGACGCGTGTCTACGGGCGACCCGTATTCGGCCACCAGACTCGCAGCAGGCGGATTGCGATAGAGTCGCGCACCATCGCCGTTGTACCCGATCACATCCTCCCCGAGCGCATCAAAGCCGCCGCGCTGGGCTCCACCGACCGCAGCCGCACGCGTCGGATCGCACGCGCGAACGACGGAAAGAAGATGCTTGACCATCTGACGCGAGGCTTCCTGAACATCCGGGGGGCCTGCGGTGAAGAACGGTTCATTGCAGACGCTCCACGCAATGACGCACGGATGGTTAAAGGCGTCATCGATCATCTCCCGCACAAGCGTTTCGGCCGAGGACAGGAAGGCGGGACGGTCGGCAGGGTCTTCGGGAATACAACTCGCATTCCACCAGGTACGTCCCGCAACGCAACCACCCATCCCCCAGATGCCACCTTCGCTCCAGAAGAGAATTCCCTCGCAATCGCACGCTTCAAGGAACGCCTTCGCGTGCGGATAATGGGATCCACGGATGAAATTGAAGCCCGCCTCCTTCATCATCCGCACATCACGCGCCGCCGAGGCATCCGTCACACCATCGCCCCAGCCTGCGGCGTCCTGGTGCACGTTCGCGCCTAACAGAAAATAATGCTCGCCGTTCAGAAAGAAGCCCTTGTCCTTCGTGAATTCAAACCAACGAAAACCAACCTGCGCCTCTGCCGCAGATGCCCCAACTCGTGCGGACACGGCATACAGGTTTGGCGATTCCGGCGACCAGAGACGAGGCTTCGCCTGCGTGAAGACATACTCGACCTCTCCCGGTGCGGCGACGTGACAGCGCGCCGTCTGGTCTGCAAAGCGTATGTCAACCGTTGCCGGACCGCGTCCGCCGACGCGCACGCGAACCGCAACCTTGCCCTCGGCATGAGAGACTTCGGGGGTGGTCACCTTGAGTCCGTTGCGCTCGATCCAGACCGCACCTTCGGACACAAGCCGCACGTTGCGGTAGATGCCGCCCGAGAACACATGCTCACCGGCGCGCGGCGCCGTCAGCTTGTCCCAGTTATTGTTCACCTTGACCGTCACGACCTGTGCCTGTCCTCGTTTCAGGGCCGGCGTAAGATCGGCGCGGAAACCCGTATACCCGCTTGCGTGACGTGCGACAACCCGTCCGTCCACCGCAACTTCGGCAAATTGGAACACGGCCTCGAAGTCTAGGAAGAGATGCTCCGCCGTTGTCTCTTCGGCCGTCAGCGTCTTGCGGTAGTAACCGTCACCCGTGTAGAAGTCAGGGCCCAGGAAATAAGGCGCGGAGAACGAATGTGGCAGATGACAGGTCTGCCACTCGGACATGTCTCCGCGGCGAAACTCCCAGTTCCGATTCCAGATTTTTGTCTCAGCCTTCGCCGCAAGGACGAATCCGCAAGAAATCCAACACAACAGCAGGTTCTTCTTCATGCGCGGGATTGTATCAAACCAGCGCCTCGCGCCGCATCCCTCGTTTAGGGGGGACTCAGTTTGTCATAATCACGTGCACCCATGTTCAAGCGAACAGGATTTTGCAGATACCCCGTTTTCAAATGCCGCGTATCCGGAGAATATGGGCATGCACGATATGTCACGCAGATCAAAGGAAGAGTACATCAACGTCAGGACGAAGCGTTACGAGACGGCAAGCCCCGCCAGGAAGTCGCGCATTCCCGACGAAGAAGCCACATTCGGTGAGGTCGAAGTCCTCGCCCTACCGTCCGTTTCTGGTGTCGAACGACTTTATCGTGCGACGCCCTTCCACGTCGGCTTGATGAAAGGGATGGAACCGTCGGGATTGCGTGTGTAGGGTTCGATGCGGACGCTGCGGCGGCAGTCGGCGCCGCCGGGAAGTCTGCCGTCGTGGTAGACCATGTACCACTGGCCCTTGAAGAGGACGCTGCCGCCGTGAATCGTACCCGTGCCACCGGCGTTATCCATGATCTTGCCGCGATAGGTCCAGGGTCCGTGAATGGACTTCGCCGTCGAATACGACCAGTTTTCAGGGACGCCGCCCGCCGCATATTCGAGGTAGTAGGTGTCGCCCAGCCGGTAGACCCATGGCGCCTCCTCGAAGTTGGTGTTCGCGCGGGCGGGGCGACGAACGCCCGCGCCGCGCGTCTTCACCAGCGGCTTCCCGAACGCCTTTTCGTCCATGAGCCCCGGGACGGGCCGATAGCCGCCGTCGAGTTCGGTCATGCTCTCTTTGAGCTTTCCGTACCAGCAGCCCGGGTCGCCGCCGCAGTTGCCCCAGAAGAGCCATGCGGAGCCGTCGTCATCGACAAAGACCGCCGGATCGATGAACCCGTCCCCGATCACAAGCGGCTTGCCGTTCGGATCGGTCCACGGGCCCTCGGGCTTGTCGGCGACCGCAACGGCCACGCAGCTTTTACGCGTCTTCTTGTCGAAAACCGCCACGTACCAATACCACTTGCCCTTGTGCTCGATCGCATGCGATGCCCACGCGCCGTCGGGACGCGCCCAGGGGAAGGTCTCGCGCACGCTCATGACGGGGCCAAAATCCTCCCAGTTCTTCATGTCCTTCGTGCGCGCCATGGTCCAGTCGAACATCCGGTAGCCGTGCGCAGAGGGGTCGTCATGTCCCATGAAAAGGTAGAAATAGTCCCCGACGACCACCCCGGCGGGATCGGCGGTAAAGCGCGTCTTGATGATCGGATTCGTGCCGTCCGAGCGCATCGTCTCGCCCGGCTTCGCGAAATCGAGCATGAAGTCGTCGAACGCGGCGGTGCCGCCTGCGACCGCCGTCGCCCAGTTGAAGAGCGCAAAGCGGTATCCCGTGAAATGCGGCACGGTGTAGGGCATCACCAGTACCTCGCCGATCGCCTCCCAGCGTTCGCCGTCGAGCGAATAGTAGAAGCGGCCCGTATCCTGCGAATCGGGAATCTTGCAGTAATCGCGGTGCGCGAGCGGCGTGAAGTCGCAGACAGCCTTCAGGTAGACGAAGGACTTATCGCCAATGCTGCGCCGCAGGACCTCGCGCGTCGGCGCATCCCCGCGCGGTCTGAAGATGCGCCGATCGCCAAGCTTGAGCGGCGGCAGGTCGAGGACAATATCGTATCCCTTCTCCGTCTTCTGCAGCGAGATCGCGCCCCAGTGCTGCTGGAAGAGCGCCAGCCCCGCCTTGTCGCCCGTCTTCAGCGCCGACCCATCGACCTTGACACGCGCTTCACAGGTCGGCCCGAACGTGCGCTGGGTCAGGATATTGCGCACCTTGAGAAGATCGTCATCCACTCGCGCGGTGGTGATCTTGAGCGTGCCGTCGGCGAGACGCCAGTTCGCCTGGTCGGGGTTGTGGTTCCACTGCCATTCGAGCTTGAGCGCGGCCGATTCGAAATCATCATTCGCGACGCAGGAAGGAACGCCCGAGGCCACGTAGTCGTTCCTGGGCAGGACGACCGGCCAGCCGTCCCGCCATTCGACGGGCAGGATGAACGGCACGCGCCCGACGCCGCCGCGATCGCCAAAGAGCACGGCGACCCACGAGCCATCGGTCTTCTCGATGAAACTGCCCTGCGCGATGCCCTCGTGCTCGAATGCGACGTGCGCCTCCACGAACGGCCCTTCCATCGACTTCGCGCGGTGGACGTTCACGAGACGGCATTTCCCGCCCGGCCAGCAGATGTTGACGAGATAGTACCAGCCGTCCTTCTTGAAGACCTGGCTTCCCTCGGCCAATCCGCCACGCAGGTTGTTGCGAATATCCGGGCAGACGAGCTTCGGTTCGGTCGCCTCGATACCCGAGAGATCGTCCTTGATCTTGTGGAGATAGACGCGGCCGTGGTCACTCCCGAAGAAATAGAACTTGCCGTCCTCGATCCAGAGCGAATGGTCGTAGACGAGGCGGTCGGTGAAGATGAAGCGCTCCCACGGCCCCGTCACATCCTTCGCGCGGAAGAGATACGTATGCTTCGCGCGGTTGTTAAAGCTCGAGACGTAGAAGCAGCCGTCCGCCGCGTTGAAGCGAATGGAACTCGCCCACGTGCCGAACATGTAGTCGTTCCTGCCGTTCGCGAGATTGTCCTCGTCACGGTTCTCCAGGGTATCGTAGCAGTACCCGACCGTCTTCCAGTCGATGAGATCCTTCGATGCCATTACCGGGATGCCCGGGTTGAAGTGCATCGTCGTGGAGGTCATGTAATACGTGTCACCCACCCTGAGCGGCGCGACGTCGGGGATGTCCGCCCACACGGTCGGCTGGAGTTCCGCCAAGGCGTCTCCGCACGCGGTCAGGAGTAGCGCACCCAATAGGACTTTAATCTTCATGCGTTCATTCTATCACAGATGGAAAGCCGAATCATTCCCCCATTTGGGAAAGCGGCATTCGCCGGTTACAACGATTCCGCCTCAATCCTCGCGGGTGATGCCGGCACGAAGCTGGGGAAGGACGCGCTCGGCGGTGCGGTCGAGATTGAAGACCGTAAAGCCGTCGAGGCCCAGTTCTCGGACAACTTCGATCTGCCGCGCGAGTCTGACGGCTTCCGCGCCGTCCGAACGAAAGCACGAAAGGCCGATGCCCGGGTAGAGTTTCGCTTTGCCGACGGTCTCCTTCTGGAGCTTCACCTGACTGCGAAACATCGCTGCGGAATCCTCGTAATCCATGGGACAGACGAAATCAAGCCAGCCCGCACGGCACCACACGCCCCAATCCTGTCCGATCTCGCAGGGGTCGGTCGCCGCGTTGCGGTAGGTCGCCGCCGAAATCTTCACGCCAGGACATTCCCGGCGGACGCGCTCCGCAACCGCCTTCACGACCGCCGTGATGTTCGCCGTGCGGAAGTCCTTCCACGCGGTCTTCAGCTCTTCAGGCACGTTCTCCCCGCGGAGCGCAGCCGGCCAGTTGGTGACGGTGTGCCCGAGCCGCGCCTCAAAGCGGCGGCGGCAGCCGTCGCAGAAGCAGTGTCCGCCATCGGGATAGCGGATGTAGTCGAAGTGGATGCCGTCCGGTCCCTTCTTGGCAAGCTCCACCATGGCCGCGATCTCCAGCCGCTGGTTGGCGGGATGCGACGGACACAGCCAGCGGGTCTTCTTCTCGCCCCTGTCATTGACCTGCACGCGGTGCGCAGCGACCATTCTCCGCTCGAAATCCTTGGTCGCGTACGCGCCCATGTTCCAGCAGACCTTCCAAACGTGACATTGCACGCCGTACGTGCGGCATGCCTGCAGACACTGTGCCAGCGCATCACCGCGCACGGCAACGGATGCATCGACAGGCAGAACGGAGGATTTGTAGAACGCCGTACCTGCCCACGCGAGATTGGGCAGAACGGCATTGAAGCCATTATCCCTCAGGAACTTGACGGACGCATCCCAATCGCGACCGCCACCGAGCCCGCGCGCATCATGGCACCATATCGCCCGGAGCTCTCCCCGCCTGGACGTCCGCCCCTTCAGCCACGCCGCACGCGCCGCCTGTTCGTCGGCCAGCCGGCGCATCCGCCGGGACATCCCGGGGGCCAGCGATGGTGCCAGATCACCGATGATCGCCTGCATCAGCGCCAACGATTCGCCCGATGTCCCGCCCAGCCAGACGTGGCTCATGAAGAGCCCCTTGGAGGTGCGCACCAGGGCGGGGTATCCCGAGCCCTCGCCCGTGCGCCCCGTCGCCCATTCGGCGACGACCTCAACCGTCGGCTCTCGGACGACAACCTGCGTCATCCACGAGGCCTGCGGCGCAAAGTCGGGCTGGCCGACGAGCCCGCGTCCGACGCGACGGAAACCGCCGATTGCCGCGCCGCCCCTGTCCGTCGGGCGCACCACGCCCCGCGTCTTCACGCCCAGCAAGGTCGCCAGCGACGCGGACAGCCGATAACACGCGAGGAACCTTCCGCCGCGCGCGGCATAGCGCCGCAGCAGCGCTTCCTTCTCACGTGGGAATCCAGGATTGTACGGGAAGACCAGCGTCTGTGCCGTTCGCATGAGTTCGTCCGAAAAATCCGTGTCGGCGACGAGCGCACTCTCCAGCCCGAGCGCCGTCAGCGACGAAACGACGCGCCCGCCGAAGGTCATCGAATCCCGCGCCGTCGCCGCGTCCTGCGCGCGCATCGATTCGGCGTAGACGACCAGCACCTCGGGATCGCCACCCAGCGGCACCAGATTGGCAAAGGCGCAGGTGGCGCGACCCGCGCCCGCCCGCCAGCCGGAGATGCGCACGGCCTCGATCTTCCCCCAACCGGCAGGACGGCCCTCCGTGCGGCACTCGGACTTGTTGACGGTCAGGCGCGTCCACGCGCCGTCCTCTTCCGGGGCGAACGTGCCGTGGTACCATCCCTCGCCGCTCTTGAAGTAGAAGCTGAACGAGCGGAACTGCGTCAGGTCGGTGCAGAAGAAATCGAACTGCACGCCGCGCCGCGCCTTGAGGTCGGCCGTCAGCGGGATGTCCCACGTCACGCGTGACGGTCGGTCCTTGAAATCGACGGCCAGCGCCACGGCACCCGGCGCGAGCCGACGCGCGCGCGGCGACCGGAACACCTTGCGAACGCTCTCCGAACTCGCCGTCATCTGCGCGAAAGACGGGAAAACCTCCCCCGCCCCGACCGGCGGAGGCGGAATTTCCGCCCCGCGTTCGCACCCCGTCAAACCAACCGGCGCCAGAAAGAGAACCGCACACAGCCGCGCAAGTAACCGAATCGCCCGCATCACTTCTGCTTGCGGCCGAGGTCGGCCAGGCGCATCGAGATGATGCGCGAGACGCCCTTCTCCTGCTGGCTGACGCCGTAGACGAGATCGGAACCCGCAATCGTATGCTGGTTGTGGGTGATGATCAGGAACTGCGATTGCGCGAGGAACTCCTTAAGCTGTTCGACGAAGCGACCGATATTCGCGTCGTCCAGCGCGGCATCGAGCTCGTCGAGCATACAGAACGGCGCCGGCTTGATCATGAAAATCGAGAAGAGCAGCGCGACGGCGGTCATCGTGCGCTCGCCGCCCGAAAGGAGCGTCACGGACTGCGGACGCTTGCCCGGAGGGCGCGCAATGATGTCAATGCCGCACTCGAGCGGATCCTCTTCGTTATCCAGCAGGACGAGACGCGCCTCGCCGCCGCCGAAGAGCTTGGTGAACATCGTCTGGAAGTTCTTGTCGGCCTGCTCGAACGTCGTCCGGAACATCGTGCTCGAGGTCGTGTTGAGGTTCGTGATGAGCTCCATGATCTGGGCTTTCGCCGCGATAAGATCCTCTTCCTGGGCTTTCTCTCGCGCGTAGCGTTCCTCAAGTTCGCGGTACTCGTCGATGGCGACCATGTTCACGGGGCCGAGCGCGGCGATCTCCGACTGCAGGCGATTGACCGTGCTCTCGAGCTCGTTGAGCGGCGGCGCGACGCCCTTCTTCCATTCGGGATCGGGTTCGCGCAGCACGGCATCGGCGAAGAGCCCGTATTCGTCCTGCAAGTGCTCGTAGATGTTCTGCCGGCGCATCGTCGCCTCCGCCGCCTGAACCTCCAGGCGTCCGCGGAAATCGCGCGCCTGGTCGAGACTCGTGCGCTTCTCGCTCACGGCGGCATCCGCAGCGGCAATGCGTTCCAGCATTCCCGCGCGTTTGCCGCGCTCCTCCTCCATGCGCAGATGGCAATCGGCGGCCTTCTCCTTGAGTTCGGCGAGGCTGTCGAGGAGCTCACCGCTCTCTTCGGTGAGCCGGCGGATCGATTCCTCATATCCGCGGATGCCCTCCTCGCGTCCGTCGATCGCGCGCTGCAATTCCTCACGACGCTGCAGGGCGGAATCGGACTGCTGGCCGACGAAGGACAGCTCCTGCTCCATCTGGCTTGCGGCGATGCGCCGCTCGGTGAGCCTCTGCGACTCGGCGACGCTGCCCGTCTCGAGGGTCTGCAACTCCTCCTGCTTCGCCGAGACGACGTCCATCAGCGCATCGCGGCGCACCAGCGTCTCCCGCAGATTCTCCGCCAGTTCCGCGCGACGGGCCGTATCGTCGGCATTCGCCTGCTGCACGGTCCGCAACTCGGCCTGCACGGCAGCGAGCCGGCTGCGGACGCCCTGGACGTCGCGCGCGACCATCGTCTCCTCGCCCTCGGCCTGCGCGGCGGAACGACGCGCCTCGGCGAGTTTCGACTCCGCCTCGGACAGCTTCGCCATCAGGGCCTGTCCCCGCTCGGCGCCGGTCGCCAGCACCTCGCGCGCCGCGGCGATCCTCGTCCACAGATCCTCCAGCGACAGCTCGGCTTCGGTGATCGGCGACTTGCGACCGGACGACGATTCGACGGATGCGCTGAGCGCGAACCGGTCGTTCTCCCCGCCGATCAAAACAACATCGCCCAGCAGATCCTCCGCCGTCTCACGGCTCTCCTCGGCAATCTGCACATGCTCGACCAAACGGTCGCCGGGATTCACCGCCACGGCCGTATTCCCCGTGGGAACGGCGACGATCCTCACCGCGCCTTCGTCCGACTCCAAAATGTCTTCCAGGACGGTCTTGGCCTTCGCCTCGTCCTTCATCATCGCCAGCTGCGCTTCCTTTGCGGCCGCCTGCGACTGCATATCGCCGAGATGTTCGCGCGCTTCGTCGATGCGGCGACGGAGATCGTCCAACTCGGCCCTGGCGGTGGTGAACGACTCCGCGTAAGTCGCCTCAATCTCCCGCGCGGCATCGGCCCTCGCCTTGATTTCGGCGAGATTCGCCTCGACGGTCTGGACGGATGCCCGCAGCTGCGCTTCGTCAGCGACGAGACGCTCGTTTCTGACGATCGCCTCGCGCGCGGCGGCCTCCCGGCGCGCGATCTCGTCACGGAGTTCGGCGGCACGGCGTTCGCACTGCACGGACTCGGTGCGCGCGGCCTGGACCTCGACGCGCAGCCGGTCGATCTTCTGCTGCGAGGCATGGAAAACGCTCTCGGCCTCCTCCAACGCCTCGCGTGCGGCGGCCAGCGAATCGCCCAACAGCCGGGTCTTCTGCGCGAGCGATTCGGTCTGCATCTTCACGTCATCGAGCTGGCGGCGGGTATCCGCGATTTCGCGGCCGTCGCGCGCGGCGAACATCCGGTATTCCTCGATGCGCTGGGCATTTACGCCGATTACCTCATTCGCCCGCTGGTAGGCGCCATCCGCCGCGGCCTGCTCCTGCGCGAGGGCCTGAAGCCGCTCCTCGAGCTCATGGATCTCCTGATGAAGCCGCTGCTGCGTCGCTTCGGCGGCGACCACGACATCCGTCGCCTCTTGAATCGCCTTCTCGACTTCCTGGCGGTTCGCCGCGTTCTGCTCCAGCTGCAGATCGTAGGCGTGGATCTTCTGCTTGGAGACGTAGATGTCGAGGCCTTTGAGCTGGTCGCGCAGCTCCTTGTACTTCTCGGCCTTGCCGACCTGACGCTGGAGGCTGCCGATCTGGCGTTTCATCTCGCGCAGGACATCCGCTTCGCGCAGCAGGTTCTGCTCGGTCTGCTCGATCTTGCGCAGCGCCTCCTTGCGGTCGGCCTTGAACTTGGTGATGCCGGCGGCCTCCTCGAAGACGGCACGGCGGTCTTCGGGCCTGGACGAGAGAATCGCATCAATCTGCCCCTGGGCCATGACCGAATACGAACTCGTGCCGATGCCCGTACCCATGAAAAGATGCTGAACATCCTTCAGCCGGCTCGGCTGCTTGTTGATGAGGTACTCGCCCGAACCGTCGCGGTAGACGCGGCGGGTGATGGTCACCTCGTGGTAATCGGTGCCCAGCTCCTTCTCGCAGTCGGCGAAGGTGATCGACACCTCCGCCAGCCCGAGCGGCTTGCGGGTATCCGTTCCGTTGAAGACGACATCGACGAGCTTCGAGCACCGGAGCGCGGTCGGGCGCTGTTCGCCCAATACCCAGCGAATGGCATCGGAGACGTTCGACTTGCCGCACCCGTTGGGACCGACGATGGCGATGAGACCCGGATCGAAAGTCAGGCGGGTCTTGTCCGCGAAACTTTTGAACCCGACAATATCAAGCTGTTTGAGATACATTTCTTACCACGCGAAATCGATCGTCTCGCCCGCGCGGGTCTTCAGGCCCTTGATCGAACCATGCGGCCAATCGGCGGGCATCTTCTTGCCCTTCTCGGAATTGAGGAGAATCTCGCCCACGGCGGCGACCATGCCGAGGTTGCCGTCGATCTGGAACGGCGGATGCGTCGCAAAAAGGTTATCGAGCGTGTTGTAGCGCAGGAGGGATTCAAGCATCTGCCCCGCCTTGTCGGGCTCGCCCATGCGCGCCCAGAGGGCCGAGCGCCACGGCCAGGTCCAGCTGCGGTGCGCATCGCCCGTAAGGGCGCGACCGTCGAGAGCGACCTTCGCGGCGCCCAGCAGCTCAGGCGTCGAATGGTTGATGGTCGAGCCGGGATAGACGGCGTAGAGGTGGGAGGTGTGGCGATGCTGATCGCCCTTCTTGTCGCGGTCGATCTCCCATTCCTGCAGCTGCCCCCAGCTGCCGATCTTGTCCTTGAGGAGCTTGGGCTCGAGGCGGGCGACTTCCTTGGTGAAGGCATCATCGATCTTGAGGATCTTCGCGGCCGCAAGGATGCTGCGGAAGAGCTCGCGGGTGATCTGCTGGTCATGCGCGACGCCGTCCTCGCGCGGGCCGTGTTCGGGCGACCAGCCGTTCTTGATGACGACCGTGCCGTCGGGACGCTCCTTGAGCACTTCGGAAATGAGGAACTCCGCCGCGCCCTTCATGAGCGGCCACACGACGTCCTTCAGATACTTCCGGTCGCGCGTGAAGAGATAGTGGTCGTAGCACTGGGCGGCCATCCACGGCGCACCCGCGAAATTCCAGCGCCAGCCGCCGCCGCCCATGTGGTTCGCGGAGGTCTGATAGGCGAAGCCCCGCGAATTCGGGAAGGTCGCGCGCGTCACCTCGGTGGCGATCGGCAACGCGGCCATCATCCAGTCGGAGAGCGGCAGGAAGCATTCGGAAAGGTTGGCGGAATCCACACCCCAGTAGTTCATCTGGATATTGATGTTCGTGTGGTAGTCGGAATGCCATGCGGGATCGTTCCGGTTGTTCCACACGCCCTGAAGATTCGCGGGAAGCGTGCCCGGACGCGACGAGCCGATGAGAAGGTAGCGCCCGAAGTTGAATTGGAGCGCCGTGAGCGCCGGATCCTTGCCGCCCTGTTTCACGCGGGCGAGACGCACGCGGGTCGGAACCGTCTGGTCGCCCGAGCCGAGATCGAGTACGCAACGGTCGTAGTAACCGCGGTATTCGGCAAGATGACGCTTGAACATGGCCGCCGTGTCGGGGCGCTGCGCTGCGGCGAGGGACGAGCTCCCCGTGACCGCGCGCAGTACGATCTCCACCTGCGCCTTCGGGGATGAGAAGACGTCCGCCCGCGCCGCGTATTCCAGACCGTTGCCGAGCTTGCCTGCAAACGACGCACCGGGGCCGCCCACCCCCGCGACGGACACGGGTTCGTCATGCGCGCCCTTGAGCTTGAGCCTTATATTCGGCAACTTGCCGCCCTCGGCGCGGACGACGATCAAGATGCAGTCGTCAGGCTGCGTCGCGAAGATGCGACGCTGCATGGAAAGTCCGTCCACTTTGAAACGGTCGGAATAGACCGCCCTGGAAAGGTCGAGCGCACGGTGGTAGTCCGTCGCTTCGCCCGCCGCATCGAACGTGATCTCCAGCTCGCCGAAATTCTGGAAAGCACCCATAGACGCATAGTTCCGATCGGCGTTGCCGTCGTTGACGGGGCCCGTGATGTTCTTGTCGCCCGTCCAGAACGAATCGACGTTAAACTGCACCTTCAGCGTCTTCACGCCGCCATCGACCATGCAACCGAGCCGCCCGTTCCCGAGCGGATACCACGAGTTCTCCCAACCTTGCCCCGGCCGATCGTCCCAGATAAGATGCTCAACACCCCAGGCGGCGCCGAAGCATAGCGCGAAGATGGCAGCAAGCAGAATACGGTTCATACTTTCCTCCTTGATGATATCGGAGGTTATTATATCAAATAATCGCCGCGCGTGCCGATTTCACCCCGGTCGTGTTCACCACTGGTCTTGCGCATTTCCCCAAAGGCCCGAAATAGGTTCCCCGCTCGCGAGGCGATGCCACTGCACGGCGACGCGAGGAAACGAAAGACGCGGCCCTTGCGAGCCGCGTCCCGTCTTTGATGCGTGATGCTTGAGATAACAGCAGGATGTCTGTGGAGGGGCGGCTCCAGGATCGCTCC
>JBJEWD010000030.1:0-49958 GCA_051884875.1 Kiritimatiellia bacterium
CGGCGGAGGGTTTCGACGGCTCAGTGATGATTACCGCCTCGCATAATCCGCCGTCAGACAATGGGCTTAAGGTGTCCATGCGGACGGCACTGCCCGTTGGCCATGCGAAAGAGTGTTTCCCTCAACCCATTGACGGATGAGGGACATTTTTTGTATACTGTCCACTCCGACTTTTCGTGGAGAGTTGATTTCCACAAGGAAAGTGGAAGAAAAGGAAGAAATAACAATGGAAGCATACGCTGTTCTCGAAACCGGCGGCAAGCAGACGCTTGTCAAGGTCGGTGATAAGATCGAGATTGAAAAGCTCTCGGTCGAAGCGGGTCAGGATACGGTCCTCACGACGGTTTGCGCCGTCTCGGACGGAACGACCCTCAAGGTTGGCGCTCCCTACGTGGAGGGCGCTTCGGTCACGCTCACCATCGATGGTCACAAGCGCGGCAAGAAGGTTGTCAACTTCAAGGCCAAGCGCCGCAAAGGCGATCGTCGTCTCGTCGGTCACCGCCAGTCGCTGACCGTGGCCACCGTCAAGGCAATTGCATAAGGAGGTAATGGATAATGGCTACTTCTGCATCTGCTCGCAACGGTCGCGATTCTAATCCGCAATACCTCGGCGTCAAGGCGTATGACGGTCAGCTCCTCAAGGCGGGTTCGATCATCGTCCGTCAGCGCGGCACCAAGTTTCATCCCGGCAAGAACGTCGGCCAGGGCCGCGATTTCACCCTCTTCGCCCTCAAGGACGGCAAGGTGAAATTCATCAAGGACGGCAAGGTCGTCACGATCATCGAAGCCTAATCCCCTTTAGGGAAGAAAGAAGGTAACAATGGGTACAGGTCGTACACTCCGCAAGGAATCCCACGTTCGCCCGTGCAAGACGCCCGCCGGCAAGGCTCGCAGGAGCAAGGCCCAGCGTGCGCGCCTCGTCAAGTTTGGCATGAGCGCGGAGACGGTCGCCGCGATGGGTGATGAGGACGTTCGCGTTCTCGTCCAGCGTCCGACGCTCGTCGCGAAGCTTGTCGCCAAGGCGGCGAAGTAATTGGTCCGCCCCACGTGGGCATTGCTTGGAGACCCGGCGTGAACAAGGTTTTCTGCTCGGTTGAAGAGAAATATGTGAATCCCCTCTTCGAGGTCTTCGACGGAGGGGATTTCATTTTGTCTTCCTACCATGACATAGAGGAGAAGCTGACGCAGGTTCAGCTCTATTTCGTCGAAGACGCGAAGATAGACGAGGCGAAGCGTCGTCTTGGAGCGGCGTTGGCGCTCGTCGGTTCGGACGCGGCACTCGCCTATGCGCGGATTCCGGACGAGGACTGGAAACTCGCCTATCGCCGCCATTTCAGCACGGAGCGCGTTTCGCCGCGCATCCATACGCACCCACCATGGGAGCCGATGCCGGTCGTGAAGGCGGGTGAGATCGTCCTTACGCTCGACCCCGGCATGGCGTTCGGTACGGGCAAGCACGAAACCACCAAGGCGTGTCTGCAGTACATCGACGAAATCTCAATGCCGCACCCGGCGTCCGGCGCCCGTCTATCCTTCCTCGACATGGGCTGCGGTTCGGGCATCCTTTCGATTGCGGCGGCGAAGCTCGGCTTCGCGCCGGTGGCGGGGTTCGACATCGACGAAGAGGCGGTAAAGGCATCGGCGGAGAATGCGGCGCTGAACGGCGTATCCGTCGACTACCGTGCGTTCGCGCTGGGGAAGGGCGCGCTGACGCTGGACGAATCCATCGAGGCGGCGAAGGGGCTCTATCCCGACCTTCAGCTGAATATCGACGAGACGACAAAACCCGCCAGTTCCCCTGATCCGAAGCCATTCGCGCCCGCCGACGTCGTGGTGGCGAACATCCTCGGTCCGCTTCTGATTGCGTTTGCGGACGAAATCGCGGGCTATGCGAAGAAGACGCTTATCGTCTCGGGTATTCTCGCCGAACTCTATTCCGAGGTGTTGGCGGCCTTTGCGGCACGCGGTTTCCATGAAGTCTCCAACAAGACGATCGGCGAATGGACGACGGGTCTGCTGGTCCGCTGAAAGGTTTCCGCTCCGCACGGCTGGGGCGTTTTTTGATATAATCCCACTCCAAGAAGGAGCTATAACGACGCATGAAAGACCTTAAGGCCGCATACAAGACGATTGAGGCGGATCATTTCGCCCCGAAGATGGAGATTTCCTTTATTGACGGCGACTGCCGCCAGACCTTTCAGTACGAGAAGGTGACCTGGAATATCGGCGGTGAGGAGAAGGGGCTCCGCTACGGTGAGAATCCCGGTCAGGAGGCCGCGCTCTACAAGCTCGTAAACGGCAACCTCGTCCTGGGTGACGTTGAAATGCTGCAGGCGGGGCAGTATCTCGCCTCCGTTCCCGAGCTGCTGCAGTCGGGCAAGCATCCCGGCAAGACGAACGTGACGGATACGGATAATGCGCTCAATATCCTGCGCTACCTCATGGACAGGCCCTGTGCGGTCATCGTCAAGCACAACAACCCCTGCGGTGTGGCGACGGGCGGCACGCTCGCCGAAGCCTACTTCCGCGCCAACAAGGCCGACCGTCTGGCGGCGTTTGGCGGAGCGATCGCCCTCAACCGCGAGTGCGACCTCGAGACGGCGAAGCTCATCATCGCGAACTACGCCGAGGTGGTCGTGGCGCCGGACTTCAAGCCGGGCGTGATGGATCTTTTTGCGACGAAAAAGAATCTCCGCGTCTTCCGCATCAGGAACATGGAGCGCCTCTCGAACTTCGTCGCCCGGCACGTCGTCGACTTCAAGTCGCTCATCGACGGCGGCATCGTCGCGCAGACTTCCTTCTGCGCGAACGCCCGCAAGCCCGAGGACTTCATGCCCGCGTACTGCAACCGCAGGATTGTGGACAAGGAGACGGGCGAGGTCAGCTTCCGGGAATACCGCATCAACCGTCTGCCGACGGCCAAGGAGTATGAGGACCTTGTGTTCGGTTGGCTCGTCGAGGCGGGCGTCACCTCCAATTCCGTCCTCTACGTGAAGGATGGCGCGACGGTCGGCATCGGCACGGGCGAGCAGGATCGCGTGGGCGTCGCCGAAATCGCGCGCGACAAGGCCTACACCAAGCACGCCGACTGGATCGCCTGGGAGAAGTACGGCAAGCCCTTCAACGATCTGCGCCTCGTGTTCGGTGAAGGGGACGGTGCGCGGAAACAGGCGGAGATCATGGAGCAGACGAAGGCGGAGAAGGGCGGGCTGCCGGGCTGTGCGATGGTCTCGGACGCGTTCTTCCCGTTCCGCGACGGACTTGAGGTCGGCCTGCGGGAGGGCATCACGTCGGTTGTCCAGCCCGGCGGCGCGATTCGCGACTGGGACGTGATCGACTGCGCGAACGACGCGGGCGTGGCGATGGTCTTCACCGGCCAGCGCAGCTTCCGTCACTGATCCACAAACGCACACTACCAAATTATCTAAATCATCATGAACGAAATGACTTCTGCAATGGCGGGTGAAATTACCTTCGGCAAGGCGTGGAGCTACGGCGGCTGGCTGATGTGGGTTCTCGTATTCGTCTCGATTCTGGCGCTGGCGATGATGTTCTACATCTGGTATTCGCAGCGCCCGGGGATATTCCTCCCGGAGGCGTTGAGCCGCGTCAAGGCGGCGAAGGATCCCGAGGCCGAGGGGTCGCGCCTGGCGGCACGGCTCTATTCGACCGTTGACTGGCTCGCCGACATCGCGGCCATTGCGCCGCTTATCGGTCTGTTGGGTACGGTAATCGGGCTGTTCCAGGCATTCGGCGGCGTCGCGTCGCCCGAGGTGGCCGTCGGCGATAAGCAGAGCGCGCTCATCCAGGGCGTTTCGCAGGCGATCGTCACCACTATCTTCGGTCTGGTGATTGCGATTCCCGCCATGGCGGCGCACGCGCTCTTCCGCCGCCGCGCGGCGCGGCTCGTCGCGACGTTCGAGGAGAAGGCCGATGAAGTTCTCGCCTAAGGTCGGATGCTCGGCGCCGAAGCTGGCGATGACGTCGATGCTGGACGTCATTTTCCTCCTCCTGTGCTTCTTCGTCACCGCAAGCTACTATGCGCGGTGGGAGTCGGACTTTTCGATTCAGCTGCCGACGGCGGTCAACAGCACGGCGCCGGAAAGTCTGCCGTGCGATATCGTCGTCAATCTGGCGAAGGACGGTGCCATCAGCGTCAACAGCCACGTGCTGACGCTTGATGATCTCGGCGCCCGTCTCCAGAAGATCGCCCGTTTCTATCCCGGGCAGACCGTCATCATCCGTTCCGACAAGGCGGCGAGCTATGACGCACTCGTCAAGGTGATCGACGTCTGCCGCGGCGCCGGGGTCTGGAATTTCTCGTTTGCAACCACCGAGGCGAAAAAATGATGCTGCCCGCGCTCCTGCTCGCCGCCGTCGTCGTGCTGCCGTCCGATCGGATGGCCATGGCCGATCGGCTGTTCGACCGCGGCGATTATGCGACCGCCCAAGCCGAGTATACGGCGCTGAAGGGCGTCGACGGCGTGGAGGAGGACGAGCTCCTCTATCGTCTTGCCGAATGTGCGCGGGCGCTTAAGGACAGTTCGACGGCCCGTCAGGCCTATGGCGAACTGCTCGCACGGCATCCGGTCTCCCGACATGCCCTGCGCGCGCGGCTCCAGCACGCGCTGCTGGGGACGGGTGACGAAAAGCGCGGCGAACTGAAGCTCCTGGATTCCGATCAGGTGCCGGCGGCGATCCGCGCCGCCGCGCTCTATCATCTGGGCGTCCTGACGGGCGACGCCGCAGTCTTTGAACGCAGCGTCAGCCTCGATCCCCAGGGCCCCTATGCGTGTTATGCGCGTTTCCGCCATGCGGCGATTATTTCGGAGGATGCCGATCCGGCGGTGCGGCGGTCGGCAATCGGCGAGCTGATGGGCATCGCCCGGGGGAACGACCGGGATCTCGCCCGCGAGGCGATCTACCTGGCGGCGACGCGCAGCTACGGGGATGCGCGTTACGCCGAGGCGTCGCTTCTGTTCGCCCGGTTCCTCAAGTCCTATCCGGCCGATTCCCGCGCGCCGGACGCGCGCACGATGCTGGCGTGGAGCGACTACCTTACCGGCAAGTATGCGGCGGCCGCCGCGCTCTGCGGCGAAGGGGAAACGGATGATTTCGCCTATCTCCGCGCGGCGTGCGCCCTGGCCGCCGGCGATCGGTCGCGTGCGCACGAACTGATGACGCGCTATCTGGAGGATTATCCGCAGGGGCGTTACCGCGCGGCGGTCGAACTGCCGCTGGCGCGCATGGCCTTCGAGGCGGCCGAGAAGGGCGGTGATGCGGCGCAGACGATCGCGGCGGCCAAGCGCAGCGTGGCGCTCTCGAAGAGTTCGACGGATCGCCTGCGTCTGGCATGGGCGTACGAAAAGGGCGGTCTCGTCCCGGAGGCGGTGGCTGAATACCAGGGCGTTGCGCGCGATTTCCCCTCCACGGACGATGCGGCCGAGGCGCTTTTCCGCAAGGCGATGCTCGATCTACGCGCCCAGCGCTGGTCGGCGGCCGAATTGAGTCTCGCGGAGGCATTGGCGACCGGCAGGAATCCCGCACGCAGGGCCGAGACGCTTTATTGGCGCGGCATTGCCGCCGAACGGATGGGGCACACCGAGGAAAGCGGCCGCTTCCTGTCGGAGGCGCTTGCGCTCGGGCTGTCGCTTGACGCCGCCCGCGAGGCGCGGCTCCTGCTGGCGGATGCGGCTTTCAAGGCCGGTCGCCGTGCGGATGCGAAGGCACGCTACATGGCGCTCGTGGCCGAAGGCGCCTGCGCGCGCATGAGCGCCGCGCGCATCAATTCCGTCGGGCGCTTCCTGCTCGAAAGCACGGAAGGCGAAGGCGCGCTGATGGAAGTCAAGACGTGTGCGCGCGCGCTCATCGAATCGGGCGGAACACCCGAATGGCGTCAGGCAGGCCATGCGCTGTGCGGTGCCGCCGAGGAGGCCGGCGGCGAGTTCGCGGCCGCCATCGCCTCTTACCGCGCGTGTCTCGCGGAGAACCTGCGCACCGAGGTGACGCGCGAGGCGTCGCTTCGGCTCGGCATCCTGGAGTCCAAGGCGGGCGAGACGTCGGCGGCGGATCGGACGCTGAAGGAATCGCTGCGGCTTAATTCCGCCGATGCGCATCGCCGGGCCCAGGGCTACCTGTGGCTTGCGCGCAACAGCGAGACGGCGGGGGATTTCCGCAGCGCCTGCGCCTATGCGACGGTAGTCACGACCCTTTTTGACGATGCGGTGCTGGCGGCGGAGGCCGATCGGATACTGAAGGCCCACCCGGAGGAGGCGAAATGACGAACGAGAGTCGTCAGGATACCATTCTCATCGCGCTGGTGGCGTCGCTCACGGTGCATGCCGTGCTGATGTGGGTGATGCGTCCGCAGGTCATGTCGCGCCTCGATCTGACGTCTGCGCTGGAGGCCCGCGACGCGCGCAAACTTGTCGTCCGGGAGGCCGTGCCGCCGCCCGCGACGGTCGCGATGAAGGCCGTACCCGATGTCGCGGCGCTGCGGAGCGCACCGGTGGCGGAGACGGTGGCGCCGTGGATGAGTGCGCTCAGCGCGCCGGCGGCGGAGACCGCGCCGGTCGCGCCCACGCCGTCCGCCGCGGGGACGCCCGAGATGCCCCGTCCGGTGGAGGATGTCGCGCCCTATCTTTCCGAGAAGATCCATGTGGACAAGGGACCGGCGAGCTTCACGACGCCGGTCGTCGAATCCGCCGGACGCCTCTCCACGTCGTTACCGGCCCAGGCGCCGGTTCCCGCGCCGACGCCGGTCGCGCCGGAGGTGGAGGTGCCGATGTTTACCGCGCCAACGCTCATGCCGCATTTCGAGGAGACGACCGCGACCGCCGTCCGTCCGTCGCTGCCGACGGAGAGCCGCCGTCCGGCGGATTCGACGGCGACGTTCGTCCCCGTGAAGGACGTGATGCAGGTCGTCGATGAAAAAGTCGTCGGGCAGGAGAAGGCGGCCGTGCGCGACCTCCTGAACGTGCGCGACGCACGGGAACTTGCGCCGGTGATCGATGTCGCCGCCACGTCGGCGCGCGAAGGCGACTGGCTCTACTACCGCGTCCAGATCAATCCGCGCCAGACGCTGCCGGTCGTGCCCAAGGATGTCGTCATCCTGCTGGACGCCTCGGGGTCGATCGGCGACGACCGTCTGCAGAGCTGCCGGAAAGCCGCGCGGCGAATCCTCCGCTCCTGCACGAATACGGGCGATCGGTTCAATCTGGTCGCGTTCCGCGACCGCTTCTCCTATGCGTTCAAGAACTGGCAGGAGTGTACCCAGCAGAGCTTTGCCACGGCGGACAAATGGCTGAACGCCCTCGTCTCGCACGGGCGCACCGATGTCTTCGCCTCGGCGCGTTCGGTGCTGACGTTGCCGCGCGATCCGACGCGTCCGCTGATTGCGCTCATCGTGACGGATGGCGATGCGAACGTCGGAGTCAGCGAGACCGCGCAGATCCTCTCCAGATTCTCGGCACTCAATGACGGGCTTATTTCCGTCTACATGTATGGCGTCAAAGGGTCGGCCAACCGCGAGCTCATCGACGTGCTGACGCGCGGCAATCGCGGCGAAAGCTTCATCTATTCGGGAAGCCGCTGGCGTGCCGGCGAGGAAATCGAGAGCCTGAGCCGGCGCTTTCGCGATCCCGTGCTGAGCGACCTGCGCATCGTCTACGCCGCAGGTACGCCGGCGGAGGCCTATCCGCAGCTGCTGCGTAATCTCTACCGAGGGGAAATCGTGGACTTCGTCGGACGTATCCCCGCTTCCGCCGGGGTGCATCAGGTGGCGTTCTCGATTAAGGGGCTGAACGGCGCGAAGGCCTACGAGGGTTTCTTCAAGGTCGATCTCGCGGGCGTCGGATTCGATGCGAAGCTGCCGGAAATCTGGCGCGCCGAGAAGGTGGTTGACGCGAAGCTGCGCGCGCCATGAAGGCCCTCGCGAAAGGGCTGTTCCTCCTCGCGCTGGCGTCAGCCGGGATGGTGGCGGCCGTTGGTCTGCGCTGCGGTGTCGAGACGGATATCTTCTCGCTGGCGGGGGATGCCGCATTCAGGAATTCGCCCCTTGCGCTCCTCCATGAGGTCTCCGCCGATTCGGTGCGTGTGCTCTGCGCGGACGGGGCGCGGGCGGACGCGCTGCGCGCGCGCTATCCTTTTGATGCGCCGCTCGATCCGGCGGCCTTTCTGGAAACGGTGCGGACGCACGGTCTGGGGCTTCTCGCGCCAAAGACGCGCGAACTCCTGGCGCGGAATGAGACCGACCGCATCCGTCGCAGCGTGCGGCGGCGGGACTATTCGGGCGTGGGCCTTTTCCCCAAGGCGGACGATCCCTACTATTTCCTAAATGATTTCGTGATGGCGCTGCAAGCGCTCGAACCCGAGGGACTCGCCGACGGGGCGGTCATTCTGACGGGGCGCGGCAGCATGATCGATGCGGCGGTTCCGGGAGGTGGTCTGCTGGCGCTGATCCGCGAAGCCGAGGCCGATGACGGGCTCTGGCTCAGCGGCACGCCGTTCCATACGGTTCTCGCGCGGCGGCAGACGGTTCGGGAGATCAACGTGCTGGGCTTCCTGTCGCTTGCGGCGGTTCTGCTCTTCGGGTGGCTCTTGTTCCGATCTTTCCGGTTCGCGGTGCCGATGACGCTGCTTCTGGGTGCGGGATTTCTGGCGGCGACGGGCGCCGTCTGTCTTCTGCCGGGGCTGCCTCACGCCCTTACGTTCCTTTTCGGGACGACGCTCATCGGGCTCGGCGTCGATTACTGTTTCCATGCGCTTTCGGCGGAACGGTTCGAGGCGGATTTCGGCAGAAAACTGACGGGGGCGCTGGTGACGTCGTGCCTGGCCTTCGCGCCGTTGCTGCTGTCGCGTGTCTGCGTGCTGCGGCAGATGGCGGCGTTTTCCATCGTGGGCATGGTGACGATCTATGCGGGCGTTCGTCTCTTTATGTGTCCCGTATCCGGACGGATGGAAGGGTCCGGAACGCGTTCGTTTGCATTCGCGCGATTCAGGGGGCTTCGGCCATCGGTTCTCTTCGGGTTGTTTCTGATACTTGCCGCGCTGTTCGTCACGCGGTGCGTTGTCCGAGCACCCGTTTCATCCGATCCGTCGCTCTTCCACCGGCCTGTCCCCGTGATGGCGCGTGGCGAAGCCAAGTTCGCCGAACTGACGGGAACGTCCGCGCGGGTACGTCTCGTGAACGTGACGGAATGGCAGCGGCAAAATGCCGAACTGAAGAAGAGAATGTGTGGTGATGCAACGTGCTTGACATCGGATGCACCGTGCGCCGCGCACGCCGTACCGGGCGCCCCTTTCCTCACGGCGGCGGATTTTCCCTCGGGAATGGCCTTCCGCTGGAAGGATGCCGACTATCTCGTTCTGCCGGAAGAAGCCGCGCAAGCCATCGTGGGCGACTTCGGGGAATCCGTTTCGCCCAAGGGGAGTCTGGAGCTTGTTTTTGCGCGTTTCCTGGTCGAGGCGATGATGATGTTCGGGGGCGCGATGGTTCTCCTGTGTCTTGTCGCGTTCGTGATGGGGTATGGGCTAGGTCTCGTCCTGCGTCCGTTCGGGGCCTGCATTTTGACGTTCCTGACCATCGGCCTGGTGGCAGGGCCGCTGACCTTTTTCCATATTCTCTGCTTCTTCATCATCTTCGGCCTGGGCATCGACTACTCAATCTTCCATGTCCAATCTCAAGAATCGCGTGGGGACAGTTCCCCAGAATCAGGCGATCACGCGCTTAAGAAATCGAGAAATTCAGTAGTTTTCATCAGTTTCCTAACTTCGTTTGTCAGCTTTGGATTATTGGCCTTCACCTCTTTCCCCGTGACGCGCGGGATGGGACTCACCATGGCCGTCGGGCTTTTCTGGGCCTATGTCCTCTCGATGGTGCGCGGTGGGCCCGCCATCCCTCGCAATGGGGACAGGCCCCGCGCACCCAGTACCCGTCTCTGGCATATTCAGAAGGAGCAGTCGGCGGGATGGTTTCGTATTCGGCTAATGTGGTTCTTCTATCGATTCCTGGGGAAGGACGTGGCGAAGATTCTTTTTATTCCGGGTTATCTGTTCATCTATCCATTCTGCACGTCGGCGCGTGCGGCGTTGCGTCGATACTATGGAATCCTGGGCGTTGAGGATCGCTCGTTTCGCCATCTGCTGGGATTCGCCTGGTCGATGCTGGACAAAACCGATGCCTGCACGCTCGGTAAAAACCCGCCGCGCCTGGAGCTTGCGGGCGATACGGACTGGATGAAGGGCGGTTGTTTTCTCCTGTCCGCGCATCTTGGCTGCATCGGGGTGCTGCCGGCGCTGAGAGGGGCGGGATGCGGGGGTCACCCGGCGCCGGTTGTCCACGCCTTTCAGCAGATGGGACACGATGCGGAATTCACGCGGTTTTTTACGGAGCACATGGACGTCAATCGGCTGACGCTGCACGCCGTCGAGGAAATCGGGGTGGAGACCGCCGTGGAGATGAAGGCGGCGATAGGCCGTGGTGAAATCGTCCTGATGGCAGGCGATAGACTTCCCGCTGCGCCCCCGCCTCCAGACAACGGGTGCCCCGCACCGGGCGTCCGGCATCGCGCACGATTCTTTGCGCGCCCCTTCCTCGGGCGGCTCTGCCATTGGCCGAAGGGCGCATTTCGTTTTGCCCAGATGATGGAATCGCCGATCTATGCGATTGTCTGCGTCAGAAAAGGTTGGAATACGTACGAAGTGCGGGCGCGGCGTTTGGGGACAGACCCCCTTGGCACGTACATCGCCTTTCTGGAGGAGAATGTGCGCCGCTATCCCTACCAGTGGTATCAGTTCTACGATTTCTTTGAAAACTAACCCTTTGATCCGATTCATATGAGCAAGTTCACGGGTATCGTCCTTACCATTGTCATGCTGGCGGCCAGCAACCTTTTCATGACATTTGCCTGGTATTGGCATCTGCGACCGGCCAAAGACGGGGAGAAGCCCTGGCCGCTCATCGCCATCATCCTCGTGAGCTGGGGCATTGCCTTAATTGAGTATTGCATTGCGGTGCCGGCGAACCGCATCGGACACGCGGCGGGACTCAATGTGGCGCAGCTGAAGATCATCCAGGAGGTCATAACGGTCTTCGTGTTCGTTCTATTTCTGCTTCTGGTGATGAAGGAGAAGTGGAACTGGGACTATCTCTGGGCGCTTTTGTGCATGGTGGCGGCCGTCTACTTCGTCAATCGCAGCCAATGCTGAACCCAATCCTGCGGCGGGGCGTTTCCGGTGGGTGGCTTACTCGTTTGAGTATTGGGTTTGCTCGATGCCAAATGCTATAATCTGCGGCGTGAAAGGAAATCATCCCATGCAGAAGATTCTATGCGCGGCCGCTGTGACGGCGGCATGCGCGTCGTGGGCGGCGGAAGAGAAGGATCCGCGCGATAGTTATTCGACGGACGGCTGGAAACTCACGTGGAGCGAGGAGTTCAATGGCACGGGCACGCCGGATCGCGAGGTCTGGAAACCCGAGGTCGGTTTCGTCCGCAACCACGAGCCGCAGTACTACACCGACATGCGCGAGGAGAACTGCACGCAGCGCGACGGTGCGCTCGTCATCACCGCGCGCCAGGAGACCTGGCCGAATGCCGACTACGGTCGGCAGAAGAGCGGCTGGAAGTACGGCATCAAGGAGGCGAAGTATACGTCGGCGGACATCACCTCGAAGCGCACCTTTCTCTACGGCCGCCTCGAGATCCGTGCGCAGTTGCCCAACGGGCAGGGGGCGTGGCCGGCGCTTTGGACGCTCGGCGACTGTATTCGCAAGCCGAAGGACGATCCCGGCTACTGGAACTGGCCGTGCTGCGGGGAGATCGACATCGTCGAAATCTGGGGCAATCGGCCGTGCTGCGTCGCCGCGTGTCTGCACACCTCCGATCAGGGCTGGAGGCAGCGTCCGAACGAGCACCATAAGGTGACGGGTGGCGGTTCGCGTACGTTCAAAGGGCCGGGCGAAAATCCGGGCGAAGGTTTCCACACCTACACCCTCGACTGGTATGAGGACAAGATCGTGTTTTTCTACGACGGCAAGCGCTACGGCGGGGCGACGCTTTCCAAAAGCGACTGGCCCGACGGCACGAACCCCTTCCGCAAGCCGCACTTCCTCCTGATCAATCTCGCACTCGGCGGGTATGGCAACAATGTCTATGACGTCGATACGCCGCAGATGCGCGACAAGCGCGGACCCGACGGCAAGGTCGTGCGGGATGCCGAGGGGAAGATCGTGCAGGAGCCGACCGGCAAGATCATCCCGGCGGCCAAATTCCCAATGGAGATGAAGGTCGATTACGTACGCTACTATGAGCGCGAACGCGAAGGTTAAGCGGAAGCGCGGGACGATTTTACGATAAGGAGCCAACTGATATGAAACTTAAAATGCTGATGACGGGCCTTATGCTGGCCGGTGCGATCTCGCTGATGAAGGTGTGTGCGGACGAGGCGGCGGCGAAGCCGGCCGAAGCGGCGCCGGCCGCGGAAGTCGCGGCGCGTACGGAGGCGCAGGAGGTCACGGCGCTTGCGGAATGGACGAACTACATCAAGCAGGGCGGCACGACGATGATTTTCATCGGTCTTCTCTCCGTCCTCGGCATCGGCTGCGCACTTGAGCGTTTTGCGCACATGCGCCGCAGCCGCATCGTGCCGGACGGTTTCTCCGCCGAGGTCATCGAACTTTGGAAGGCCGGCAAGACCGGCGACGTGGCCCGTCTCTGCGCCGATAACAGTTCGATGCTGGCGCGGGTCGTCGAAACGATGCTGCAGCACAAGGACTCGAAGGACTATGCCGAGGTGAAGATGTTCGCCGAAGACAAGGTCGGCCGCGAGCTCCGCCTCGAAAACCGCAAGGCCGCCATGCTCTCGACCGCCGCAACGCTGGCGCCGCTCCTGGGCCTCTTCGGCACCGTGTTCGGGCTTCTGGGCGCCTTCCAGACGGTGGCGCAGCTCGGCGAAATGGGCAATGCGGCGGTTCTTGCGGACGACATCGGCAAGGCCCTCATCACGACGGTCGGCGGTCTGGCGGTCTCGATGCCGTGCCTCTTCGTCTTCGGTCTCATCAAGAACAAGTTGAATCTCTACGCCGTGCTGCTCGAAGAGGAGGTCGCCGATCTCGTCAACCAGCTGTTCGTGCGGAAATGAATGATGAAAAACGGTGGCGTTGGAGGCATCCAGCCGTCCGCCGTTCGCCACGCCGTCAGTCTTCCAGTCTACCAACCCGCCAATCAAGCCGCCTATGGCCGTAAAATACGAAGAGGATGAAAAACCGGAGGTGCAGCTCACCTCGATGATGGACTGCATCTTTCTGATGCTGATCTTCTTTCTGGTCTCCTCCCAGCTCAAGAAGATCGAGAAGGAACTCCCGTTGACGCTGCCCGAGGCGAACGTCACGCAGAGCGTCAAGGCGACGCCGGATCTCATCAAGGTCTCCGTCACCGAGAAAGGCGCGCTCTACGTGAACGGCAAGCCCGTTGGTGCCGCCGGTCTCCGCAGTGCGCTGCAGGCCGCCGCGAAGGAGAACCCCGATCGCCGCATCCGCCTGGACGGTGACGTCTACGCGCCGTTTCGTTCGATTGTGCAGGTGCTCGACACGTGTCAGCAGGAAAAGCTTACCGTAGTGGGCATCCATACCGCAGACGGACAGTTCAAGTGATGAAGTCTGAAATCAAACTCTTTTCGGATGAGATCCGGATCCGCGAACGCGCCCGGCGCCGCAGGGAGCCGCTCTGGAGCATGTTCTCGTTCCTCCTCCACCTCGGCCTGTTCGCGGTGATCGTCTTCTGTACGCCGGTCAAGGAACTGATGTCCCCCGAGCCGAAGCAGCAGACGATGGAAATTGCGGCCGACCGCATCGCGGACATGGCCGAGACCCTGACCGAAGCCCGTGCGCGCGAACTGCTGAGGCAGATTGAGGACATGCAATCCGTCCTGCACAACATGGACGTGATGAAGGAGGAGCTGGCGAAGGATTACGATACCTTTGCGGCGCAATCGGCGGAGAACGTCCGGGAGGAGATGGACAAGTTGGTCGCCGAGACGGCGAAGCAGCTTCAGAACTCCCTTGATGCGCAGGACGCGGTCAAGGCGGCCGTGCGGGAACTCGTGGCGATCGAAACGAAGGAAAACCTGGCGGACAACGACGTCAACCAGAGGCTCCAGGAGATGGCCGATCGGTTGGAGCGAGAGGCGATTGAAAAGACCAATACGGCGCAGGCCAACGCCGTGAATGCGCTCGACAAACTGCAGGTGCGCGCGGAGTTCGCGGGCTACCGGAAGACGGCGGAGGCGGCGGAGAAGTTCCGTGACGCGCAGATGGAGGCGGGCAAGCTGCAGGACAAGGCGCAGACCGCGTCCGTTGCGACTGCGCATGCGCTGCGTCCGGTGGCCGCGAACGAGAAGTTCATCGCCGAAGCCGAGCGGAAGATCGCCGCCGCGAAGGAGAAACTGTCGTCCGCCGAAGCGGCGAAGACGGCGGCCGATCGGCAGATCGCACAGGAGACGGAGGCGAAGAAGGCCGCCGAGCGGCAGCGTGAAAAGCTCCGCCAGGAAAAGAAATTCGCGGAAGCGAAGGAAATCCAGGAGGTCGTCCATGCCCATGGCGTGGCGCTTGAAAAGGCCAAGCACGCATCGCGTACGGCGCAGCATCAGTTGAACGAGGCCAAGCATACGATGGGCTACTACGCGCCGCGTCTTCCCGAGGCGCTCAAACGCCGCGCGGAGCTGGAGAAGATCAGGGAAGGGCAGGCGACGGCGAAGCAGCTCGATGCGCTTGAAAGCGCGAAGAAGGTGCAGGCGGAGCTCAACGCCCGCCTCGAGTTCCTCAAGGCGACGCTGGCGAGCGATGCCGCGCAGCGCGAGAAGCTGGCGAAAGGGGAGGAGCGCGAGGAGAATCGGCTGGTGGATGCGGAGGCACCCTCCCGTCTGGCCGCCGCCTATGAACTGGCGAAGTCGCTCGAGTCCGCCATCACCGAAAGCTACAAGGACATCAAGGCGACGCAGACGGCCATGGCGAAGAAGATGAGTTTCGCGGTCGCGCAGAAAATGACCGATGTCGCCCGCCCGGCGCGTATGCAGGCCGATGTGAAGGCGTTGGAATCCAAGCCGCGCACGAAGGAGGACTTCGACCGGCAGAAGCAGGCCCAGGCGGACGTTGTCCGCGAGGCCAATGCGATGGTTGAGGCGACCGTCGCGATGATGAATGCGGCGATGGAGTCGGTGTGGGCGGACAAGGCGTCTCAGCCCCAGCTCCGCCGCGCGGAGAAGCCCTGCGAGATCCGGCGGCTTGAGGCGGATGATTTTG
This sequence comes from Kiritimatiellia bacterium, assembly GCA_051884875.1. Classification (GTDB taxonomy): domain Bacteria; phylum Verrucomicrobiota; class Kiritimatiellia; order RFP12; family UBA1067; genus UBA1067. The sequence goes on from JBJEWD010000030.1 coordinate 15,299, forward strand.
CCGCGCGGGCGAGCGACGAGGCCCGGGCCGCGCGGCTGGCGTTCCTGCAATCCGAATCGGACTACCAGCTGCAGTTGGAGAACGCGGCGGCGGAAAGTGCGGATGAGAAAGCCAAGGATCTTGCCGATCTCATGGCCCAGTCGAATGCGGAGACGGCCCGGGAAGGGAAGCTGCTTGATGCATCGGCGGGGCCGCCGGCCCTGAAGGGCGGCGACCTCGCACTGCTGCCCGGCAACATCATGAACGTGACGACGGATGCGAAGGGCGGCATCCCCGCGAAGTGGATGTATGTGACGAGCTGGTACGTGATCGGACCTTTCCCCAATCCGAACCGCGCCAACCTCCGTCGCAAGTTTGCGCCCGAGTCGGTGCAGGATCTCGATGCGACCTACATCGGCAAGGACGGGCGCGTGCTGAAGTGGGAATTCATGCAGGCCCACAACTTCGACACCCTTAATCCGTGGGGCGGACGGGAGATGAACGCCGCCGAGGTGGTGCCGGCGAACAGGGAGGAGTATTCGATTTTCTATGCTTACGCGGAGGTGTTCATGGATTGCGACTGTGATCGCTGGGTGGCGATCGGCTCGGACGACCGCAGTGACGTGTGGCTCAACGACATCCCGATCTGGGGTTCGTCGAACAAGCTGAAGGCGTGGACGCTCGCCGAGGATTTCCGTCGCGTGCATTTCAAGAAGGGCCGGAACCGCATTCTCGCCCGCGTGGAGAACGGGCACTGGAACTTCGGCTGGTCGGTCTGCATCAGCGTCGAGGACACCCAGGCGAAGTTCTGACGGTCGTACCGGAATCGCCGGGACGTTCCGACCCGTCGGGCGGCAATGGCGCCGGCGCACGATCGCCCGTCCGCTTTTTGGTATAATTACCGCCTATGATTCTTGAAAACGTCCGCAACTTCTGCATTATCGCCCACGTCGATCACGGAAAGACGACGCTTTCCGATCGCATTCTCGAACTGACGCATGCGATCAGCGCGCGCGAACTCAAGGAACAGACGCTTGATGCGATGGACCTCGAACGCGAGCGCGGCATCACCATCAAGTCGCACCCGGTGTCGATGCACTACGAGGCGAAGGACGGCAGGACCTACCTCTTCAATCTCCTCGACACGCCCGGCCACGTGGACTTCGCCTACGAGGTATCCCGTTCGATGGGCGCATGCGAAGGGGCGCTCCTCGTCGTCGACGCCGCGCAGGGCGTGGAGGCGCAGACGGTCGCCAATACCTATTTTGCGCAGGACGCCAAGCTCGAGATCGTGCCCGTCCTCAACAAGGTCGATCTCCCCGGTGCGGACGTTGCGGAAGTCTCCCGCGAGATCGAGGACATCCTCGCGATCCCCATGGACGAGCCGCTTCTGGTTTCGGCCAAGACCGGCATGGGCTGCGCCGACGTTCTGGAGGCGATCGTCAGACGCATTCCGCCGCCGGAGACGCGGGGTGTCGATGCGCCGCTCAGGTGCCTCGTATTCGATTCCGTGTTCGACGAGTTTCGCGGCGTGATCACCTACGTGCGCGTCATGGACGGTTCGCTCAAGGCGGGGCAGGGGATTTCCTTCATGGGCAGCCACGTCACCACGACCGTCCACGAGGTCGGCATCTTCTCGCCCACGAAGAAACCCGTCGCCTGCCTCTCGGCGGGGCAGGTCGGCTACATCGTCGGCACGGTGAAGGATCCGAGCGAGATCAAGATCGGCGATACCGTGACGACGACGAAGCTCGGCGCCACCGAACCGTTGCCGGGCTTCCAGGACATTCACCCGACGGTCTTCTGCGGCATCTATCCGATGTCCACCGACGAGTTCCCGAAGGTAAGCCAGGGGCTGGAGAAGCTGCACCTCAACGACGCCGCCTTCACGTTCCATCACGAGAGTTCGCTCGCGCTCGGCTTCGGTTTCCGCTGCGGCTTCCTCGGGCTTCTCCACATGGAGATCGTGCAGGAGCGCCTCCGCCGCGAGTTCAACCTCGACATCATCTCCACCGCGCCAGGCGTCGTCTACAAGATCAGGATGAAGAACGGCGAGGAGAAGGATCTCGACAATCCGCTGCAGATGCCCGATCCGTCGGCCGTCGAGTCGATTTCCGAGCCGATTCTCAAGGCGCGCATCATCACGCCGTCCGAATCCATCGGCGACATCATGCGCATCGTCATGGACCGCCGCGGACTCGTCGAGGGCACCGAGACGATCGACGCCAAGCGGGTGATGCTGCACTGCATGCTGCCGCTCAACGAGATTCTGATCGACTTTCACGACACGCTCAAGTCCGTCTCGCACGGCTACGCCTCGATGGACTACGAACCGGCCGGCTACCAGATTTCCGACATCGTGAAGATGGACATCCTCCTCAATTCCGAGGTGGTCGACGCCTTCGCGACGATGGTGCATCGCGACAAGGCCCGCACGCGCGGCATCCAGATGTGCAAGGCGCTCGCCGATACGATTCCGCCGCATCAGTTCAAGATTCCCGTCCAGGCCGCCATCGGCCGCGAGATCATCGCCCGCGAGGACATCCGTCCTTTCCGCAAGGATGTGTTGGCGAAGCTTTACGGCGGCGACGTGACGCGCAAGATGAAGGTATTGGAGAAGCAGAAACGCGGCAAGGCCCGCATGAAGGAGTTCGGCCACGTCAACGTGCCGCAATCCGCCTTCATCGCCGTTCTGAAGGGGACGATCAAGGAGAAGTAGTCGGTGCGTGCTGTGCGCTGCGACTGCAGGGGGTGGACGTGGAATCGGATTTTGAGATAGACTGCATGGGCATGGCGGTGGCGCTCGCGTTGAAGGGTTCGGGTCACACGCGTCCGAATCCGGCCGTGGGCGCGGTGATTGCCAAGGACGGCGAAATCATCGGTCGCGGCTGGCATCGGCGCGCGGGCGGCGACCATGCCGAGGTCGCCGCGCTCGCGGATGCGCGTCGCCGCGCGCCCGGAATCTCCGACGCGCAGCTTTTTGCGCGAGCCACGCTCTTCGTCACACTCGAACCGTGTTCCCGACCGGGACGCGTCGGCGCCTGCACCGACGCCATCATTGCCGCAGGCATCAAACGCGTCATCTGGGCGTGCCCCGATCCGAATCCGATGAACCGCGGCAAGGCGAAAAGGGTGCTGCGTCGGGCGGGCATCGTCTGTGAATGCTGGGCGACGGATGGCAAGACGGGCGAAGGCGTTTACCGGCGGGCGTATGCCGTTCAGCGCGCCACGTGCGTGCTTGCGCCGTTCAAAAAGCACGTGACGACGGGAATCCCCTACGTGTCCGTCAAACTTGCCATGTCCTTGGACGGTAGGATCTGCGACGATTTCGGCGATGCGCGCTGGGTGAGTTCCGCCGGGGCACGGAAGGTGACCGGCGCCTACCGCGAATCCGTAGACGTGATGATGGTGGGCGCGGAGACGGTGCGCCGCGACGATCCTTCGCTCCTCTGTCACACGCGGAAGAACGATGACCTCTGGCGCGCCATTGTCTCCAAGAGCGGACGCCTGCCGCGCACGGCGCAGGTTTTCACCGATGACGCGAAAGATCGGACGCTCGTTTATTGCGATGCGGTCGAGGCGATTCGCGATCTCGGTCGCCGCGGATTCATGCATGTCCTTTGCGAGGGTGGGCTCAAGCTCGCGACGGCGCTGGCCGAGGCGGGGCTGGTGGACGAGTGGGTGACGGCGCTGGCGCCCAAGGTCATCGGCACGCGCCCGATAGGGAAAGCCGTCGAATTCAAATGCGGCCACTGTGGCACGCTCGACGCGTGCGGCACGATTATCGCCTCTTTCGGACGCACGGCACCTGGCGCGCTGTCCAGGAAGTCCTGTATGAAGGGAGAACTGGTGGGACTGCCGGGAATCGAACCCGGAACCTACGGTTTAGGAAACCGTCGCTCTGTCCAGTTGAGCTACAATCCCAAGAAATAGTGCGCATAGTATATCACAAATCGGCACCGTTTGCATAAACGCGTATCCTCGGCTTTTCCCCGATTGGGACACCGGTTGACGCCCAGGTCGGCAGATGCCCTGCGGCACGAGCCGGATGCACGAAAGGACCGGCTACTTGAAGAAGTCGGACCATATCGCGCCGGTCAGGGCGGCGAGTTCGGTCTGGAAATTGTCGATGTATTCATGAAGGCCCCGGTCGATGATCTCGCCGATGGTGGCAAACTCGAATTCGGCGTGGAGTTTGCCGGCAAGCCTGAGCGACGGCACGTCGGGGCGGTTGGGCAGGGCGACCATCCTCAAGGCGGCCACGACCTCCTTCAGGCAATAGCGCACCGAGCGCGGGAAGTCCTTGGAGAGCAGCAGGAACTCGGAGACGTGACGGGGGGTTACTTCGGAATGCCGCTGGCGGAACATCTGGAAGGCCGAGCAGGATTTGAGCAGCGCCGTCCACTGCACGTTGTCCAGCTGCATGCCGACCATCGAGATGTCGGGCAGCAGGATGAAATACTTCGTGTCGAGAATCCGGCTGGTCTGATCGGCCCGTTCGATCATGCGGCCGATGCGCGCGAAATTCCATGCTTCGTCGCGGTTGAGCGTCGATTGCATGATGCCGACCGCGAGCTGGCTGAATTCCTTTACGCGGTCGAAGAATTCGTGGGGGCTTTCGAGCATCCGCCCGGGCGCATCCTCCGCGGCCAGCCGCAGATAGAAATGGTTGACGACCGTCCACAGTTCGCTGGGGATGTTTTCCCTGACCGTGCGCGCATTCTCCCGCGCGCGGGCCACGTCGCAGAGAATGCTCGAAGGGTTTTCCCGATCGAAGGTCAGGAAGGTCAGCGCGTTCTCGAGCGAGGCCTGCGAATACTTCGCGAAGAATGCCGCATCGTTGCCGCCCGTCCGGATGACCGGTTCCCACGGGCGCTCCTCGCCGGGCAAATCGAGCTGCAGCTGCAGGTTCACGTCGATCAGGCGCGCGACATTCTCCGCGCGTTCGACATAGCGCCCCAGCCAGTAAATCGAATCGGCTACCCGTGACAACATATTGCGCTCCCTTTCCTCATTGCTGTTGCTGCTGCTCGATCCATTGCCGCGCCTGCCCCTGTTCGGGGGCATGGCAATTCTCGGCGATTACCCAGGTGTCCTTGCAGCCGCCGCCCTGGGACGAGTTCACGACGACCGATCCCTTGCGCAGCGCCACGCGCGTAAGCCCTCCGGGCTGCACGTAGATCTCCTCGCCCTGGACGATGTAGGGCCGAAGATCGACATGGCGGCCTTCGAACCGGTCGCCGACGATGCACGGCACGCGCGAGAGCGAGATCATCGGCTGGGCGATGTAGTTGCGGGGATTGGCGCGGATCTTCGCCTTGAACTGTTCGCGTTCCTTGGCGCTTGCCTTGGGCCCCACCAGCATCCCGTAGCCGCCGGATTCGCTCGTGGCCTTGACGACCATTTTGTCGAGATTGGCGAGAACATGCTTCAGTTCCGCTTCCCGTTCGCAGACGAACGTCGGCACGTTGGGCAGGATCGGCTCCTCGCCGAGGTAATATTTGATGAAATCGGGCACGAAGGTGTAGATTGCCTTGTCGTCGGCGACGCCGCAGCCTGGCGCGTTCGCGAGCGCCACGTTCCCTTTTTGATAGGCGCGCATCAGTCCCGCCACGCCCAGGCAGGAATCGGGGCGGAACGTCTCCGGATCGAGGAAGTCGTCGTCGATGCGCCGGTAGATCACGTCGACCTTCACGAGACCTTGGGTCGTGCGGGCGTAGACGCAGTCGTCCCGGACGGTCAGGTCGCTTCCCTGGACGAGGTCGATGCCCATTTGCTGGGCGAGGAAGGAATGCTCGTAGTAGGCGGAGTTGTAGATGCCGGGCGTCAGCAGGACGACTTTCGGCTGCTCGACCCCGGGCGCGAGGTATTCGAGCGCGGTGCGCAGTCTGGCGCAGTATTCGTCGACCGGCCGGATGGCGCAGCGCTCGAAGACCTGCGGGAAGGTGCGCTTGAGGATCTGGCGGTTCTGAAGCACGTAGCTCACGCCCGAAGGGCAGCGCATGTTGTCTTCGAGGACGTAGAACGTGCCGTCGCTGTCGCGCACGAGATCCGTGCCGGTGATGTGCGCCCAGATGCCGCGCGGCGGCGTGAAACGCCGGCATTGCGCGCGGAACGCCGGACACGATTCGATCAGGTCGCGGCCGATGACGCCGTCGCGCAGGACCTGTTGTTCGCCGTAGATGTCGTTGAGGAAGCAGTTGAGCGCGCGGGTGCGCTGTTTGAGCCCCGCCTCGAGATGCCGCCAGTCGTCCGCGCCGACGACGCGGGGAATGACGTCGAAGGGTATGATCTTGTCCTTGCCGTCCTTGCTGCCGTAGACCGCAAAGGTGATGCCGTTGTCGTAGAAAGCCGATTCCGCCGCGCGTTGGCGCCGGATCAGCTCGCCCTCGGGCAGTTCGTTGATTCGCCGGAACAGCATCGCCGCAGCGCGCCGGGGGCTGCCGTCGCTCTCGCAGAGTTCGTCGAAGAAGCCTTCCGTATCGTAGCCGCTGAATTTCATGGTTCGCTCTCTTTCTCGAGTTCGTTGACGTTTACCGCCACGCGCAGGATGGAATTGCCGCCGCCGGTAATCACGCCTTTGAGGGGGCTCACATCGCCGAAATCGCGTCCCCACGCCAATACGATATGGTCGAAACCGGCGAGGATGTCGTTGGTCGGATCGAATTCGATCCACTCCTCGCCGCCCGCCCAGACCGCGCACCAGGCGTGGGTCGCGTCGCAGCCGACGAGCTTTTGCTCGCCCGGCGGCGGATAGGTCCGCAGGTAGCCGCTGATATAGCGGCACGGCACGCCGAACGCGCGCATGCAGGCGATCATCAGGTGGGCGAAGTCCTGGCAGACGCCCTGGCGCATGCGCAAAACCGCCGCCGGAGGATCGCCGATTTTCGTGGCGCCCGGCACGTACCGGCAGTCGCGATGGATGCGCGACATGATTTCCGCCGCCGCTTCCAGCACGCTGCGGCCGGGCGTAAAGCTTGCGCGGGCATAATTGGCGATAGTCGCCTCCCCCGGCGCGTAAGGGGAGTTGAAGAGATATTTTGCCGCCTCGAGGTCGGTGCGCGCCCGGCGGGCGGTCTCCTCCCAGGAGGGCGCGACGGAGGGAACGTGCTGCCGGCCGACTTCGGCGGTGCCTTCGCAGAATACCCTCAAGCGCCGGTATTCGCGTTCGACCGAAAAGGCGAGCACCTTGTTGCCGAACATGTCCACGCGCTCCTGCAGGCTTGTCGGCTCCGGTTCGATCGACAGACGGTGCGTCAGCCAGCGCTGGCGGGCGGTGTCGCGCGCGCCCAAATGCGCCAGATGGCTCGAGCACAGCACCGCTCGGTCGTACTCGTAAAGCGTTTCATGATCCATCTGCAGCACTTTCACCATGGCTCAGACCTCCGTCGCCAGGGCGTGGACCACTTCGCTGTGCGGCGCATGGTCGAGATAGGCGCGCGCGAGCAAATCGCCGGCGTGGGCGACGTGCCGGCGGCAGTTTCCGGTAAACTCCCGCAGACCGCCGGCGAAAAGCTCGCCGCAATCCGCCAGCCGCAAATCGGCGAGCAGCCGGATCAGCACTTTGTCCAGGGGCGAGAAGACCGCATCGGATCCCGATTGCCGCGGCAGCTGTTTCGCTTCGTCCCGGAGGCGCACGATCTGATAGGCGACGCTGCGCGGATTGGTTTCGTCGCAGAGCAGCAGATCGATCACCGGGGCGGCCTGCAGACGCGCGCCGTAGCGGCGGCGGTAGGTGAGCCGCGCGTCGCCCACTTCCAGAAGCGCGGCGATGAGCGCCGTTTCGTCGTCGGCGCTGCGGGAATTCGCCGCCGGCACCATCCCCGCGACCAGACCGAGCGTCCGCAGCGAGAGCTCGATGCGCTTGCCGATTTCCTGGAACCGCCACTCGTGTCCGCGCGTCATCGATTCCGAACAAAGTCCGGAGATTTGCGCGCTTCGCGCCAGCAGCCGGTTCAGATACGGCAGCAGATTGATCGGCTCGACCTCGTCGCCCGCATCCTCCGCGGCCAGACTCGCGAGCGCCGCGTGCAGATCTTCCGAAATCCGGTCGCGGATCGAGGGCAGTTTGCCGCGGACGGCTTCGAGCCGGGCCTGCAGACCGAACTTGTAGTCCTTGCGGACGGTGAAGCAGCGCAGAACATCCGCCGCTTCGCCGTTGCCGGAGGTTTCGCGGACGCCTCCCACCGGATCGTCGGCCTGCAGCATCCGCGCGAGCGGAATTATCTCCGGAAGTTCCGGCCAGTTCTCGTCCGCCAGCCGCCGCGCCAAACCCCGCGCGATGCGCGCGGAGACGTCGATAATCGCCATCGTCCGGCCGAGTTGCGAGAGATCCGACGCGGCGCGGCTGGGCAAATCGCCGCCGGCGCGCGTGGGCACAATCGGCTCGTCGGCGCGCGAAAGCATCGAGAAGTTCGACACCGGCCTGCCGGACGCCACCCACAGGTCTTCATTCGCCGAAGTCGTTCCTCCCGGCATCACCATCGCTTCGGCGGGCGTCTTGTTCATGGCGAAGAAGCGGTAGGTCTTGTCGGAGGGCGGGCGGCGCAGCGCCACGAACGATGCCGGTTCGGACAGAATCCGGCGCATGAGCGCGAGTTGGCCGCTGGCGGTCATGGCCCGGTAATCGTAGGCCGGGCCGCGCCCGAACGCCGGAACAAAGCACCAGTCCTCCGGCGTGTCCAGGACGCGCGCGCGGTCTGCCGCCGCCTCCAAGGCCACGCTTTCCACATCCTTGATTATCAAGTCCTCGCCCATCAGTTCGCGGGCGATGCGTTCCATGCAAGGCTTGAAGAGCGCGCATTCCAGCGCGCCCGTGCCGAGGAAATTCATGATCCCGACGTTGCCTTCGCGAATCGTCGAAATCAGCCCGACGGCGCCTTCGCCGGCATCGACGCGCAGCTCCAGGGGATCGCAGGTCACATCGTCGGCGCGGCGGAAGATGGATGAAATCGGTTTGAGGCCGCATAGCGTTTTCATGTAGACCTTGAGCGAACGGACGGCCAGATCGTCGTTCTCCACCAGCGGCAGCGACAGGTAATCGGAGAGAACCGCATCCTCCTCCCGCCACGGACTCGCCGGTCCCGATGCCAAAAGAACCTTGGCGCCGGCATTGGACGAGAGCGATTCGAGATTGTCGCGCAGGGTTTTGAAAAACCAGGCCAGACGCTGGATCTTGCGCCCCCGGAAAAGGTCCGCATTCGCCCGCGATGTCTTCAGGCGCAGTTCCAGCGCCTTGCCCAGTCCATGGGGAACCTGCAATTCGTCGTGCGCGATCATCCAGGTGGAATTGGCCTCGTCGCGCAGAAGGTCCGACGCCATCAGATGCACGTAGAGTCCGTTCGACGGCATTGTCTGCCAGGCCACTTGCAGGAAATCGGGATTGGAGTAGATCAGCGACGAATCGAGAATCCCCTTGCGCCACAGCCGCTGCGGGCCGTAGAGGTCGGCCGCGAGCAGGTTCATCAGCCGCACGCGCTGCGCCAAGCCGCGCTCCAGGACTTCCCAGTCGCCCGCTTCGATGATTTCGTAGTTTGTAATCTCCTTGGCCATTGACCTCTCTATGCACAATCCGTGCCATGCCGTCTCCTTCCCGAAGAAACAGGCAACGGCCCCGCAGTTATTACACAAAATGGAAACCCTCCTTAAAGGTAACGAGCGCAAATGTGCAAGACATCCGGTGATGTTTTCAAGATATTACTCGTTCGAGTAATACATTCGGACGGATTGTTTTGCTATAATTTGTTTGAAAGGAAGATCGCTATGAAATTTCTTTGCTTGATTTTCGGGCTTGCTTCGCTTGCCGCTTGCGCGTTCGACTATACGCTCATCGAGTATTCCGAGCAGATGGTCGCTACCGGAACGAGCCAGATCAACGCGGAGCGCGGTTACGTGCACGCGATCGACGGTTCGGGTCTCACGGAACTCGAAGACGGCGAGTTTGGCCATACCGCCGCGTATGTCGGCAATATGTGGATGACGGCGAGCGCGACGCTGAGCGAAAGCGCGCCGAAGTTCTATTGCGTCGATCTCGGCGCTGTCTACAACCTCGGCAAGATCAAGATCTGGAACTTCAATATGAGCGGGCAGGCGACGCGCGGCTTCAAGGCGACGGAAATCTACGTGACGGACGCCGAGGATGCCGCCAAGAGCTCGCCGGCGGATATTCGCGCCTGGGGATATCCGGTCTGGCAGGGCGAACTTTCCAAGGCTACCGGTGCAGCCAACGATCCCGGTTGCGAGCCGATTGTTTTCGGGTTGCCGAAAAAGGCCCGCCATGTCGGTTTTGTCGTCACCAGTTCGCACGGCGACACTGGTTATCAGGGGCTTTCCGAAGTGCGCTTTTACGCGGCTCCCGAAGGGGTTCCGGGCATTGTCGGTTCGTCGGTGGGCGTAAATGCTTCCGGCGACGGGTTTGCCGTTTCGGCGCAGCTCGACGCCTCTTCCTATGCATCCGAGATGGCGGCGCTGGCCTTTGCGTCGGACGAGGGCGAGGCGGTGCGCACCGTTCTGGGCACGGCCGAGCCGGGCGCTGCGGTATCGGGCGAACTCTCGAATCTTGCGGCCGACACGACCTACGCGGTCGTTTTCGAGGCGGGCAATGAAGTCGCGACCGTGACGAACGACCTTTCCGCGGCCAGCTACGTCTACAATGGCGCGTTGACCTTGGCATTCAAGGCCGATGGCGAAGAGAAGGGCACGGTTCCCGCCCAGCTCATGGTCTCTCGCGCGGCGGCCGATCCCTATCCGCTGACGGTGAATTACACGCTCTCTCCCGGCGATGCCGTCGCCGGAGTCGATTATGTCGCGCCGTCCGGAACGGTGACGATTCCCGCCGGCGAAACGAGTGCGGTGATTGAGATTTTCCCGATCGTCAATCCCGACCGCACCAGCGATTTCTCGATGGACGTGGCGCTCGCGAGCGGACTCTATTTCGGGGGGGGGGTAATCTCGGTAACGATCCACAATGCGGAAATTCCGTCTGATGCGAACGTCTGGATTGCCGGATCGAGTTCCGACGGATTGGCGAGCACCGCCGCGAACTGGTCCAAGGGCGTTCCCCGCGCCGATAATCCCGAGTCGCTCGTCATCCGGATCGACGGCGATTTTTCCTCGCACGATCTTACTTGGGATGCGGACGGAGAAAACGGGCTGGCGCAGACGGTTTCGTCGTGGAAGCAGACGCAAAGCTACGGCGGCACGGTGACGTTCAAGACGACCTTCCCGGTGGCGGCCTCTCCGTTCAAGCTGTTCACCGTCGATGGCGAAATGGATATTGACGGCGGCACGATCACGCATCCCGTGAGCGTGAATTGGGACAACAACGGCAGCAAAACGTTGACGCTGGTTACGCTGCGCGCCGACTACATCTATCGCCTCGCGATCAAGGCGGGCAGTCTGCGCCTCGGGGAAGGCGCGAAAATCTCGGCGGCCGGCAAGGGCCACAGCTGGCGGCGGGTGACGAGCAACGTCAAGAGTTGCGCCCCGTCCCACGGCGGACGCTATGAAACGACGGCAATCGGCTGCTACGGCAATCCGAAATATCCCGAGGACGTCGGGCTGGCGAGCAATGTCGGCACCGACTCTCTCAGCAAGTCTGCCGTCGGCGGCGGCGCCGTCAAGCTGACCGTCGAGGGCGAATGCCGCATCGACGGCGAGATTTCCGTCGATGGCACGGTTTCGAGCGGGTATTCGGCGGCCGGCGCGGCCGGATCGGTGCTGATCGAGGCGAACCGCGTCATCGGCTCGGGCGTCATCCATGCCGACGGCATCTATTGCGGCAACACCGGCCAATACAACGGAACGGGCGGACGCATCGCGCTTTTGACCGACGCAGCGGTCGATACGTCCGCGCTTACCGTCCGGGCGGGCGGTTCCTCCTCGGGCAAGTATGCACCGGAAGGAACAGTCTATCTCAAAGACGCGACGATGACGCACGGCATTCTGCTTGTCGATAATCCTTTGAACACGAACTCGGGCGCAACATCGGGCCGCGGCAGCTACGTGACGAAAGAAGAGGGGGTCGATTGGACGTTCGACGCCGTCCGCATGAACGGGCACATCAATCTGTACGTGCCCGCCGGCGCCACGCTGACGCTACCCAACGGCTTTGCGTCGATTACGGCGCCGGCGAACGCGAGCCGCTGTTCCGGCCTCTACTATCTTGGCGGGACGATCGACGCGGGCGAGGGCGACCAGACGCTCTCGGGCAACTGGTATTTCGCGCCGGTGGCGGAATACGTCTTTCCCGCGAACGTCTCGCTCGAAAACGGCGCCTATGTCGGTTTTTGCGGCTATTACGAGCAAACGCTCGCCTACGGTGCCGCGCCGGCGACGAATGTCGTCTACACCATCCGCTGCACGGTGACGGGCGACATGACGGTTGCGTCCGGCTGTGGATTCACGACTCAAGAGGCCGGTGCCGTCCAGCAAAGCGGCCAGCAATACGCCGGGGTTCCCATCGGCAACCACGGCGGACGGAATTCGGCCGCCGGCACGACGATGGATTCGGTTTTCGACCCGATTCTCTCGGGCGTGGGGCAGTCCAACAGCTACAGCTACATGAAGCCGGGTGCGGCGATGATCGTCAAGGTCGGCGGCAAGCTGACGCTCGACGGCGTCGCCAACGCCAACCCCGTCAATTCGCAGGGCGGCGGGTTTCAGCTTGCCGCCGGCGGTTCGATCAACTTTACCGTCGGCGAGCTGGCCGGAAGCGGCACCTTTGCCGCGCGTGGCTTCCGCGACAAGCAAAACGGCGGACGCATCGCCGTCAGACTGACGAAGCCGGGCACGACGTTTTCGGACTTCACCGGTGTCTTCAACGTTTCGACGGCCGATGGCGCGGCCAATGCCACCCCGGGCTCGGTGTATCTCGAAACGGCGGCGGAGGCGGATCGCCGTGGCACGGTTTACCTCGACAACCGCGGCACGAAAACGACGACGCTGTCCGTGCCGATCTGCGCCAACGGCTACGGGGCGGACGAAGTGGCCGATTTCAAAAATGCCGCGCTCGTGGTTCGCGGCGGCGCCTATGCGCAGGTGACGGTCGCGGACGAGAACGGTGGTTTCAAGTTACGCGAGTTGACGGTGGAGGAGAATTCGAAGCTCGATCTTTACGGCCATCGTCTGGTGGTCAAAGCGGCCAAATTGGGCGGCACGCGCCTGCCCCCGGGCCTTTACAATGCCGCAGACGAGGCGGTCGCGGCATTTGTGGCCGATACCGTCGGCAATGGCACATTGAAAGTCGAAGGCAGGGGAATTGCGGTGTTGGTTCGATAGCAAGGCATCCATCAAGAGAGACCTTTATTCCCCGCTTTCGTCCGAAAAAGGACGCGCAGGATTTGAGCGGCGTTCGCCTTGGATCCTGCCAACGTCCTGAAACCGCTAGATCTGCTGGTGGCCTTGACGGGCATTTTGTCGCGGTCTGCCATCCGGTGGATCCAACATCCAACATCCTTCTGCCCACTTGTCCCAGACTTTTGATATAATACTTGAAATGGCCAAAAAAGTGATAATCCTGGGGGCTACGGGATCGATCGGCATGAATGCGATCGATGTCGTTCGTGCGCACCCGGAGGAGTTTGAGGTCACGGCGGTGGCAGCGCGGCGGTCTCAGGAGAAATGTGCGGCGCTGGCGCGGGCGCTCGGGTGCCGCGCCTATGTAGGCGAAGAGGCCGCCGTGCGGGCCGTTGAGGAAAACGATGCCGACATCTGTCTTGTCGCGACCGTGGGGATGAGCGGTCTCAAGCCGACGCTCGCCGCCATTCGCAAGGGGATGGACATCGCCCTCGCGACGAAGGAGGTTATGGTCATGGCCGGCGAGTTCGTCACGGCCGAAGCGCGGCGGTGCGGGGTGAAGTTCCTGCCCGTCGACAGCGAGCACAGCGCCATCTTCCAGTGTCTGCCTGCCGGGGAATACGGCGGCGCGACGCGCCCCGCCACGGTCGACCGCCTCATCCTGACGGCGAGCGGAGGGCCTTTTCTTGATGGCCCGGCAGATCTCGCGGCGGTCACGGTTGCGGAAGCCCTGAATCATCCGCGTTGGAAGATGGGCCCGAAGGTGACGATCGATTCCGCGACGATGATGAACAAGGGCTTTGAGATCCTGGAGGCGCGCTGGCTCTTTGGCGTGCCGGTCGACCGCATCGAGGTCGTCGTCCATCCCGAGTCGATCGTCCATTCGCTTGTGACGTTTACCGATGGCGCGACGCTGGCGCAGCTTTCGCCGCCGGATATGCGCGTGGCGATTCAGTATGCGCTCACCTGGCCTGGCCGGCTGCCGGGCGCGCGTGCGCGGCTCGATCTCGCGGCGCTCGCCCAACTTACGTTCCGTGCGCCCGATCCCGTGCGCTTCCCCTGTCTGCGGCTCGTCAAGGAGGCGTGTCGGACGGGCGGTACGGCGGCGGCGGTTCTGGCGGCGGCGGACGAGTGGGCGGTCCGCAGTTTCATTGAAGGTAGAATAGGATATACGGACATCGCGAAGACGATCGAGACGTGCCTCGAAAAGGCGCCGCGGTTCGCTTGTGATTCGCTGGATGCCGTCTGGGAGGCGAACGACTGGACATGGAAATTCTTGTCACGATAGGCTACGTCTGCATCTGCGTTCTTCTCTTTTCGCTGGCGATCGCCATCCACGAGTGGGGGCATTTCTTCGTCGCCCTCAAGCTCGGGCTCAAGGTGGAGCGTTTCTCCATTGGGTTCGGTCCCGCCATCTGGAAGAAGACCGTCAATGGCGTCGAGTACCGCATCAGCTGGATCCCGCTGGGCGGTTACGTGTCGATCCCCGACGTGGATCCCGAAGGCACGAAGAAACTCGAAGGTGGCGCGGCGGCTTCCGTTCGGGCGCGCATCCCCGCATGGAAGGAACTCGCGGTGGCGGTGGCGGGGCCGTTCATGAACCTCGTGCTGGCTGGCGCGCTGGCGTTCCTATTGGCGGCGGTTCCATCCGCGCGCTTCAGCGAGAGCGAGCCGGTGCTGGACGATCTGGAAGAGATCGGCCCCGCGGCGCGCGCCGGGCTCCGGCGCGGCGATCGCGTGCTCTCGGTCGATGGCGTGCCGGTGACGTCCTGGTACGG
Organism: Kiritimatiellia bacterium; assembly: GCA_051884875.1. GTDB lineage: Bacteria > Verrucomicrobiota > Kiritimatiellia > RFP12 > UBA1067 > UBA1067. The sequence continues at coordinate 30,352 of JBJEWD010000030.1, forward strand.
GCTGCTCACCGAAGTGCAGCTGGCCGACGGTCGCCCTGTTGCGTTCGTCGCGGTGCGCGGCGGCGTGACGAATTCCCATTATGTGACGCCGGTCAAGGTGAAGGGCGTCTGGACGATCGGCGCGTCGGCCGCGACGGCGCCCGTGGTCGGCGACGTCATGGCGGAGGGTCCGGTGGACAAGGCGGGGCTGAAGCGGGGCGATCGCATCGTTTCCTTCGCCGGGCATGCGGTCGCCACGTGGAGCGATTATCTCGACGCCGTGGATGCGGCGGGCGCGGCGGGCGGCGAGCTGGTCGTCGAACGCGCGGGCACGAACGTGACGATGGCCGTCAAGCCCGTCAGCACCTTTGCCCATCTCTACGTCGGGCCGTTCGATCGACCGGCCGTCATCCAGGCGCCGAGCCCGGGTTCGGCATCCGAGGCGGCGGGATTGGAGGAAGGTGATGTCATCACTTCGTTTGCAGGCCGTCCGGTTGCCGTCTGGGACGATCTGACGTCGGCCATCCGCGTGAACAAGGGCGTCGAGGCGGAGGTCGTGGTGCGGCGCGGCGATCGGGAGGTCCGTCTGCGGGCGACGCCCCGGCAGGCACCGTCTGGCGAGTACTACCTGCAGGTGCAGTTCAATGACAGGTCCGTACCGCCGATGCCCGTCGTGCGTCCGGGATCGCCGGCGGCGGTGGCGGGTTTCGCCGCAGGCGACGTGATCGTCTCCGTAGACGGCGAACCCGTTCGGAACTGGCATGATGTCGCGCGTGCCGTCCATGTGCGCGGGCAGACGGGAAAACCGCTGAAGATCGGCGTGCGCCGGGGGGAGACGACGTGCGCGGTCGAGATCGTCGCCACGCCTAGGCTCCAGTATGCCTCCCATTTTTACGGCATCGCGGCCGTGCGCGCGGCGGCCTGGATGTCCAAACGCAATCCGATCGACCAGATCGTGGACGACGGCAAGGGCATTTTCCACATCCTGAAGGCGCTTGTCACGCCCAGGAAGGCAGCGGCGACCGCCAAGGCGCTGGGAGGCGCCGTCATGATCGCCCAGGGCACCTACTCGTCAATCCGCCATGATTTCTGGACAGGTCTCGGATTCCTGCGCTACCTCAATGTCAACCTCGCGATTCTGAACCTCCTGCCCATCCCGGTCCTGGACGGCGGGCTCATCCTCTTCGCCCTCATCGCCCTTGTCTTCCGCCGCCGCGTGCCGGAGAAGATCGTCACGACGCTCTCGATGGGGTTCATGTACCTTCTTCTGGGACTGATGGCGATCCTCCTCTGGCGCGACTGTTCGCGTGTCGTGACGATGCAGTTTCAGGATGCAGAGGCGATAACCTACGTTACTTCCGACCATGACCTCGAGAAATCAGACACGAACGCTCAGAATCGGTAACCTGCCGATCGGCGGCGGCGCACCCGTCAGCGTGCAGACGATGGCCAACGTCGATCCGCACGATGCGGCGGCCTTGTCTGCCCAGATCCGGCGCTGCGCGGCGCTGGGCTGCGACCTCTATCGGATGACGATCCCCGACCTCGACGCGGCAAAGGTCCTCGGCGAGGTGCGCCGGACCTCCCCGATACCGCTCGTCTCCGATATTCATTTCGACTACCGTTGCGCACTGGCGGCCATTGAAGCCGGCACCGACGCGCTGCGGATCAATCCCGGCAATATCGGTGCGCGCGACCGCGTGCAGGCCGTGGCGCGCGCGGCGAAGGCGCGGCACGTGCCGATCCGCATCGGCGTGAATCTCGGTTCGCTGCAGCGGGATCTCCGCACTGAACTGGATGCCGGGCGCATGACGGCGCCCGACGCGCTCGTCCGTTCGGCGCTCGGGCATCTCAGGCTCCTGGAGGACGAGGGGTTCTTCGACTGCATCATCTCCGCCAAGGCATCGAACGTCGCCGATACGCTGACGACCTACCGTCTGCTCGCCGAGCGAACCGATTGTCCGCTGCATCTCGGCGTCACCGAGGCGGGGACGTTTCTACCGGGGACGGTGCGCAGTTCCGTGGCGCTGGGGGTGTTGCTGGCGGAAGGGATCGGCGATACGATCCGCGTGTCGCTTACGGATCGGCCCGAGAAGGAGGTCCGCGTGGGCATGGAGATCCTGCGGGCGCTTGGGCTCAAGCCGCCGGGACCCGCCATTACGTCGTGCCCGACCTGCGGGCGCACCAAGGTCGATCTTGTCGCGGTTGCTGCGGAAGTCGAGAATGCCCTGGAGGCGTATGCCGGACGGGCGCACGGTCGGTCGCTTCCCCGCGTCGCCGTGATGGGGTGCGCCGTCAACGGGCCGGGTGAGGCAAAGGGCGCGGATGTCGCGCTGTGCGGCGGTGCGGGTGAATTCGTCCTCTATGTCAAAGGTCAACAGGTCGGCAAGGTGTCCGAAGCGGATGCCGCGCGCAAGGTAATGGAATATGTGGATTCTCTACGATAATCTCGTCGTCATTGTGGTGGCGCTTCTGGCAAGCGTCTATGCGTGGTTGTTCGGCGGTACGGATGCAGCGCTCATCACGCCGGTCGTCCCGTGGCTGTTCGCGATCCTGCTCGAAGCCATGCTCTGCTTTCCGCAGCGCCATCGGGGCGAGACGACCTATGAGGTGCGCGCGCGCGTCTGGAGCGCGCTCAGGCGCGATCCGCTGACGTGGGTGACGCTCGGCTTCTTCATTCTGCTGGCAATTCCCTTCTTCAACCGTGCGCTCTGTCCGTTCTGCGACTACGAGGCGATACGGGCGGGGGCGGATCCGCAACCGACGTTCCCGTTCCTTCCATTCTGCGTCGATCGTCTCGAGCACTTCAACGTCGTGCTGTGGTTCGTGCCGGTCCTGACGGCAATGCTCGCCGTCAAGCATGCGCTCCTCAAGCGCGGCAAGCGGCTGGTGCTCGAACTCATCGTTTGGAACGGCGTTGCGATTGCGGTCGTCGGCGTCATCCAGAGTGCGACGGGAGCGAATTTCCCGCTGTGGGCCGATCTGTGGATGGACGAGGTGCCGGGTTCGAAGACGGAATTCTTCTCCACCTTCGGCTATCCCAATATGGCGGGTGACTATTTCACGACGCTCTTCGCGCTCGCGATCGGCCTGTGGCGGGCGCACGTCGAAGAGGTCCGGAAGAGCCAGCGCGACCGCGACCCCGGCCACGTGACGAAGTTTCGCTTCGATGTCCAGCTGCGCAAGCACTTCATGCTCGTTCCGGCGGTGATATTCTTCTTCTCCGCCATGATGACGCTCTCGCGCGCCGCCATCATGCTGGTGTCGCTGATGGCCATTCTCGCCGTCGTTCATGCGGTGCCGTGCTTCATGAAGCGGATGCCGCGCGCCAAACGCGTCCTCGCCGCCGTGGTCGCCGTGCCGGTTCTCGCGGTTGTCATCCTCTCGACCTATATCTTCATGCCGAGCGAGGTGCTGGACGGGATTTCGCGCGAAATCGGCACGCTGGATTCCCAGGTCATCGCCGATCGACTGAGCAGCAAGGGACAGTACCATGGGCGGGTCGCCTGGGAGATCTTCAAGAAATATCCCGTCTTCGGGTGCGGCGGCTGGGGCTACAAGCACTTCTCGGTTGTGACGATGATCGAGAAGGTCGAGGAGCCGCAGCGGCGCATCCGCGAGGCCGAGGCCGCCGTCGCGAAGGTGCGGGAGGCGTGGAGCAGCCAGACGAACCGCGTGCAGCTCGCCAAGGAACGCCTCGCGTCGCTGGATGAGGCGGATCGCCGTCCCGCGCGCTACGAGGCGGAGGAGGCCGCGCGGCAGGCGCAGGCGCTGGAAGCCAACTGCCGGAAGGCCGAGAAGAAGCTCGAGTTCGTTCGCCGCGAGACGCAGGAGGGCGCGGCGGGCGAGGAGTTCAAGCAGTGGGAGAAGGATCTCCGTTCGATTCAGATGACGGGGGGCATCAACGTCCACAACGACTATCTCCAGTTCATGGACGAGCACGGTGCGGTCGGGTTCGCCTGCCTGGTGGCGCTCGTCGTCCTCCTCGTCGTGCCGCTGTCCAGGGTCTGGCGCGTGATGTACAATGCGGTGCGCTTTACGCCGAACCGCGAGCAGCCGCCCGTGCCGGTGGGGCTGTTCGTGCTCCCTGCGCCCGCGTTCTTCATTCTTGCGGCGGCGGCGGCGACCTTTGTCCACGGCTTCGGCGACTGTCCGTTCAGAAGCCCCGCCGTGCTGATGCTCTTCTTCGTCTCCCTTGCGGCGATGGACGGGTTCCTCCCCCATATCCACAGGGAATGAAGAAGCGTCGGCCGGACAGGCGGTCGGAGAACAACACTCACCCAATCACTCAGTCAACCGGATATTTCCACCATGCTACACGTCAACGAAAACTACGGCAAGATCCAAGCCAGCTACCTCTTCACTGAAATCGCGCACCGCGTCGCCGCCCATCAGCAGGCGCATCCCGACGCCAAGATCATCCGCCTCGGCATCGGGGACGTCACCGAGCCGCTGTGCGACGCCGCCGTGAAGGCGATGCACGCCGCCGTGGACGACGAGGCGAGCCGCGCGGACTTCCACGGCTACGGTCCCGAACAGGGCTATGCGTTTCTGCGCGAGGCGGCCGCCAAGGTCGATTTCCAGGATCGGGGCATCGATATCGCGGCGGACGAGATATTCATCTCCGATGGCGCGAAGTGCGACTGCGGCAACATCCAGGAGCTCTTCGGGCCTGACGTGAAGATCGCCGTGGGCGATCCCGTCTATCCCGTCTATGTCGACACCAACGTCATGGCGGGGCGCACGGGCGCGAACACGGACGGACGCTATGCGGGGCTGACGTATCTGACGTGCGACGCCGCCAACGGCTTCGTCCCCGCTCCCGCGTGCGCACAGGGCTGCGACGTCGTCTATCTCTGCTATCCGAACAATCCGACGGGCGCGGTCGCCACACAGGAACAGCTTCAGGCGTGGGTGGACTGGGCGAACGCCAACAAGGCGCTGATCCTGTTCGATGCGGCCTACGAGGCGTTCGTTCGCACGCCGGGGATTCCCCGCTCGATCTATGCGTGCAAAGGCGCGCGCACCTGCGCGATCGAGTTTCGCAGCTACTCCAAGACGGCGGGCTTCACGGGCGTGCGGTGCGGCTACACGGTCGTCCCGAAGGATCTCGTCGCCTACGCCGCCGACGGCACGCCGGTTGCGCTCCGTCCGATGTGGATGCGTCGCCAGACCACGAAGTTCAACGGGGCGAGTTACATCACCCAGCGCGGCGCCGCCGCGATCTACACGCCCGAAGGGCAGGCCCAGACGAAGGCCACGATCGACTTCTACCTGGAGAACGGGCGGCTCATGAAGGAGGCTCTGCGTGCACTCGGCTACACGGTGACGGGCGGCGGCGACTCGCCCTACCTCTGGGTTGACGTGAAGGGGGACAGCTGGGTGTTCTTCGACCGGCTCCTGAAGGAGGCCAACGTCGTCACGACGCCGGGCGCCGGCTTCGGCAAGGCGGGCGAAGGCTATATCCGCATCTCCTCGTTCAATTCCCGCGCCAACGTGCTTGAAGCCATTGAACGCCTTAAGAAGGTCCTCTGAGACATGACGTATCCCGCATCCGGCTTCGTTTCCGTCTCCGCCGTCGTCCTGACCGTTCTCCTGGGCGGTTGCGACGGCCGCCGGCAGGACCCCCGCCCGCCGTTCGACTTCTCTCGCTATCAGCCGGTCGCCCGACCTGCGCCGTCCGCGTCCGCCGTCAGATGGTATCCCGCCGACGACTGGAAGGATTCGCCGGATCCGTTTGCGTCGCCTGACGCGCGGAAAGGGGGAATGCTCCGCTTCTTCGGCAGCCAGCCCCCCAAGAGCTTCAACTACTACGTCGACAACAACACCTACACGCACATGATGTTCGCGCTCATGTACGAGACGCTGATTTCGACGGATACGGCGACGCTCGAATTCGTGCCGGGTCTCGCGCGGCGCTGGTCGGTTTCCGAGGACGGTACGGAATTCACGTTCGTCCTGGACGAGCGCGCCGCGTGGTCCGACGGGAAACCCGTCACGGCGGCCGATGTCGCCTGGACGTACGATATGATCATGGACGAGCGCAGCGACGTGGGCGTCTTCAAGATGGTCTACGGCAAGTTCATGCGTCCGGAGATCCTCGACGCGCGCACGGTGCGCTTCCGCAAGAGTCCCGACTATCCGGACAAGGACTGGCGGGATCTCGGGAACTGCGGCGAGTTCTACGTCATGCCGATGCATGCGTTCGTGAAGGAGGGCGCGCCGTTCGACGGGTCGGACTTCAACAAGATCGATCTCGTCGGCGCGCCCGTGAGCGGGCCCTACAGGATCGCCCGCACGCAGGAGCAGATCGAGACCGAGTTCGTGCGCGTGGCCGGCTGGTGGCGCAGGGACTTCGCGAGCGCACAGCACGTCTGCAACTTCGACCGACTCCTGATGCGTTATTTCGTGGACAACGAAAACGGCTTCGAGGCGCTCAAGAAGCAGCAGATCGACATCTACCCCGTCTACTCCGCGCGCATCATGTCGAACGAGACGCACGGCGAGAAGTTCGACAAGAACTGGATTCTCAAACGTCGCGTCCGCAACCACGAGCCCATCGGCTACCAGGGCTTTGCCATGAACATGCGCCGCTGGCCGTTCGACGACGTGAAGGTCCGCATCGCGATGTCGAAGCTCATCGACCGCGAGAAGATGAACCGGACGATGATGTTCAACGAGTATTTCCTGCTGAAGTCCTACTATCACGATCTCTACGATGCGGAGCATCCCTGCACGAATCCGCTCTACCTCTACGACTATGCGGGTGCGGAGAAGCTGCTCGCCGAAGCGGGCTTCGTCCGTGACGCGCGGACGGGTCGGCTGATGAAGGACGGCCGGCCGTTCAGATTCACGTTCCTTTCGCGCAGTCCGGGCGAGACGAAGTTCCTTTCGCTCTTCAACGAGAATCTCGAGCGCCTGGGCATTGAAATGACCATCGACACGAAGGACTTCGCGGGCTGGATGCGCGACATGGGCAGCTACAATTTCGATATGACGTGGTCCAGCATGAGCGCGGGCATCTTCCGCGCGCCCGAGGTCGTCTGGCATTCGCGCGAGGCCGACCGCGAGCAGAGCAACAATCTCGTGGGTTTCAAGAACGCGCGCGTGGACGAACTCATCGCCGCCGAGAAGGGCATGGAGTCGATGGCCGCGCGCAATGCGGTCTACCGCGAAATCGATTCGATCATCGCCGCGGAATGCCCGTACGCGCTTCTCTGGCAGACGACCGAGACGCGTCTTCTGTACTGGAACCGCTTCGGAATGCCGCGAACCGTCCTCTCGAAGTACGACAACGAGGCGGGTGCGCTCACCTACTGGTGGTATGACGAGGATCGCGACCGCGAGCTTGGCGCGGCCATCGCGAACCATTCGTTTCTGCCGGCCGTGCCGCTCTGCGTGGATTTCGACGAGGCAACGAAATGAAGGACGACTACGAGCTGATCGATTCGGGCGACGGGCGTAAGCTGGAGCGTTTCGGCAAATACGTTCTCGTGCGGCCGTGCTCCCAGGCGATGTGGCGTCCGGCGCGTCCGGCCGTCGACTGGAATCGTGCGGACGCGAGCTTCGACCGCACCGACGGCAACCGCTGGCACGGGCGCGTCAACCTTCCGGCGACATGGTGTATTGAGACGGCGGGCATCCGCTTCAGGCTTGGCGGGACCGACTTCGGTCATCTGGGCATCTTCCCCGAGCAGCGCGCGCAGTGGGCGTGGATCCGGGAAGCGGCGAAGGGGGGCGGACCCCTGCGGGTTCTTAATCTTTTTGCGTATTCGGGCGGCAGCACGATGGCGGCGGCGCTCGGCGGGGCGGAAGTCTGCCATCTCGACGCCGCGAGGGGCATGGTCGAATGGGCGCGCGAGAATGCCGCGCTGAACGGCCTTGCCGACCGGCCGATTCGCTGGATCGTCGATGACGCGCACAAGTTCATGAAACGCGAGATTCGCCGCGGCCGCGCGTATGATGCGGTCATTCTCGATCCGCCGACCTTCGGGCGCGGCGCGGGAGGAGAGATGTACAAGATCGAACGCGATCTCGGGGAAACGCTCGATCTCGTGGAGGGACTGCTTTCGGACACGCCGCGGTTCGTCCTTTTTTCCTCGCACACCCCGGGGCTGTCGCGCATCGTAGCGGAGAATATCCTGTCGCAGCGCTTCCCGACGGCACGCCTCGAATCGGGCGAGATGCTTCTGGAAGGCCGTGCGTTTTCCTGTCCGAGTGGAATTTATTGCCGCGCAATCTTCTGATTTTGGTATAATGGGAGGACATGAATCTCCCTCTCGAGTTGAAATCGGCTTTTCCGGCGCGTCCGGTCGATGCGAATAAGCGTTCCATCGGCACGGTGACGGTGGTCGGCGGGTCGGGGCATTATGTCCATGCGCCCGTCATCACGGCGCTTGGGGCCCGTGCCGCCGGCGCGGGATTGGTGCAGCTGGTCGTCCCCGACGCCTCGCGCATCGCCGCCGGCGCACTTGTGCCCGAAGCCACCTTCACCAAGCTGATGGTCACGTGCGTGCCGCCCAAGGCCGACGTTACCGTCATCGGCATGGGACTCGGGATCAGCGTCAACACGCAGGCCATCGTCTCGCGCATCCTTTCCGGCAGCCGCGGGCGTTTCGTCATCGATGCGGACGCGCTCGGGATCCTCGCCCAATGGTATGGCAAGAATGATGGCTACGATCCTGCGGCCGGGCAGGAACTCATCCTGACGCCGCATGAAGGGGAGGCCGCACGGCTTCTGGGATGGAAGAGCGAGAAGGTGAAGGCCGACCGGCTGGCGACGGCGCGCGCGATCGTCGAGCGCTACGGCGCGACGGTGATTCTCAAGGGTGCGCATACGCTGGTCGTCTCGTCCGACGGGCGGCGTGTCTACGAGAATGCCACCGGCAACCCGTTTATGGCGCTGGGCGGCATGGGCGATCTGCTGGCGGGGGTGCTGGGGGCGCGCTGGGCGTACCTCAAGGGCGATCCTTTTCCGGCGGCGGCGTCTTCCGTCTGGCTGCATGGCGCGGCCAGCGATAAACTCGTCGCGGAAGGGGTCGATCCTTCCATCACGAATACGGCGGCGTGCCTTGGCGGGTTGCGTGTTCGGCTGGATGTCTGATTCATGAACAGGGGAAGGGGTGGAACCATGGTAGACTACGATGCGCTCATTGAAAGCCTTACGCACACGACGGATCCGTTCGGGCTCCTGACGATGCAGGCGACGAGTACGACCGGGCGGCTCATGAAGTACTTCCCCGATCGGCTGAAGGTGCTCTTTTCCGCCGAACACGGTTTCTTCGGCACGCGGGCGGCCGGCGAGAAGGCCGAGAGCGCCTGGCACCCGTTCTGGAATCTGCCGATTCATTCGCTCTATGGCATGCATCGTAAACCGACGCCGGAGATGCTGCAGGGCCTGGGGCGCATCGTCATCGACCTCTGCGACATCGGCGTGCGCTGCTATACCTATCTCGCGACGCTCAAGAACACGCTCGAAGCCTGTGCCGAGGCGCAGATTCCCGTGACGGTCCTGGATCGTCAGGTGCCGATGGGCAACGTGATGGACGGCCCGATGCGCCGGCCCGAGTTCGCCAGTTTCGTGGCGCCGATCAACGTGCCGCTCTGCCATGGCATGACGCCGGGCGAATGTGCCATGTGGATCAGACGCGCCGAAGCACTTGAACTCGATCTGACGGTCATCAAGCTGCGGGACTGGAGCCACGGCTTTCATCTGCCCTGGCCCAACTTCGTGCCGCCGAGTCCCGCCATCCGCAGCTGGGATAGCGCCGTGGCGTATCCGATGCTGGTCTTCACCGAGGCGTATCCCGCCGTGGATTGCGACCGTCAGGGTCCGTTGGCCTTCCGCGTCATGGGCGCGCCGTGGATGGATGTCAAGGGACTGATGAAAGACCTGGGGCCGGGGCTTGAGACCTGCGGCGTCGCGATGCGCCCGTACCGCTATTCGCCGCAGGGCGGGAGCTACGCCGGCTTCAATCTCAATGGCATTCTTTTCTCGGTTTCGCGTCCCGGCACCTATTATCCCGTGACGGCGAGCGTCCTTATCTTCACGGCGCTGATCCAACGCCATGCCAAGCAGCTGAAGGTCGGCGAGCGTCCCGACTGGCTCGATAAGCTCTACGGCTCGACCGAGGTGCGCGATACGTTGCGCAGCGGTGACCTTTCCACGCTTTTCCAGAATTGGATCGACGCGCAGGACGAATACGCCAAGACCAGGGTCAATCTCTATAGGTAAAGGGAAAGTAGAAAGGATTCGAAGGAGCTGATGAAGAGGTTTCTTGCTTTTGTCCTGTCGTTGGCGCTGGTGTCCCTTGGCGCTGCGGTTCGCATCGTGCTTCGGCGGCCCGACACTCCCGTTGCCGGGTGGTTGTATGCGCAGTACGACCGCTACGCACCCGCGTCATTCCCGCGTCGCGCCCAACCGACGGCGATGGCCGCGGAAGACACGGCGGGAGAGAACGCCGAGGTGCCGGTGGAAGAGCCGCCGCAGTTGCCGGACGGGCCGGCGGAGCCGGTTGCCGTGCCTGCGCCGCCGCCGAAGGTCTTCTCCGCACCGCCTGTCGCGGAGGAATCGGTCGACGGTGTTTCCGCGCCTGTCGCGGCCACCGGATCGGCGGAGGAGACGCCGAAGAAGAAGGCGAAGCCTTTCTCCAAGGAGAACTGGTACGCGGGGAAACGTCTCACGGCTGCTGACGTTCGCGGCAAGACCGTGCTCGTCTATCTCTTCGATGTGGCGGATGAACGCAGTGTCGCGATGCTATCGCGCGTGCAGAGGACGTGGGAAGGCTTCCGGCACAAGCCCTTCACCGTCATCGGGTCGCATCGCGGCGCGCGTTCCAACAAGGTTGTGAAGGTGCTCAAGGCCAGAAAGGTCACCTTTCCGGTCTATCAGGACGCGTTTCTGCCGGGCGAACCTGCGAACATCCCCGAACTGCCGTATTTCTACGTGATCGAGCCGAACGGACGGCTCGGCTACTGTGGCCGAGGCGATATGGAGGCGACGGAAGCCGTCGTGAACTCGATCAGCAATTCCATCGGGCATTGAGATGAAGAAGGGGCGGTTCATTACGTTCGAAGGCGGCGAAGGCTGCGGCAAGTCGACTCAGGTCAGGCGCCTGAAGGACGCGTTGGAACGCAGGGGAATTCGGGTTCTTCTGACGCGCGAACCGGGCGGCACGCGTCTTTCCGAACTCATTCGCGGTCTGCTGAAGGACGAGCGGGAAGATCCGCCGTGTGATCGCAGCGAACTCCTGCTCTTTCTCGCGGCGCGCGCCCAGCTCGTACGGAACGTGATCCGTCCGGCGCTGATGGCGGGCGTCTGGGTCGTCAGCGATCGCTTCAGCGATTCCACCTTCGCCTATCAGGGCTACGGACGCGGACTGCCGCTCGACGTCTTGCGCCTCGCGAATGATTTTGCCTGCGAGGGGCTTGTCCCCGACCGTACGCTGCTCCTCGACGTCGACGCGGCGACGAGCCGGGCGCGTCTGCGGCGGCGTGAGGCGGCGACGCAGACAACGGCCGACCGCATCGAACGGGCGGGGGAGGATTTTCATGCGCGGCTGCGGCGGGGTTTTCTTGAACTGGCAGCGCAGGCGCCCGCGCGGATCGTGACGATTGATGCGTCGGGTACGCCGGATGAAGTCGGAGAGCGCGTATGGAAGTCGCTGACGCCTATGCTTTAGTCTCCCGTGCGATCGATGCGGGCCGCACGGCGCACGGGTATCTTGTCTGCGGCGACCTGAAGGGGCCGTGCGAGGCGCTCGTGGAGCGTCTCCTGGCGAAGCTCTTCCCCGACGCCCAGGCCCAGATCGCCGTTCGCAGCCATCCCGACGTCGCCTATCTGGAGCCCGAGGGAAAAGGCCGCACCATCCATACCCGGTCCATGCGCGAACGCATCATCGAACCGATGTCGACGACGGCTTTTTCGGGCGGTTGGAAGGTCGGCGTGATCGTCAGCGCGGATCGGATGGAGACCGCCGCCGCCAATGCCTTTCTCAAGACGCTGGAAGAGCCGCCGGCGAAGACGCTGTTCCTGTTGCTGACGGATGCCCCGGACGCGCTTCTGCCGACCATCGTCTCGCGTGTGCAGCGCATCGACCTGCCGCTGTCGGAGGGCGTGTTGGCGGGCGAGGCCTATGCGGCGATCGCCGAGCTCTTCACGGCGGGGGTCCCCGACGGCGTTCTTGAGAAGGCGGCGGTCGGCCGGCGTCTTGCCGAAATCCTCGGCGAACTCAAGGCGGCGGCAGAGGACGAGGACGTGGCGCGCGTGCGCAAGGCGTTTTACAAGACGATCCTGAGTTTCGTGCGCCGGTGGATGATCGAGGGACGGATCCCGCTTTACCGCGCCTTTGGCAACGTCGAGGCCGTCGAGGATGCCTACCGTCAGAGCGACCGCGCGATAAACGACGAGGCCGTGCTCGCCTTCATGATGGATCGCATGCTCTTTCCGCAATGAAGCTCTCGCTCTCCACGAACTGGTGCAATCGCACGATCGACGACGGCCTGCTCATTGCGGAGAAGGCGCTGGCGCTGGGCTTCGACGCACTCGAACTCGGATTTCACACGTCGGTCGCGCAGGTCGCCGGCTTCAAACGGATGCTGGACAGGATTCCCATCGGCTCCATTCATGCGTTCTGCCCCGTGCCGCTCTCTGCGCCGCAGGGCTATCCCGAACTGTATGCGCTCGCGAGTTTTGATGCCGATCAGCGCGCGCTCGCGCGGTTCCATATCACGAAGAACATTGCGTTCGCGGCGGAAATGGGGGCCGATACGGTCGTTCTCCATGCCGGTCGCGTCGCCTTTTCCACGTTCTTCCGTCGCCGCTTCTCGACGGACGTGCTCCGCGAAGCTCGCGCCAAGGGAAAGACAGGCGTCGCGGACGCGAACTACCGCAGGCTGCTGGCGTGCGCACAAAGGACGCGGGAACGGCGGGGCGCGCAGTTGATGCCGCTCTTCCGCGCCGAACTGGAGACCCTGCTCCCCGTGCTGACGCAATATGGCGTTACCCTGGCTCTGGAGAATCTTCCGTTTCTGGAGAGTTTCCCGAACGAGGAGGAAATGAGGCTTCTGGGGGAACATTTTAAGGAGGCCCCCGTGAAGGCCTGGTTCGACACCGGGCACCATCGTGTGCGCGACTCTCACGATTGGCTTCCGCCGTTCGCCCGTCAATCGACCTATCCCGGCGATTCCCGCGCGCTTTTCCAGGGGATGCACCTGAATGATGTCGTGGATTTTGAGGATGATCATTTGGCCCCGGGCGACGGCAAGGTTGATTTTGCCGCACTGAAGGATTTCGCTCACGCCATCCGCCACGTCGTTTTCGAACCGAAGGCGCATGTCGACGAGGCGCATCTGCGGAAGGGCGTGGCGCAGATCCGAAAGCTCTGGGAGCTGGAACCGCACGGATAGGCGGAGATTCCCAGGTCGCTGCGGAAGATGCTCGTTGCGTTCGTGAACGTCGATTTCCGAACCGGCGAGAACCGGCCCGTTCCGGTCCTGATCCGGGGATCGGCAGGTTGTCTGCTGCGGGGCGGGATGGTATAATACTTGCAGAAAGGATTGTTGGCGGAATGAAGATTGCCAAGGTGTTGGCGGGTTTGGGGGTGGCGTTTGCCGTTGTTAGCGGCGTCTCGGCGGCGGAACGGCCGGTGGCGGCGATTGGCCCGCACGGCGCGCTCGACGTAGGGGAAACGCATCTGGCGCCGTGTCTTTTCGATGCCGATTGGCAACCCTGCGCAGTCACGGGCGGCTGGTCGGATGCCGAGGGCGCGTCGGATGAGACGTGGCGCGTGCGGACGTTCGCGATCGTCGACGGGCGGAAGCAACCGATCGTCAGGGGGCGGTTCCGCTATTCGCCGCAACTCGACGCCTCGGGCACGGTGAAGCTGGACTGGCGGTTTGACGTCGTCCGTGATTTCGACGGCAAGGGTCTCTGTCTCGTCTGGCGTCTGCCGTGCCGCTCATTCGCCACTCCCGAGGGGCGGGTGTCCGTAGCGGACGGTGACACGTGCGACGGGTGGCGTCTGCCGGTCAGCCCGGATCGGCCGTGCATCGGCTCGCGTCCGGGCGGCAAAGTGGAGGTCGCCTGCGCCGATGCGCATTTCACGATCACGCTTGCGACGCCGACGCCGATCCTTGTCCAGGACGACCGCATCTGGAACGGCGATGGCTTTTCGCTGCGCCTTTCGGTCGGGAAGGGTGCGCTCAAGGCGGGCGAGACGCGCACGCTATCCTTCGTGCTCGCGGGCGTCGATGCACTGGAGGGTGCCCCGCCGCGCATCGGGCTGGACGGCGACGGCGCCGCGGCCTGGGTTCCGCTCAGGGATACGACGGAGATCAAGGCCGGCTCGGCGCTGGACTTCTCTCGGCAGGGTTGGATTGAGGCGCCGGCGGGCCAGTACGGGCGCGTGGTCGTCGAGGGTTCGCACTTTGCGTTCGAGCAAAAGCCCGGGGTCGCCCAGCGGTTCTACGGCGTCAACCTCTGTTTCACGGCGAACTACCTGTCCGAGGCGATGGCGGATGAGCTCTGCACACGGCTGACGCGCCTCGGCTACAACGCCCTGCGCATCCATCATTACGAGAGGGCCCTGTGCGACGAGAAGGACGGCACGACGATTCGTCCCGAGAAGATGGCGCAACTCGACAACCTGCTCAATGCCTGCATCCGTCACGGAATCTACCTCACGACGGATCTCTTCGTCTCGCGGCGCGTTCCGTGGCGCGTCTGCGGCATCGACCGGGACGGCATCGTGCCGATGGATGAGTTCAAGGAACTCGTCCTCTTCCACGAAGGCGCCTACCGGAACTACCTTGCGTTCTCCCGGGCGTTTCTCGGGCACGTCAATCCGAAGACCGGGCGCCGCTGGGCCGACGAGCCGGCGCTGGCGTTTCTGGCGCTGGTGAACGAGGGCAATCCGGGCAATCGCGGCTATTCGTTCATGGCGCGGCTTCCCGAATCGAAGGCCGCCTGGGAGACGTGGCTGGCGGAGAAGAAGTCGGCCGATCCGGCGACGTACGCGGACATCACGACCGCCGTGCCGAAGGATTGCTGGGAGAATTCGCGGCAGAACAGCGCCTATTGCCTGTTCCTGACCGAGGTCGAGATTGCGTTCGCGGAGAAGATGAAGCGCTTCATCCGTGAGGAGATCGGCAGTCCCGTGCTGCTGACGGATCTTTCGTGCTGGAAGAACCCGATCCATTATCAGCTCGCGCGTACGCGCTACGACTACGTCGACGACCATTTCTACGTCGACCACCCGAGTTTCCCCGAAGAGAGGTGGCGGCAGCCGAGCGTCTGCCCCAATGCGAATCCCGTCCGCGGGGCGAACGCCGGCTTCGAGTCGGTCTTCAAACACCGTCTCCTCGACAAGCCTTTTACGCTGACCGAGTTCAACTATTCCGGTCCCGGGCGCTACCGCGGCGTGGGCGGCATGATGCTTGGCGCCCAGGCGGCGCTGCAGGAGTACGACGCCATCTGGCGCTTCGCGTGGAGTCATTCCGATGATGCCGTGCTCGACTCGCGTCCGATGTCGTATTTCGACGTGGCGCGCGATCCGCTCCAGCGGGCAACCGAGCGCGCCGTGATGACGCTCTTCATGCGCCGCGATATGCCGCCGCTGAGCCGTTCATTCGCCATCGTGCTGCCGGAGCGGGGATTGCGCACGGAGTTCGACTGCGGTCCGCAGGCCGACATCCGCGACAACTGGTACGGCTGGTATGCGAAGCTCGGCACCTGGGTCGGGGAGGGGAAGCCGGCGTGGGCGACGGCGGCGCGTGCGTTTCCGTCCGTCTATTCCATGGGCACGGACGATTTCCGCACGCTGGCGGGCGCGGCGAAGCCCGGCGACGGGCACGTCGTGCTCGATCGCGCGACCGGGCTCTTCGGAGTGGATACGCCGATGACCCGTGGCTTCTTCTCGGAATGTCCCAAGGCGGGCACGCGGGTCGCCATCGGCGGTCTCTCCGCCCGTCTGTCGGGCGTGCCCTACAGCGGCGAACTGCCGGCGGCGGCGCTCTGGATCAGCGCCTTGGACGGAAAGCCGCTCGATGACTCGCGGCGGATGCTGCTGACGCATGTGGCGGATGTGCAGGATACGGGCATGACCTATGCCGATGCGCGGATGAAGGTCCTGCTCGCCTGGGGGCGTCTGCCACACCTGATGCGTCGCGCGGAGGCGGAGGTGACACTGGCATTCGCGCCGTCATGCCGGGTCTATGCGCTGGCGGCGGACGGTACGCGCCGCGACGAAGTGCAGGTCGAGGCGGACGGGAACGGGGTGCGTTTCACCGTGGATACGGGGCGCGATCCCACCGATGCCACCAGCTTTTACGAGATCGTCCGTTAGGAGCGGGCGGCCGTGCCGACCATCCGGCAGCACGGAAGTTAAGAAATAGTCCTCTGGATAAATTCATGTTTGCACAATCCGTTGGACGTGCTATAATGCAGGACATGAAACTGAATAGCTCTCGTCGTCCCTTCGTACTGTCGGCGCGGGTCTGGTCAGGGCGGTGCGTCCGCCGATTCTCGCTATGCTGTCGGCATCCGAAAAAAGGAACAAGGAAACATGAAGAAAATGACTAACTTTCGTTGGACGATCTGCGCACTGCTGTTTTTCGCCACCACGGTCAATTACCTCGACCGACAGGTGCTTTCGCTGACGTGGAAGGACTTTATTGCGCCGGAGTTCGACTGGACGGACAACGACTACGGCACGATCACCGCCGTCTTCTCGATCATCTACGCGCTCTGCAACCTCTTCGCGGGCAAGTTCATCGATCGGCTCGGCACCCGGAAGGGCTACCTGTGGGCGATATTCGTCTGGTCGCTCGGCGCGTGCCTGCACGCGCTCTGCGGCGAAGGCACGAAGCTGCTTTCCGCCGCCGGCTTCGTCTCGATGGCGGGTGTCACCGTTTCGGTATGGCTCTTTCTCGCCTGTCGCGCGGTGCTGGCGCTGGGCGAGGCGGGGAACTTCCCCGCGGCGATCAAGGTGACGGCGGAGTATTTTCCGAAGAAGGATCGCGCCTTTTCGACCTCGATCTTCAATTCCGGCTCGTCGGTGGGCGCGCTCGCCGCGCCGCTGACGATTCCGCTCATCGCGCGCTACTGCGGCTGGGAATGGGCGTTCGCGATCATTGGTGCTCTCGGTTTCGTGTGGATGGGCTTTTGGGTTTGGCTCTACCGCAAGCCGGAGGCGAACCCGCGCGTCGGTGCGGCGGAGCTCGAATACATCCGGCAGGACGATGCCGCCGCAGCCGGAACCGCCGCGGAAAGCGAAGGCCCGAAAATCTCCTACGCCAAGGCCTTTTCGCTCAAGCAGACCTGGGCGCTCGTGCTGGGCCGGCTCTTGACCGACGGCGTGTGGTGGTTCTTCCTCTTCTGGACGCCCGGCTACATCTCCGACCAGTTCGGCTATAAGAGCGACACCTGCCAGGGCATGGCACTGGTGTTCACGCTCTACGCGATCGTCACCTTCGTGTCGATCTATCTTTGCAAATTGCCTACCTACATGGTCGAGAAGAAAGGGATGAATCCCTACGAAGGGCGCATGGTCGCGATGTTCGTCTTCGCGTGCTTCCCGCTGCTCGCGCTCGGCGCCCAGCCGCTCGGGGTCTGGGGGGTGGGGTGCTCGCCGGGGATGAAACTCGCCGCCGCCTTCGGCGTGGCGACGATCATAGGCCTCGCCTGCGCGGGCCACCAGGCCTGGAGCGCAAACGTCTACTCCGTCGTCGGCGACATGTTCCCGAAATCGACGATCGCCACGCTCACCGGCATCGCCCAGTGCGCGGCCGGCTGCGGCAGCTTCATCATCAACAAGGCGGCCGGCCGGCTCTTCACCTACGCCGAGAAGGCAGGCGCCGCCTTTTCGTTCTGCGGCTACACCGGCAAGCCCGCCGGCTACATGATTCTTTTCAGCTATTGCGCGGTGGCCTACATCGCCGGCTGGTGCGCGATGAAAGCGCTCGTGCCGAAATACAGGCAGGTCGAACTCTAAGCGAGAAGGGAAACCGGACGATGAAACAGGGTTGGCGCTGGTATGGTGACGCGGACGCGATTTCGCTCAAGGAGATTCGTCAGGCGGGCGTGACGGACATCGTCGCAGCGCTCTACGAGCGTAAGCCAGGCGAGGTGTGGCCGGTGAAGGAGATCAAGGCGCGCGCGAAAAAGGTCAAGGACGCGGGCATGGTCTGGTCGGTCGTCGAGTCGGTGCCGGTGCACGAGGACATCAAGAAGCATACGGGCGATTACCTCAAATACGTCGCGAACTACAAGCAGACCTTGCGCAATCTGGCGAAGTGCGGCATCAGAACGGTATGCTACAATTTCATGCCGATCCTGGATTGGACGCGTTCGAACCTCGCCTACGCGCTGCCCGACGGCTCGACCTGCCTCGAGTACAACGCATACGAGCTCGCCGGCTTCGATATGTTTTATCTGAAGCGCCCCGGGGCCGAAAAGGAATACGACGCGCCGACGAAGGCGCGCGCGACGCGGCTCTGGAAAAGGCTTTCCGACAAGGAAAGGAAACGCGTGGCCGATTCTGTCCTGTGCGGGCTGCCGGGCACGGTCGATGACCTGACGCCCGAGGAATTCCTCGCCCAGCTCAAAACTTACGCGGGCATTGACGATGCGAAGCTGCGCGAGAACATGTACTGGTTTCTCAACGAGATTTCGCCGGTTCTCGAAGAGACGGGCGTGAACATGTGCATCCATCCGGACGATCCGCCACACCCGATCTTCGGCTTGCCGCGCATTCTCTCGAATGCGAAGGACATCGCCCAGATGTACCGGATGTGCCCGTCGAAGCACGTCGGTCTCACGCTCTGCACCGGCTCGCTGGGGGGCGACCCGAAGAACGACGCGGTCGCGATCATGAAGAAATTCGGCTCGCGCGTCTACTTCTGCCACTTCCGCAACCTTGAATATACGGACGATCAGGTCTTCCATGAGTCGCAGTGCCATCTCTGCGGTAATACCGATATGCCGAGGCTCTTCGAGGAATTCCTGAAGGAAGAGAAGCGGCGCGGCGAGAAGATCGTGGTGCGTCCCGACCACGGACGGTTTCTGGAGATCGACAAGGGCCGCAGCTGCTACTGCGGCTACAGCTACGGCGGACGGTTGATCGGTCTGGCCGAGCTGCGCGGACTCGAGATCGGGCTGAAGTATGCCAAGAAGGGGCTGTAGGTCGAATGCCCGGTGCTTGGTGCCGGGAGTATGCCGTTCCGTTGCGGAGGTGGAGAGGGCTGAAGATGCCGGAAACGGCGAATTGCAAGTGAAGTGACGCAGTAAATGCTTAAACCGTGCCTCGGCCAGGCGTGGATGACATCCCTGCGCGGATTCTTCCTATGATGCGGTTGACGCTCTCGGCCGCGACTTTCCCGTAGGAGGCGCAGGCCCTCGTGCAGCAGACGGCCCCGAACATACGCATACTCAACCCCCGAACATGCGCAACCTTTGGGGTGGATCCTGCGCACCCTTTACCCCAAACCCTGCGCACCCTTTGCCAAAACCCTGCGCACCGATCAGAGAACGGCTCACGCACGACGGAGGCGGTTCGTGGTTTGCTTGCCGCTTGAGAATTTAACACCGATCCGTACGGCTCTCGCTACCGCTCCGCCGAATACTTGTGGCT
>JBJEWD010000031.1:0-10349 GCA_051884875.1 Kiritimatiellia bacterium
TGACGCGCTTCCAGTTGGAACGGTCGAGGTGGGGGCGCGGAAAAACGCTCGTATTATTGTGTGTCTATATTTATGGGGCATTCTCCAGAGAGAAAGGACATACACAAATGAACTACGGCTACATCCGCGTCAGCACCGACAAGCAGACGGTCGAGAATCAGCGTTTCGAGATTTCCCGCTTCTGCGAAAAGGAGGGCATCGCCATCGACTGCTGGGTCGAAGAGACGATCTCCGGCACCAAGGAACCCGAGAAAAGAAAGCTCGGCAAGTTTCTCAAACGCATCTGCAAGGGCGATATCATCATCTGCGCCGAGCTCTCGCGTCTTGGCAGGAGCCTCCTGATGATCATGTCCATCCTCAACGAATGCCTCAAGCGCGAGGCGCAGGTCTGGACGATCAAAGACAACTACCGGCTCGGCTCCGACATCTCGTCGAAGGTGCTGGCGTTCGCCTTTGGCCTTTCCGCCGAGATCGAACGCAACCTGATTTCGCAACGCACAAAAGAGGCGCTTGCGCGCAAACGGGCCGAAGGCGTCGTGCTCGGGCATCCCAAGGGACGCAAGAACACGCACAACAAGCTTACAGGCCATGAAGAGGATATCGTTGTCATGCGGCGAAATGGTCTATCTTATCCAACTATTGCAAAATGCTTTCACGTCCACCCCGTTACCATCAGCCGATTCTTCAACGCGCGCACGACGGATGTTTTTTAGGTGCCTCGTATCGCCAGCCCCCGTTAATGGTATACTATTCGCAGTTGAATATGCAGGATTCAGACAAGAACAACTTTGACCAGCGCGGCGGCGAACTGATGCCGCGCGAGCTGATGGAACGGGCCGCAGACCCTGCGATAGTCCCCGATGAGGCGCTTGTCGCCGTTCTGCTCAAGACGGGCGCCCATGGGCTGAACGTCATCGAGCTCTCGCGCCGCCTTATTGAGGCGTTCGGTTCCATGAAGTCGCTCGTCTCCGCCGATTGGCGCGCTCTGGAGGAGCGCATCAAGGGCTGGAACGCGACCCATCCCGACCGCCCCATCAAGGGACTTGGGCACGTCAAATGCCTCGAACTCTCCGCTGCGTTCGAGATGGGGCGGCGCTGGAGCCGTCTTGCGCCCGACGAACTGAAGGCGTACAAAGTGACCGACCCCGCGACCGCCTACCGCATCTTCAAGACCGTCCTTACGCCCGGTGACGACAAGGAGAACCTCTATGCGCTCCTGCTGAACCGTAAGAACTGCCCCATCTGCGAGCCGCTGCGTATTTCACGCGGTACGGCGGATTCTGCTCCAGCGTTCGCCCGCGACGTATTCAAAGAAGCACTCAAGTGGGGCGCGGTGGCCGTCATGGTCGCGCACAACCATCCGTCGGGCGACCCCACGCCCGGCAAGGCCGACTTCAAGTTCACCGAGCGGCTTGTCGAACTTGCCAAGATTGCCGAAATCCGTCTCCTCGACCATCTCGTCCTTGGCGACGGCAACTATACCTCCATCCGTTCGCTCGATGCGATTTCATTCGATTGAAGGAGATAACGCGGTGGCAGCTGTTGAAAGGGATGCAAGTTGATGGCGGCGCTTGAACAGGTTCGGGCGATTGTCAACGCGAAGGGCGTACCATTGTTGACCGGGTAGTCACATGGTAAGGCCCCAGTGCGGCTTGTCAGGCCAGACCGAGATGGCGCATGTGGGCGGCGAGTTTGCAGAACGGCACAAATGCAACATCTCGCACGCCGCACGCGACATCTCCGCCATAGACCACCGTTGCCGATGCAACGCAGGGAATGGCACGGCGCATCACCTCGATATTCCTGGTGAAGTCCGCAGAAAACGATGCGGATGCCTTGATTTCGAACAGGTGGAGCGCGCCGCCATCTTCCACAACCAAATCAATCTCGGTTCCATGCTGGTCGCGAATGAAATACAACTCTGGCGTCCGGCCGGCATTCAGTCTTGTCTTCAAGGCTTCAACAACGACCATATTCTCGAAAAGCCCGCCAAACGCCGGATCGCGAGCGACCTGAGCGACTTCCCGTATGCCAAGCTGCCATGCGGCAAGGCCGGGTTCCGTAAAGTAGATCTTGGGCGATTTGACAAAGCGTTTTCCGAAGTTGCGATAATAAGGGGGAAGGGCAAAAACAAGATGACACGCTTCGAGAATCGAAAGCCAACCACGCAGCGTAGGCGCACTGACTCCCACTTCGTCTGAAATTCCCGTGCTGTTGAAGAGTTGCCCCACACGTCCCGCAAGCAATTTGACAAATATCTCGAAAGGACGGCGTTCGCGCAGGCGTGTCAACTGCGAGACGTCTTTTTCAAGGTAGGTCGCCGCATAGTTCCGGTAGAGTTCAAATGGCGACTGATGCTCCGAGAACAACCGCGGCATAAATCCCTCGACAATGCGCTGTTCTCGTGGCGAGGCAATCCCCGCAGCCGCCAATTCGTCAATGGAAAGCGGCAAAAGCGTCACTCCGCCGACACGGCCGGCCAGCGACTGCCCTACGCCGGAACGCAATGCCGGCTGATGCGAACCGGTCAATACATAAAGAGCGTTTTCGCCGGATCGTTCATCCACCGCAACTTGAATGCGGCTTATAAGCGAGGGTACGCGCTGAACTTCGTCAATGACGAGCGGGGCTGGATGCAGACGCAGGAAAGACGCGCCGTCGATTTCGGCGGCGGCCCGCAAATCGGGATTCTCCAAATTGACATAGTCGTAATCGGGAAATAGATTCCGTGCAAGCGTGGTCTTGCCGGACTGTCTCGGCCCCTGAATCGAAAGAACCGGGAACTGTGCGGCGAGTGTTCTTGCGTAGGGCGCAATCGCTCTGGGAATATTCTTCTTCATGGCGGGTATAGTATCAAATTTCTGGGCTGATTGAAAGTTCGACTTTCAATCAGCCCAGAAATCGGCCATTGCACCTTGTCCAGCACCTTGTTCGAGGCGCTTTGCGTCTGGCGATTTCCGCAGCAAATGGTATACCATGCGTAGTTGAATATGCAGGATTCAGACAAGACCCCGAAGGCCCAAGATAAAGTTTTGAACTTGGAGCGCATTATGGCAGTAAATAAAATTCTATTGCTTTTAACATTCCAATGTCTCATCTCAGGTTGTGTCGTGGGCATCCCGTTTTGTGCACAAATGCAGAATATGAAGTTGGGTCAAGTGTGTCCTATGCCGTTCCCATCTTGCAAATCGATATTCAGGTGGGATGATGACATTGGTTATAGACACGACGCTTCTCGGGCAGGAGGGGACGTGAAAGAATTAGGAGACGGACGGGATGAGGCCGAAGTTCCGGAAGAACGAAACGCAATCGCGGATATTGCGTGCGAATGTCTCCTTTTGCCATTATGGGTAAGTTTTGTGGTTCCGTGTGTTGTAAGCGATGTGGCATTTTCTCCGTTCAATCTTCCTGCGTATTTATGCTACAAAGATCGGAAGGGCAGGTTTGTGCTTACAGAAGAAGAAAAAGGATACGTTGTATCTTGGGATGGGTTGTATGCGAACGAGGTTGAGAGTACGCTAGTTATTCAGATTGAACGAGGGTCCGTGAATCTGCGCGCTGAAGATTGTTTTGGATGGGTGTCAGGACATCGGCAATCGACAGTTGACGAAAGGATAGTAGCGTCTTGCAATGTGAAGTTGAAGGCGTTTCATGTTGATTTGCAGAGTTTTGTTCTGCCTAGCCAGTATGAAGTATCTTATCGCGGACCTGGAGGGTGGACTTCGTTTTGTATTTCCTTTCGTTTTGTATTTCCTATGATCAGGAGGTTCGTTTGGCATTAAGCGATGATTTCAAGGGGAGCGTTTCCCTTCGTCGCGGCGGTCGACAAAACGAACCAGCCGCCGGCCGTGCCGGAGATGCCGCCGAAAAGCTACGCCGAGAAGACCAGGCGCGGAGGGTGCAGGGTGCTGACCCCAATGGTGGAGCAGCCATGGTGGGGCGCGCGAGATTTTCCGTCTGTCGGCGGTGGCGATCCTTTTCGTCGGCGCTACAAAAACGGCGGCACGGCTTTTCGAGCCGTGCCGCTGTTTCAATAATCGAGTGACATCGATTACCAACGCGTTTCGCGACGCGGACCGCGACCGCCGAAGCCACGGTTGCCGCCGAAACCGCCACGACCGCCACGCTCTTCGCGCGGCTTGGGTTGCGACTCGTTCACGCGAACCGTGCGTCCATCGAGTTCGTGTCCGTTGAGGGCGTCGATCGCGGCCTGCGCCTGTGCGGCATCAGGCATCGTGACGAAGCCGAATCCTTTGCTGCGACCGGTCATGCGATCGGTCACGACACGAACAGCGGTAACTTCGCCGAACGCCGCGAACGCCGCCTTGAGTCCATCGTCAGTCGTCGCGTACGCGAGGTTACCAACATAGATTTCCATCTTGATTATTCCCTTACTGTATCATTTGTCCCGCCGCGAAAGCACCCGCCCCGCCGACCAGACAGGCAAATTCTATCAATTTTACCTAATGGCCGTCAACGGGAAATGGTATAATACCTATTTATGAGCGAAGAACAGCAGATTGAGAACACGGGCGTGACGGAGGAAGTGGCGGCGGCCGCCGCGCTGGAAGACATCAACATCGAGGATTCGATGGCGCGCGACTACATCGACTATTCGATGAGCGTGATCGTGGGGCGCGCGCTTCCCGATGTGCGCGACGGCCTCAAGCCCGTGCACCGGCGGTGCCTGTTCGCGATGCATGAGCTTGGCAACACCTACGCCTCCAAGCACGTGAAGTCGGCGCGTGTCGTCGGCGAAGTGATCGGCAAGTACCATCCGCACGGCGATTCGTCGGTCTACGACGCGATTGTCCGGCTCGCGCAGGATTTCTCGCTCCGCCTGCCGCTTGTCGACGGTCACGGCAACTTCGGTTCGATCGACGGCGATTCGGCGGCGGCGATGCGCTACACGGAAGTGCGCATGCAGAAGGTGACGGATGAACTCCTCGTCGACCTTGAGAAGGATACGGTCGACATGATGCCGAACTTCGACGAGACGCTGCAGGAGCCGACGGTGCTCCCCGCGAAGCTTCCGAATCTCCTGCTGAACGGCTCGGCGGGCATCGCCGTCGGCATGGCGACGAACATTCCGCCGCACAACCTGGGCGAGCTCTGCGACGGCATCGGCTACTACGTGCGCAACCGCGAGGAGTGCACGGTCGACGACCTCATGAAATTCGTGAAAGGTCCCGACTTCCCGACGGGCGCGATGGTATGCGGCTACAACGGCATCAGCGCGATGTACAAGCTCGGGCGCGGCCAGATGACCGTGCGCGGCCGGGCCGAGGTGGTCGCCGGCAAGGACGGGCGCGAGCAGATCGTCATCACCGAGATCCCTTACGCGGTCAACAAGGCGGAGATGATCCGCCACATGGCCCAGCTCGTGAAGGACAAGGTCATCGAGGGCGTCAGCGACATCCGCGACCTTTCCGGCGGCAACACCAAGGACACGAAGAGGAAAAGCAGGGATGCGGCGGAGCTACCGAAGGGCCGCAAGCTGACGGAGGACGACATCTGCATCGTGGTCGATCTCAAGCGTGATGCGGTGGGCGAGATCGTCCTGAATCACCTCTACAAGCACACGCAGCTGCAGACGACGTTCGGGGCGATCCTCCTCGCGATCGTCGGCGGGCGCCCGAAGGTCCTGAACCTCAAGGACTACTTCAAGTGCTACACCGATCACCGTTTCGAGGTGATCACCCGCCGCACGCGCTTCGACCTCCGGAAGGCGCAGGCGCGCAAGCATGTCGTGGACGGGCTCCTCCTGGCGATCGACCATCTCGACGAGGTCGTCGGCATCATCCGTTCGTCGAAGACGCGCGACGAGGCGAAGATGCGGCTGCAGGAGCGATTCCAGTTTTCCGACCCGCAGGTCAACGCGATTCTGGAGATGCGTCTCTACCAGCTCGTCGGGCTTGCCCGTGACGCGCTGGCCGCCGAGCACGCCGCGCTCATCGCGGCGATCACCGAATACGAGGCGATTCTCGCCGATCCCGAAAAGGTCTACGCGATCATCTGCGCCGATCTGGAGGAGATCAAGGCGAAGTACTGCCAGAAGGAGGACGCCAGGCGCCGCACCGAGATCGTGGCGGACGCGAACGAGGTTTCGGTCAAGGATCTGATTCCCGACGAGCCTTGCGTCATCACGCTGTCGAATCGCGGTTACGTCAAGCGCGTGCCGCTCACCGAGTACAAGGAGCAGCGCCGCGGCGGGCACGGCGTGAAGGGTGCGCAGGTAAAGGAGGAGGATTTCCTCCGCCTCGTCTTCGTCGCCGAGACGCACGACGAACTCATGTTCTTCACCAATACGGGGCGGCTCTTCGTGCGCGGCGCATACGAGATCCCCGAGGCGCCGCGGACGAGCTTCGGGCGTCCGCTCATCAACCTCCTCAACCTGCAGGCCGGCGAACAGGTGCTGCGGCTGCTGCCGATCCGCAGTTTCGAGGGCGACGTCGACGTGTTCTTCGCGACGAAACTCGGCACGGTCAAGAAGACGCTTCTCGGCGACTACCAGAACGTCAACAAGTCGGGCATTCGCGCGATCAACATCGAAGAGGGCGACGAGCTGATGGAGGTCCGTCTCGTGAAGCCGGGCGTGATGGTGCTCATGCTGACGGCATGCGGGATGGGCATTAAGTTCCTGGCGGACGAAGTGCGCCGCATGGGCCGCACGGCGACGGGCGTAAGGGGCATCACGCTCAAGGCGGGCGACCACGCGGTTTCGCTCGACGTCTGCGAATCGGGCAAGACGCTTCTGGTCGCGACCGAGAACGGCTACGGCAAGCGGACGGAATTCGGCGAATACCGTCCCACGCATCGCGGCGGCATGGGCGTTACGGCGATTAAGAACGCCGACCGCAACGGGCACATCGTGGCGGCGCATGCGGTCGCCGACGACGAGTCGATCATCTCCATCACGTCCGACGCGCAGATGGTGCGCTCGCCCGTGAGCGACATCGGCGTCTACGGGCGCAGCGCGGCGGGCGTCCGCCTCGTTCGCCTCTCCGAAGGCGCGAAGCTCGTCTCGGTATCGGTCTGCGAAGGCGAGAGCGAAAAATGAATTTCACCGTTCATTCGTAATTTAGAGTTTCAACTAACCCAAGGAAAGACAAACAGATGGACGCTCAGGCATGGGAAAAGGTCGATGAACTCATAGACAGGAACCAGACGAAGACGATCAAGGATCTCTTCGCCGAAGACAAGGACCGCGCGGCGAAGTTTTCGCTCGAAGCGGCGGGCTGGTTCCTCGACTACTCCAAGAACCGCATCGACGAGGCGACGATGAAGGCGCTCCTCGGGCTCGCCGAGAAGGCGAATCTCAAGGAGGAGATCGAGAAGATGTTCACGGGCAAGAAGATCAACGCGACCGAAGGCCGCGCCGTTCTTCACACCGCGCTGCGCAATCAGGACAAGCACGTCAAGATCAAGGTGGACGGCAAGGACGTCATGCCGGGCGTCCGCAAGGTGCTCGATCAGATGGCCGCGTTTTCCGATCAGGTCCGCCAGGGCAAATGGAAGGGCTTTGCCGGCAAGCGCATCAGGAATGTCGTCAACATCGGCATCGGCGGCAGCGATCTCGGCCCCGTCATGGCGAACATCGCACTGACGCCCTACACGAAGCGCAACATGAGGTTCTTCTTCGTCTCCAACGTCGATTCGACGCATCTCGCCGAGACGCTGCGCCAGGTGAAGGCGAACGAGACCCTGTTCATCATCGCGTCCAAGACCTTCACGACGCAGGAGACGATGTCCAATGCGCTTGCCGCGAAGGAGTGGTTCCTCGCCGAGGCCAAGGCGGCGGGTCTCACGAAGGCGGCTGCCGAGGCAGCCGTCGCCCGGCATTTCGTCGCCGTCTCCACGGCGGCGAAGGAGGTCGCCGCGTTCGGCATCGACACGAAGAACATGTTCGGCTTCTGGGACTGGGTCGGCGGGCGCTATTCGCTGCCGTCCGCGATTGGCCTCTCGCTCATGATTGCGATCGGGCGCAACAACTACAAGAAGCTCCTCAAGGGCTACTACAAGATGGACCGCCACTTCCGCACGGCCCGTTTCGCGCGTAATATGCCGGTGATTCTCGCGCTCCTCGGCATCCTCTATGTGAACGGCTATGGCGCGGAGAGCTACTGCGTGCTGCCGTACGATCAGTACCTGAGCCGCTTTCCGGCGTACCTTCAGCAGATGGATATGGAGTCGAACGGCAAGTGCGTCGACAAAGACGGCAATCCCGTCACCTACTCGACGGGTCCGATCGAGTGGGGCGAGCCGGGCACGAACGGGCAGCACTCGTTCTACCAGCTCATCCACCAGGGCACCCATCTCATCCCGTGCGACTTCATCGGCTGTTCGAGGACACACAATCCGATCGGCGACCTGCACGACAAGCTGATGGCGAACCTCTTCGCGCAGACCGAGGCGCTCGCGTTCGGCAAGACGGCCGAGGAATGCGCGGCGGAGGGCGTCGAGAAGAAGCTCATTCCGTTCAAGACCTTCGAAGGCAACAAGCCGACGAACACGCTCCTCTGCGATCAGCTGACGCCCGAGACACTTGGTGCGCTCGTGGCGTTGTACGAGCACAAGGTCTTCGTCCAGGGCGTGATCTGGAACGTCTACAGCTACGACCAGTGGGGCGTGCAGCTCGGCAAGGTGCTCGCGAAGGGCGTGCTCTCCGACCTCACGGCGAAGAAGCCGTCCGGCAAGCACGATGCCTCGACGAACCAGCTCATCGCCCGCTACCGCAAGGCGGTCGGTCGTTGAGTGGCACCGGATGACGCCCTGGCCGTATTCCGAATCTGCGGGAGGTCGCCGCTCTTGTGCCCCTGATCCTGATTGCCCAGCCCGTCCGGCGTAGGGACGTGTTTCATCTTTGGCCAGGCGTGAATGGCATCCCTGTGCGGTTTTCCCCGTGGGCGGGTGTCTGCCGCGGTGGTACCGGGCGAAGGTACCACCGCGTGCGTTCCTGTGCATCCGGCGATAGGGCCGGCCGACAGCCGGACGGCGACGCGGATGCTGGGGCGGCCGAAGACCGATCCCATGCGTCCCGTCGGTGTTCCGCGAGGCAGCTCCGGAGTCGCCCCTGCGCACCCGTTACCCCGAACCCTGCGCAGCCTTTGCCCCAAACCCTGCGCACCTTTTACCCCAGACCCTGCGCACCGATCAGGGAACGGCTCACGCACGACGGAGGCGGTCCGAGGTTTCGTTTACTTGCCGCCTGTTAATTCCGATCCGTATGGCTCCCGCTACCGCCGAATATCCGGAGCTTCGCGTCCTGCATTCATATTCGACGGCCAGTGATGCGGATGTTTCAGGCTGCGGCTTTGCCGCAGAAAAGGGAGGGTTGGCCCTCCGAGCTGACTGCAAAAAAGCAAATGGTTGACCTGTGCGAAGCTGCGGAGCGGGACAGCCGAGTGTAGCGAGACAGCCGAAGGCCGCGAGAGCACGAAGCATCATGAATCGTGGGGACGACCCCGCACGCCCCCACCTTGTTTCACTCTGGGAAAACAGGTCTGACCTGATTTCCCAGAGTGCCAGTAACAACCGGACCACGAAATCGGGCTGAGGGTCGGCAGAGGCGGGTTAAATCCGATAGTTGCTGATTTCCGCAGCTTTGGCGCGATATTCGTTTAGTTGGGGCAAGTTCACTGATGTTTACCTCAAAGTTCACTGATGTTTGCCCCAAACATCACTGATGTTTACCTCAAAGTTCACTGATGTTTGCCTCAAAGTGCACGGATGTCTGCTCCAAGGTGCGATGATTCATTCATCCTCCCTGGCTGAAGGCGGCAGCAACCGCCCCTTGCCCGGGAACGGCAGAGCGCGGCAGATTGGCCGCGAAAAGAAAATGGTGGGGATGTTTTCTCCCCGGCTTGCAAAAATGAAGCTCGAGTTCTTTGGGCGCATGCTCTTCGGCAACCAGGCTGCGCTGGTGGTTCGTAGGCACGGCAAGTGGCGGGGACTTGGCTGTGCCCGCGAGGAGCGTGGCGACCTGCAGATGGAGCTCGAATGTCTGACAGGATAGCGGCAGACGGGTTCGACAGCCCAGCAACGGCAGAATCGGCTCAAGACCGCACGAGGCCTCCGCAACCTTTCGCCAGCCAAGAAAAATTGGGGACCCTCCAAAAGCGAAACTCATTGCGCATTCCGATTCCGTTGTGCTACAATTCCAGCGTGATTTGTAAAGGCGATAGAACTCGTACATTGGGTGGCGTCGGCGATGCCATCGTCTATGAATACGACCTGCGTGGACAGAAGACCTACGAAGGCGGCGCGACCTATCCCGTCGCCTACGCCTACGATGTCTACGGCAACAAGATCGCGATGACCACCTACCGCGACGAGTCATCTGGTGCCGG
>JBJEWD010000032.1:0-49895 GCA_051884875.1 Kiritimatiellia bacterium
CACGGCGACCTTGTCCATGGCCGCCTCCATCCCCTTTGCAAAAATCCGGGATAAGTCAAATCCCCATTGACGATTGATGATCCATTGTGCTACAATACAGTTTGTCTATGGGCGGATTAGTTTTAAAATTTGCGATTTTAGCGCTTGTATGTGTGTGCGTGGGCGGTTGTCAAATCGTCAAGGACTACTTTGATTCCGTTGAAAATGGTTCGGATGGGCAGACCGCGCGACCGTCGGCGCAAGAGGATGCGGGGGATGCCGCGAGCGATGGTGCCGTTTACTACGACGGCATCCCGCGCCTTCGTCCGGGTGTCGCCATTTCCGTGCAGGTCGGCGCGGCGGGGCAAACGCCGTCGGTTATGCAGGTGCAGGTCGATCAGAACGGTGAGGCGACGCTGCAGTATCTGCTGCAGGATCCGGTTTATTGCAACGGGCTGACGCTTGACGCCTTCAAGCAGAAGCTCATCAAGTGCTACCAGGTCTACATCAAACAGCCGGTCGTGACGGTTTCATTCCTTCCGGTGGACGGCAACAACGGCGTGAGCCCCTACGGTACGGTGACGGTGCTCGGCGAGGTGCAGATGCCCGGGCCTGTAAATATGCCGGCGACGATGGATCTTACGGTGACGAAGGTGCTCAAGCTTGCGGGTGGGCTCAAGCCTTTCGCCGACAAGAACAAAATTCGCGTGACGAGTTGCGATAAGGACGGCAACAAGCGGCGTACGTACATCAATTTGAACGAGATAGGGCGTGAAGGGCTCATCAGCAAGGATATCGCGCTGCGGGCGGGGGATGTCGTGTGGGTTCCCGAATCGTGGTACTAATTCGTCAGGGGAAGGAGTTGGGCGATTATGAAAAAAACACTGGTAATTGGAATGATGGTCTTCGCCACGGCGGTGGCGCAGGGGTTGTCGCTCGCGGATGCGAGCGGCCAGATCGATGTGGCGATCGAGAGCCCTGCGACGATGACGGCGCTGGTGAAACAACTCTCTGCGGCCGATCAGGTTGCGTTCCTCGCGCGCGTCAATGCGTCGATCGATGCGCTTCCCGGGTCTCCCGAGGAGAAGGCCGCCAAATACCTTGCGGCGAACGATGCGGCGCTCAGGGGTGCGAAGGGCGGCGGCAACATCGCCGCGCTTCTCGCCGAGGTCTTCGCAACGGTTCCGCCTGAAGCGCTGACGGTCATCAACGAGCGCTTCGCCGTCGATCTTTTCAGCCGCACGGCGGATCCCTCCAAGACGATTCCGGACGAGGTGTTCGTCAAGATGGTCCAGACGGCGATGAAAGCCATCCAGAAGCGCACGGCATCGGTCGCGAATGCGGATGTTCGCAATACGTTTGCGATTCTCATGTTCCTGCGCGCCTCGAAGGGTACGCCGGCGGATCTGTGTGATACGCTGGTGAAGGAATATCTGACGGAGGGGAAAGCACAGGCGCTGGCCAAGGGCGAGTGGATTCCGCCGGCTCTGAACGATAAGGACTACGAGCCGCTTCTGGGGGCGAGTGATGCGGGAGAAATGCCGGATGCCGCGCTGGTTCTTCGTCTTGCCGGGGCACAGACCTCTCTCGCGCTCCTGTCCGATCTTGCCGCCGGCGATGCGGGTATGGCGAACGTCTCGTCGATGTTCCGTCCGAATGTCTCCGGAATGCCCGTGCTCAGCGATGACAGCACCATTTACCGGATTCCGCGGACGATGAATCCGGCGAACCGCAACTATGGCGGCTACCATCGCGGGGACAAGACGGATGATATCTATGAGCCCGGCGGCTATTCGGGCCAGCGCATTCGATTCTAACTGTCTGAGGAGAGGACTTGTCAGATGAACATTATTAAACTTGCAGTTCCCCTTGCGGTTGTCTCGTGCGTCTCTGCCGCCTTGGCTGCGGATGGTGAAATGAGCCGCCCCTCGGGTATCAAGATCGGCCCGCGCATGACGTTGCGTCCGTACGTCTCGCTTTCCTTCACCTACGATTCCAATGTCGATCAGATGAAGCATTCCGACAAAGGGTCGCAGTGGATCGTCAATCCGGGCTTTACGCTCGACTATGTGGATGACAACTGGAACGTCGAGGGCGCGGCATTCTATCAGTACCACGCCTACAACAACTATTCTTCGCAGCAGGATCAGCACAACTACGGCGAGAGCCTCAGGGCGAGTTGGACGAATTCCCGTCCCGATGAAAAGGGCTGGTCGCTCATGTTTACCGAGCGTTTCCAGCAGATCAACCAGGATGACGATTTGAGAACGAATAACGGCCGCGGTATCGGGCGTGACCGCAAGGAGTTCACGGCAGATGGTGCGATCGAACGCCGGGTGAACGAATATGTCCACGCCTCCATGCTGGCGAGCTACTACCTGCTCGATTACGATAACGATGCTGACAAGTATGCCGCGCTCTATGGCTGGAAGCGCACGATCGCCGGTGGCGAAGTCGGCTATGCGCCGACGAAGTGGACGGACTTCATCCTCCATGCGAGTTACCAGTGGTACACGCAGGACAATGACTACGACCGCGACAATCGGACGACCGAGCCGCTGGGGCATACCATCCGCAGCGATTCGAAGGGATGGTCGGTGATGGCGGGTATCGGAACGCATGCGACGGAGAAGATCACCTATCGCCTGCTCGCCGGCTGGAGCCGTTTCGAGTACGGTGGCGGCGCGAAGGGTGTTGACGGCTGGACCTATCAGGTCTCCTCGAACTGGAAATTCAGCGAGACGCTCAGCTTCATGCTCCTCGGTTCGAGTTATTATCAGCCGTCCGAGCGCGAGTACGGGCGTTGCATCAAGGTCAATACCCTCAGCCTTGGCGCGGGCAAGAGTCTCGTGCGCGGTAAGCTTCGCGCGACGGTTGATCTCGCCTTCCGCAACGAAAGCAACGAATTCTCCTCCTACGCCGAGGATGACTACGATGAGAACATCTGGACGGTTCGCGCGCGTCTCGACTATACGCTCAACCGTTATTTCACCATCTTCGGCGGCGTCGATTATCAGACCGAGGAGACGAGCGGCGGCGGCATTCGCGGCCATATGTACGACTATGATCGCTGGCGTGGTACGGTCGGCGTGCGCTTGACTTACTGAAGTGCAGAAGCTGATCTCGAAATACGGTCTGGCGGCGCATCTGGCCTTGTTGGCGGTGGCGCCGCTCTTCCTATTCCCTTTCTTCACCTCCGCACAGATCGCGACGGCGGAACTCTGGTTGTGCGCCGTGGGGTTCATCTGGACGCTGATGGAGCCGTCGCGGCGCAGCGGCGAGCTGCTGCATGATGCCCGTGCGCGGGTGGTGCAGACCATCGTGCGGGATCCGCTCGTGTGGATTATGGTGGCCGTCACGGTCTTCGCCGCCATCCGCTGGGCGAACGGCGGAATCGCCCTTCGTTGCGATTTCAACGGTGGTTCGCCGTTCTGGTATCTGAGCGAACCGTCCTGTGCGTTTCTGCCCGGATCGGTCGCGGGACGGGGATATGCGGCTTTCGTCGGCGTGCTGACGGCGTTTGTGCTGATCATAGGGTGTGGACACGCCTTGGGCAAGATGGCGCGCGTCGCTTTTCTTTTCATCGTCTCGGCGCTGGCCGGTCTGGCGGCGTTTGCGGCGATCGGGCTTTGCCTGGGCGGCAACGCGGCGGTGCTGCAGGCGCTCTGGTGCGCGAATATGAAGACGGCCTCCTTCGTCGGCCCGGCGTTCGGCCTCAACCTCATCGCCGGTATCGCCGCACTCATCGGCGCCTTTGAGTTTCGCTGGAACCGGGCGATGCTGTTGTTCGTCTTCGCTATCGGCGGTAACCTGGCTGGTCTGTATTTCTTCGCCCCGACCTGCGTGGTCCTGGTTTTTCTGGCCGCTGCGGTCGTTATTCTGCTGATAGCTCTCGTTTATGCGTTTCTCGAGCTGGGCATCCCGCCGACGACCAAGAGCCTGGCCATACTGCTGATGACGCTTCTGATTGCCGCTCTCGCCGTCATCGGCGTGTCGTTCCTCGGTGAAAAGAGCCAGGCCGGGGCGGCGCAGATCGTGCGGACGGTGAAGATGTCTCGCGATGCGGAATACGCTCCGGTGACGGAGCATGATCTGGCGCAGTCCGCCTTGTATCTGGCGAGCGTCGACCGCGTGGCATTTGCCGCAGGCGGTTCCCTGTTCCCGCATCATTTCGCCGAACGCCGGGCGGTGCTTTCGGACGTGGCGGCGCGCATTTGGAAGGAGCATCCCTGGCTGGGTGTGGGTCTGGGCGCCTATCGGCTGGCCCTGCGGTTCTCCGCTACGCCGGCGGACTGGAAGACCTTTAATTCCCGGATGGACGGGCGGTCCCTCGTCGAGGCGCTCAAGCGGAGTCTCGACGATGTGGAGGATCCGGATCGGCCTCAGGGCTTCGTCCCGGTGCCGTCCGCCTGGGATTCAATCGGCGCCGAGCAGGTGGAGACGCCTTTCAACGGCTGGTGGACGCTGTTGGCCGAGCGCGGATTGATCGGTGCGCTCGCGCTGGCCGCCGTGCTGGGCGGACTTGTCTTCCATTTCGTGCGCCGTCTCATCGGTGCCTTCGGCCGACGCGTATTCGTGCCGTCCTGCGCCGTGGGTATCGTGGCGCTCCTCGCACTTATCGCCGAAACCTTCATCGACGGGTCGTTCCTCCGACCCGAGGTGCTGGCCACGGGGGCGGCGTTTCTGACCCTGTCGGCGAGTTCCCTCCCGCCCGCTCGGAAGCATGTCCGTGAAGGGATGGAAGAAATAGCGGAAGAAGAGAGTAAATAACGGAGTAGAAGCAGATGGCGGACAAGCCTCTTTATTATGGAAGTTCGAAGGGCACCCCCATGTATTATGGTGGGCATCAGCCGGTGTACGGCGGCAAGCAGCCGATGTATTACGGTGCCGGTCGCCCGTATGGGCGGTACGGTGCTTACGGCAGCTACGGTTCATACGGCGGTGACGGACAGGGCGAGGACGGTTCGGTCATCGGTACGCTGACCCTCTCCCGCATGCTCCGGGTCATCGCGCAGCGGTGGCTTTCGGTCTTCGTGTTCCTCCTCGTCGGTCTTGTCATCGCATTTACGATCTATCGCATTTCGCCGACCATCTATGAGGCCGCGAGCGAGTTCACGATGGATATCCGTCACGCCACTGGTTCGCGGCAGAGCGCCATCGACCTCTCGGCCCCCGATCTGGGCAACAACTACACGGAGATCTTCAATACCCGTCTCCCGTCCTGGCGCTCGGAGAAAATCGTGACGACGATCGTCCAGGAATACCGCTCGAACCATCCGGCCTCTACGGTTCCCGATGAGGAGATCATCTCCACGATCGCGGGGTCGGAGCTGGAGCTCCAGCGCAACTCGCGCATCATCCGCATTACGGTCCGTTCGAGATCCGCGCAGCTGGCGGCCGATCTCGCCAACGCCTACGCCAAGGCGATTGAAAATCTCACGGACGAGGAGAACAAGATCCGCTGCGATAAGGCCGTGAGCCAGATTCACGCCAATGTCGAGAAAAAGCGCCGCGAGGTCGAGACGATCTCCCAGAAGCTCCTCGATTTCCGCACCGCGAACAAGGTCGACAATCTGCGTTCGTCACGCGAGACGACCCAGCAGAGCCTTGCCAAGACAACGGGCGACATTCTCGCCCTTGAAGGCGAGGAGACCCAGTTGGTCGCGTGGGAGAAGCTGCTGCAGACGGTGAAGGACGATCCCGAGCGTTTTGGTGCGCTTTCGACGAGCGTGCCGCGGGCCCAGGAGATCTCCACCGAATACCGCGCTTTTCAGGATGCGTCGGGCGACTACCAGAAACTGCTCTTTACGTTCACGGAAAACCATCCCGACGTCATGGCGAAGGCCAAGGAACTGGAGATCGCCAAGCAGCGTTTCATCGACGCGACGCAACGCGCATTGGAGACGGGCCGTTCGACGCTTCAGGTGGCGCGCAACCGGCTTGCGAATCTGCGGGCGAAGCGCGAGGACCTGAAGAGTGAACTCGTTTCGCTCGAACAGCGCATCGTGCTCGCGGAGTCGGGTCTCAAGATCCTGGAGACCGACTATGGCGTCGCGAGCGATGTGCACAAGGGACTCATTCTTGATGAGAACAAGGCGCGCCTCGATGCCGAGGCGAACAACGAGATCATCACGCTCGGCCGCCAGGCGAGTGCGCCGCAGAAGCCGGTTCTGCCGAGCGCCCCGGTCATCTTCGGCGCCGGCGTCGTGCTGTCGCTTGTCCTCGGGCTTCTCTTCGTCCTCATTCTCGACAACTTCGAGGATACCATCGTCAATCTCTCCGACATCGAGAGCCGGCTCGCGCTCAAGGTGCTGGCCGTGCTGCCGCACGTTCGCCGCAAACGCCGCATGGAGGTTGCGAAGTTTGTCGCGAGCGACAAATACTCGCAGTTCTCCGAATCGGTGGCAGGATTCCGCAACCTCCTGGATTCGCCGCGCTATGAGACGATGAACCGCAGCATACTCTTCATTTCGACGCAGCCGGGCGAAGGCAAGACGATCACCTCCACATCGGTCGCCATCTCGTATGCGCAGGCCGGTCGCCGCGTGCTGCACGTTGATTTCGATCTGCGCCGTCCGCGCCTCGCCAACATCTGGGGTCTCGCACTTACCGAGGAGACCAGCCTTTCGCATACGCTGCAGAACAGCGGCGGAAAGGTTCCCGACTTCTCCAAGCTCATCAACCGTTCGTCGGTCAAGGGGCTGGACATCATCGGATCGCTGCCGCCGGAAGGCATCTCGCCGTCGACGATTCTCGGTTTGAGCGTGGTCGCCGATTTCTTCGCGTGGGCGCGGGCGAACTACGATCGCGTGATTATCGACTCGCCGCCGTTCGGCATCGTCGGCGACGTCGTTTCGCTGGCCGTAATGGTCGATTCCGTCCTGATCATGTGCTGCCCCGACCGCACGCACTTCAAGCCGATTCAGTTCTGCACGCGCTGTCTGACCGAGGCGGGCGCCAATATCCTGGGTGTGATCGTCAATGACGTCGAGATCGGTGGTATGGTCGCGTTCAGCCCCGCCCACCACCATAGTTACGGCAAGTACGGCTACGGTTACGGCGGCTATGGCTACGGCTACAGTCCGGCCAAACGCAAGAAGAGCGCCGAGGCCAACGGCGCGGCACCCAAGGGCACGGAGGCGGAAAAGGCGGCGTCCGCGTCGTCGCGCGCGGCGGTGCGGGATGAGTTCACGGATGAGGACTAAGGCCTTGGAATATGAAGAAGGTCTTTATCGATGGTTCGGCCGGCACGACGGGGCTTCGCATCCGCGAGCGTCTGGCGGCCCGTACGGATCTGACGGTCGTCATGCTTGGCGAAGAGGTCCGCAAGGATCCTGCCGCGCGGCGAGAGGCGCTTAACGCGGCGGATGTCGCCTTTCTCTGCCTTCCCGATGCCGCCGCCGTCGAGGCCGTCCAGATGGTGGAGAATCCGAGAACGGTCATTATCGACACGTCGACGGCGCATCGTACGGCCGACGGCTGGGAGTACGGCTTCCCCGAACTCGCCGGGCGCCGGGCGCGTCTTGCCGCAGCCACGCGCATCGCGAATCCGGGGTGTCATGCGAGCGGCTTCATCGCCCTCGTCGAGCCGCTCGTCCGCGCAGGACTCATCTCGCCCTCGGCGGAACTCTGCGCCTTTTCGCTCACGGGCTACTCCGGTGGCGGCAAGAAGATGATCGCCGACTACGAGACGGCCGCGACACCGCTTCATGCGGGCGGGCGGCAGTATGCGCTCGGCCAGACGCACAAGCATCTGCCTGAGATGAGCCGCATCTGCGGACTTTCCGCCGCGCCCGTCTTCTCGCCGATCGTCGTCCCGCACTATAGCGGTATGGAGGTGACCGTTCAGCTGCATCACGCCGATCTTGCGGCGATCAAGGCGTGCTATGCCGACTACTACACGAAGGGCCTTGTCCGCTTCGTCGAGGTGTCCGACGAAGGTGGCTTTCTGTCGTCCGCTGCGCTTTCGGGACGCGATGACATGGAGATTTCGGCGTTCGGCAACGGCGAGCGGGTGATCCTCGTCTCCCGTTTCGACAATCTCGGCAAGGGAGCATCGGGCGCGGCGATCCAGAACCTGAACCTCGTTCTGGGCTGTGATGAGGCGACGGGGCTCAAACGGGGCTGAACGGGATGCAGGTCGAACGGCAGAGCGAGGAGCTGAATCGGCGCAATACGGCGTTCGACAACCGGCTGAGGCCGACGGACTTCGAGGGTTTCGTCGGTCAGCAGAAGGTTCGCGACCGTCTGATGCTCGCCGTCGAGGCCGCGAAGGCCCGCGGCGAATCGCTCGACCATGTGCTCTTCTCGGGGCCGCCGGGCCTCGGCAAGACGACGCTTTCCTACATCCTGGGCGAAGCGATGGGCGTCAACGTGAAGACGA
The DNA here is from genome assembly GCA_051884875.1 of Kiritimatiellia bacterium. GTDB lineage: Bacteria > Verrucomicrobiota > Kiritimatiellia > RFP12 > UBA1067 > UBA1067. The sequence continues at coordinate 8,363 of JBJEWD010000032.1, forward strand.
CGTCCGGCCCCGTCGTCACCAAGCCCGGCGATCTGGCGGGGCTTCTGACCTCGCTTGAACCGGGCGATATCGTTTTCATCGACGAAATTCACCGCATGGCGAAGACCGTCGAGGAATACCTCTACAGCGCGATGGAGGACTACGCGATCGACATCATGATCGATCAGGGGCCGAATGCACGTTCAGTGCGGCTGGAACTGCCGCGCTTCACGCTCGTGGGCGCGACGACGCGCATCGGTCTTATCGCCGCGCCGTTGCGCGCGCGCTTCGGGTTCGTCAACCGTCTCGACTACTATGTGCCGGCGGATCTCGCCGAAATCGTCAGCCGTAGCGCGGCGAAGCTCGGGATCGCCATTGACGAGGAGGGGGCGCTGGAGATTGCGCGCCGCAGCCGGGGTACGCCGCGCATCGCCAACAATCTGCTGCGCCGGGTACGCGACTACGCCCAGGTCAGGGCCGGCAACTTCATTACGGGGCCTGTCGCCATCGATTCGCTTGGGCTCCTGGAAATCGATCCGCACGGTCTCGATGACATGGATCGGCGTATTCTGGAGACGATCTGCGTGAAGTTCGGTGGCGGACCCGTCGGCCTTTCCACCATTGCCGTCTCGGTCGGCGAGGAGGCCGATACCGTCGAAGAGGCCTACGAGCCGTTCCTTATCATGGAAGGCTACCTGGAGCGTACGCCCAAGGGCCGCGTCGCCACTCCTCTCGCCTTTGAACGCCTCGGGCTCATGAAGTGACGAGTTTGATCAGCTCGCGGATCTTGGCGTCGGGCCTTCTGCCCGCAAGGTCGCGGACGAAGGCGATGTCGCGCGCGCCGCACCGGTAGAAGACCGCCCGCGTTCCCCGGACGTCGATGTGGTCGATGCGCGCCTTGGCGCAGGCGACGCGGAGTTCCGCGAGCCGGATGAGACGCTTCGCCGCCGGCGGCAGACGACCGAAGCGGTCGACCAGTTCTTCACCCAGCGCCTTCACGACCTTCTCGTCCATCGCCTCGGCGAAGCGTTTCATGAAGCTCATGCGCAGGGCCTCTTCCTCGATGTAGTCATAGGGAAACGCGGCGGCGGCCTCGGTGTCCGTCGAGGCGGGCGAATAGTCGATGAAGTCGAGGTTGAGCCGCACGTCGACGATCTCCGCCACCTTCTCGCCTTTCAGCCGTGCGACCGTGCGCTGCAGCAGCTGGCAGTAGAGGCCGAAGCCGACGGCGGCGATGTGCCCCGATTGCTGGGCGCCGAGCAGGTTGCCGGCGCCGCGGAGTTCGAGGTCGCGGACGGCGAGGTTGAAGCCTGCGCCGAGTCCGCCGTGACGCTTGAGCGCGGCGAGGCGTTCGCGTGCGTCGGAGTCGATGATCCCGTCCGTCGGCAGCAGGAAGATGGCGCGCCCCTGTCTGGCGGATCGCCCGACGCGTCCGCGCAGCTGATAGAGGTCGGCGAGACCGAAGGTGTGCGCCTGATCGACGAGAATCGTGTTGGCGCGCGGAATGTCGATGCCCGACTCGATGATCGTCGTCGAGAGGAGGATGTCGTAGACGCCTCGCTCGAAGTCGCGCATCTTGCGCGCGAGCGTCCGCGCGTCCATCTGTCCGTGCGCGACGACGATGCGGATCGGCTGGCCGGTGCCGGGCAGCCGGCGGTTGCCGAAGATCTCCCGGAGGCGTTTCTCGACCCGCCCGATCGTCATCACGCGGTTGTGGAGGAAGAAGACCTGTCCGCCGCGCATCAGCTCCGACTCAATCGCAAGGCGCACCACCATGTCCGAATCGCGTGTGACGGTCGTCTCGACGGCCACGCGCTCGCGCGGCGGAGAACGGAGGAGCGAGAGATCGCGCGCACCCGTCAGCGAGAGATAGAGCGTGCGGGGAATTGGCGTTGCGGAGAGGGTGAGTACGTCGGCTGTCGCGCGCAGACGCTTTAGGAACTCCTTGTGTCGGACGCCGAAGCGCTGTTCTTCGTCGATGATGATAAGGCCGAGGTCGCGGAAGGCGATTTTAGACGAAAGGAGGGCGTGCGTGCCGATGACGATATCGCAGGCGCCGGTCGCAAGTCGTCGGAAGGTGCCCTTGTGGGTGCCGTTCGACTGGAAGCGCGAGACGGACTCGATGCGGATGGGCGTGCCGTCGAAACGCGAGGTGAAGGTTTCGAAATGCTGTTCGGCGAGCACCGTCGTCGGCGCAAGCACCGCCGTCTGCTTGCCGTTCATTGCGGCAATGTAGGCCGCACGCATGGCGACCTCGGTCTTCCCGTAGCCGGCATCGCCGCAGATGAGGCGATCCATCGGCTTCTGCGCGGCGAGGTCCTGCCGGATGGCGGCGATGGCGGCGGCCTGATCAGGCGTCTCCTCGTATGGGAATGCCGCTGCGAAGGCTTCGTATCCTTCGCAGTCGACGGCATAGGTGAAGCCGGGCACGGTCTCGCGCTTGGCCTGGGTCTCCAGCAGGGCGGCGGCGAGGTCGGCGACCGCTTTCTGGGCATCGGCCTTGTCCTTGCTCCAGCGTCTGCCGTCGAGGCGGTGCAGATGAACCTCTTCGCCCCGAATGCCGATGTAGCGGGAGAGAAGATGTGCATGGGCGGCGGGGACGTGGAGTTTGGCGCCGTCGGCGTATTCGATGGTGAAGACTTCGCTGCGCTTCCCGTCGAGTAGGATCTCCGAAGAGCCGATGAACCGTCCGACGCCGTAGTCGATGTGGACGACGTATTCGCCGGGCTCGAGTTCGTCGAAGTCGTTGAGACGGGTGCCTAGGGGGGCGGCACGGCGCGTGAGATGGGTTTTCTTCTTGGTGAAGACGCGGTCGGCCTTGGTAACGACGACGAGTCCCGGTATCTCAAAGCCACCGGAGAGTTCGTCCAATCGTAGGATGTGGTCGCCGCGTTGCGCGGCGGTTTCGAGGTGGCGCTCCAGTCGCTGGCGGGCCGCATCGAAGAGTTCCGGATGGTGTGCCTCATCCGCGCCGAGTTCGGCGAAGCCGGGCAGTGGTGCGGTCTGAAAGCTGCCGTTCGGTACGCCGGGTGGCGCGGGATCGCCGGTAAAGATGCAGGTGCGCAGAGTAGATCGCGCACCAGCGCTAAGGGAGGAAAGGTCGTAGGCGTTGTGCTCCAGCGCGAGCAGTGAGGACTCGGGCGGAAGAAGGTCGAGCAGTGTTTCACGGGGACATTCCCCTTCATCCCCAACCAAGGGACTGTCCCCTTCGTGGGGACAGTCCCGGATGGGCAGCAATTCGGCGGTGGCGATGCGCACGATGGAGCGCTGGCTGGCGGCATCGAAAGTTCTGAGGCTTTCGAGGTCATCGCCGAAGAATTCGGCACGAATGGGAAATTCCTCGCCGGGACACCAGACGTCGATAATGCCGCCGCGAACGGAGAAATCTCCCTCCTGCTCAACGATAGGGGTTCGATTATAACCGAGTTTTGCCAATTTATCGCATATATCGGCGAACTTAATGGGGACAGATCCCAGTTGAAGCGTGGGGACAGACCCTCTCGGAATGGGGGTCTCCAGAGCGGGGAAAGGGGCGACGACGAGACAAGGATAGGGGGACAGGCTCCAGGCTTTGAGCGCGGCAATCGTTTTAGTCCGGATCCCGAGAGACGCCTTGTCGCCGTCGACACGGGGCGGGAATTCCAGGATGCGGGTTGTGAAGACCGTGGAGGACGCGCCGGGAGTGCGGTCGGGTGACGGGATTAGAATGCGCAGGTCGTTGACGAGGCGATCGGCATCGGGAAGGCCGGGCGTAAGGACGAGCACGACGCGCGGCGAGTCGCCGCAGGCGAGCGTCAGGGCGAGAAAGGCGTCCGCCGACCCCGTCAGGGATGAAAGGGCCACCGCTCCGCTGGGGACAGACCCCGGAGGAGTGAAACGAGACGCGAAGATCTTGAGCGCATCCTTCATGGCGGGAATATGGTACTGACGGTTCCGGTCTTTCGGTCTTACGGGAAGAAGAAGGATCGTGCTACATTATACCACGTTCCACTCACACGGCGGGATTATTTGTGCTATAATAACCTGACACTGGTTTCTTGGGGAGTTTCACGGATGTCAGAGAGCGAAAACCAAGCCATGAACTGGACGATGGGCCTGATCGGCAGCATCGTTCTGCATATTGTCGTGGTGGGGCTTTTCGTAACCATGGGCCGGTCTGCGCCGTCGGCGGAGATTGAACCGCCCGAGACGCGGGATTCTCCCGCCGAGGTGGCGGAGGCGGAGACGGAGAGACCTGCGTTCGCGTCGCCGCGCACGGAGCCATCGCGCGCGGAACCGGTGCGGGCGGCGCATCCTTTGTCGAGCGCGGCGGACTCGACTGCCGCATCGCAGATTCGCCCCGTGTCGCCGGGTGCGGCGAAGATCTATGTCGTCCAGAGGGGCGATAACGCGAGCCGCATCGCCCAGAAGCATGGTCTTACGCTTCAGGAATTGGCAAACCTCAATGATACGACGGTTAGAAAGCTCAATGAGATCGACATTGGGCAGCGGCTGAAGGTCGCCGAATAACATTTATGCTGATCAAGATAGTTCTCTCGCTGGCGTTTCTGTCCGTGATGGTCGGAATCGGGGTCTACAGTCGCAAGCACGCGAAGTCGGTGGACGGGTTTGTCCTCGGCGGACGCCACGTAGGGCCGTGGCTCTCGGCCTTCGCCTATGGCACGAGTTATTTCTCCGCCGTGGTGTTCGTCGGCTATGCGGGGCAGTTCGGCTGGAAGTACGGCCTCTCGTCGACTTGGATCGGTGTCGGCAATGCGGTGCTCGGCTCGATGCTCGCCTGGATGGTGCTTGCGCGGCGGACGCGCCTCATGACCCAGCACATCCAGTCGCGCACCATGCCCGATTTCTTCGGCATGCGTTTCGATTCCGAAGGCCTGCGTGTCGTCGCCTCGGTTATCGCGTTCGTCTTCCTCATCCCCTATACGGCCGGTGTCTACATGGGCATCTCGCAGCTGTTCGAACTCGGTTTCGGTTCGGCCGTCCCGTATGAGTTCTGGGCGACGCTGATGGCGGTCCTGACCGCCGTCTACGTGATCCTCGGCGGCTATAAGGCGACGGCGATCAACGACTTCGTCCAAGGCATCATCATGCTCTTCGGCATCACGGCGGTCATCTTCGTCGTTCTCAACAGCCAGGGAGGCTTTTCGGCGGCGGTCGATAAACTGGCGACGCTGGAGCCGAACGCGGATGACCTGACGCAACGCGGCGCCGCGCTCTACGCCCATTTCAAGCCGGGCGATTTTGCGAGTTGGTTCGGCCCGGCGAAGATGAGTCTGCTGGGGGTCGTCATCCTCACCTCGCTCGGCACGTGGGGACTCCCTCAGATGGTCGGCAAGTTCTATTCCATCACCGATGCGTCCGCGATTCGGCGCGGCACCGTCATCTCGACCCTTTTCGCTCTCATCGTGGCGGGCGGGTGTTATTTCATCGGCGGTTTCGGCCGCCTCTTCCTGCCGACGGCCTTCAGTGCCGAGAAGGGCCGGTTCGTCTTCGATACGATCGTGCCGCAGATGCTCGCGGGTTTGCCCGAGGTATTGATGGCGCTCGTCATGCTGCTCGTCCTCTCCGCGTCGATGTCAACGCTTGCATCGCTCGTCCTCACCTCCAGCTCGACGATGACGCTCGACCTCATCTACCGCGACAGGAAGTCCCTCGCCGAGGAGGTCTCGCAGGGCACGATCAATGCGGCGATTGCGGCGCGCATCGAGCGCCGCAAGGTCGTCGTGATGCGCGTGCTGATCGTCTTCTTCATCGTGATTTCGCTGATGATCGCCTTGAAGCCCCCGCACTTCATCGCGCAGCTGATGGGCATCTCGTGGGGTGCGCTCGCGGGTGCTTTCCTCGCGCCGTTCATGCTGGGTCTCTATTGGCGGGGCGTCACGCGGGCGGCCGTCTGGGCCAGCTTTGTCTGGGGCGTGGGGCTTACGGTTGTCAATATGCTTCTCGGCAATCCGATCAATCCGATTGACTGCGGCGCACTCGCGATGCTCGGCGGCTTCGTCGTCGTGCCGCTTGTCTCGCTGGTGACGGAGAAGCTCTCGTCCGAACACCTCGACGCGGTTTTCCGCTGCTATGGCGAGAAGACGCGCGACCCGCGCGAAGAGCCGTTCCTTGAGGAGAAGCGTACGTGTGGCTATTGCGCCGAGGGCGAGTATCTCGCGGCCTTTGGCGTCAAGATCGGGGAACTGCCGGCCTCGCGGGTCTACCTCTTCAAGGAGCAGTCGCATCGGGGGCGTGTCATCGTCGCATCGAAGCTGCACGTGAGCGAACTGACCGCGCTGACGCCGTCCGAGCGCAACCGGTTCTTCGCCGATGTCGCGAAGGTCGCCGACGCGATCCATGCGCTTTATCATCCGGCCAAAGTCAACTACGGCGCCTATGGCGATACGGGGCACCACCTCCACTTCCATCTCGTGCCGAAGCATGCGGATGACGCGTTCGAGTGGGGTGGCGTTTTCGCGATGAATCCGCAGCGGCGGTTCCTCGCCGAGGCGGACTACGAGGCGATGGTTACGGACTTTCGCCGGGCGCTCGGCCTTTCCTGACATGGGGGCCCAGGACATCATCTGTGGCGCACGGGTCGTCCATTTGCGCGAGCTCAAGACGGAGATCGGGAAACTGAAGGCGGACAATGCGCGGCTGCGGGAGGAGAACGCCGCGCTGGCGAACCACTTCGATCTCGCGCTTCTGGCGGCGGAGGATCTGCGCACTCTCCCCGAGGGCGGCAGGATGGTCATCCTCGACGGCTGGAATCTTATCCTCGGCGCGCAGAAGGAGGCGCATACGCCCGACGAATTGATCGCGCAGGCGAAGGCGTATCTCGCCGGGCATCCGTCCGACCGTATGTGGATCGTCTTTGATGGCCCGAGGGAGAACGCCTTCAACGAAGGTCGTCTGCGCGTCTCCTACACGGGTGGCGCCGGTGCGCATCGCGCCGATCGCTTCATCATCGACTTCATCCGCATGGCCCGCTATCGCGGCGACTTGTCGAAGCTGGAGGTGCGCACGCACGACAAGGACTTCCGCAAGGCCCTGTCCCGCCTCATCCGATGACGCCCGGCTCCGCCCCGCCGGAGCGTCTTACACCATATACGGATTGCCGTCCCTTTCGCGGGCGATCGTCGTGTGCATGCCGTGACCGGGGATGACGAGCGTGTCGCCGGGCAGAGTGGCGAGGCGGCGGAGCGAGGCCGTCATCTGCGACATGCTGCCGCCGGGAAAGTCGGTGCGTCCGCATGACCCCGCGAAAAGCGTGTCGCCCGAGAGGAGGAGTTTGTCCGCGGCGAAATAGTAGCAGATGCCGCCCGGGGTATGGCCGGGGGTGTGGATCGCCTGGAGTCCGGGAAGCCGTTCGGGCAGCGCCTCCACGCGGCAGAGGTTGGCCGGCACGCCGATCGAAGCGTATTCTTCGCTCATCTGGTTGAGGGGATGGCCGAACATCGGACGGTCCGCGTCATGGACGAAGACGGGCAGCCGGGGATAGGCCGCCTGCAGTGCAGGAATACCCGAGATGTGATCGAAGTGCGCATGCGTGAGCAGAATGCCCTTGGGCTCAAGGCCTCGTTTCGCGAGAAGGGCGAGGATGCGTGCGCCGTCCTGCCCAGGATCGACGATCCACGCCGCCCCCGCATCGCTCAGAATCGAGCAGTTGACTTCAAAACTTCCAACTTCAATCGTCAGTCTTTCCATGGTGTCGTTAAGTATAGCAAAATTCCGCTCGTCGCATCCGGGGCGGTCTTCCGCATCAAACGCCATCCCGGCGCCTCGGAGGTTCCCGGCCATCCGGCTTTCCGGTGAGCGGGATGGAGGCGACGGCCTTGCGCGCGGTGGCGAAGGCGAGCGTCAGGTTGTAGCCGCCTGTGGGACCGTCGATGTCGAGAACCTCGCCGGCGAAATAGAGGTGCGGCACCTTGCGCGATTCCATCGTCTCGGGATTGACGTCGTCGAGTGACACGCCGCCGATGGTGACGATCGCCTCTTTGACGGGGCGCGGCGAAAGTCCCTGGAACGACAGACGCTCCCGGTCGAAGCCGACTTCAATCGTCAGTGCCGCACGCAGCCGCCGTTCGTCGGCGGATTGGGACGCCGTCTGGCGCAGGTAATGCTCGATGAAGCGCTGGGCGTTGTAGATGGCGGCGCCGGAGAGGCCGAATGATTCGCAGTCGACCTCGCCATGGTAGTCAAAAAGCGGTCGCGGGCCGGCGGACGCGGACGCAAACACCCTGGCGTACCCGTCCTCGAATCGTCGTCCGGCGCGCTTCACGACGCGCGGGTCGTCCGTTTCGAGGCCGATGAGTCCCGGACGGTAGGGAACGAGCCGATGCCCGAGTTCACAGGCGAATTTCTGCCCATCGCCGACCGAGCCGAGTTTCGGATAGCTGATGCCGCCGGTTGCGAGCAGGATGTTCTCGGCCCAGAGGGTGAAATTTTTCGTGGCGACGATGAACCCGTTTCTCTGGGGTTGGATGCCGGTCACGGCGCAATTGGTGAAGACGGGCGTTTCGCTGTCGCGCAGAAGATCCCCGAAGGCGTGGACAATCGTCGCGGCCCTGCCGTCCGCCGGGAACATCCGCCCATCGGCCATGCGGCGGAGCGGCACGCCAAGGGATTTGAAACCTTGGATGATCTTGTGCGGCGGACATTCGCGGATGGCTGGCGTGGTGAATTCGCGCGTGGAGGTGTCGGCGGCGCATTCGAGATCGCGGAGAAATTCGTCCGCCGCGATGTCCTTGGTGAAGTTGCAGCGTCCGTTTGCCGTCATCAGCACCTTGGAGCCGATCCGTGCCTTGCGCTCAATGAGAACGGCCGGCAGCCGACGTTCGGCGGCAACGGCCGCCGCGAACATGCCCGCCGCGCCGCCGCCGATGATTGCGAGTTTGACGGGGGTGTGTTTTAGAGTCATGGCGGGATATTATACCATGTCGGCAGGTCGCCGACATGGTATAATATCCCGCCATGACTATTTCATTTTTGCGCACCATCTCTTCGGGCGAAATCTGGGCCGTGGGCGGTTCGGACGCCGTTGCGCGCGGGGATTGGTGCTGGCAAGTGGCGCATGATGAGGAAGTGGCGGACGAAACGGCGCTTTTGAGTTTCGCCCAGCACGCCCAGGAGGCGCAGCGCGCCGGCGGCTGGCCGGCGGCGCGCTATTATGCCGACGAGGGCAAGACGGTGGCCGATTTCCTTTCCTATGAGGATGTCTACGATATCAACCCCTTCGCCGTCGGCGTCCGCCGAGCCGAGCCGCGCAGGGCCTTCAAGGCGCGGCAGCGGCGAATCATGCGCCTTTTGAATCTGCGCCGACTGCAGGATCGGCCGATGATCGCGCTCTCCAATGGCGAGATGCGGCGGACGCTCTTCGCGCGGGCGCTGGCGAAGGGGCCGAAAATCCTTGTTTTGGACGATCCCGCCGCCGGGCTGGACGTGAAACAGCGCGGCAGATTGAAGGATATCTTGACTGCACTGGCCGCCCGTGGTCTTGCCATTGTCGTCTCCTACCGTCACCTTGACGAACTGCCGGCGGGCGTTACGAAGTGGCTCGCGGTGGATGCGAAGGGGTGCGTGAAGGCGGTGGCGAAACCGGGGCCCGCCGGCGCGGCGGAATCGGCGGCGGCAGAATCCGGCGCGGCGGCGCGGCGATTGCCGCGTGTGCGAAAGCCGGGCAAGCCCGTGGTCGAAATCCGCAACCTGAATGTCGTCTACGGCGCACGGACGCTGTTCGCGAATTTCTCCTGGACGGTCGGCGAAGGCGAACGATGGATTCTGCGCGGCGAGAACGGCAGCGGCAAGACGACGCTGATGGCGCTCATCACGGGCGACAGTCCCCTCGCGTATGCGGCGGACATCCGCGTTTTTGGTATTGCGCGTGCCGTCGGCTCGACACTCGCGAAGGTGCGGCGACATATCGGCATGGTGAGTCCGGAGATGCAGGCATGTCTCGGGAAGAGCCCGTTCGAACTTCTCGACGATGCACTCCGGGGTCGGCCGAAGCTCCTTCTGCTGGACGAGCCGTTCATGAACATGGAGGTTTCGGAGACCCGCACGGCGGCACGGAAGATTGCAGCCTATCTCAAGGCGAACCCGAAGGCGGCGGCGATCATGATCTGTCATCGCAGGGACGAGGCCCCTGCGTGGTTCAATCGGGAGCTGGACCTCAATGGCTAATCTCGCGCTTGTGGCGACACAGGTCGGCATCCTCTTCGCCCTCATGGCGGTAGGGGCGTTCTGCCGTCGGCTGCGGCTCGTTGAGGAGACGGCGATCCGGGGAATCGTGAACGTGCTGGTGCTGATCGTCACGCCCGCCCTCATCATCCACTGCTTCCAGCGCCCGTTCGACGCCTCGAAACTTGCCGCGCTCGCGCTCGCCTTCGGAATCGCGTTTGCCGCGCACCTCGTCCTCATCGCCGCATCGGGTTGGCTCGTTCGTCACCACGCGGCGGATACGCAATGCGTCCTGCGGCTTGCGGTCGTGTTCTCCAATGCGGGCTTTATGGGCATTCCCCTTGAAAACGCGCTTTTTGGTGCGGATGGCGTCTTCTACGGCATTGTCTACGTAGTCGTCTTCAATATCATGATATGGAGCTGGGGCTTCTGCACGATGAAAGGGGTTGATCTTCGGCATCTCGGGCGCGGACAGCTGCGCACGGTCTGTTTGAATCCGGGAACGGTGGGGATTCTGCTGGGATTGCCGCTCTTCCTTTGTTCGGTGCGCCTCCCCGAGGTCGTCGCGAAACCGATAGCGTTTCTCGCCGACCTCAACACGCCGCTTGCCATGCTCGTGGTCGGCTACTACCTTGCGGGCGCCAAGCTCGGCCCCGTCCTGCGCTCAGGCACGGCATACGGCGTGGCGATGATGCGTCTGTTGGGCTTTCCGCTTCTCCTTCTGGCGGTTCTGTATCCGTATCGGGCGCATGTCGAACGCACGATGGCCCTTGCGCTCATCACGGCGGCGGCGGCTCCTGTGGCGGCCATGGTCTCGATGTTCGCTTCGCAGTTCAACCGCGACATCGATATGTCCGTCGGCCTCGTCAGCGGCACCACCCTCCTCAGCATCCTGACCATGCCCCTCGTCATCGCCCTCGCGATGGGGGTCTTGTAGATTAACGCGTGCGCAGGCGGGACGAACGTCGGACGTCCCCCTACAGCAGTCCCTTCTCCCGCAAGGCATCGAGTGTTTCGGCAAGCCTCTCGCGTTTTTGGCGGGCGATGTCGTCGGGCGGGGCGAAAAGCTGCATTTCGCCGCTATCGGGATGATCCTGCAGATTGGCGACGCCGAAGCCGACGAGGCGAATCGGCCGGGTGCGCGGCGGTCGGGTGCGCCCGGTCGGTTTCACGGGCCAGGCGGCATCGAAGAGTTCGTTCGCGGCGGCGCGGAAGGCGATGTCGTCGCGGGCGGGGCGGGCGAAGGGCATCTGACGGGTGATGGTGTTGAACTGTGCATCGCGGAGCTTGAGCCGTGCGGTGCGCGCCCAACGCGTCTGGCGGCGGAAGCGGAAGCCCACTTCGTTGACGAGTTCCATCAGCTTCCGGCGTACGGTCTCGCGGTTCGATTCGTCCGTGCCGAAGGTATGCTCGCGCGAGACGGACTTCTCCTCGCCCGGCTCCCAGTAGACGCGGTCGTCGGCGCGTCCGAAGGCGTAGGCGTAGAGCGATTCCGCCGCCGTCGCGCCGAGAAGGGGTGCGAGGCGGGCAAGCCCCAGTCGCTGCACGTCGCCGCAGCGTACGAGGCCGTAGGGCCGCAGCACCTCCAGGGTCTTCCCGCCGACGCCCCAGAGGATATCGAGGGATTTTGGCGCAAGAAAGGCGGCGATGGCATCGGGCGCGAAGGGCATGAGCGTGAGGCCGTCGGGTTTGCGCTGCTCCGAGCCGATCTTCGCGAGCAGCCGGTTCGGCGCGATGCCGACGGAGCAGGTGATGCCGCAGGTGCGGCGGACTTCGGCGCGGAGGTCTTCGGCCAGCCGCACGGGATCGTGGTCGAAGAGATGGAGCGATCCCGTCACGTCAAGAAACGCCTCATCGATGGAGACGCCCTCGACATAGGGGGTGTAGTGCTCGAAGATCGCGAAGACCCGATCCGAGACCTCCTGATACCATTCCATGTGCGGCGGCGTGAAGATGGCCTGGGGACAGAGTTCGTAGGCTGTGCGCGAAGGCATGGCGGAATGGACGCCGAACCTGCGCGCCTCGTAGCTGCAGGTCGAGACGACGCCGCGCGCATGGGGACCCGCGCCGACGATAAGCGGCCGCCCGCGCCATTCGGGATGGCGCAGCAGTTCCACGGATGCGAAGAAGGCATCCATATCGACATGGAGGAGCGTCCGCATGGGAAAAGTATAGCATGATAATTGGACGAGGGGTATGCGGATTTTTGTTATAATATCTTCGCCATGAAATGCCCGCCGATTGTGAAAAGAGCTTTTGCCGGCCTGAAGTCGATCATCAGGGGGTATCTGGCCAACCATGTTTCGCTGCATGCGGCCGGGCTGACGTACTGCTCGCTGCTGGCCATCGTGCCGGTCCTGTGCATGCTGTTGCTCGTGGCCCGGACGTTCCGCGCGGATGAGTTCGTGAAAGAGCAGATCAACGGCCGGATTGACGCGATGATCACCCATATCGAAGCGGGGCAGGAGGACGATCTCGCGAACGTGGCGGTGATCAGCGACGAGCAGCGGGCGCAGAAGAAGGAGCTGGCGCATGAGTTCGGTCTGCGTGCCCGTGCGCTGTCGGAACAGATCTTCGCGCGGATCGAGAACTTCGATCTGAACACGCTTGGATGGATCGGCTTGCTGATGCTGCTCTGGACGGTCTACAGTTCCATCGGCATGGTGGAGGTCAGCTTCAACGAGATCTGGGGGGCGGGAAAGCCGCGACCGCTGCTGCGGCGCTTCGGCCTTTATCTCCTCGTTGCCCTTGTCGTTCCCGTACTGATGGCACTGGCGATGTCGGTGCCGATTCTGGGCGTCATCAAGAAAATTGTCGTCCGGACGGTGGGCGTTGCGAATCAGGCGAAGTGGCTGTCCGACGGTCTGATCATGTTCCTGGATTCGCCGTTTCTGCGGTATGTCCTCGTCTTCATCGCCACCGCGTTTAACTTCGCGTTCCTCTACTGGGTGATGCCGAATTGCCGCGTTCGGTTCAAGCATGCGTTTCTGGGTGGCATGGTCACGGCGGTGCTGCTCGGGTTCTGGATCAAGGTCTGCGCCATTCTGCAGGTCGGCATTGCGAATTCCTCTGCGCTCTACGGTTCGCTGGCGCTGCTGCCGATTGTCCTCGCCTGGATGTACATGAGCTGGCAGATCATTCTGCTGGGTGCGGTGACCGTGCACACGATGGAGAATCGGTCGCCGCCTGGAAATTCGCCGTCGTGACAATCGGGTGACAATGCCCGGGGCGCGATGTGCTAGAATATGTGCCGTCGATCCGATGGAGGGGAGACGAACTGCGATTAACACCTAAAGAAAGGAATAAACGAAATGAAGAAATCCATGCTTGCCTGCTGCGGCGCGCTTCTGGCGTTCGCCGTCTGCGCCGATGAACCCGCGCCATCTGCGCCGCCTGCGGCGGATGCCGCGGCCAAGGCCCCGTGTGCCGAATGCACGCCGCGTCGTGCGCCGCGTCCTCCCCGCCATGCGCCGCTTATGCTCCAGGTGACGGAGAAGACGACGGCGGAGGAGATCGAGGCGTTCAAGAAGAACGTTCTGGAGAAGATCGATAAGAGCTACGCCGAGTACCTCGCGAAACCCGCCCCCGAAGAAGGGGTCAAGCCGGCGATGCGTCTGGGGCTTATGGTCTTCAATCCGGGCATGGGGGGGATGCGCGACCAGGGTATGCATAACCCTGGAAAGGGCCCGCGTACCCCGCGTGGCGCCCGCGGTCCGCGTCGCGGCGGCGAGGGCAATAAGCCGGCGCCCGCGCCCGAGGCTGAATAAGTTCAGCCGAACCGCATGAACCGCGAGATTCGGCTGTTCCTGCTGGTCATTGGCATCCCCGCCCTGCTTATCGCCGGTGCGGGGATGTATCTCGTGCGTCTTGAGCTGGCCCATGGGGCGCGTGTGGCGGAGGTGCAGCGGCAGGAGGAACGGCGGCGTCAGCAGTTCGCCCAGCGTCGCGAACAGATGCCGCGCGAGCGCGGGGCGCGACGCGTGTCTGCGCCGGAGAAGCCCGTCCCGAAGGCGCATGAGGCGCCGCGTGAAGGGCGCCGCGAAGGGCGCCGTCTCGGCAACCATCCGCCGCCGGGGGCGGGCTGGTTCATCCGCGCCTTCTCCGATCTGGAGGCGCGGCGCGAGCGCGAGATGCTGATCGGCGGCTGCGTGATGGGACTACTGCTCCTTTCGCTCGTCGCCGGCGCCTGGCTGCTCGCGAAGTCCGCGCGGAAAGCGCGTGAGGAGGCGATGCGCAAGACCGACTTCCTCTCCAACATCTCCCATGAATTCAAGACGCCGTTGACGACGATCTGCCTGTGTGCGGAGCTGGCGCAGGATGACGGACTCTCGCCTGAACGGCGACGGAAGGCGCTCGCGTCGATCGTCGCCGAATCGGAGCGCCTTAAACGGCTCGTCCTCAACGCCCTCGATTTCTCGCGGCTGGAGAAGAACCGTCGCGTTTTCAGCCCGGTATCCTGTGACGTTGCCCAGCTGGCGGCCGCGGCGGGCGAACCGCTCCGCGAACGTTTCACACACGGGCTGGCGCTGCCGGCGGAGTCCGTCCACGCCCTTGCCGATGTTACGGCGCTCCAGCAAATCGTCGTCATCCTGCTGGAGAATGCGGCGAAGTATGCCGCACATGGCGGGCCGGTCGAATGTCGGGTCGCACCCGTCCGGGAGCGCATCGAACTGACGGTCTCCGATCGCGGACCCGGTCTCGACAAGGAAGGGCTCAAGCATGCCTTCGACCGTTTCTGGCGCGGCGATGATGCGACTACCGCCGAAACGGGCGGTTCGGGACTCGGCCTTGCCATCGCCCGGGAGCTTGCCAGGGGCATGAACGGCACGCTTGCCGTCGCCCCCCGTGCGGGTGGCGGCCTCACCTTTACGCTTTCGCTTCCCCATGACTGACATTCTCCTGGCTGAAGACGATGCGGATATCCGCGAATGGCTGGCGGTTGCGCTCGAGCGCGACACCTGCCGCATCCGTGCCGTGGTCAACGGTGCGGAGGCGATGCGGGCCTATGCGGAGAAACGCCCCGACCTCATGATTCTCGACGTGATGATGCCGAAGATGTCGGGTTGGGATGTCGTCCGGGAGATCCGCCGCAAGGACAAGGCGGTGCCGATTCTGATGCTGACGGCGAAGGCCGCCGAACAGGATAAGGTGATGGGGCTCGGACTTGGTGCCGACGACTATCTCACGAAACCCTTCGGGCTGGCCGAATTGCGCGCGCGTGTCGCGGCACTGCTCAGGCGCGCGGGCGTGCAGGCTTCGGCTTCGGCGTCCGTCGCGACCTTTCCCTTCGGTTCATATACGGTCGATGCGGTGAAGTCGGCGCTTATCTCCGCATCAGGCGTACGGACGGAGCTGACGGCGCTGGAACTCGGCATCCTCCGTTTCCTCGCGGCGCATGCGGACGAAATCGTCTCGCGCGAGGCGCTTTTGAACGGACTCTGGGGCATCTCCTATTCGGGGACGACGCGAACCATCGACACGCGCATCGGCAATCTCCGGCAGAAACTCGGCCCCGACGGCACGTGCATTGAGACCGTCTACGGCAGCGGCTATCGCTATCGCCCAAACCCGTAGAGGGTATTGCGCGCCGTCCGCCGCGACGCGCGGGTGCCATGTTCTTGCGGTTTTGCTATAATAGGCGGACATGAGGATCTTGATCACAGGGGGAAAGGGAATGCTCGGGCGGACGCTTCAGGCGGAGCTGTCCGCGCATGAACTCGTCATCGCCGATTTGCCCGAGTGGGATATTACGGATGATACGGCCTTCACCGTGCAACTTCTGGCGGTGAAACCTGAGGTCGTCATTCATACGGCGGCCATGACGAAGGTCGACGATTGCGAAACGAACCGCGCGCTCGCCTTCAAGCTGAACGAAGAGGGTACGCGCAACGTCGCGCTCGCCTGCAAGATCGCAGGTGCGCGCCTTGTCGCCATCTCCACCGACTACGTCTTCTCGGGCGAACCGCCGCGCGAACCCTGGGCCTGGAGCGAGCTGGACATTCCGCGCCCGCGCACGGTCTATGGACTCAGCAAGTTCGCGGGCGAACAGATGGTGCAGATGCTGTATCCGGACAACTCCGTCATTCTGCGCATCGCCTGGCTCTACGGCAAAGGCGGCCCCAGCTTCGTACACACGATGGCGAAGCTCGGCGTTGCGCCGGGCGACCCGATTAAGGTCGTGGACGATCAGTTCGGCAATCCGACGTCGGCGAAGGTCGTGGCGGACGTGATCAGGTTTCTGCTGACGAAACCGGACGTGAGCGGCATCGTCCATGGCACCTGCGAGGACCAGTGCGCGTGGTACGATTTCGCGTGCGAGATCAAGCGGCTCTGTCCGGACTTCACGCGGGCGATCACGCCGTGCACGACGGCGGAGTTTCCGCGTCCCGCGCCGCGTCCGCGCTGCTCGGCGCTCAAGAAGAGCGTTCTCAACGTGCTTGGCTACCGCACGCCGAAATGGCAGGACGCGCTTGCAGATTTCATCAAGGGAGGATTATGATATGACTCTGACGATGCTGTTGGCGGCTTTGCTGCCCGTGGTTCCGCAGCCGACCGAGTGGAAGGCGTGCGAAGGCGAATGCGATCTGTCGGCGGCCAAGGTGACCGTATTCAAGATCAGCGACCGGCGCCTGGGCGATGAGGGCTATTGGATGAAGATCAAGCCGGATGGGATCGATCTGTTTGCGAAAACGGACACGGGGCTTGTCTGGGGTCGCCAGACGCTGGCGCAGCTCAAGGCCGCCGGGGCGAAGACGCCGTGCGGTGAGATTCTCGACAAGCCGAAGTACCGCGTCCGCGGTTTCGTGCTGGACGTCGGGCGCATGTTCCATTCGCTGGACTTCCTCTACGATCTCGCCAGGACGATGTCGTACTACAAGATGAACACGCTCCAGGTGCACCTGAACGACAACGAGATCGAGAAGAACCCGAACGCCGACTGGTCGACGAAGCAGGCGGCGTTCCGTCTCGAATCGACGACCTATCCCGAGCTGACGGCGAAGGACGGTCACTACACCAAGGCCGCGTTCCGCCAGTTTATGAAGGACTGCGCGAAAATGGGCGTGACGGTCGTCCCCGAGATTGACGTGCCGGCCCATTCGCTCGCCTTTACGCGCATCTGGCCGGAGTTCGGCTCGAAGAAGTACGGCTTCGACCACTTCGATCTCGACAAGCGCGAGGAGGTGCTCGCAAAGCTGCGGCCGCTCTTCGCCGAGTACCTGTCGGGCGACGATCCGGTCTTCGCGGGGCCCTATTGCCATGTGGGTACCGATGAGTACAACCGGGCGGCGGCGGAGAAATTCCGCGCCTTCACCGACGACATGTTCATGATGGTGCGCAGCTTCGGCTACAAGGTATGCGCGTGGGGCGCGCTTACGCACGCCAAGGGCGCGACACCTGTGATCGCCGATCCGGACATCACGATGGACATCTGGCACAATCCCTATTACCAGCCGGCCGAGGCGCTTGAGGCGGGCTATTCGATCGTGTCCGTGCCCGATGGCCTCGTCTACCTCGTGCCGTTCGCCGGCTACTACTACGATTTCCTGAACTGCCATTACCTCTACGACAACTGGGAGCCGCGCAACGTCGGCAACTATACGGTGCCGGATGATAAGCTGGACCGGCTCGCGGGCGGCAAGTTCGCGCTCTGGAACGACGCACTCGGCAAGAAGAAGGACGGCACGCCCTACACGGAGGCCGACAACTGGAACCGCATCTTCCCGGCGATACAGACCCTGGGGCAGAAGTTCTGGTCTGGCGCGCGCGCCGATCAGGACTGGAAGGCGTTCACGGACATCGCCAACCGGCTGGGCGAGCCGGAAGGGGTGAAGCAAAAGACGCAGCGCCGGCTTTTCCCGTAGCCGGGCGGTTCCATCCGCCCGCCGCGCGCCGTCTGCGGGGTGATGGTGATCTGAATTTGCTATAATATGCGCCATGTCACAGGAATGGAACATCCGGTCGCGGGGGCACGTCTGCAGTTTCTGCGGGAAGCCGCTGGTGGACAAGGCCCCGCTCGTGAGTGCGCTCCGGGAAACCGCCGGAGGATACGAGCGCTTCGACTGTCATCCCGAGTGCTGGAAAACGACCGCGCGGGAGTGGGTTCCGTTCTCCCTCTGGGACGGCGTCTACTTTACGCCAAAGAAGGAGGAGAAGAAGGAGGCCCTTAAGAAGGAAGACGCCGGCGAACTCCTCCGCAAGCTGATGACCTTGGACGATCCCGCGATGAAGAACGTCGTGTACGTGCTCGCGGTGATGCTCGAACGCGCGAAGATCCTGGTGGAGCGTGATGCGAAGGAACAGGGTGACGGGACGATTCGCCGCGTCTACGAAGACCGCAAGCAAGGCGATACGTTCGTCATCCTCGATCCGCGTCTCCGGCTGGAGAATCTCGGCGAGGTCCAGCAGCAGGTCGTTGCGCTTTTGTCCGGAACCAAGACCCTCGGTGAAGTCGCCCAGGAGGAAGAACAGGCTCCGGCGGAGGAGACCCCCGCCGATGAAACCCCTCAGCCCAAAGCAACGTGAGGCGCTCCGGCTCGTCGCGCGCGGCAAGTTCATCCCCGATCTCGTGCACGAGGAAGACGGCTGGCACGCGCGTTGGCGCGTGCCCGGCGAGGACAATCCGTGGATCGACGAATATGTCCGTTCCGCCTGCATGACGCGCCTCAGCGAAGACGCCGAGGATCAGAGGCACGAGACGCTGCATGACGCCTGGATGATGGCGCTCAGGAGCCGTACGGGGCTCGTCCGCTGGCACGATGCGGAATGTGCCGCCTTTGCCGCCGACCTCGCCGAATGGCACGGGGGCGCGGAGGAGGATGTCACGGCGCGGCGGGCCATTGCCTTTGAATTCATCCCCGCTTCATTCAATCTCCGCTGCGGGATTCCGAAAGGGCGCAGGGGGCTGCGTGCGCTGGGGCAGTCCGCCTTCGTTTTCGGTCCGCTACGCGGCCTGTGCCGTCAGAACGGCCATCTTGTCGTCACGCTGACGCGGGCGGAAGCGGAAAGCCTTCTCCGAAGCGGCGCGCGCGAACTCGTCGATGCGGGCTATACGGTGACGGGCTGCGAGATTCAGGTCAAGGTATCCGCCGAGGCCGAACTGCTTGCCGCCGATCCGTCCGGGAAGGTCGTGCCGTCCGCCTCCGCCGTCACCGCGAAACTCGTGGTCAAGGTTGACGGACAGGCGGTGTCGGCGGATGAGATCCGCTTCCTGCTGGAGCAGCGGTCGACGCTCGTCTTCTTCCGTGATCGCTGGATTGAGGTCGACCGCAGTATTCTGAAGGAGGCGCTGCGTGCGCTGGAGCGGCATGACGAAGCGGCGCTGACGGTGAATGCGGCGGTTGGCTTTGCGCGGGGCGTCGGCGCCTTCGGGCGGCTGGAGCTGGAGGAGGTGCGCGCACACGGCTGGCTGCGCGGACTCGTCAACGAACTGAAGAACGCGTCTTCCGCCGTCGGGTGCGCGTGGTCTTCCGCCGCCGGTGGAATTTCCGGACTTCACGCCGTCCTGCGTCCATATCAGGCGCGCGGCGTGGCGTGGATGAAGTTCCTGACCGATCACGGATTCGGCGCGCTGCTGGCGGATGACATGGGCCTCGGGAAGACGGTGCAGACGATTGCCTGGATTCTGCTGGATCGTGCGGCCGTTCCTCCGACCCCTGCCCCTCCCGCCCCCGCGCCCACCCTTATCGTCGCCCCGCTGACGCTGCTATCGAACTGGCGGCACGAGTGTGCGCGGTTTGCGCCGGGGCTCAGGGTCTACGTCCATCAGGGCGATAACCGGCAGCTTGCGCGCGGTTTTGCGCGGATGACCCGCGACGCCGACGTCGTCATCACGAGCTATTCGCTGCTGGTGCGCGACTATTCGATTCTACGGACGACGGCCTGGCACGGACTCGTCCTCGACGAGGCGCAGGCCATCAAGAACCCCGATACGCAGGTGGCGCGCGCGGCGCGGGCGCTGGGAGTTCGCCGCCGCATTGCCCTGACGGGTACGCCGATCGAGAACAGCGTGACGGACGTGTGGAGCCTGGAGGAATATCTCAATCCGACGTTTCTCGGTGACCGCAAATCGTTCGTCGAGCGCTATGTGAAACCCATTGCGCGGGACGAGCGCAGTGCGGCCGGCAAGCGGCTTCGGCACGCGCTCGAACCGTTCGTCCTGCGGCGGCTCAAGAGCGATCCCGAGATCGCGGGGGAACTGGGGGAGAAGCGCGAGATCAAGGAATACTGTGCGCTGTCGTCGGCGCAGCGCCAGGACTATGAGGCGGCGCTCGAGGACTACCGCACGTCGGAGAAGCGACCGGGCGATGTCTTCGCGCTCCTGACGCGCCTGAAGCTCATCTGCGACGGCGCGGGCAAGGTGGCGCGGCTGGGCGAACTCCTGGAGGCCATTTTTGCGGCCGGCGAATCGGCGCTCGTCTTCACGCAGTACGCGAAGGTCGGCGCGCAGCTGCAGACGATGCTCGCGCAACGCTTCGGGGTGCGCTATCCGTTCCTGCACGGCGGCCTTTCCATGCGGCAGCGCGAACAGGAGATTGCGCGGTTCAACGGGTCGGCAACCGCGTCATCATCCGTCCGTCCGTCTCCGATGTGCTTCATTCTGTCGCTCAAGGCGGGCGGCTTCGGACTCAACCTCACCAAGGCGACGCACGTCATCCATTTCGACCGCTGGTGGAATCCCGCCGTGGAGGCGCAGGCGACGGACCGGGCGCATCGCCTCGGACAGGAGAGGACCGTATTCGTGCACGCCTTCATCACCGAGGGCACGCTGGAAGAGCACGTCGACGAAATTCTCGAACGCAAGGCGCGGGTCGCGGGGTCGCTTGTTGCGGACGGCGAGAAGTTCCTGCGCGAGATGTCGCCGGAGGAGTTTGAAAGGACGGTACGTCTCGATGAGTAGGAAGCGCTATCCTATCCGCATCCCCCGTTCCGCCTCCGGCATTCGCGCACAGGAGTCGCGCGCGGGGGCGGGACGCAGCTGGTGGTCGAAGCGCTGGATGGAGACGCTGGAGCGGATGGGCCTCGGCGCACGCCTTGGGCGCGGTAAGCACTACGCGCTTTCGGGACAGATTACGGCGATGCGGCTGGAGGGGCCGCATGTCGCGGCGACGGTCGTCGGGAGCCGTCCCGAACCGTATCAGGTGACGGTCGATTTCCGCGTGCCGACGGCGGACGCGCATGACCGCATCGTCGCGAGGCTCAAGGCAGAGCCGATGCTCATCGCGCGCCTTCTGGTCGATGATCTGCCGCTGGAGGTCGAGCGCATCTTCAAGGAGGAGGGCTGCGATCTCTTCCCGGGCGGCCGGCTGGGGCCGGGCCGCTACGACATGACGACGAAGTGCAGCTGCCCCGATTATGCGAATCCGTGCAAGCATTCGAGCGCGGCGTTGCTGATCCTAGGCGAGGAAATCGCGCGCCGGCCGTTCACGCTTATCGAGCTGCGCGGCATAACGGAGGAGGAACTTTGCGATGAAGATTGAAACGCCGGTATTGAAGCGCCTCGGCCCCATCCCCTTCTGGCGCGGCGAAGAGAAGTGCCTGGACGCGCTGGAGAGGGCCTACCGGAAGGCCATGGAATCTGCACGGCAGCGGCTGGCGCGCGGGGCCAGTGTTCCTCAGCCCACAACGGCGGACGGATCCGTATTTTCGGCGGAGTAAAATATGGTAAAATACCCCTTATGCTTCTTGAGATAGACGATCTGAGTGTTTCCTTCCGAAATGACGAGGGGGAGGTCCAAGCGGCGGCGATTGACGTGAGCCTTACGCTGGACCGCGGCGAGGTGCTGGGCATCGTGGGCGAATCCGGCAGCGGGAAGAGTTCGGTGTCGATGAGCGTGGCGCGGCTTCTGCCGAGTCCGCCCGCCTTCTACCCGAAGGGGCGCATTCTCCTGGACGGTGTAGATACGCTGACGATGCCGCTTCCCGAGCTGCGGGCGCTGCGCGGCAAGCGGATTGGCGTCATCTTTCAGGATCCCATGGGTTCGCTCTCGCCCCTGCACCGCATCGGCGACCAGCTCGTCGAAACGATTCTCCTGCACGAGACGATGACCAAGGCGTCGGCGCGCGACATGGCGCTCGAATGGCTGGGCAAGGTCGGCATCCCCGAACCGGCGGTCCGCGCGCAGGCCTATCCGCACGAACTCTCCGGCGGTATGCAGCAGCGCGTGATGATCGCGATGGGGCTCATGCTGGGACCGGATCTCGTAATCGCCGACGAGCCGACGACGGCCCTGGACGTGACGATCCAGGCGCAGGTCCTGAAGCTCATGAAGGATCTGCATCAGGCGAATTCCGGCGTTCTCCTCATCACCCACGACCTTGGCGTCGTCTCGCAGATGGCGACGAAGCTGGCGGTCATGAAGGACGGGCGCGTCATCGAGACGGCGGACGATCCGGCGGCGTTCTTCGCGGGGCCGAAGCATCCGTACGCTCAGGGGCTTGTCCGCGAGGCCCGCCGAATGGAGCTGGAGACATGAAGCGCATCGGGATCATCGGCGCGGGCCGCTTCGGCACGGCGCTGGCGGAGTCGCTGACTAACGCCAACATGGAGGTTCTGCTCATTGACCGCAACCGTCCCGCCATGCAGAACGCGAGCGAGTTCGCGACGGCCCTGCAGGGTGACGCGACGCAGCCCCACGTTCTGGAGGAGGCCGGCTTCGGCGAGTGCGATCTCGTCGTGGTCGCCATCGGCAGCAACATCGAGGCATCGATGATGGCGACGGCGAACTGCAAGGAGCTCGGCATTCCGAACGTGGTGGCGAAGGCCACGAGCGAGCTGCACGGCAAGATCCTCCGGCGTATCGGCGCGGATACGGTCATCTACCCCGACCGCGACAGCGCGCACCGTCTGGCGCGGGCCATAGCGAATCATGACGTCATCGATTTCCTGGAGGTCTCCGAGGGCTATTCGATCGCCGAAATCGACGTGCCCGATGGCGTGCGCGGCAAGACGCTCGCGGAGGCCGATTTTCGCAACACGATCGGGATGACGGTTCTCTGCATCCGCCGCGCTGATCCCGATCCGGTGAAACCGCGCAAGGTCGTTATTCCGCAGGGGACGGACAGGCTGCAGTCCGACGACAAGCTGATCGTCTTCGGCGAGACCCGGCGGCTCGACGCGCTTTCCTGAAGATGGGCAGTCTGGTCATTCAGGGACGGAGGACGATCACCGGAACGCATGCCGTTTCGGGCAACAAGAACGCGGTGCTGCCGATGATCGCCGCGACGCTCCTGACGGCGGAACCCGTGACGCTCACCAACGTCCCCGACATCGCGGACGTGAGCGTCATGCTGGAGGCGGCGAAGACCTTTGGGGCACAGGTGGTGCGCGATGCGAAGACCCATACGGTCACGTTGGCGACGCCGCGCCTCAAATCCGCGCGAATCGCCGCCGAATTGGCGGCCAAACTGCGGACGAGTTTTCTTTTTGCGGGGCCGCTGCTGGCGCGCTGCGGCCGCGCCTCGCTGCCGCCGCCGGGTGGCGACGCAATCGGTCATCGGCGGCTCGACACGCACTTCGCGGGCTTCCGGGCGCTGGGCGCGAAGGCGAAGGCGGGGCGCAAATCGCTGAGTTTCCGCGGCGAACTCAAGGGCGCGCGCATTCTCCTCGATGAGGCGTCCGTGACGGCGACCGAGAACATCCTCATGGCATCCGTCCTCGCGAAGGGACGGACGGAGATCTACAATGCCGCATGCGAGCCGCATATCGTCGATCTTGCGAACATGCTGGGCGCGATGGGCGCGAAGATCGAGGGCGCGGGATCCAATCGCATCCGGGTCGAGGGCGTTGCCGCGCTGAAGGGCTGCGCGGCGCGCGTCGGTTGCGACTACATCGAGGCGGGCAGCTACATCGCGGCGGCGGCGGTGACGGGCGGTGAACTCGTGCTGACCGGCATCGACCCCGAACCTTTCGCCGTGCTGGAGGGCGCATTCAAGCGTTTCGGCGTGACCTGGTCCATCTCCGCCGCCGAGAAGACGCTCCGATACGTGCCGAAGAAGCGTCTCAGGATGCACTACGATTTCGGCGATGCGATTCCATCCGTGGCGGACGGCACCTGGCCGGCGTTCCCGTCCGACCTCCTGTCGATTCTGATCGTTCTGGCGACGCAGACGCGCGGTACGTGCCTCTTTTTCGAAAAGATGTTCGAGTCGCGGCTCTATTTCGTGGATCAGCTCCGGCAGATGGGCGCGAAGATCGTGCAGTGCGATCCGCACCGTGTGGTCGTCACGGGTCCTTCTCCGCTCTACGGCGGCACCTTCAGCTCGCCCGACATCCGCGCGGGCATCGCGCTCGTCATCGCGGCATTGGCGGCGAAGGGCGAATCGCGCATCCTCAACGCCGAGAACGTCGATCGCGGCTACGTGGCGGTCGAAAACGAACTCGCCGCCCTGGGCGCGAACATCGTCCGGTCCTGAACGGTGGTCGCGGGATTTGCCACCATGCGCAAGCCCGTTGCCTATTGCAACTCGATCACCACCGTCTCGAATGGATCGAGCGCAATCTCGCCGCGGGCATTGAACAGCCCGGCAATGCTTCTGCCTGAAGCGGCATAGCGACAGCCGATTTGGCGGGGGACGTCCGCGCCTTCCGGCAATTCGAGCAACCGGCGCCAGTCGATCGGCCAGGTTTGGGCGACAGCCGACGGGTTGCGCAATACGACAATGCTCTTGCGCGGCGACCACGACGCGTAACCGTAAACCTCGCCCGCACCCGGTTCGCCGCCGACCCAGTGCACATCGCGCAGCACCGCCGCGTTTGCCCGCACCCAACCGATGGCGCCGGAGAGAATATCCCACCACTTCTCGCTCATCAGTTCAGGGTTGATATAGTATTCCTGCAGTCCGGTGCCGCAACCCACGCCCATCCAGACCTCGTTCGCGAACGCACGCACATCTTCATCCTTGTCGCTGACCGGCATTCCGTAGACATCGGTGACGATAATGCCGTGCATCATCAGCGAGTTGAGCGGAAACAGCGGGCACGGCTTCGCAAACCGGCGGTAAATCACGTCGTCGCGATAGGTGATCCACCTTTCGCGCAAATGGCCTTCGCCCTTGACGGCGCCCCAGTCGGAACCGCCCCGCCAAATGCTGTCGGCGTGTAGCACCCAGAACGGCGATGGCCAGGTGCCGACCGTACAGTTGATGAAAACATCCCCCTTGGCCTGGCGAAGTTCGCCGATCAGCGTAAAAAGCCCCTGCAGGTCGGGCGCAGTCTTCGCGTTGACGCCCGTCGCCCACGAGCCGCCGCCGATGCCGTCGAACTTGAACATGTTCATGCCGTAGTCGCGGATCATCTGCAGACAGCGGTCGCGAAAAGCGGCGTAGTACTTCGGCTCCGCCAGGCTCATGCCCTGCGCGTTTGTCGGCAAACCGATCTGTTTGGCGTACGCCTTGCGCATCGCCGCCGCCCGGTTGTAGCCGCCCCATGGCGAAAGCCACGCGCCGATTCCGCCGCCGCGGGCGGCGGCGGCCTTCACCAATGGCGCAAAACCGCGCGGGAAACCGCGATGATACTCCCAGAGGCTGTTCCACTCGTCCCAGCCGTCGTCCCACAGATACGAATCGAGGGTCACACCGCGCCGGCGCAACGGGTCGCAGACGTCGCAGATCGCCGCGAGACACTTCTCTTCGGTCATGCGCCGGAGCGGATCTTCGTTCTGATAGGTGTGGATGCCAAGATGGAACCAGCTGTTGTAGTGCGCAAAGATACGGTAGGGATGCGCCCGCTCCGCCTCGATGTACGCCTGGAAATCCCGCCTGAGCTGTCCCGGGGCGTATTTGCCTTCGACAACGGAAAATGTCCAGGGCCGCCCCGGCTCTATCCTGAAGCCGCGCTCGATCCAACCATCGACCGCCGTGGGCCGATCCGTCTCGACCCGTATCTCGCCTTCGCTCCGGTAGCCGTCCACATATTTGTAGGTGGCCACGAGCGTGCCGGCATGAAGCTCCTCGGGAACCGTCAGCGTATAAACGTTCCTTTCGCGGCTCAAGCCCGCAAAGCCATCGTGCCGGTCTTCGGCGACCGTCCGGCCCTGTCCGTCTTCAAGCGCCACCCCGGCAATGTCCAATCGCCGCGAAAGCGCCGTCCAATTGAAGGTAACGCGCAGCCTCTCGCCGCCGGCAAGCTTCGGCAACGCGATGCGCTGGGAAAGCGCACGGTAGTCGGCCTCGCTCCATTTTGCTTCGGCTATCGGACGTTTCCGCACCTTGGCCATCGGATGTTCGATGCCGAACCAGTTGGCCTCGGTATAGCCGACCGCGCCGTCGGTATTGCCGCTGACGGCGGCGTCGGCGACCCCGGTGAAAAAGTTGATGCGTCCGATCATCACCGGCTGCCCGGCCGACAATTCGAATACGCGCCGGCGGTAGGCGCCTGCATCGTACACCTTTTCGGCGAGATGCAGGCCGTCGCCAAGCTCGCGCGCCGGCAGCTGCAGCCACTCCCCGCGACGGGCGCCGACGGGCGGTGGGCAAAACAGCCTTACGCCGAAATCGAGATCGCGCGGCGTATCGCGCGCGGCTGCTGCAATTGCCTCGAGCAGTTTCGCGCGATAGCGGGCCGATGCGCCATCCGCAGGCGGTGCGGACGGTCTGACGACCGCGTTGAGAGCGGTTTTCTGCACCGTCGTGCCGCCGGTCGTCAACTCGATCGCTCCCGTCAAAGCCGTACAATCGATGGTATCGAGCGTATTGCCGTCGCCGCTGAAGCTCGCGGCCGCAGCCGCTCCCCAGCCTTGTTCTCCATATCCCCACACCATGCCGAAGCGCGCCCGGCGCGCGTGCAGGCGGCTTTCGCCGTTGCGCAAGAAGTCTTCGACAAAACTATAGCAGCCGGTCAATTTGCCCGGCGTACGGTTGACGGCCGACACGAACGTGGCGATGCGAAACCACGCGTCGTGGCGATCGTCCCAGATCCAGCCGGTGTATGCGGTCTTGTCGTCCTCGACTGCGGCGGTCGAAACGGCGAAGCGCACGGTTTTGCCCAAGGCCCAAGGCCATTTGGCCATAGCCCTGCCGCCTGTTCCTTCGCCGCCGAAGCGCGCGGTTTCAACGCCCTCGCCGGCGTATTCGTGTTGTACACGGCGCACCTTCCGGGCATCGGTTTCGGCGTTGCCTTTGTCCCATACCGAGAAAATCAGCCAATGCGAGCCATCCGGCAGCGTCTGCACGCCGCCATAACCGCCGTTGAAGGCACTCAGGCAGAAGTAACTGCCGGGATACTCTTCTTCAACCGTCGCTTCGCTGTACAAAACGGTTGCCGGCTTCGGCCAGTCGCGATAGGTGAGATGGACGCTCCGCGCCTGGGTTCGGGCCTGTTCTTCACCGGTTCGCGCAAAACCGCCGAGCGCGGCGAACCCTGCCGCCAACGCTGCAACCATGCTGACCTTCATTGGTGCCGGCTCCTTTAGGCAAACACTTCCTCGACGACCCGTCCCTGCCAGCAGGCCGGGAACTGCCGCACGCCAAAAAGCGCCGCCACGGTCGGCGCGGTGTTCATCGTGTCGTTGATGCACTCAAGCCGGTAGCCCCGTTTGATGCCAGGGCCCGTAATGCCCCACGGCACGACCATTTCCTCTTTGGATACGCCGCCGTGGCCTTTGCCCTTGCCGCCGTGATCGGTTAAAAACATGAAATGCGTGCCTTCAAAGAGGCCCTCGGATTTCATCTTTGCCACCAGCTCGCCAACCGCCGCGTCGGTCTCCTTGATGGCCGCCAGGTATTCTGCGCTCATCCAGGCGTGCTGGTGGCCGGCATGGTCGGTATGGACGTCATAGAGAAAGACCAGCGTGGGCTCGTTGCGGTGCAGCTTGATGAACTCGAACGTCCTGGCGTAGTTGCCGAGAAAACCGTCGTTTTCTTCGAAAACATGTTCGTCGAGATGCTTGCGGTTGATGGTGTTGATCAGCGGCTTCCAATTCCAGTAGTAGGCCGTCTTGACGCCGGGCACGTTTTCTTTGAGCAACTGGAAAAGCGATGGATAATAACCTTCGGCATCGGTCACGACGGGCGCAAGGCGATTCTTCGTCGGCGACCAGACGTTCTCCACCACGCCGTGGCGTTCCGGTCCCGACCCGAGAAAAATGCTCGTCCAGTTAGGCAGCGTCACCGATGGCATTACGTCGCGCGTTGTCCATGAGAAAGAGCCTTCCGCGAACAGCCGGTCGAGGTTTGGCGTATCGGCCTGTTCAAGACCGTCGGTGCGGATGCCGTCAAGTCCAATCAGCACCACCCGCGCCGGCTTTTTCGCCTCTGCCGCCACGCTCCGCGACACTATCCCGGCTGCGACCGCGCAAGCGCCGGTTTGAATGAACGATCTTCTCGAAACCAACTTGCTCATTGCTTTTCTCCTTCTTCTTTGATGGTAAATTTCGCCCACAGTCCCTTGTGGTCGCTCGGCCACAGACCTTGCGGCGGCAAGAACGGATCTTGCGTATCCTCGCGGATTGCGCGCCCGAAACCCACCGAATCGCGCGGGCCGTAGATCTTGATGTCGGCAACCTCGATGCGCGTGCCCTTATAATGGATGAAATCGATGCGTTCGCGCTCGTCGGCGGTTTTATCCCAGGCGATGCGCTGCGGATCTTTTCCGTCCATCATCGCCGGATACGTAATGCCTGGGTGTGTCAATGCGTCTGGATACAGCTTGCGATAGGCGTCGATAAAGCCATCGCCCGACAACGCGGTCGAAACCGTCCACGGCACGACAAACCCGCTGTGGCTGCGTACGTCACGGGTCTCCCACGTCCAATCAAGATGCGAAGTCTCGTTGAAATCGCCGCAAAATATGACATCGCGCCCCCTGGCGAGCTCTTGTCTGGCATCGTTCAGCACCGCGTAGGCCATATTGTCGCGATCCGAAACGGTGTTGGTTTTCAACAGCTTGGCTACCGCCGCCTGTCGCTCGCGCTCGCTCAAGGTTTTATCCGCATAGCGGTAGGCACCGTAGTAGGCGCAATGGCTCGCGTCGAGATGCCCCGCATAAAGCGCAATTGCCGAGCCGCCGATTTCAGTCACGGCCTTGCGGACATTGCCGCGCGGTCCCGGCCAGATTACCGTATCGGCAAACGGCGTGCGCGAAATGACGCCCGCACCCTCGCTCCAGTGGGTGTAGTAATTTTCGCCCCGGGCGGCGAGATCGCCGACCAGGCGTGCGAGCCAGTCCTTCTTACCGTAATTGCGGACCTCGACAAGCACGGCCAGATCGGGCTTGAGACGGACGATCTCACCGACGATTGTTTCATATCCGTTCTCCTGCATCGTCCCCTGCTGATAGACGTTCCAGGAGAGCAAGGTGAACGAAGCCGGCGATGATGCCCCCTTGTCTGCGGCAGCCATGCATTCGCCCGCCGCAACCAAGGCGCAAAGGCCGGCGATGGCGAATACACGTCCGTCGGACAGAATCGTCCGCAGGCCTGGATAACTGTTCGCAACAGGCATAAATTCAGCGCATGATAATCATCAGGCCTGTATTGCGCAGGCAGTAGATCGACATGCCTGGTTCGCTCGCCGTGTCGATGACGCAGGCCTTGCCCTTCGTCTTCTTGACCGGCGTGTTGATCGCGCCGGTTGCGTTCACTACTTTGATCTTGCCGCTGCTGTTCTCGTTGAGGTCGAGGATGGCCGTACCATCGACCGTGCCGCGCACCTTGAGATACGTCGCATGTTCGTGATAAAGCCCCCACAGCCCCGCGCCATCGATCGTTACGGAAGGTAGCTCCGCATAGCCCTGCACATAGTCTGCCCAATAGCCGAAGAGCACCTGTGCCCCTTCGTCGATTTCAAGATGAGAACCTTCGACGATATTTCGGTCGTTGTTGCTGTTGTAATCGTTATGGCCGAAAATGAGCGTTGCGCCGTTCGTCACATGTACATTATTGGGCAAGGCAAAGTCCTTATCCACATAGATGGTGCGGTCGGCATCGATTTTGACCACGCTGTTGGCATCGTAACTGATGCCCGTCAAGGTGGTGCCGACCGTCGCGCTCTGATTGCTGAACACGGCCGTGAAAATGGAACTGTCGTTCC
Source organism: Kiritimatiellia bacterium (assembly GCA_051884875.1). GTDB lineage: Bacteria > Verrucomicrobiota > Kiritimatiellia > RFP12 > UBA1067 > UBA1067. Next base: position 38,528 of record JBJEWD010000032.1, read on the forward strand.
AGGCGTTATCACTGAACGATGACGGGCCGGGGATGAGTTCCTGGCCGACCAGCACCAGACGCCCTTCGCCCGTCTTGGTCATCGGATTGTAGTTGTTGTAGCCGACAGCATCGTAGATGAGCGGCCGTTCGTCCGTGCCGTTGCTCGACTTGTGGCAGTAGACCGTCACTCCGGCATCGACATTCATGCGCACGCTCATGCGCATCCGGTAGGTCGCATACAGGTGGATGTCTTGCGTCTCGGCACCGTCATACTGATGGAACTGCATACTTTCGGTATGCGCTGCATTATAGCAGTCGATGGCGCCGTAGGTGTCGCCATAGCCCTTGACGGTCGCGCCGCCGTAGAAATGGAAGCGCATCCCCGCCCGCACGCTCTGCCGCCACGTACCCAGATCGAGCGTGCCGTAGACATGAAATACGACATTTGCAGTATAAACCAGCATATCGCCGGTCATGAGCTGCAAGGTCGCCCCGGGTTCGACCACGATCGTACCGCTGATCTTCTGAGAGCCGGTCATGGCAACCGTCGTGCCGGATGCGATGGTAAGCGTAGCGCCGGTGCTGACGGTAAGTTCGGCGACGGCGAGGGGATTTTCTGCCGTGCCGCCGACAAGCCGCAGGGTGCACCCGGACGGAATCGTGAAGTTGGCAGGCACCTCGGTTGCCGTCAATGCGGCCCCGCTCTCGTAAACGAGCGAACCATACGGCACCGCATAGCCCTCGGCGGCGAAAAACTGGACATTGCCGCGCACGGTAAAGACGGTATCGGCGGGCAGTTCGCAATCGATGGTGATCGTAATCCGCGTCTCCAGCGTATCGCCGCCGATGAAATAGACCCGGTCGTAAGTTGCATCGTTAAGCGCATCCGCCAGATTCGTCGATTCGGTGATTTCGAGAATGCGCGCCGCGAATTGAATCGTCGCGAGCGATGTCTCCGCATCGTAGGTTACGCTCTCGATCTCCACCGCAGTGCCCTCGCTGTCCACGACCGAAACCTACCCAAGCGTCAAGTCGGAGAGATCGCCGCCGGCGGGCAGTTGAATCTTGTTCGCCAGCCGTTCATCCGCTGTCGCCGTGAAGCTCAGATTGCCCGCAACGCCCGCCAATTTCGGCCGCGCCGTTCCCAGGGCGAGCGTGCCGGTGCCGAGTTTGGTCAACGCACCCTCGCCATTCCACGTGCCGGCGAGCGTCACGGTTTTGACACCGGTATCAAAGCTGAGGTTGCCGGTCGCTGCGTTTTCGGTCGTGTTCAGATCGCAGTACAGCGTCAAGTCGCCCTCGGTCTCCGGCTCCTGCACGGCAATCTTGCCTGTACCTGCAGTCGCGTAAACCGGCAGCCAGTTCGGGACGCCCGTTACCGGCAGCGCAAAGATGCCGCCGTTCGTCAGCGTCACGCGAAAGTTCGACGGTTCACGCTTGGTTGCAACGTCGTTATTGCCCGACGAGGTATACAGATCGGCCGGCGCGAAGATGGAATTTTCGCCGTCCGCCTCTACCTTGAAGTTGGTGGTCAAGGATGTTCCGACATACGGGCGGAACGGTGCCGTAAAACTGCCGCCCTCCGAAATATACAACTTGTATGTTCCATTGCCCCAACCGCCGTTCGGGTAGAGATAGCCGCTGCCGGCCGCGTTGAAGTTGCCGCCGGTAATGCGTAGCTCGCTCGTATTCTGCTGTCCGAGAAAAGTCGCCGCATTAGCCGTGAAGGAACCGCCCGGTTTCACCCAGAAGAGCGCCGAATTCGTTTTCGCGAGCATCACTTGCGAGGAATCGCCCTGAACCTGGCCGCTTACCGTGATGGGGATCGTCTGGGTGTTTTGTCCGGTCAATGTCGCCGTGCCGGCGATCTCGACCATCTGTCGTGCGTTGGGAATGCCCGACACCGGCTGTTTGGCACAAAGATCGCTAAACGAAATCGATCCCAGATCGCCCGTCCAGCGACGCGTCAAGGTGCCGGAGAAATCCGCACCGTCGATGGCATTCGCGCTCGCGAGATTTGGCGTGGCGTCGTCTTCGAGGATGATGTCGCCCGTACCGGCGAGGACTACACCCTTGACCGACACAGGGGTATCGACCGTGATCTTGATCGGCTCGGCGCCATTGTTCGTCAGATATATCCACGCATCGCCCTGGGCGGTCCAGTCGGCAACAGTCTCGCTCCATTCGAGCTCCGACCACTTGGCATCGGCCGTCAGCGTGGCCCTGATTTTATGCAACGCGCTGGACGAAGCGTGATCGACAATCTGGACGGCCGCAATGCCGGCGCGGGCATAATTAACATCAAACCGTAAGCTGTTGATTTTGAGGTTAGCACCCGTCAGACCCGGCAGGCGCATCACATTGCGACCGAGATTGGATGTCTTACCCTGCGAAAAGCCCCAGCGTCCGGCCCCTTCGGTATCCTCAACCTCCAGAACATCGCCGCTCGTGTCGACGGTGTAGCGCACGAGCGTCGGCTCGTCGTCGTCGTAGGCGGCGACTTTGACCGGTTCGAAATAGCGGCTTTCCGTATCGGTCGCCGAATAAATATAGACATCGTAAGTCTCGAACGGAATGCCCGTGAGCGTGATGAGCGTACCGTCAGTCGTGTTGGAATCGTCGAGATAGCTCTTAAGGCAGTAGTCCGTTGCAGAAGTCCAATAATACACACCACCTGCCGACCACTCGAGACTGGCGCCGTCGAGCGCATCTGCCATGCTGACGCGCGCGCCGCCGCAATTGTAGCCGAGCATCAGTGAGGTCGACGAGCCCGTTTTTTCCGACCCGTTGTTCACCCACGCATCCGCGGCAACCGGGAAAAGCCCTGAATGGGCCGTGGCCGATGTGGCGCCGAAATTGAGGCTGATCACCTTGTGCACCCCGGCGTCATAGTAGAAGAGGCCTCCCTCGGTGCGCACGGCCTTCGCGCCCTCGGGCGCATTTTCGAGCGTCCACTCCAACTCGCCGGCGATCGGACCCTTGATGAGGTAGCCGGTCGTGCGATTGGCGCAATCGATGCTCGCCGTCAGTTTCGAGTTGGCGAAAACGCCGCCTTCGACCGTCAAGACCGCGCCCTCGCCGATGGTCAGCGCAAGCGGGGCGGTGATTTCGAGCGACAAGACCGAGAGCGATGCCGCGACGGTCGCATCCGTGACCAATTCGACATGCCGGTCGGCTGTGAGTTCCGTCACCGGAGCAGTCGTCCATTTCGCCAGTTCCTCGGCGCTCAGCGCGGTGCGGAAAAAGAAGACGGCCGAATATTCCGCCCCCGTCGCCGGCGTGTCGTCATACAGCGAACCCAGACAGACGGATATGATGTCGTAGCTCCCCATAACCAGACTGGGCATTTCCTGGGTTGCCCCGTCGTAGGCGAGCAGCGAACCCGAAGCCTTATCGTAGGCATAGCCGAAGTACTTGATCTCGGACGAATCGGCGGCCACCTCAATCGTCGGTGCAACCGCGGCATATTCGTTCGATTGCCAAATACCGCTCAGTTTGTTTTCGCCGTTGACCATCATGCCGAAACGGCTGTTGTCGCCGTTCACACCGGCAACGAGAACCGGCTTGCCGGTTTGCGGATTCTTGACGGCCGCCACCACCGTCACCGGCGTGACCGGCCAGGCGGTTGCAGTAGCCTTCGCGCTTAGATAAAAACCTTTGGTTTCGCCGATTGTAATCGTCGAGCCGTCCGCCGCTACCGTATTGCCGCTATTCGGCACGAGGTAGAGACTGCGGAAATCTTGCGCCGAAGAGGGAAAATTCCCTTTCCAGCCGGCAACCGGCATCACAGCGGCGGCTGAGCCGCACAAGGCAATGGCGATGGCCGATAGAACCAATCGTTCGAATAATGGCTGTTTCATTGATTTGCCCCCTTTAGGTTGGAATTGTACCCTGAAAACCGCAGCTGCACGAAAACAATACGCCTGCTGCAATCCAAAAGCAGACGGCCATCGCAACACGGCAATCCAGCCGCGGCGATGGCACGCAGATATATTATCGAATAAGTCGGTTTCGGCGGCGCTATCCTAAGATAGCTCCCCCCCCCCTATTGAGGGACGCAGGGAGTCAGCCGCCCGTCGCAAACGACCGCGCCAACCGGGAAGTCTCGGTTGGCGAGAATACTTGCGCTTGCGCGCGCATTGATGCGCTGAAATTGTCTCAGACAAGGTGTTCATTTTCAGGATCAACTACCGACAGCAACTTGAAGCCGTATGATAGCACAGCCCTTCATCGCCTGTCAACCTGATGTGAAAGGAAAATGGTAATGGGTAGGTCGGTTCGCGGCAAGGAACGAGCCGCGCAACCCTGCCGCCCTCACCCCCAGCGAAGCGTACCCCTGCTGCGGGTAGGTCGGTTGCGCGGCTCGTTCTTCGCCGCACAACCGACCAACCCATTACCTGCGGTGGCGTATTGAAGGTTTCGGCGGAATTTGCTACAATACGGGCCACTGCTACGAACAACGTAAGGTGGGATGGCCGAGCGGTTAGGTCGCGGACTGCAAATCCGCTTACAGCGGTTCAACTCCGCTTCCCACCTCCAGTTCAATGATATTACTCTGGGGAATAGTTCTAGGTGTTCCACTCCTCGCTTTCGGCGGGGTCACTTTCTTTTCCCCCCGTCTTTCGCAGTCCTTTACGGAGGCATTCCGCACGAGCCGCGCCTGCGCGGCGGTTCTTACCTGCATCGCCTGGCTGTGGACGGCGTACGAATGCGCCACGATCGGGATCGACGTCTTCGACGCGTTGCTCCTGAAGGAGAAGTCCGGCGGGATCTTCGTCTGGGTGCTTGCGGTGGTGCTGTCGTATCTGACGATTATATGGATGGCGAAGCACCTGCCGGTGCGCGCGCTCTGCGGCATCCTCATGCTGATTCCATCCGAGCTCTTCAAGGTGACGCGGCCGCTACTGCCCGCGCATGGTTTCGATTCCATCCAGCTCCTCGTCGCGGTCGTCTATCTGGGGGCGGTCGTGGGCATGTACGGGATGTTCTACCCGTGGCGCCTTGAGAAGGGGCTTGACATTGTTTTCCGCCGAAATTGGCGTGCGCGGGTCCTGGGTGGGATCTGTCTCGGCCTCGGCTTCACCTGCCTGATCCTAGGATTGATCAAATGAAGAAGATCCTCACTCTCGGTCTTGTCCTCCTGATCGGCGTCGCTGCTGAAGCGGCGCTTGTTCGTCTTGTTCCCGAAGACGGGATCTCCAAGGCCTTTTCGCTCAAGACGGATTCCGACGTCGAGTACGTCGTTCGCTTCTACCGCCCGGACGTCTTCCGCGTGGAGGCGGCGCCGAAGCTGTGGGAGGGCGAGGGCACGAACCGCACCTATACGCTTGATTTCGCGGACAGGAAGAACGACCCGAAGCGCGCCGCGCAGATCCTCGTCGACGGCTATGCGGAGGATGCGACGGGTGTTCGCTTTGCGGACAAGGACGGGAAGTTCACCTTCATGACCTCGTCCCTCACCGTGGATTTCGACAAGGCGACCGAGAAGATGTCCGTCGCCGATTTTCGCGGCAATCGCATTTTCGCCGAAGCGGAGCCGCTTAAGTTTGCGGACGGCGCCTGCACGCAGACGCTCGTCTCCGATACGGACGTGCGCTACTACGGTTGCGGCCAGCAGGTCGGGCATCTGATGCACAAGGGCAAGAAAATGCGCATCGACTGCGACTACAACTGGGCCGAGAACGGGTGTCCCAATCCTGCGCCGTTCTTCCTCTCGTCCGAGGGTTTCGGCGTGCTGCGCCACACCTTTGCGGCCGGTTCCTACGATTTCACGGCCGCCGACACCTGCGCGCTGACGCACGAGGAGAACCGTTTCGACGCGTTTTATTTCGTTGCGGGCGGCTTCCCCGAGGTCATCGACCGCTACACCGAGGCGACGGGGCGGCCGAACCTGCTGCCGATGTGGGGGCTGGAGCTTGGCGACGCCGATGCGTACATGACGCGCGAGAAGGCGACGAAGTATCCGAAGCAGGCGGAGGACGGCTCCTTCGTCGAGACGACGCCTGATGTCGTCAGGCGCGTTGCCATGGCCTATCGCGACGCCGATATGCCCATCGGGTGGATTCTCGTGAACGACGGCTACGGCTGCGGGCACGTTCTCCTGGCGTCCGTCGTCGACTATCTCAATCAGCTTAACATCAAGACGGGCCTCTGGACCGAGGGTAAGCTTGACCGCATCGCGTGGGAGGTCGGTACGGCCGGTACGCGCGTGCAGAAGCTCGATGTCGCGTGGACGAGCCAGGGCGGCGCATACAAGGCGCACCACGCGCTCCAGTGCAATGCCGACGCCTTCAACGGCATCACGCAGAACGCCGACGCGCGCGCGTTCGTCATCACGGTGCTCGGCTGGGCGGGCACGCAGCGCTATGGTATAACCTGGCTTGGCGACGAGTACGGCGGGTGGGATCTGATCCGCTACTCGATTCCCGCGCTCACGGGTTCCTCGATGTCGGGCTTCGCGTATTCGATGAGTGACGTGGACGGCATTTTCGGCGGCTCGAACGAGACGTACACGCGCGATCTGCAGTGGAAGTGCTGGACGCTGCCGATGTACGTCATGAACGGCTGGAGCCACATGAACAAGTGTCCGTGGAGCTATCCCGAGCCGTACCGCTCCATCTGCCGCGACTACCTCAAGCAGAAGATCCGCCTGACGCCGTTCTTCTACTCGCTCATGCGCCAGAGCTACGAAACGGGCGCGGCGATCGTCCGTCCGATGGTCTGGAACTATCCCGACGATCCCGTCACCTTCGACGAATCGACCAAGTACCAGTACATGATCGGCAAGGACGTGCTCGTCGCCCCCGTCTACACCTCCGAAAAGGTGAATAAGGGCTGGTGGCGCAAGGGCATCTACCTGCCTGCAGGCGACTGGTACGACTACAACGACGGACGCCGCGTGAAGGGCGGTCAGTGGCTCAAGGTCTATCCGCTTACGCTGGAGAAGCTTCCCGTATTCGTTCGCGCGGGCGCGATTCTGCCGATGTATCCCGGGGCGCTCACGACGGTCGGCAGTGACAAATCGACGCTCACCTTCGACATCTGGCCCGCGGCGGGCACGCGCGAGGCGTTCGAGATCTACGAGGACGACGGCGAGACGCTGCAGTACCAGAAGGGCGCCTTCACGCGTCAGCACGTGTTCGTCGAGAACGTCTCGACGTCCTTCGATGAACAGGGTGACATGAAGATCGTCGTCACGCCCGCGCGCGGCGGCGATTTCACGGGGCGCCATGAGACGCGCATCTACGAATATCTCGTCCATACGCAGGCGAAGCCCGAGGCCGTCCTCGTGAAGGAGACGGAGGGTTTCCCGTCGCGTCCGCTTGCCGACGACCGCGAGGTCCTGCCGCTCGAATCGACCAATGACGTCGTTCGGCTCTATGCGAACGTAAAGCAGGGCTGGTACTACGACGCGGCGGAGAAGGGCGGCACGCTGCACGTGAAACTCGCGAAGCGTCCGACCGACCGGACCGTCGTTCTGGAGGTCCGGATGCCGCAGGCCGTCGTCGCCCGCGCCGAATCGCCCGCCTATCCTTCGCCGAGCGCCGAAGAGGACGAGGCCGCCGCCGCCGCGCTTACCTGCAAGGCCGTCAGGATGCCGATCGTCAACAACACCAACGTCAATCGGTTCGCGGCTGGCGACGATATGGTCGTCAAGGTCGGCGAGCGCATCATCGTCGACCGCCTTGACGGCACCTACCACCGCATCCTCGGCCACGTGGCGACACACCCGGACAACCGTCCCGAGGCCCGCTTCACCTTCACGATCAAAGCCGGAAACACGACGCTCTTCGAACGCGCGAACATGAAGGGCAGCGACGTGCCGCAGCTCATTGCGGTCGATGTCCCGGGCACGTGCGACTGGGTGGTCTTCGAGTTCAGGGCCGATGACGACAGTGCGGCCTCGGCGTCCGCGAAGGGTGTCTGGAAGAACATCGAATTCTCGGCCGAATAACCGCACGCGAGGACACGCGCCATGGAAGAGCCCGGTACGCTGCAGATGATTCTCACGATTCTGGTGACCGTCCTAGGCGGGCTCGGGGTCTTCCTTCTCGGCATGAAGCACCTGTCCGAGGGGTTGCAGGCCACGGCCGGCGGAGGGTTGCGGAAGTTCATGTCCCTCGCGACGAGCCACCGCATCGTCGGCGTCGGCACGGGCATCTTCTCGACGATTCTCGTCCAGTCCTCCTCGATCATCACGGTCATGCTCGTCGGTTTCGTCTCGACGGCGCTGATGACGCTGCCGCAGGCGTTCTCCGTGCTGATTGGCGCGAACATCGGCACGACCGCGACCGTCTGGATCATCGCCTATGCACCTGATCCGCAGATGCTCGGATTCATCGGTCTCGGCCTTGGCGGCGCCCTGTACTTCTTCATCCGCGGCGAGCGCGTCCACAACCTGGGCCTTACGCTCATCGGCCTGGGCCTCGTATTCCTCGGGCTCTATTTCATGTCGAAGGGCGTCGCCCCGATCAAGCAGAACCCCGATCTCGCACATATCTTCACCGCGATGTCGGCGGCCAGTTTCCCCGGCGTCATCAAAATCGCCTGTTGTGCGATGCTGCTGACGGCGGTCATCCAGAGTTCGGCGGCGACGATCGCCATCGCCATGGCGCTCGCCCAGCAGGGGCTCATCACCTACGAGGTCGCCATCGCCGTCCTCTTCGGCGCGAACATCGGCACGACCGCAACCGGCTGGATCGCCGCGCTCGGCGGCACGGCGGACGCGCGGCGGACGGCGCTCTCGCATTCGCTTTCGAACCTCATCGGCTCCATCGTGCTGGTGCCGCTCTTCTACGTCTTCTTCGTGAAGGTCGGCCCCTGGCTCTTCACCGACTACAATGTGCCGGAGACGGTCCGGGTGAGCGGGCAGGACGTGCAGGCCTATACGCACATGATGGCGCCGATCGCCGTCACCGATACGGTCTTCGCCATCTGCCGCGGCATTCTCTTCTTCCCGCTGGTGAAGCCCTTTACGCGGTTCATCGAGCGGCTGGTCAGACAGCCGGAGAACGAGAAGCCGCATCTGTCGAGCCTCACGATCGGTACGGCCGTCTCGCCGGTCATTGCCTGCGATCAGGCGCTGGAGGAGGTGCGCTTCATGAAGGAGAGCAATCTCGATCTCCTTGCCTGCGCGCGGCGGGTGCTCGCGGGCGAGTCCAACCGGGAGGTCGAGAGCCACATCACGCATCGCGAGGAGATCCTCGATACGGTTCAGAAGGAGATCACCGAGTTCCTCGGCGGCATCACGTCGAAGCGCCTTCCCGTCGAGGTCGCGGCGCGCGCCCAGCGCCTCCTGCGCTTCACCGACGAGCTGGAATCCGTTTCCGACGAGGCGGCGGCCGTCCTGAAGGCCGTCAAACGTCTGCGCAAGCAGAACCAGACCGTGTCGGACGTCTCCCGCCAGGTGCTGCTCGCGGTGCACGACCGCGTGGCGGCGTTTGCGGAGAAGGTGTCCCCGTGGATCCGTTCGCCGCGGCCGATCATCAGCATTGAGGAGGTGCAGAACGAGGCGAAGGGCATCCACGAGTTCATCCGCGAATGTCGGCGGGCGCAGCTCGGGCGCGTCGGGCCGGAAGATCCGGGTTCGGCCATTCGCGTTCTGGCCGAACTCGACATCATCAACGCCTACGAGCGCATCCGCTCCTATTATCTGAACATCGCGGAGACGGTCGCCGGCGGCAAGCGGTAGACGTATGGCAAAGCGGCATCTGATCGGCATGGGCGGCGTGGGCATGAGTGCGCTGGCGACGGCGCTGCGGCGGCTCGGGGACGAGGTGACGGGCGCCGATCGCACGCAGGGCACGCGGAACCTCCGCCTTCTCGAGTCGCTCGGCATCCCCTGTTTCCCCGATGACGGCAGCGGCATTGACGCGACGACGGACGAGGTGATCGTCTCGACGGCGATCGAGGCGTCGAATCCCGGCCTCCTGAAAGCGCAGGCGCTCGGCATCCCCGTCGTCCACCGTGCCCGGGCGCTGGCGCGGGCGTTGGCGGGCTATCGGCTTGTCGCGGTTGCGGGCACCTGCGGCAAATCGACGGTAACGGCGATGCTCGGCCATATCCTCGCCGAATGCGGCTTCGATCCGATGTGCGTCAATGGTGCGAACGTGCCGGGTTGGGAAGGAGCCGTGCGTTTCGGCAAAGGCCCGTACGCCGTTGCCGAAGTCGACGAAAGCGATAGATCGCTTGTCGCCTTCACGCCATATGCGGCGGTCATCACCAACGCCTCGGCCGACCATTATTCCAAGGAGGAGATGGATGCGGTCTTCGACACCTTCGTGAAGGATATGCCGGGGCCGTGCGTGGACGGACGAAAGGGATATGAGGATTATGCGGATATGGCGGTTCCCGTACCAGGGGCGCACAATCGGCAAAATGCCGTGCTGGCCGTCCGCATGGCTATTGAACTCGGTTGCGATCCCCGTGCGGCGAAGGCCGCCATGGCGACCTTCGGCGGGGTCGAACGCCGCCTCCAGCGCATCATTCCCTCCCGTCCGATCGAACAGCCCGACGACGTCCCCGCCGTTTTCGACGACTATGCCCACAATCCGGAGAAGCTCCACGCGATGTGGACGACGCTTGCCGAAGCCTATCCGAAGGGCATCTGCGTCGTGTGGCGTCCGCATGGCTACGCGCCGTTACGCAAGATGATGGATGCACTCGCGGCGATGTTCAACGAGACAATTCGCCCGTGCGATAAGCTCCTGCTCCTGCCCGTCTATGATGCCGGCGGCACGACCGACCGCACGGTCAATTCGGATGCCCTGGGCACCCGGCTTGCGGAGGGCCGTTGCCGACTCGTCGCCGATCTGGACGCCGCCTTCGTCTGGATTCAGGCGCACAGGAGCGACTATTCCTGCTTCGTCGTCTGCGGGGCACGAGACCCTGATCTTCCCCTTCTCGCCCGGCGCCTCGCCGATGCCAGCTGACAAGCCCCTGACCAAGGGGCGCAACGCCTTCTCGAACGCCCTCCCGTGTATGTTCTCCGCGCTTCCGCCCGTCGGGCACGCCTCCCTCCGCGTCGAAGCGGTGGCGCTGGCCGTGTGTCGGCAGCCGGCAAGGGGTTTTAGCGCAATCCATACTGGCATATAGAAGACAAGAGCGGGATTCTTCTCTACTAAGGAGACGCTCTGTCCAAAGCTTCGCGGGGAGATCGAGCTAATCTATCATAGTATTTTTAACTGATTTTCACTAGAAAAAATGCAGATATAAAAATATTAAAATTTTTTCAAATTCCCCCTTGCGCAACGAACGGAAAAAGTGATATACTATGTCTCCGTTGCGACTGATATGGCGGAACGAAAGCGAAGCCGAATCATGAACGACAATTGATCTTTGAGAGTTGGTGTTTGAGATAACAGTAAGAATGTTTGTGTGAGAGGCCA
>JBJEWD010000033.1:0-48039 GCA_051884875.1 Kiritimatiellia bacterium
CTTCCGAAAAAAGATTTTTCACATTCCCCCTTGACGCAATACATACTTGACCCTTTGCTTTCCAGGTATTATAGCACATTTCAATTACAGCATATTACGGGCCATGGTGTTTTCAAATTACCTTTTTTCGGCGGATTTCGGTGCGCGGTACGCCTCTTGGAGCGGCAGTCGGCGAGAATCAATGCCCCTGGATGGATTTTGGTATAATAGGGGGCAGTTCGGCTAATGGTCCGTACGGCATGTTCATACTTTCCTTCGTAGCTCTCGTGGCGCTGTTTCTGCTTTCGTCCTTTTTCTCGGGGTCGGAGACGATTCTCTTTTCCCTGACGGACGTCCAGCGGATGCGTATCCGGCGGCGTAATCCGCGCGCGGATCGGTGGATTGCGGCCTGTGTCGGCGATTCGGCGATGCTGCTCTCGACGCTGCTCGTCGGCAACACGCTCGTCAACTTCGCCATCGCGACGATCGGCTACCGACTCTTCGTCACGGCTTTCCCGGCATGGGGCGGCTTTGCCGCCGTGCCGGTGATGACGGTCTTCCTGCTCGTCTTCGGCGAGATCACGCCGAAACGGCTCGCGCTCCGCTACGCCGAGCGGTTCGCGTCGCCGTGTGCGCGGCTCATGCTGTTCTGGCGGACGATCCTCACGCCGTTCAACGTCGCCTTCCGGTTTTCCGCGCGGGCCTTTGCGGACGCGCTGAAGCGCGAACGCCGCGCGCTGTCGGACGCCGAACTCGTCTCGGTTCTGGAGACCGCCGCCGAGCGCGGCGACTTTGCCGCCGATGATGCGGAGATGATCGAAGGCGTGCTGCGGCTTTCGGAACTCCATGCCAACGACGAGATGACGCCGCGCGTGGATATCGTCGGCTACGATGCGGACTATCCCGAGAAGGTGCGCAACGAGCGTCTCCACGCCACCCGCCATCACTATCTGCCCGTCTACCGCCGCACGCCGGACGCGATCGAGGGCATCATCGATACGGCGACGGGAAAGATCGAGGAGGCGCTCTTCGTGCCCGAGCAGATCACGCTGGACGATCTGCTCGTCGTCCTGCGGAAATCGAAAAAGCCGATGGCCGTCGTCCTCGACGAATACGGCGGCACCGCCGGCATCATCACCGTCAACGACATCATGGAGCTTATCCTCGGCCCCGCCGTCTTCGGGCGCAGCGACGACGAGCCGTCCATCGTCCGCCAGGCGCGCAACACGTGGGTCATCGACGGACGCGCCTCGATCGAGGAGGTGAACCGCGCGCTCAACATCGAACTTGAAGCGGAGGACGCCGACCGCCTCGCCGGTTGGATCGCCTGTCAGGCCGAGTGCATCCCGCATGTCGGGCAGAAGATCGAGGCCGGGGGCGTGCGCGCGACGATTCTCAAGCGCCGCAAACGCCGTGTGACGCTCGTCCGGCTTGACGTGCTGGAGCGTCCGGGCGCGGACAGCGACGAGAAGCTGCTGGCCGAAACCGATGAGGCGGTGGAGAAGACCGAGGAGGACGACGCATGATCGTCAGCCTTCTCCTGACGGCGGCCATCGTCCTCTTTCTGGCCCTGTCCGCGTTCTGCTCCGGCTCGGAGACGGCGTTCATGTCCGTCAACCGCGGACGCATCCTGCACCTTTCGCGCGAAGGTAGCGCCACGGCGAAGATCGTCGACGGCGCACTCAATGCGATGAACCGGACGCTGACGACCATTCTCATCGGCAACAACCTCGCGAACGTCGTCTTCTCCTCGGCGGCGGCGGCGTTGGGCTCGCGCCTCTTCGCGGACTCTTCGACCGGTCATGCGGGGTGGACGGTCGTCTCGGCCTTTGCCGCGCTCTATCTGGGCGAGTTCCTGCCCAAGCTCTTCTGTTCGATGCGTCCCCTGCGCCGCAGTCTGAGGCTCGCGCCGTTCTTCCGCATCTTCTCGGCGGCGCTTGCGCCGCTGACCTGCGTCGCGATGGCGGTGACCGGCCTCTTCGTCCCGAAGGACGAGCCGAAGGCCAAGGTCACGGTGAACGACCTCCTGCGCATCCTGCAGGACCGCAAGGACGGCGTGCGGCTTACCGATTTCGAAAGCGCGCTCATCTCGCGCATCCTCGTCCTGCGCCGGCGCGGCGAATTCATCACGGTGGACGCCCTCCTGCGTGCGCTCGATAACGAATGACGGGCCGTAGGGAAGGGGCGATGGACAAGCAGACGATCAGAAACGAAATGCGGGCGCGGCGCAAGGCGCTCGCGCCCGACGAGAAGGCGCGGGCGTCGGCGGTCATCGGCGACAAGCTGTTCAGCCTTGTCGCGGCTCATCCGTGCCTGGTGCCGCCGGGGGGCGCGGCCGCGCTGGCGGTCTATCTGGCTTCGCCCGACGAAATCGATCTGACGCGGCTCATCCGGCGGGCGCTGGAAGTCGGGATGACGGTCGCGGCGCCGCGTTGGAACGGGACGGCCTACGGGCTCGCACGGCTGAAGAGCCTGTGTCCCGGGGATCTGCGGGAAGGCCCGATGGGGATTCTCGAACCGGCGGCGGCGGATCCCGTCCGTCCGCAGCAGGTGGGCGTGTGGATCGTTCCGGGGCTGGCCTTTACGCGGGACGGTCGCCGCCTCGGCTATGGCGGCGGCTGGTACGACCGGCTGATGGCCGGGGCGCGGGAGGACGCGGTGAAGATCGGCGTCGCCCATGCCTTTCAGATGGTCGACGACCTGCCGGACGAACCGCACGACGTCCGACTGACGGCGGTGGTCGATGAAAGGGGCGCCGCGCGCCTTCCGGGCCCGGATTTGGTATAATTGACGCATCATGGATCTTATTCCCAGCTTTCAGGTTGATCACACGCGGATCGTTCCCGGCATCTACGTTTCGCGCATCGACACCTTCGGCGACGCCTATGCGACCACGTTCGATGTGCGCATGAAGCGTCCGAACGCGGAGCCGGCGGTGCATCCGAATGCGCTGCATACGATCGAGCATATCGTCGCGACGTACCTCCGGAACGATCCGGTCTGGCGGAATCGCATCGTGTACTGGGGGCCGATGGGCTGTCTCACCGGCAACTATCTCATCGTCAAGGGCCGCCCGACGCCGCAGGAGATCTACCCGCTCGTTGTCGCGGCGTTCGAGTATCTGCGCGATTACACGGGCGAGGTCCCCGGCGCGACGGCGGTCAACTGCGGCAACTTCCTCCTGCATGACCTCGCCATGGCGAAATGGGAGGCCGCGCGGTTCGTCGAAGCCCTCAGGGCGCATCCGTCCTTCGCGTATCCCGTCGCCGAGCGCCGCGGGTGACCGTTCCATCGGCGTGCACGGGGTGTAAATTCGGCTAGAATATGATACAATGCGCACACCATGGAAAAACGGGGGATTCTGCCGCTCGCCCTGGGGGTTGTCCTGGTGGCGGCGGTTTGTCGGGCCGACGAACGGTCGGCGGAGGACTGGACGCGCATCTATCTTGGATCGAATCCGAGTGTAGACGGCGATGGCTCGCACTTTGCCTTTGAGTGGAATGATCATCTGTGGGTCGCCTCCACGCTGGGCGGCTATGCGCGGCGACTGGGCACCGGCAATTCCGCCGATTCCTGGCCGGTGATGAGCCCGGACGGCAAGAAGATCGCCTTCGCCTCCGATCGCGACGGCGGGATGAAGGTGTTCGTCTTCGACATCGAGAAGGACTGCGTCCGGCAGATCACGCATCATTCCGAAACGACGTATCCGCGCGCGTGGTGTCCCGGGAACGACGAGCTCCTGTGTCTCGGCTTCCGCGATCAGGCCGGGCCCAAGACCTGCAGCCGCATCCTGCGCATCCGCACCGACGTGCGCATGGCCGAGCGGCTGGTCTTCGATCTTCCGGCGGGCGATCCCGTGATGAGCCCCGACGGCCAGACCCTGCTCTTTACCCGGCGCGGCGATGCGCTCTACCGCAAGCGTCCCCATTCGCTCAGTCCCGAGGCGGGCCAGATCTGGAGCTACGTGCCCGCGACGGGCGCCTTCACCCCGCTCGTCGTGCATCCGACGGACTGCCGCAATCCGCTGTGGCTGCCGGATGGCTCGGGCTTCTACTACCTTGATGCGAAGGGCGGCGTGCGCAATATCTGGCGCCACGATCTGGCGACCGGCGCCGAGACCCAGCTTACGTTCTTCACCGACGACCACGTGTTTCAGCCGTCGCTTTCGGCGGACGGCCGCGTGCTCGTCTTCCGCCAGAAGTTCGACTTCTGGCGCTTCAGCCCGTCCGCCCCGCAGACCGGGCCCGAGCGCATTCTCCTCAAGCCGGAGCCCGGCTACGTGGCGCGCGGCGAGTCGAAGCGCCGCCGCTATGACTCCTGTTGGAACAACGATGCCGACGGCGACGTCAGCTTTTGCGACAACGGCACGCAGATCGCGTTCACCACGGGGGGCGATCTCTATGTGATGGACACGGTCATCTGCGAGCCGACGCTGGTGCAGGGCGAGACGCGTACGCACGAGCGCGAGTGCGTTTTTTCGCCCGACGGCAGCGCCCTCTACTACCTGAGCGACAGCGGCGATGCCGCGCGCATCATGAAGGCCGAGCCGGAGGATCCGTCGAAACCGTGGTGGGAGAACGCGCGTTTCCGCAAGACGCTCGTTCTGGACGATGGCGCGCAGCGGCAGGGGCTGAGCATCAGTCCCGACGGCACGCGGCTGGCGTGGTACGATCCCCTCGGCGTGTTCACCTTTGCGGATACGAACGGTGTCGCGATCGGCCGCGGCCCGGCGGCGACGGCGGCGGGTGGCTACGCCTGGAGCCCGAACGGGCAATGGGTCGTCGCGCAGCTGGCGGATGAATTCGACAACCATGACGTGTGGATCATCTCGACGGACGGGACGCATCCGCCGTACAACCTTTCGCGCAACTTCAAGTACGACGGCGAGCCGGCCTGGAGCCCTGACGGCAAGGTCATCGCCTTCGTGTCCGAACGGCCCGAACTCGGCAGCGGCAAGTTTCTGCGCTACGTCTACCTCGATCGTGCGCTCGAAGAGGTCGAGAACTATGTCTACGAGTTCGACAAATCCCGCAAGCTGATCCGCGACAGCGCGGTCGATTCGGCGCGCTATGCGGCGCTGGATCTGCCGGGCGAGCGTTTCGCGGCGGCCGAAGGTTCGCCGCTCCATTTCGCCGATCTCGCCGAACGTGTCCGCACGGTGAAGGTCCCGGCCGAAATGCCGTTCTTCAGCTGGGATTCGCGAACGCTCGCGTATGCGAACGGCAGCGGCCAGACCGACACGATACACATCCCCGACCGTCTGACAGGGCAGCGGCTTCATCCGTGCAAGGGCGTGCCGCGCGCATGGGTCCAGAAGGAGAATCGTCTGCTGTGGATCGTCAACCGTCTGCCGGCGATCGGCGAGCGCACGCTGAAGTTCAACGTCTACCAGAACACGAACTACCACGACTATCAGGAGCTGGCCTTCCGCAGCGCCTGGGCGCGCATCCGCGACATCTACTACGATCCCGCCACGCACGGGGTGCCCTGGCCGGCGATCGGCGAGCGCTTCCTCGAACCGGCGCGCCATGCGCCCAGCTATTCGGTCTTCATCCGCGTGATGAACATGGTGCTCGGCGAACTCGATTCCTCGCATCTCGGCTTCTATCCGAACGACAACAGCAACCGGGAGTGGGCGCGGAAGACGCCGATGGCGGGCTGGAACGAGCAGACGGCGCACCTGGGGCTGCGCTTTGCCGGGCAGGGCGCGCCGGACGGCTGGGTGGTGAAGGACGTGATTCCGGGGGGGCCCGCCGATCGCCTCGGATTCGGCATTGCGCCCGGCGACGTCGTCATCGACATCGACGGCACGGCGCTGAAGCCGGACATGGACCCGACGCTGGTGCTGAACGGCCCGGCGAACCGCAAGCTCCGCGTCACCTTCCGCAAGCCGGACGGGACGGCCGAGACGGCCGTCATCACGTCATGCAGCTTCGGCGAGGCGCGCAAGATGATCGGGCAGGAGGATCTCAAGGCCAAGCGTCGCTACGTGCACGGGAAGAGCGGCGAGCGCTTCGGCTATCTCAACATCGACGCGATGAACAACGAGAGCCTGTGGCTGTTCCAGCACGAGGTGTTCGCCGAGGGCTACGGCCGCGACGGACTCGTCATCGACGTGCGCAACAACTACGGCGGCTTCACGGCCGATCAGATGCTGCAGATCCTCTGCGGCGGCGACCACAGCCGCGCCGTCACGCGCACGTGCGGTCCGGGCTACCTGTTCGGCTATTGGGGACGGCCCGTGTGGTCCAAGCCGATCGTGGTCCTCTGCAACGAGAATACGGCGTCCAACGGCGAGATCTTCTCGCACGCCATCAAGACGCTGAAGCGCGGCAAGCTCGTCGGTCGCGAGACGGGCGGCGGCGTCATCGGCACGCGCGACGTGAATCTGCTGGACGTCGGCACCTTCCGGGACGCGCGCTACGGTTGGTTCGTGCTCGACGGCACCGACATGGAGCACCACGGCGCGGTACCCGATTTCGTGGTGGAGGATCTGCCGTCCGAACTCGTGCAGGGCGTCGACAGCCAGCTGGACAGGGCCATCGAGGTCCTGGACGGCGAAGTCGCGGCCTGGCGCGCGGCCAATCCGCCGATCGACTTCAGGTACGCGCGGTAGGCGGGCGCCTGCGCAGGAGGGGCGGCACTGTGCTATAATATCCGCCGCTATGGAAACCAAGACAAATGCATTCAAGGCCGAGATCGCAGAGATGCTCGATCTCGTCGTCAATTCCCTGTATTCCAAGAAGGAGATCTTTCTCCGCGAACTGATCTCCAATGCGTCCGACGCGATCGACCGCGCCAGGTATCTGGGTCTGACTGAAAAGGACCTCGTCGCCGACAATCCCGAGTGGCGGATCGATCTGACCGTCGATCGCACGGCGAAGACGCTGACGGTCTCGGATAACGGTGTCGGCATGGACGTCGCCGATCTGGAGAAGAACCTCGGTACGATCGCGAGTTCGGGCACCAAGGCCTTCCGCAAGGCGCTCGCCGAGAAGGGCGGCGAGGCGCTGCCCGAACTCATCGGCCAATTCGGCGTCGGGTTCTATGCGGCGTTCATGGTGGCGGACAAGGTGTCGGTCGTGACGAAGAAGCGCGGCACCTCCGCGGCGTTCCGCTGGGAGTCCGACATGGGCGGCAGCTACACGATCGGCGACGCGGAGCGCGCCGACTACGGCACCGCGATCACGCTGCATCTGCGCGCCGATCAGGAGGACTACCTCGACCGCTGGCGCGTGGGCGAACTCGTGCGCAAGTATTCCGATTTCATCGCCTATCCGATCCGCTTCCGTCAGCTCGACGTGCCGGCGGATGAAAAGGATGAGGACCGCAAGCGCCGCGAAGAGGATGAGCAGAAGCCGCTCAACACGATGACCGCGCTCTGGAAGCGCGCGAAGAAAGACGTCAAGCCCGAGGAGTATACGGAATTCTACCGTCACCTCACGCACGACTACGAGGAGCCCTTCGAGGTGATCCCGTTCTCGGGCGAAGGGCAGGTCGAGTTCAAGGCGCTCCTGTTCATCCCGAAGCGCGCCTCGATGGAGCTTTTCATGCCCGACCGCAAGCGCGGGCTGTCGCTCTACGTGCGCAACGTCTTCATCGGCGACGACATCGAGATGCTGCTGCCGGGCTATCTCCGCTTCGTGAAGGGCGTCGTCGATTCCGCCGATTTGCCGCTCAACGTGTCGCGCGAGATGCTGCAGGACGATGCGGTGATCGCCAAGATCAAGTCCGCCGTGACGGGGAAGATCCTCTCGACGCTGGAGGACATGAGAAAGAAGCCCGAACGCTACAACGAATTCTGGAACGCCTTCGGCGCGCTGATCAAAGAGGGCGTCCATACCGACTACGCGAACGCCGATCGCATCAAGAAACTCCTCAAATATCCCTCCGCGCGCACCGATGCGGGCAAGACGATCTTCCTTGAGGACTACGTCAAGGACATGGCGGGCGACCAGAAGGACATCTATTTCCTCTGCGGCGAACGCGAGGAGGATCTCCGCAGGTCGCCGACGCTCGAAGCCGCCCGCAAGCATGGCTGCGACGTTCTGCTGTGGTGCGATCCCGTCGACGAGTATCTGACCGAATCGCTGCGCGAGTTCGACGGCAAGAGCTTCGTCGATGTCGCGCGCGGCGACGTGCAGTTCGGCAGCGAGGAAGAGAAGAAGGCCGAGAAGGAGGCGAACGAGAAGGTGACCGGCGAACTCAAGGATTTCCTGACGCGCGTCAGGAAGGAGCTGGAGTCGAAGGTTTCCGACGTGCGCGTCTCGACGCGCCTCACCGATTCGCCCTGCTGCCTCGTCGCGCGCGAGAACGCGTTGCCGCCGAGCTACGTGCGCATGATGCGCGCGATGAAGGAGAACGTCCCCGAGGAGAAGCGCATCCTCGAACTGAACGCGCAGCATCCGCTGGTGAAGAAGGTCGCGGCGCTTTCGGGCGCGGCGCTTTCCGATGCGGTGGCGCTCCTGTACGATTCGGCGCTGATCGCCGAGGGCTCGCCCGTCGCCGACGGCGCGCGCTTCACGAAACTGCTCGCGGATCTCATGCTCAAATGACGCGGCGGTTCAGGCGAGGCCGGGCATGATCATCGATTTTCATTCCCACAACTTCCCGGATCTCATCGCGCCCCGCGCGATGGCCGGGATGTGCCGTGCCTGTGCGGGACGGCTCACGTCCTGCGCGGACGGCACGCTGACGAACCACCTTGATCACATGGATCACGACGGCGTCGACAAGGCCGTGCTTTGTCTCATCGCCACCAAGCCGGCGCAGTTCGGTGTACTGATGCGCACGGCGGAGGCGATTCGCGGCGGCGAACTCGGCGAGCGGGCGCAGCGCAAGCTGATTCCGTTCCCGTCCGTGCATCCCGACGATCCGTTCCTGACGGCGCATCTTGAGGAGATTGCGGCGAAAGGGTTCAGAGGCGTCAAGCTTCATCCCTATTACCAGGACTTTTCCCTGGACGATCCGGCGCGCTGGCCGATGTTCCGCAAGATCGCGGAACTCGGGCTGATCGTCGAATGTCACTGCGGCTTCGACGTCGGTTATCCGACGCGCTACGATGCCTGCGGTCCGAAGGAGATCGCGACGCTGCTCCGCAACGTTTCGGGGATCACCTTTGTCGCGGCGCACCTGGGGGGTTGCGCGGGGTTTGGGCCGCATGCCACGGACGAACTGCTGGAACTCGGCTGCTATATCGACACCTCGGCGCTGGCGCGCGATTTCTATCGCGATGAGCAGATGCGTCTCCTGCGGTCGTGGCCGACGGAGCGCATTCTGTTCGCGACGGATTTCCCGTGGAACGTCTACGCCGAGTGCATCCGCTGGGTGCGCAAGGTCCGCGACCCCGCCGACTGGGAAGCGCTCTTTGCCGGCAACGCCCGCCGTCTGCTCGGTATCTGAGGTGCGGCTGACGTTCCCGGTCGCGTCCTTTTCATAGGAGGCGCAGTCCCTCGTGTAGCAGACGTCCCCCGAACATGCGCATACTCGACCCCCGAATATGCGCAACCTTTGGGGTAGGCCCTGCGCACCATTTACCCCAAACCCTGCGCACCGATCAGGGAACGGCAGAGCGCGGCAGATTGGCCACAAAAAGAAATGTGTTTTAGCCGCAAAGAACGCAAAGGACGCAAAGGGTTCGAAAACGCAGAGAATGTGAAGGATGCAACGAAAGGAGGGTTGGCTCTCCGAGCCGATCACGCAGGTAAGTGGTTGACCAGTGCGAAGCAGCGGAGCGGGACAGCCGAGCGCAGCGAGACAGCCGAAGGCCGCGAGAGCACGAACCATCGGTGTTTATAAATTGAGTGGACAGCCTCCGTCTGCTGTTTTCCACGGCAAGCTCGGGATGGCCGAGTTATGGTACAATAACGAGGTGATGAGGCGAAAATGAAGTTTCCGTTTGTCTTTGTTGTGTTGCTGTCAATCTGCTCGTTGTCCTTCGGCGCGGGATCGCGGGTCGAAGCCCCCTCGCCCGCGGGCTGCGCCGACACGGAGTCCGTGACGGCTTCGCTTTCGCGATGAAGGAGTTGCTCGAGAAAATCCTGATGTATTCTTGTTTCGCCGGGCTTGGCGGAATCGCGATTGTGGCGTTTGTCAGGGTCATGCTGATGTCGTGGCGGGGAGATTCGGATTCGCCCGGCGAGTGGAGCATCGATGGGGGATGGAATTGGCTTTGCTATCCAAGTCCGGATTATCCAGGTTACTGCAATTGGATGCCGACCCTACGGGGTTCGCCGGATGTGTCTCACCTTGGACCGGATGATTTTCCTGCTACGTTTGAGGCTGTGCTTTCGGACATTCCGCAGAGTTGCGCGGTGGAGTACGAATGGACTGCCGATGCGGAATGTTTTGACATTGTTTCGCCACGCTCAAAGTCTACGCAAATCACCGCAAAGTCGATGCCAAGGTGGAATGAAACCACCTTGTCCGTCTCGGCTAGATTCAAGGACAAGAGCCTGACATCGATGACGACTCCGTTTACATACGGAACGAACGCGACCCCATCTGTTAGTATAGCTCTCGATTATCCAAGCGTGACGTTTCTCAATGATGACAATAGAAGCGATAGAATATATCGTCTATCGGCCGTCATTCAAGGTGATTCCGCTACAAACGGGACATTTACGATAGTACATTCTGGTGACGATAATCCATTGATTGCAGTATCGACAAACTTTTCAAATACGAGTCGAAGTTTTTCCTATAGGTTTAGCCTTGACAGAAATTGTTTGTGTATAACCAATAACTTTTATGTAATGTCCCGAAATGTTCGGCACGGGACATTCTCATTTTCCTGTACATTGGCAGACGGGGCCACCCTGACTTCAAGACGAGATTACAATGTTATAGAACCATTATGCAAGTTGATCACAACCCAAAAGGGTCCGGATGGTCGTTATCTTAATCCGTCTCGTCTTGTGTATGGTACAAACACCTGGTTGCAGGTTGGTGTCAACGGTGATTTTCCGTCAAGTCAGATTCGGTGGTTTATTACGCCAGACACGTGTAGATGTCTACAGAGTTGTGACTACAAAATCAAAATCGAGCCGACTGTAACGTCTGGGGTCGCAGTGGTAAAAGCAAGATTTAACGATGATTTACATCAGCCAACCTTCACACTGCCAATTGTCATGCCTCGAACCATTCCGATCAAAGCCTTCATTGTGAATGACGGTGATGGGAATATGGTGACGACTGTCGATCGAGTCAGGAGGCAAATTTCAACGGCCAACGAGATATTTGATCAGGTTGGAATCAAGTTTGACTTGCAGTCTACAGGTAGGGTCATGTCGACAAATTTCCATACGCTTGCCGAATACGACATAGCTTCAGACGGGTCGACGAATACCACAGTTTCGGCGCAGGCTATATCTTTGTTTAACGCATACACGAATCGAAATTGCATTGAAATATATTATGTTTCAAAAATCACAAATAGCAAGGCCGTCGGATTCTGTTGCACAAAAGGCATAGTTATTTCTTCGGGCGGATCGGACTATTCGCTGGCACATGAACTGGGTCATGCGCTCGGAGCAAAGGATTGCTACCCCAAGACTGAAGCGTCGCGTTCTGTGACGCAATGGTTTGCGAGAATCTTGCCACGGCGGAATTATTTCGGGAGTGTCGCCCTTGATTGGGGCGATGCCGAAGGGCGGGGCTTCTACGAGAAAAGCGACATGTACTACACGATTCTTTCAAAATGCCTGATGAATGGCTTTGATGGATATTGTCAGGCCGATATTCCTGACAGCGCAGCATTAAGCTTGAAAAAGAACGCCAGAAGCAATTCGGATCTGGAGCGCTCTTCCATTGGCGCAACGGTATTCGAGGGCAAGCGAAACGAGGAGGTGTATTCCCGATGAAGTGCGTACCTTTAACCACGCTTATCTTGACGGCAATTTCATCGATGCCGAGTTTCGGAACATCGAGCAACGAGGTGTTGTCGGTTATAATCGGCGATGGCTATGTGTTAGAGCGGCTATCGACTGGTGACGAGCGCGAACTTGATCCGCCAGAATATTCGGTCGACGAGAATGGCATCGCGACTTCAATTTGTGACAACAGTCAGATGCCTATGCTTCCCGGCCCGGAGTCATCTACAAACGCTCTCGCGGTTGCGTTGCTTGAGATGCTGGCGTATTCCGATGTTGATTGTTTTGATCAGATTGACGAGAATGGGGTTCCGTATACATTTCAGCCGATTGTGGCTACATGGACATGGGATGGGTTTCTTGGCGAGGATGAAACGAACGGATGGACACGAGCCGCCAAGAAGCTTTGCTTCGATTGGTATTTGAATTTCGCGGCAACCAACTGTTGCGCGTTTACGTCTGAGCAGACAAATTTAACTCGCATTGCGCTTCAACAGTGCAATATCCTGGAGTACACTAATCAGTGGGCGGCTTATACAGGGATCTTGCGCAATACGTGCGCCCCGCACAGGGATTTGGCAGGCGAATTGGCATTGCGCTACACCCCAGAGGAGAGCGGTCTTTATGACATGGGAATGGGTGTTGCGACCAATGGTCTGAATCTAACATCAAATGAAAGGTATTCCATAATGTCGGTCTATATCAACAGACTTCAGCAACTGCGAAGTGCGCAAGCTGCAGAGGCCGTTAGATCGCTTTATATGGTTAGACGCTCAAATATCGACTTGGCCTTGTCCTTGGATCGATTGTTCGACGCGACCATAGCGGGGTATGGGTGCAGCTCAAATAGATTGGACACGGCTTTGGCGTATGTGCGTAGCCCGTACTTGTCGGAACTGCAGAGAACACATTTTGATACGATTACCAACCAGCTTATGAACGCCGCGCAGCCGCTTCCTGAGGTCGAGGCCTTGCGCGGCTTGTGATTGCGCGGCTTGTGATGAAGTTGTTTCCGGCTGCGGCTTCGCCGCAGGAAAGGGAGGGATGGCTCTTTGAACTAATCACGAAGGTAAGCGGTTGATCTGTGCGAAGCAGCGGAGCGGTAGCGGGAGCACGAACCATTGGAGTTTCTAAATCGGAGGCCCCGCACCACCCCCGCCTGTTGATTCAACTCCGATCCGTGCGGCTCTCGCTACCGCTCCGCCGAATACCCGGGGCTTCGCGTCCGGCATTCACCTTCGACGGTCGGTGATAGGGATGAGGGAGGAGGGAGGAGGGATGAGGGAGGAGGGAGGGGTAGATTTGCGCTCCTTTGTTCCGGAATATGCGCAACCCCGACCCCCGAGCATGCGCAACCTTTGGGGTGGATCCTGCGCACCTTTTGCCCCAGATCCTGCGCACCATTTACCCCAAACCCTGCGCAGCCTTTGCCCCAAACCCTGCGCACCTTTTACCCCAGATCCTGCGCACCCCAAACTTTTTCAAAACTTTCAAAACTTCCCCCGTGCGGGGGGTTGACGGGGGGGGGGGGAAGTGTTATAATTCTTCACGAGAAGTGGTGGAGGCGGAATGCTGGTTCAACACTCTTCACTAAGGGGACAAATCAATTGGGAAATAATGACTTCATGCGAGGCAAAACGATGAAAAGATCATTGACTCTTGTGGCCACTGTCGTATCGTTCATCTGCGGCGGCGCGTTCGCGGCAACACCGACCGCGGCGTGGAAAGGCGACTTCCCGAAGACCGTATCCGAGACGTACGCGCTCAAGAACGGCGTTTATCTGGTTCCCAATGCGGCGAGCGGGAACACGGTGGCGGACGATCGCTCGAAGATCACCATCGGCTCTACCAAGGGCTTCTATCTCGCCAACGATACGAGCGGGGGCAATTTCTCCGCCACGCCGGTCACCGTCATCGCGGCGCTGAAGAATCCGGTCGCCGGCTATCCGTTGATTGTCTGCGGCTACAATACCGCCTACAACCGTTTCGGCATGCTGCTTTCCTCCACTTCCTATCTGCACGGCATCTACACGGGGACGAGCTGGTCCAGCGGCACGACGACTGTCAGCGGCGCCGCCAGCGATGCCGCCCGGTTTTTCGGCTATTCCTACGCGAAGGAAGCCGGGTCGCAGCTCGCCTGCGGCGGCTCGTCGGCGACACTTAGCGGTCTCAAGGAAGCGGCCAACAATATCATGTCCGTGACCATCGGTTCCTACCGCGAGGGGACGCCGGCCACCGGCATGGAGTGTTCCGCCGTATTCTTTTTCAAGGAGCAACTTGACGCGGCTGCGCTTCAGGCGTGGACGGCCGATCCGGTTTCGGAGTTTGCCGCCGACAAACATGTCGAGTTGAGTGCGGACGCGTCGTTGGATTCGGAACTTTCCGTCCTTTCGGTCGAAGTCAAGAGCGCGTTGACCTTGACTGTCGCCGACGGTGCGTCTTTGACCGTCCAAGGCGGATTCTTCGCCAATCAGCCCGTGACGATCGATGTCGATTGCGCGAACCGGGTGTCTGGCAGCATGATCGTCACCGGGCCAATCTACAGCTCCAGCAACATTTCCGTGAATTTGACGAACGCGCCCGAGGGTGCGCAGGTCGAGATCAGCGACAACGGCATCTGCTACAATCCGGTCAGCTGCAAGATCATCAGCATCAACTTCGGCAATCAAGGCGCCGCCACCGCTTCGGACGGCATCTTCCCGATCGCCGCCGGCGCGTGGGAGAATCGGACTGCCGAGGCCAATACGGTGACGGGCATCAAGGTCGGCACCTATATCTACGGTTCGACCTCGGATCAAGTCGAAACCGTGTCCGGGATGACGCTTTCCTGGTCGTCGAAGAACGTGTACAACTATTCGAGCTCCACGGACACGGTCATCAAAGGCTATCTCGACGACGGTTCGGGCGTCAAGGTCAATCTGACGGGTATTCCATTCGCGACTTACGATGTTTACGTCTATGCCGCGACCGATACGTCGGGCGTTACGTTCGAACCTGTTTACGTGGCGTCGTACAATGCGGATGAAGTCGCGGTCACCAATCGCTTTACCTGCGGCGGCGATGGAGAGGGATATATCCCGGCAGCTTCGGCCAACGGTCGCTGGGGGCGGTCGCAGAATGCGACCTCCCAGATGGGTACGAACGTAATTCGCATTCCCAATCAGCATGGCTCTATACTCAACATAGTCACCTATCAATCAACCAACAACAATCAATCGCGCGCTGGCGTGGCGGCGGTGCAGATCGTCGAGCGCAAAGACACCGTCCGTTTCGCCAACGTGGCGGCGGACGCCGACTGGACCAATCTCGCGTGGGACCCCGAACTCGGCGACGATACGGCGTGGACGAATGTGGTGCTGCGCAACAACTCCGGCGCCGCGAAGACCGTGACGCTCGACCGCACCGTGACACTCGACACGCTGTACCTGCAGGGGACGAACGATTTCGTCCTGGCGATGGAGTCGCCGGAATCGTTCATCGGCAGGATTGACGGCACGCAGTTCTCGGGCGGTGTGCGGGTGCGCTACACGGGCGATTTGGCCGATCAGGATCTCGACTTCGGTAACGTGTCCATTGCCGTGACCAATCTGGCGCTCAACGTCGTCGAATTGTCCGGCAATCCCACGCTCAAGCTCGACACGGCTGGGTCGCCGTTCACGAACATCGTCGTCAGCGGCGCCGCCTGCAGCAAGGCCGGCGACAACGAGGTCAAGCTGGCGCACAAGTCCGGCGACGTCTTCGAGATCGTGCAGGGCGGCTCCTTTACGGCCCAGGGCCGCGTGATGCTCGGCCAGGAGCTTGCGAGCGAATTGCGGATTGCGGGCGGCGCCTTTACTGCGGACGAAAACGGCTTCTTCTATCCGAACGGTGCCTACGGTACCGGCACCTACACCGTGAACATCGTCGACGGCGGCTCGTTTACGGCGCCGTTCAATCCCTACAACGGCGACTCCGCTTTGGGCTGCACGGTGAGGGTGAACGTCTCGGGCGAAACGAGCAATTTCGCGCCGGCGAATCTTTGGACGAGCAGCAACGGGAGCAAGGCGACCGCAGACGACACCGCCACCTCGCGCAGCGGTTCGAACGAGAGCGTGACGCTGTCCGACGGCGGCACCTTCACGATTCCGGCGACCGGGGTGCCGAACTGGCTACCGGTGACGGTGACGGATTCCGGCACGCTGGTGGCGACCGACTCCGCTTCGGTTTATTCGACGGTGACGGTAAACGCAGGGAGCTCGGTGGTCGTGAACGTGCCGGCGGAGAAGGTCCTGACGCTGAAATCCGTTGCCGGTACCGGCTCGATCGTCAAAGCGGGCGAGGGCGAACTGGTGATCGAAGGCAATATCGCGAACCACATCATTTACGAGGGCCAAGGTTATGGAACGGTTCGGATTGCGGATAACGCCGTCTGGACGCGGGCGGCCGATGCGATCAGCCGTTCAATTCCGGCGGGGTTGACGTACGGCGATTCGGTGACGATCCTGCTCGCGTCGACTTATGCGGACGACGGCGCGATTTCGCTGACCGGGTTGACCTCGCTGCCCGAAGGCGTCACCATCAAGGTGCTGACGCCCATTGGTGCGGTGCAGATCGACGAGGTTTCCGTCACCGCCACCGAGACTGGGCTGGCGATCGCCTACGATTTGCCGCTGTCCGGCGCCGCGGCCTGGTTCGACTACACCTTCTCGCTCGATACGCTCGACAGCCGCACCAATGAAGCGGCGAACGCCTCGTCCATCGTCAACGCCGGTTCGGCCGGCGCGGACCAGGCGCTGAAATACGACACCAACTACAATAAGAGCAATTCCTACAATCCCGCCAACGGCATGCTGCTCGCCAAGTCCACGCCTTGGCGCGACATGTCCGGCGCGACGGCGTTCCCCGTCGAGTTCACGGCGGCGGTGTTTGCGAATGTGCCGGATGTCGAAAACTGCGCGCTGATGGCGTTTGGTTCGTCCACCGCAGGCAACGCCAAGTGGATCGCGATCGTGCGTGGCGCCGACAACCAGCATATTCGGCTCGTCAACGGCACCGGCACCGCCGCCTACGACAGCACTACGGTGGTCGACATGGCCGCCGAGAACGCGACGAGTACCAAACATCTGGTCGTCTTCTCCTGCGACGGCACGACGATGAAGGTCTATTGCGACGGCGATCAGGTTGGTACGTTCCCCGCGTTCACGCTGGGCAACGGATTCCAGATCGGCTCGATTCACGGCGGCGTGACCAATACCGGGGTGATTCGTCTTAACGACAGCTCCAGCGTCAGCGAGGAACAACGTGATAGCGTCGAGGTGCAGGCGATCCGTCTTTACAATGGCGTGTTGGGGCCAAATGCGCTTGCCCTGTTGTCGGAGGAGTTTCCGTACGTTTCGCCCAACGGCCAATCGAAGAGGATCTTCCCGGAGGCGGAATCGGCTGTCGACGCCAATTGGTCCGCCGCCGAATGGGAAACTACGCTCGACAGTGTAACAGCCGCTGATCAAGCGCCGATTGCAAATAGCGCAATCGTCCTCGTCAACGAGAATACGCACGGCGTCAATCTGTCGATCGATACGACCGCCGCGTACGGCAAGGCCTCGATGAGCGGTTCGGGCGCAATAGTGTTTGCGGCGGCAGATGATAACTGCGTGTCGTTTGTCGGCGCGGTGGGAATCGATGCGCCGGTGACGGTGCGGCGCAGCGTAGCCGCCTCGCCGGTTGATATTTCGACCGTACCGGTGACGATCGGCGAGAATGGTTCGATCACCTTCGAAATCGCCGGCGTGAAAGATTTGACGGCGCCTGTGCGCATCAAACTTACTGGCATTTCAGATGCCGCGTACTTGACGCAGGAACCTGCAAAAATCGCCGTTTCGCTGCCTGCGGACGAGACCTTGCCGGGTCATTATCTGCTGAATGTCGAGTTCAACGCGACCGACAGCTGCTATTATGCGTTGGTGGGGCCGGAACACGCTCTCGGTTCGCGCGTCTATCTCAATACCGCAGACTATCTCGACACGGTTCAAAATCCCTATCTCGCCGGCGTGCTCGCCGACGGGTCCGGCACGGCGACGGTGGTGCTCGATAATGACATTGTGGTGATTGCCGACGGCTACAGCCATTCGGCCTGGATGGGCGCGAATGCGCGCTATGCCGCGCTTGCGATCGAGACCGATTTCTCGATTAGCATTGGCGAGGTGGATGGCCCGGCGTTTCTTGCGGGTAAGCGCCTGTCCATCGCGGACGGCAGGACGTTCACGATGGTTAATAGTTATAGTAACCGCCGTATCGTTCTGAACGGGCTTGAAATGGACGCGGGAAATGGTATGTTTGCGCTTGACTCAAGTGGCAGCGATCCCTCCATTGGCGCGATTACGGGTACGGGTACAATCAAGCTCAACCGCAACACGACGATTACGGGCGGCATCGCGCCCGGGCTGACGAGCGAGAGTGCGCTGACGCTGACGATTCCCGACACGGTAACCGAGGCGATTGCGCTGGCGGAAATTGACTGCACGGATATGACGATCGACAACGCGAGCACCTCGGCGGTGACGGTTGGGAAGATCAAGCTTGCCGCGAAGCCTGCCGGCGACACGAAAGTGCTCGGCGTGAGCGGTACCGGCGAGGTCGCCTTGACCAGCGTGGTCTATGTGGCCGATGAGGCGGGAACGGAGAAGAGCCTTTCCTTCGTCCGTCGCGCGGATGGCTACTATTTGCCTCGGCCGTGGGTGATGATTATTGCCAAGTAAGGTAATCCGCAGGGAAGAAACGAGGAGGGCGTGCGTGGGCGCGCCCTCTTTCGTATTCCAGCGCGGCGACGTGCGCGGACGATGCCTCCGCCAACGGTATGAAGGCCATCCGGATCAGGCGATTTGAATGGTGCCGTCCGTCCGCGGTGGCGCGTTTCCCACGGGCGGGCGTCCTGCCAAGGCTTACCACGCGATCGGCGGCTGGCCGTGGGCGGCGAGGTAGGCGTTGGCCTTGGCGAAGGGCTTGGAGCCGAAGAAGCCGCGGAAGGCGGAGAGCGGGGAGGGGTGGGCGGATTTGATCACGCAATGCCGTGTTTCGTCGATGAATGCGCCTTTCCGCTGGGCGTAGCTTCCCCAGAGAATGAAGACGAGGTGCGTGCGCCGGGTGGCCAGGGCGTGGATCACCGCATCGGTGAAGACCTCCCAGCCCTTGCCCTGATGCGAACCCGCCTTGTGCGCCTCGACGGTCAGCGTCGCATTGAGCAGCAACACGCCTTGATTCGTCCACTCCAGGAGGTCGGGCATGTGCCCGAGTTCCCGGGCGATGTTCTGGAGCGAGGGCGGCGTCTGCACGGTCGGCGGGACGTAGAAGCAAAGCCCCTGGGCCTGCCCGGGTTCGTGGTAGGGATCCTGCCCGATGATGACGACCTTCACCTTGTCGAACGGCGTGCGGTCGAAGGCGGCGAAGATCTTGCCGGCGGGCGGATAGCACGTGCCGTGGCGGTAGGCATTCCTGACGAAGGCGGCGAGCTGCGCGAAGTAGGGCTTCTCGAACTCCGTCGACAGGACGTTCTTCCACGATTCCTCAATCCGGACTTCCATAACGGCCCTATTCTACCATAATTATTTGCTATAATTCCACTCCCTACGATGAATACACGCGGCAAAGGGATTCTCTGCATTATCGCCAGTGCCTTCGGTTTTGCGCTGATGGCCTTCTTCGTTCGTCTGTGCGATGACTTCGGCGGATACGTTTCAAGCTTCCAGAAAAGCCTTTTCCGCAATCTCATCGCGCTCCTGCTCGCGGCGGCGGTGTTCTGGCGCGCGCGCCGGGCGCGGCCGGCCGATTCCGCGCAAGGCGTGCTGCGGCTGTCGCGCAAGGCGTGGCTGCTCCTTCTGGAGCGTTCGGTGGCGGGTTGTGCGGGCATTTTCGGCAACTTCTACGCGCTTTCGCACATTCCGATCGGCGAGGCGATGACGCTGAACAAGGCCTCGCCTTTCTTTGCGGTGCTCTTCTCCTGGCTCTTCCTCAAGGAGAAGGCGAGCCTCCGGCAGGTCCTCTATCTCGCGGTGGCCTTTGCCGGTGCGATGCTGGTGATGAAGCCGGGCTTCCAGGGCGAGGCGACGTTCGCGACGCTCTGCGCCCTCGGGGGCGGACTTGGCGCGGGCATCGCCTACACCTGCGTGCGCGAGCTGGGGCTGCTCAAGGTCGACGGCGCGCTCATCGTTCTCTTCTTCAGCGGCTTCTCGACGCTTGCCTCGCTGCCGTTCATGATGGAGGGGGTCGATCCGATGACGCCGGCGCAGATTCTGATCATGCTGGGGGCGGGCTGCGGCGCGGCGATCGGTCAGTTCGGCGTGACGGCGGCCTATCGTCTGGCGCCGCCGCGCGAGGTGGCCGTCTACGACTACACGAACATCATCTTCACCTCGCTCTTCGGGTTCTTCTTCTTCTCCCAGGTTCCCGACCTGCTGTCGGTCGCGGGCTTCGTGCTCATCGTCCTGGCAGGCCGGCCTTGGGGCGCGCGGCGGCGTGCATATCCTGCGGCAGATGTGATATAATAGCAGTAGGTTATGAGATTATTCGTTGCTACGCACAATGCGCACAAGATCCGCGAGATCGCGCAGATTCTTCCCGATTTTGAAATCGTGGCGGATGATCCCGTCGGCATTGAGGAGAATGCGCCTGATTTCGCGGGGAATGCCCGCCTCAAGGTGCGGGCCATCGCCGCGCGCCATGCGGGCGAGTGGTGCATGGCCGATGACTCCGGTCTGGAGGTGAAGGCGCTCGGCGGCGAGCCGGGCGTGCGCAGCGCGCGTTATGCGGGCGAACCGTCGAACACGGCGAACAACAACGCGCTTCTTCTGAAGAACCTGACGGGCGTGACGGAGCGTACGGCGAACTTCGCCTGCGCCATCGCCCTGGTCGATCCGAGGGGGCGGGAGCGCGTCGTCATGGGCCGGTGCTTCGGGCATATCGCCGAGACGGCGCGCGGTACGGCCGGCTTCGGCTACGATCCGCTCTTCATCCCCGACGGGTACGATCGTTCTTTCGCCGACCTCACGGCGGAAGAGAAGAACGCGATCTCCCATCGCGGGCGCGCACTCGCCAAGGTCCGCCGGCTGATCGACGGGGAGACGTGCGGTTCGCCATGGCTGCGTTTTTTCCGCGTGGTGAATCTGCCGACGGTTCCCGGCGACGTGCTGGTGGGCGCGGCGGCCGTCATGGCGGCATGGGGCGCGCGGATGACGGGCGAGCTGCTGGGGGCGCTGGTTGCCGCCGGTGCGGCTGCGATCGGCCTGTATCTCTTCGGCCTGGCTGACAACGACATCGTCGGTGCGGCGACGGACGCGGACCGGCCGATTCCGAACGGCGAGATTTCGCTTGGCGCGGCGCGCGTGGCGCGGGCGATCTGCTGGGCGGGCGCGGTGGCGGCGGGTGTGGCGGGCGGACTGCCGCCGCTCTGGTGGGTGGCGGCGTTCGCGCTGCTGGTCGGGATTCTCGCCTATAACCGCACGAAGGACTGGTTGCTGATGGGGGTTTGCCGCGGACTGAACGTCATCTGCGGCGCGGGAGCCGTCGCGGGGGCCGTCGCGCGGGCGAATCCGCGGGGCTGGCCCGCCGTCATCTCCGTCCTTGCGGATGGCGAGACGCTGCTTTACGTGGGTTCCGTCGCGCTGCTGTGGACGCTGTATATCGCCGGCGTCACGAAGTATTCCGCCGGCGAGGAGGCGGATCCGGGCAAGCGGGCCACGGTGGGCTTTCTCATCGGCGCACTCGTCTACCTGCAGCTCGTCGTTCTCGTCGTGCTGGCGCTCCAGGCGCCCGAGACGCGGACTCTGCTGATCGCCGGCGCCGTGCTGCTCGTCATTCTGCGGGGAATGAAGATGGCGTTCCCGAAAGTGAGGGCCTCGTGAAGCAACTCAACGTCATTGCGGCGGGCTTCGGCCACGGGCTTCTTGAACGTGCGGGCACGGCGACGCTCGCAGGACTTTCGTTCGAGCCGGCGCCGAGCGTTTTCCCGGCCGTGACGTGCGTAGCGCAGGCGTCGCTGCGTACGGGGCTGAGGCCGGTCGAGCACGGCGTGGTGTCGAACGGCGTCTGGATGGATGCCCTGCAGAAGCCGCTTTTCTGGGAGCAGAGCGCGCGCCTCGTCGGCGGCAGGCGCGTCTGGGCCGACCGCCGCGCGGCGGGTGCGCGGGTCGGTCTGTATTTCCTCCAGCAGTCTCTGGGCGAGGCGGTCGATCAGATCATTTCGCCTGCGCCGATCCACAAGCACGGCGGCGGGATGATCATGAGCTGCTACACGCAGCCGACGGGGATGTCCGCCGCGCTCGAGAAACTCGTCGGGCGCTTCCCGCTGTGGCGCTATTGGGGACCGTTCGCCTCCCCGAAGGTCGGGCGCACGTGCATCGACTGGTTCGCGCAGATGACCGAGATGCAGGATGTCGATGAAGCCTATCTCTATCTGCCGACCCTCGATTATTTCGCGCAGAAATACGGTCCGGGCACGCCGGCCGACCGGTCGGCCTTCCGCGCGTTCGTCCGTCAGCTCGAGTGGCTGGCGGATCTCTGCCAGCGGCGCGGCTGCGCCCTGTCGGTGACGGGCGACTACGAGATCACCCCCGTCACCGCCGAGCCGGTGCGTCCGAACGTCGTGTTGCGCCGCCACGCGCTCTTCCGCACGCGCGCGGTGCGCGGTCTCGCCTATCCCGATTTCTACGCATCGACCGCCTTTGCGGTGTGCGATCACGAGTTCTGCATCATCTACGGGCCGGATCACGCCCGCGCGGCGGAAATGCTGCTCGCCACCGGGGACTACGAACGGCCGACGGAAGCGGAGATCGGGCAGGCCGTGGACCCGGCTGCGAAGACGCTTCTCCTCGCCCGGCGCGGGTCGTGGTGCGACTACCGGTGGTGGACGGATCGGCGCGAGGCGCCCGATTTCGCGGCGCACGTCGACATCCACAACAAACCGGGCTATGATCCGACGGAACTCTTCTTCTTCGGGAGGGGCATTGTCAAGGGAACCCACGGGCGCTCCTGCCTTGTGGCGCAATCAAAGGGAAACACATGAACGTTCAGAATGCAGTCGTGGCGGTTGCCGCCCTTGTCGCCGGGACGGCGATGGGATATTTCCTTCGGCCGGCGGCGGAATCGTCCGCGCCCGCGTCGGCGGTGCACGAGACCCGTAAACCCCTGGCCGGGGTGGCGGATGCCGAAGTGAAGGCGCTGCGCGCACAGGTGAAGGCACTGCAGGCGCAGCTCGCCGCGAAGACCGCCGATGCCTCTGCGACGGACGGGGAGAAGGCGGCGCCGGACAACGGGCGCGACCGCGGCGAGGAGATGCGGGTGCGCTTCGATCAGTGGAAGAAGGACCACCCCGAGGAGTTCGCCCGGATGGAGAAGCAGCGTCAGGCGTTCATGCGGCGCCGCGCCGAGCGGGCGAAGTCCCGTCAGGAGTTTCTCGCCTCCATCGACACGTCGAAGATGACCGCCGAAGAAAAGGAAACGCACGCGCAGCTCCAGAGCCTGCTCGCGAAGCGCGAGGATCTGGAGGGCCGGATGGCGCAGATGGAGGATCTTTCGGACGATGCGCGCGGGCAGCTTTTCGAGGAGATGCGCGAGACGAGCCATGCCATCCGCGAACTCAACGCCAAGGAGCGCGAGGCGCTCTTCCGGCAGATGACCGCCGAAATGGGGGTGACGGGCGAGGATGTCGATATCGTGACCTCGACCATTGCGGAGATTCTGGAGGCGACGGAAAACACGCACGGTCCCGGCGGGCGCGGCGGTCCCGGTGGCCCCGGCCCCGGTCCTGGCGGTCCGCGCGGCGGGGGAGGGCGCTGATGCAGCGCATGCCGGCGGTGCGTGCGCGGCTGATCGCCGATCTCGGACGGGAGCCCGTCCGGCGGCCGATGACTGCCGCCACCGTGGAGAATGCACTCGGCTGATGAAGGAGGTTTTCGCATGAAGTCCGTTTCCGATATTGTCGATCTCGCGTCCGCCTACTACGGCAGCGCGGTTCTTTTCGCCGCCATCGACTGCGACGTGTTCGCGCAGGTCGAGGCCGGAACGCTGGATGTCTCGCATCGCGGCATGCGGCTTCTCGCCGATGCGTGCGTGGCGGAAGGTCTTCTTGAGAAGAAGGAAGGCGTCTACGCCAACACGCCGGCGGGCAAGGCGGCGCTCATCCCCGGCGGACCGGCCGACCTCACGAACGCAATCCGCTACAACCGTGACGTCTACCCCGCCTGGGGCAAGCTCGCGGCGTTCGCGAAGACGGGGCTTCCCGTGGAGCGTCCCGGGATTCACCTCGGGGAGGACGCCGCGCGCACGAAGGCCTTTGCCGCCTCGATGTTCGGGCGGGCGATGGGGATCGGCAAGGGTATTGTGCCGATGCTCGGGCGGCTGGAAGGCCAGGTGCTTGATCTGGCGGGCGGACCGGGCGCGTATGCGATTCTGATGGCGCAGGCGAATCCGGGGACGCGCTACGTCACCGTCGATCTCCCGGCGATCAGCGCCGAGGCGGCGGGCTACGTCGCGCGCTCCGGGCTTACGGAGCGCATCGTCTGCCGTCCCGGCGACTACCACGCCGACGCGTATGAACCCGGCGCCTACGACTCGGTCACGATCTTCGGGGCGCTGCATCAGGAGTCGCCTGCGCAGATCGTCGCCATCCTGAAGCGCGCGCACCGGGCGCTCAAGCCCGGCGGCCGGATATTCGTTCTCGACATGATGACGGACGAAACGCACACGGCGCCCAAGTTCTCCGCGCTTTTCGCCGTCAACATGGCGCTTACGACGGAAAACGGCTGGGTGTTCTCCGATGCGGAGCTCAAGGGCTGGCTCAGGGAGGCGGGCTTCACGCCTGGCGAGACCCGGCACGCTCCCCCGCCCATGCCGCATTGGCTGGTCGCCGCAACCGCCTGACATCCGGGGACTGTCTCCTGTGAACGAAGTCTTGTGATACAATCTCCAACCGGCATGACAGGGAAAGAAGAGAAGAAGGGCTACGGCTTTGGCTGGTTCCAGGGTGTGTTTACGCCGAGCATCCTGACGATCATCGGCGTTGTGATGTATCTGCGCTTCGGCTGGATGCTGGGGAACGTGGGGCTTGCGACTTCGCTGCTCATCGTGACGATGGGCAGCGCGATTACGTTCCTGACGGGGCTTTCCATTTCGACGCTGGCGACGAACATGCGGATGAAGGGCGGTGGCGCCTACTTCATGCTGTCGCGGTCGCTGGGGCTTGAGATGGGCGCGGCGCTGGGCATCCCGCTGGCGCTGTCGCAGGCGATCGGCGTGTCGTTCTATGTCGCCGGTTTCGCCGAGGCGCTGGTGAACGCCCGGCTGCCGGTCGTCTCGTCGTGGGATCCGCGCATCGTCGGTCTGGTGACGCTGACGGTGCTCGCGTTCGTCTCGACCCTTTCCGCAAACATCGCCCTCCGGATGCAGTATTTCATCATGGCGGCGATCGGGCTTTCGCTCGCCTCGTTCTTCCTCGGCTCCACCCCGGCGGGGCTCGCCGACCTGAAGCCGGCGGCGGCTCCCTCGCCCATCGGGTTCTGGCCGGTCTTCGCCGTCTTCTTCCCCGCCGTGACGGGCATTCTCTCGGGCGTGGGGATGTCGGGCGATCTCCGGGAGCCGGGAAAGGCGATTCCGATCGGCACGCTCACGGCCGTGCTGGTCGGCTATCTCATCTACATGTCGGTGCCGATCGCGCTCCACCATTTCGTGCCCGAGGGCGCGATCCTGCGGACGGATACGATGATTCTGCAGAAGTGCGCCCGCTGGCCGTGGCTCATCCTCGCGGGCGTCTGGGCGGCCACCCTGTCGAGCGCCATCGGCAGTTTCCTCTGTGCGCCGCGCGTACTGCAGGCGCTGTCGCGCGATCGTCTGCTGCCGTCGTTCATAGGGCGCGGCTACGGCCGCGCGGATGATCCGCGCGTAGCCTCCGTGGCGTGTTTTGCGCTGGCGGCGGCCGGCATCTGGCTCGGCGACATCAATGTCCTCGCACCGATCCTCACCCTCTTCAATCTCTCGACCTACGGGCTGCTCAACCTTTCCGCGGCGTTTGAGGAGATCCTCGGCAATCCGTCGTGGCGCCCGACCTTCCGCGTGAAGGCGATCTTCTCGCTCCTCGGGTTCGTCGGGTGCATGGGCGCGATGTTCATGATCAGCCCCGGCTGGACGTTCATCGCGCTCTTCTGCGAAATCGTCCTCTACTGGTTCGTCAAGCGCCGCGCGCTCCGGACGCAGTGGGGCGATATGCGCACGGGCCTCTGGATGGCGGGCATTCGCTATCTCATGCGCAAGCTCACGAATCTTGCGGGACGCGAACGCAACTGGCGGCCGAATCTTCTGGTGATGTGCGACCTGCCGCTCCGCAATCTGCGGCCGCTGGAGCTGGCGCGCGAGATTTCGGACGGTCGCAGTCTCGTCACCCTCGCCTCGGTCGTGCGGGAGGCGTCGCTGCGGCAGGATAACGGCGCGGGTCTCCGGGATTCGCTCCTGCGCACGGCGGAAAAGCTGTCCCTGGCGTGTTCGGTCAAGATCATCAGCGCCGCAGACGACTGGGCGGGCATGGCCGAACTGGTGCGTTCCTACGGTTTCGGGCCGATCGTCCCCAATACGATCCTGCTGGGACTGCCGCAGCCGGAGCGGGCGCGGGAGATGGCCTCGTTTATGCGGACCATCGCGCGGCATCGCCGGAACGTCATCCTGGCCGGCGGTACGGACGCGGTGGTCAACCCCTCGGGCTTCATCGACATCTGGTGGCGGGGACTCAACGGCAATGCGGGGCTGATGCTGGCGCTGGCATTCCTGATGCAGCGCCGCGATCTCTGGCGCAAGCATCCGCTGCGCGTGAACATCATCGTCCAGAAACTCTCCAATGAGGAGGCGGGGGCGCTCCTGGACGAACTGCTGAAAGACGCGCGTATCCGCGCCCAGACGCGCATCATCCAGTCCGCCGGCGAGCCGTTCGCCGAGACCGTCGTCGCCAACTCGGTCGATGCCGCGCTGACCTTCATCGGTCTCCGGGACGTCCAGCCGGCGGATACGGACACGACCTACGGCGATTATTTCGAGAAGCTGGTCAATGATCTGGCCAACGTCCCCTATCCCGTCTTCGTCCGGGCTTCGGAAGACGTGGATTTCCGCCGCATCTTCACCTGAACGGCCCACCTCCCGTGCCGCCTGATGCACCATGGGGCGGTCCCCCGGAGAGGATCCATTGTGGTATAATACGCGGCAGATCATGAACAGCAATTCCCGTCGTACCGCCGCCTATGTCATCGCCCGTTGGATCGTCACCCGGGATTTCCCCGCCAATCTTCTGCCGACGGGGCCGGATCGGGCCTTTGTGCAGGATCTCGTCTATACGACGATCCGTCGGTTCCGTCCGCTCCGCAAGGTATTGGGTGCGCTGGTCCGCCAATGGCCGAGGGGCGAGCTGGAGGCGCTCCTCTACATTGGTGCGGCGCAGATCCTCTATATGGACGACGTGCCGGATTTCGCGGCGGTGAACGAGACGGTGGATGCGGCGAAGACGTGCGCCAATCCGACTGTCGCCAAGGTTGTCAATGGCGTTCTCCGCAATCTGATCCGTCGCCGGGCGGAGTTTGCGGAGCGGCTGGCGGCGGCGCCCGTCGCCGAGCGCGAGAGTCTCCCCGGTGCGCTCTACCGCCGCTGGGTGGCGCGGTTTGGCGCGGCGGATGCGGAGAAGCTGGCCATTTGGCACAATCAGCCCGCCGAGACCTACCTCGCCCGCCGGGACGGCAGTTTCGTGGTGCTCGAGCGCGGCACGCGCGTGGAGGAGGTCCCGGGTTTTGCCGCCGGTGAATTCATCGTTCAGGATCCGGGCACGGCGCGCGCTATCGAGATGCTCGATCTCCATCCGGGCGAAACGGTGCTCGACGCCTGCGCGGCACCGGGCGGCAAGACGGTGCAGATCGCGTGGCGCGGCGCCGCCGTCACGGCCTGTGAAGTGAATCCGAAGCGTCGCCGGCGGTTGGAGGAGAACCTGAAGCGCCTCAATCTTTCCGTTACGGTCGTTCCCGAGCTCCCGGCCCCCGATTCGGGCGATCCGGCCGGCGGGCTCTTCGCCAAGGTTCTCGTGGACGCGCCGTGCTCGAATACGGGCGTATTGCGCCGGCGGCCGGATGCGCGGTGGAACTGGACGGTCGAGAAGCTGGCGGCGACAACCCGGCTTCAGTCGGAGATCCTGGAGAACTGCGCCCGGCGGGTGGCGCCCGGCGGACGGCTCGTCTATTCGACGTGTTCGAACGAGCCGGAGGAGAATCTCGGTCAGGTCGAGGCCTTTCTGGCGCGTCACCCCGAATTCACCCTGAAGGAATCCTGCGAGTCGCTGCCCTTCGAGACCGGGCACGACGGCGCCTTCGCCGCCGCGCTGATCCGCGCCGTCCAAATGTGATATACTTTGCGGCATGAAGAAGACCGTTGCCAAGGAACCGGATCAGCAGAAGATCGCCGAACTCGTCCGGCGGATTATCGTCGAGCTGGGCGAGGATCCGAATCGCGAGGGGCTGAAGAAGACGCCGGCGCGCGTGGCGAAGGCGATGACCTACCTGACGCGCGGCTACCGTCAGCAGATGAAAGCCGTCGTCAACGGCGCCTACTTCACCAGCGGCACCAACCACATGGTGATTCTCAGGGACATCGAGCTCTATTCGCTCTGCGAACACCATCTGCTTCCGTTCTACGGGAAATGCACCATCGGCTACATTTCACAGGGCAGGGTTCTCGGCGTTTCCAAGCTCGCGCGTATCGTTGACATGTTTGCGCGGCGCCTGCAGATTCAGGAGCGGCTGACCGAGGAGATAGCGAACGCCATCATGGCGGAGACGGGCGCGGAGGGTGTGGGCGTCGTCATCCATGCGAAGCACCTCTGCATGATGATGCGGGGGGTCGAGAAGCAGAATTCGGAGATGACGACCTCCGCGGTTCTCGGTTCGTTCCGGAGCGACGAGAAGGTCCGTCAGGAGTTCCTGTCGCTGATCTGCGCCTAAGGAAAGCTGATTACGCGTTTCGCGGGCCGGACGCCGGGAAGCGTGTGGCCGTTCTCGGCCTTGAGGCGGCGGATCAGCGAGGACACGCCGTCTGACCAGGTGGTCGGGTGCGGCGGGTTGTAGCGGCGTCCGAAGGCCTTGAGATCGCCGCGGTAGTGCTTCCTGATCGTTCCCGCCGCCCACATGGCCTGAATGTAGAAGGACTTCGTGCCGTCTTGGTAGCGATGGGCCGCGTGCCCCGAGTTCATGGGGCCGCCAATGCCGAATTCGAGGCCGGGCCGCCCGTTTTCATGGCGTCGGATGGCGGCCAGAAGCCAGGTCTGCTCCTCGGTGAGGTCGTAGTTCACGGCCACTTCACGGATCATCTTCCATTCGCGTGCGGGTATGAGGCCGGGCGCGGCGGCCCGGATGGATGGCGTCGCCGACAGACAAGCCAGGAACAGCATCGTA
This sequence comes from Kiritimatiellia bacterium, assembly GCA_051884875.1. Taxonomy (GTDB): domain Bacteria; phylum Verrucomicrobiota; class Kiritimatiellia; order RFP12; family UBA1067; genus UBA1067. The sequence continues at coordinate 29,288 of JBJEWD010000033.1, forward strand.
GACTTAAGACCCATGGAACCTCCTGCCTAAGGCGGCATCATTATAGCAAAAAGGCCGATGGGGTGGAAGATGAGAATGCGATCGTCAAAAGCCTGTTGACATTCATCGCCGTGGGTTAGTATACTACAGGCCATGATGGTTCGGAGGATGAGACTTGCCGTCTTCGGTCTGCTGGCGTTGGCCGCCGGCTGCGGCACGGTGAAGGAGGCGCGCGAGGCGCAGGAGCGGCTGGCGGACAAGGGTGCGGCCGATGCAGGGGCGAATCGGCTGGCCCCGGCGGTGGATCTGAAGGGCGTGCCGTTGCGCGCGCTGGTGGAGTTTGCGCTGACGAACCGGCCCTCAATGGTTGCGGCGGCAATTGACGTCCGGGATGCACGCCTTGCGCTCAAGCAGGTTGCCGCAGATGCGCCGATTGCCTCGACGACGCCCTGGAATGCCGTGGATGCGTCGGCTTCGTTCGGCTATTCCGAGACCTCGCCGCAGAAGCATTTCGACGACCTCGGGCACACGCGGAAGGGCACGGCCGCCGGCGGCGTCTCGCTGGAACTGCTCGTCTACGACTTCGGGCGCAACAAGGCGCAGACGCGGGCGAAGGCCGAGCAGGTGGTGGCGGCGGAGCTGGCGCTGGTGAAAGAGGGCTATTCGGTTTTCGACGAGGTCGCGTGCGGTTATTTCACGTGGCTCAGGAACGCGGCGCTGCTCGAAGTCGCCTGCACGAACGAACTCGAGTTCATTGCGCATCTGCGGCAGGCGGAGGAAAGGCTGGCGGTGGGCGAAGTGCGGGAGATGGACGTGCTTCGTGCGCGCGTGGATCTCGCCCAGGCGCGGCAGGCGATTGTCGCGGCGTCGAATGAGGTCGTCACGGCGGGCGCCGACCTGATGGCGGCGATGGGCGTGGAGGTGGCGAGCGGGGATGCGGGGCATGTCCTCGGGCCGGGAAGCGGCGGATTTGCGCGCGTTCTGAGGGCGCTTCCCGAGACGACGGAGGATGCACGGCAGGCCTTTTCGCTGGCCAGCACCAACGCGCCGGCGATGAAGATTGCGCGGGCCAAGCTGCGCGCCGCGTCGGCGGAGGTGGACTACGCGGTGGCGGATCTGATGCCGAGCGTCTCGGCGTCCCTCTCGCTCCGTTGGGCCGATCCGCTTTGGTACTGGAGTTGGGGCGTGGAGGCCCTGCAGAGCCTCTTCACGGGATTTAAGAAGACGACGGCGGTCGACCGCGCGGTGCTGGCGATGGAGTCGGCCGCCGCATCGGTCGATCGGGAGGCGCAGCAGCTTTCCAGCGATCTGTCGCTGGCGATTGCCGAGCGCGACAACGCGCGGGAGGCGCTGTGCACGGCGCAGACGAGCGTGCGCGAGGCGCAGAAGAACCTGGAGACGGTGAAGGCCGAGTATCGGGTCGGCGAGGCGTCGACCGTCGATCTCACGGATGCCGTGTCGAACCTGACGACCGCGTACGGCGACCGCATCAAGGCCTACTATCGCGGACAGATCGCCGAAGCCCAGCTCTTCCAGCTGACGGGCCGCGATCCGGTCTATCCGCAGGAAGCGTGGATCGCGGAGGAGTAGGAGGAAGGGAGTGGGGCGATGCGTAACTGGAAAACCGGAAATTCTGGGAGAAAGGCGATGCGGAGAAGAGGAGTGGCGGCTGGTGCGATGCTGGCCCTGTTGTTGGCCGGGTGCGGAGAAAAGGGGCCGGGCGGCGCCATCGGGGGCGTCGGCTACCGCACGGCGCCGATTGCGCGCACGGACATCGTCTGCAGCGTTTCGGCGACGGGTACGGTCACGCCGCGCAACACGGCAAACGGCATTCCCGTCGGTGCGCAGGTGAACGGCAAGATCATCCGGCTCTACGTCGATTACAACGACACGGTGACGAACAACCAGGCCGTGGCGGAGATCGATCCGCTCGTGTACGAAGCCGACTACAAGAGCGCCGTGGCGCGGTTGCACGTGAACGAGCGCGGCGTTGACGAGGCCCGCTGTACGCTCAAGGTGCGTCAGGAGGAGCTGCTTCTCGCCGAGAAGACGTACAACCGCAAGAAGACGCTCGCCGAGAAGCTGCTGGCGCCGGTCGCCGACTACGATAGCGCACGGGAGGCGTTCGTCAAGGCGAAGCTCGGCGTGGAGAGCGCGGAGGCGGCGCTCCGGAGCGCCGAGGCGAACGTCGAGGCGAGCCGCGCCTCCTGCGACCAGGCGAAGGCGAATCTCGACTACTGCACGATCCGTTCGCCCGTGAACGGCGTCATCATCGACCGCAAGGTGGAGCTCGGCGAGACGGTCGTCTCCTCGATGAACGCCGTCCCCGTGCTGACGATCGCCGAAGACCTGGACATCATCTGGATCTCCGCCGATGTTCCCGAGGCGGACATCGGCAGCATTCGTCTCGGGCAGCGCGTGATCTTCACGGTCGACGCCTATAAGACCGCCGGGCGTCTGCGGACGTTCACGGGTAAGGTCAAGCAGATCCGCAAGGCCTCGACGACGACCAACAACGTCGTCACTTTCCCCGTCATCGTCGAGGCGGAGAACCCGGGGCAGCTCCTCTTCCCCGGCATGACGGCGACGCTCACGATCGAGACGGCCCGCGCGGAGAACGTGCTCGCCGTTTCCGCCGCCGCATTCCGGTTCCGCCCGAAGGACGACGACCCCGCGCGGCCCGATGACGAAATCCCCGAAGGGGCGCACCTGTGGCTGGCGCCGCGCAAGCCGGGCGAACCGCTGGAATGCATTCGCGTCGAGGCCGGCGTGACGGACGACGCGTTCACCGAACTGCTGGCGGGCGATCCGGCGGAACTCGAGGGGCGTATGGCCGTGTTGGGCTACGCGACGGCCCGCATGGGGGCGGCGGATGCGTCCGACGTGAAGAATCCGTTCATGCCGAAGTTCCCGAAACACAACAAGAACAAGGGCACGGCGCCGAAGAAGCAATGAGCAATCGGCAGTGGCGAGCGGCTAATCGGGAATGACGAACCTTGGAGTCTGCGGTGGCGCATCTGATTGAGATCCGGGACATGTACAAGATCTACGCGATCGGCGAGGAGCCGGTGCACGCGCTGGACGGCGTGTCGCTGTCGATCGACGAGGGCGAATTCGTGGCGATCATGGGCTCGTCGGGATCGGGCAAGTCGACCATGCTCAACATCCTCGGTTGTCTGGACGTGCCTACGAAGGGCTCCTACCTCCTCGACGGAATCGAGGTGGCCGCGCGCACGCGTGCGGAGCTCGCGCGCATCCGCAACCGGAAGCTTGGCTTCGTCTTCCAGAACTTCAACCTGCTGCCCCGCACGAGCGCGCTCGAAAACGTCGAGCTGCCCGATCTCTACATGGGGCGGCTCAGCCATCGCGAACGCCGCGCCCGGGCGATGATGCTCCTCGCGCGCGTCGGACTCAAGGGACGCGAGAACCACACGCCCGCCCAGCTCTCGGGCGGTCAGCAGCAGCGCGTTGCCATCGCCCGGGCGCTCATGAACAATCCGCCGGTGGTGTTCGCAGACGAGCCGACGGGCAACCTCGATACGAAGAGTTCGGTTGAGATCATGAATCTCTTCACGGAACTCTCCGACGAAGGCATCACCATCGTGATGGTCACGCACGAGGACGACATCGCGGCGTATGCGAAGCGGCACGTGGTGATGCGCGACGGCAGGGTGATGCGCGACGACGGGTGCGCCGGCGGCGACTCCCGTAAGACGCAGGCCGAGGTCGCGCGGCTCGTGAAGGAGGCGCTCGCATGAATTTCCCCACGATCTTCCGCATCGCGCTCAAGTCTCTCGGGCGCAATCCCGTGCGCTCCTTCCTCTCCTGTCTCGGCATCGGCATCGGCATTACGGCGGTCATCCTCGCGATGGCGATCGGTCAGGGCGCGAAGACGGTGATGGTGAAGGAAATCTCGTCGATGGGCGACAACCTCATGATGGTCTTCCCGGAGCGCCGCAACGCGGGTCCCGTCTCCGGCGGCATGGGGCAGGGTCAGACGATGACGGCGGGCGATGCGGAGGCGGTCAAGAGCGAGCTTTCCCATCTGATCAAGGGCGTGAGCCCGTCCGTGCGCACGTCGGCGCAGGTGATGTATGCGGCGAAGAACTGGTCGACGAACATCCAGGGCGTCTCGCCCGACATCATCCAGATCTCGAACTGGACGGTCACGGAAGGGCGCTTCTTCTCCGAGGCGGACGTGCGGAACGCCGCGCGCGTGTGCGTCATCGGCACGACCGTGCAGGCGAATCTCTTCGGCGAGGGCGTCGATCCCGTCGGGCGGGTGATCCGGATCCGGAACATGACGTTCAAGGTCATCGGCCTCCTGGGCTCGAAAGGGGCGAACAACTGGGGACAGGATCAGGACGACTGCATCATGGCGCCGTATTCGGCCGTACAGCGCTATCTGCAGCGTTCGAAGTTCAACAACATCAACATGATGAACCTCTCGCTCATTTCGATGGACGACCTGGACGAGGCGAAGCGTGAGGTCGCGGCGCTTCTGCGTCAGCGCCATCGGCTTGCGGATACGCAGGACGATGATTTCGAGACGCGCGACACGACGGAGCTCATGAATACGATCGGTTCGGTGACGGGCATCGTGGGGACGCTCCTCCTGATCTTCTCCGTCATCACGCTCATCGTCGGCGGCATCGGCATCATGAACATCATGCTCGTGTCGGTGACGGAGCGCATCAAGGAGATCGGCCTCAGGATGTCGATCGGCGCGACGCCGCGCAACATCCTCACGCAGTTCATCCTTGAGGCGATCGTGCTGGCGATGGTAGGTGGCGCGGCGGGCATCGTCCTCGGTATCGGCGCGAGTCTCGTCGTCGGCGCGGCGGCGGGATGGCCCGTTCTGATCGATTCCCTCTCGGCGGTGTACGCCTTCCTGATCTCGACCGTGGTCGGGCTTTTCTTCGGGTTCTATCCCGCCTACCGCGCGTCGAAGCTCAACCCGATCGACTGCCTCCGCTACGAGTGATCCGCGTCAGGTCCGCCGCCCGAGGCGTTCGCGTCCGGCGCGGGCGCGTTCGAGGCGTCGCCACGCGTTCTTTTCTCGACATCCTGCAGGACGAGGCCCGCGAGTGCGAAACCGAAGACGGCCGTCGTATGGACCACCGTGCCATTGATGCGGGTCTTCCGCGCGCCCCAGGTGTCGCCCGCGTCGGGCTGGAGCGCGTCGCCGCGGTTCTCGCGGTGTTCGGGACTCCACACGCAGGTGAATTTGCGGCGGGGAAAGCCGCCCGTCTTCCTGAACTTCTGGCGGAGCGCACGAGCCAGCCCATCGCCCGCGATCCTGCGGAATTCCGTGGCGCGGATCTGGAACGGATCCATCTTGAGCGCGGCGCCCATCGAGGCGAACAGCGTTGCCGTGGGAATTGAAAGCGCATGGCGGATGAGCGCCGCCTTGGCCGACAGCGAGTCTATCGCGTCGATGATATAGTCGTATTCCTCAAGCGCAAAATCCGTCGCGTGCGTTTCATCGTAGATTTCCGCCCGCACCGTGAGTCTGACCTCTGGATTGATTTCCTTCAGGCGCGCGGCCAGCACCGCGACTTTGGCCTGTCCGACGGTCGTTGCCGTCGCCATCAGCTGACGGTTTACGTTTGTGGGGGCGATGTTGTCGGAATCGACCAGCAGAAGCTCGCCGACCCCCGAGCGAACGAGCGACTCCGCGCACCAGCTGCCGACGCCGCCGAGCCCGATGAGGGCGACCTTCGTCGCCTTCAGGGCGTCGAGCACCGGGGTGCCGAGCATGAGTTCCGTCCGTTTGAAAAACGCAGGATGCACCATGCGGGGCATTATACCAAAATTTGATTTTCCCCATTGCCGTCAAATTGTCACCCCGGAGGCGCAACGGGGCGATATTTGCTACAATATCCGCGGTATGAAGGTGATGGATACGCGTATTGACGGGGTCAAGATCATCGAGCCGCAGGTGTTCGGCGATTCGCGCGGGTGGTTTGCCGAGCAGTACAACGCCGCCCGTTATGAGGCGGCGGGGATTCGGGCCGATTTCGTCCAGGATAACGAAAGCCTGTCGGCGAAGGGGGTCGTGCGCGGCCTGCACTGGCAGACCGGTGAATACGCCCAGGCCAAGCTCGTGCGCGTCATCCGGGGCGCGGTGTGGGATGTCGCCGTCGATATCCGCAAGGGTTCGCCGACGTTCGGGCGGCACGTGAGTGTGGCGCTGACGGGGGAGAACAAGCGGCAGGTCTTTATCCCGCGTGGATTTGCGCATGGTTTCATCGTGCTTGAGGACGATACGCTTCTCAGCTACAAGTGCGACAACCCGTACCGTCCGGCCGCCGAGCGCGGTCTGCGTTTCGACGATCCTGCGCTGGGCATTGCCTGGCCGGCGATCGGCGTTCCGCTGACGCTTTCCGCCAAGGATATGAAACATCCGATGCTCGCGGCGATCGAACCCTGGACGAGCCCTGCGCCGTGCGAATCGAGGGCTGGATGAGATGAGGTCCCGTTCCTGCCGCCGTCTGCCGTTTGAGATCCTGTTCGAGGACGATGACATCATCGTCATCAACAAGCCCGAGGGATTGCTCACGACCCACACCAAGGTATGGGGGCGGGTGGCGCGCGAAACGCAGATGACGGCGGAGAATCTGCTCAACGACTACGTGCGCAAGGGGCAGGCCAAGTCCCGCCGGCGCGTCTGGCTCGTCCATCGCCTCGACCGCGAGACGAGTGGCGTACTGATGTTTGCGAAGTCCGGGCAGGTCGCGGAGTTCTTCCGCAGCGACTGGAATCGTCTTACGGAAAAGACCTACCTCGCACGCGTCGCGGGAATCCTGGAAGAGCCGGCCGGGGTCTTCGAGTCGTATCTTCAGGAGGATGCCGACGGCTACAAGGTGCGTTCCGTCCAAACGCCGGTCCATGCCGCGCGCGCATCGGGTTCCTCCCGGCCCGCCCGGCTCGCGAAGACCGCGTGGCGGCGGCTCTCGACCGATCGCGGCACGACGCTCGTGGAGGTGAAGCTCCACACGGGGCGCAAGAACCAGATTCGCGTGCATTTCGCCGAGGCGGGGCATCCGGTCGTCGGCGATGTGAAATACGGCGGCGCGCGGGCGGCGCGCATGTATCTTCACGCTTGCGCCCTGCGGCTGCGTCTGCCGCGTTATCCCGATCCCTTCGTCGCGCCCTGTCCGTTCGCATCCTACCCGTTTGAGTAATCCGCTTTTCGCCGCCGTTTGCTATAATGGCGGCATGAAACGAATTCTTCTTCCTGCAATCGGTCTTGTCGCCGCGCTGATCGCCGGCTGCGCTTCCTCCCGTATCGCCCAACCGGAGGGTTATGTGACGGCCATTGGCCCGACGCTGTACGACCGGGCCGAGAACGGCCGCCCGATCGTCCTGCGCGGCGTCAATGCGGGCGGCTGGCTCATCACGGAGAACTGGATGTGCCCCAACAAGGTCGCGGGCACGCAGACGGAGACCTACGAGGATTTCGTCCGGCGCTTCGGCAAGGACAAGGCGGACGAGCTTTACCGCATCTACCGCCGGGGGTGGTGGACGGAGCGGGACTTCCGGAATTTCGCCGGGCTGGGCATGAACGTGCTGCGGCTGCCGTTCGGCTGGCGCGACCTCATCACGGAAGAGGGCGAACTGCGCGAGGAGGGTTTTGCGCTGCTGGACTGGTTCATCGACCACGCGGCGCAAAACGGACTCTACACGATTCTCGATCTGCATGGTGCGCCGGGCAGTCAGAACGGACGCGACCACTCCGGCGAGACGCGCTGGGCGAAGACGTTCCACGAACCGAAGTGGCTGGACCTCACCTGCCGGCTGTGGACCGCCATCGCGACGCGCTACAGAGACAACCGCTGGGTGGCGGCGTACGATCTCGTGAACGAACCCGAGGGGCAGCGCAAGGGCCTGTCGAGCGCATCGAACGTGCAGGACGGCCTTGATGCGATGTACCGCGCGGTGCGGGCCGTCGATACGCGGCATCTCATCATGATCGGCGCATGCTGGGATCCCGTGCATCTGCCGCCGCCGTCGAAGTACGGGTGGAAGAACGTCGCCTACGAATACCATTTCTACGCCTGGGGGCAGGAGAAGAATCCGCAGGGCGTCCTCGAAAACCTCAGGATGCACCAGGCGCGCGAACATGCGACGGGGCACGGCGTGCCCGTCTACGTGGGCGAATTCACGTTCTTCACGACGGATGCGTGGAAGGACTGCCTGCAGCTGATGGCGGACGAGGGCTGGAGCTGGACGATCTGGACGGGCAAGAACATGCGCAGCCAGGGCAACTGGGGCCTGTGGAACTACAAGGGCCACGCGCCCGACGTCGATGCGCTCGCGACCGATGACTACGAAACGGTCAAGGCCAAGTGGTCGGCGCTCGCCGCCCCCGATGCCTTCGAGGAAAACACCGCCATAACGTCGATCGTCAGACTTTTCTGCCGGTAGGCCGTTGACAGCGACCTGCCGTTTGTAGTAAAATCCAAGTTGTAATGATTACAGAAACGGCAGAGCGGTTGAAGGCGCGTGGAATACGCCCCTCGCGGCAGCGGGTGGCGCTCTACGACTACCTTTCCTCGGTGCGGACGCATCCGACGGTGGATGACGTCTTCACCGCTTTGCGTCCTGCGTTGCCGACCCTGTCGCGCACGACGGTCTATTCGACGATGCGCCTTTTCGTCGGGAAGGGTCTTGCGCAGGAGCTCCGCACCGACGAGGGCGAGCTCCGCTACGACGGCTTCACGCATTTCCATGCGCACTTCAAGTGCCGGGGATGCGGCGGGGTCTACGACATCGACGTTCCGGGGCGGCACACGCGGCTTTACGTGACGATGCCCGAAGGGTTCGTGGAGGACTCCGAACATCTGACGTACTACGGCTTCTGTCCCACGTGTTCAGAAAAGAAGATCAAGACAAAACAACAACCAACAACAAGGAGAAAACAAAATGGCTAAATGGGTTTGCCCGGTCTGTGGCTACGTCTACACGGGTGATACGCCCCCGGAGAAGTGCCCGCAGTGCGGCGTTCCGGGCGCGAAGTTCCTCAAGCAGGGCGGCGAAGGCCTCAACTTCGTCGCCGAGCATCACGTCGGCGACGGCATCGTCGAGGATGCGGAAGTCACGCAGGGGCTCAAGGACCACTTCATGGGCGAGTGCACGGAGGTCGGCATGTACCTCGCGATGTCCCGCCAGGCCGATCGCGAGGGCTATCCGGAGGTCGCCGAGGCCTACAAGCGCATTGCGTTCGAAGAGGCCGAGCACGCCGCCAAGTTCGCGGAGCTCCTCGGCAAGACGATCGACATCGTCACCGACTCCACCAAGGAGAACCTCAAGCGCCGTATGGAGGCCGAGTGCGGCGCGACGGCGGGCAAGCTCGCCATCGCCAAGCGTGCGAAGGAGCTCGGCTATGACGCGATCCACGACACCGTCCATGAGATGGCGAAGGACGAGGCGCGTCACGGCAAGGCGTTCCAGGGCCTCTTCAACCGCTACTTCAAGTAAGCGCGTCGAGAGGCGTCAAGAGAAGATCCTGCCGCGTGCCGCGCGGCGGGATCTCTTTTTTCTCTCAGCCGAGGACCTCCGCAATCGCCTGCGCGGCGCGCGCGAGGTCGGCTTCCGCGTGCGATGCCATGACGGCCGCGCGCAGACGGGCCGCGCCGCGTGCCACGGTCGGGTAGCGGATGGCCGGGACGAGAAATCCCCGGTCAAGCAGTCGGGCGGCGGCGTCAACGGCTTTCCGCGCTTCGCCGACGTGAATCGGCACAATGGCGGAGTCGGTCTTCACGTGGATGCCGTGCTGTGCGAGCGTGGCGACGAAGAACGCGACCTTGCGGCGGAGCGCCGCGACCCGGTCGGGTTCGGCTTCGAGGATGGAGAGCGCGGCATCGGCGGCCGCGACCGGGCCGGCCCCGGCCGCTGTCGAGAAGATGAAGGACCGCGCCCGGTTGCGGAGGTAGTCGACGAGCATCTGCGAACCGCAGGCGAAGCCGCCTTCGGAACCGAGCGCCTTGGAAAGGGTACCGATCGTAATGTCGGGATGGCCGCAGCCGAAGTGTTCGGCGAGCCCGCGCCCCGTCGCGCCAAGGACGCCGGTCGCGTGCGCTTCGTCGATCATCGAGAAGGCGTCGCAGCGGCGGCAGATCTCCAGGAAGCGCGGCAGGTCGAGGAGATCGCCGTCCATCGAGAAAACGGCATCCGAGACGACGAGACGTCGGCGGTATTCGCGGCAGGGCGCGAGCTTGCGGGCGAGGTCGCCCAGGTCGTTGTGGCGGTAGATGACGACATCCGCGCCCGAGAGGCGGCAGCCGTCGATGATCGAGGCGTGGTTGAGCGCGTCCGAAAGGATGACGTCGCCCTTCCGGACGAGGGCGGCGATCGTGCCGACGTTCGCCATGTAGCCGGTGCCGAAGAGAATCGCCGCTTCGGCGCCCTTGAATCTCGCCAGATGCGATTCGAGCCGGATGTGGGGTGGCTGGGTGCCGGTCGTGAGACGCGAACCGCCCGAACCCGCCCCCCATTGGAGCTGGGCGTTTGCCGCCGCACCGGTGACGCGCGGATCGCGGGCGAGGTCGAGGTAGTCGTTGGAGGCGAGAACCACGACGCGGCGGCCGCGGCAGACGGTCTCGGGGCCCGTCGCGCCGTTCATGAGACGGCAGGTGCGCGAAAGGCCGGCGGCGGCGATGTCCGCGAGATCGTCGGCGAGTCCGTCGAAGCGGCGCTCGGCGACCGGATCGGCGAGCGTCGGGACGTTTTCGACGAGGACGCTCCGGTGCTCGAGGAAGCGGATCGTCTCGGCGACCTGATCGTGCGGGCCGCGATAGAGGAAGATGCGCCCGCCGTTGGGGTCGCCTTTCTCCTTGAGGGTGGTGATGCGCCGGTAGCCGAGGTCGCGGGTGGCGACGTAGCCCGTCACGTAGTCGGGATCGTCCGAGACGCAGATTTCGCCGATGATGCCGGGGGCGTGCTGCACCTTGGTGGCGAGGACGATGGCCTCGGCGTAGTGGTTCTTGCCGGACGCGGTGCCTTTGACGAGCGATTCCGCATCGTCCATATAGGTTGCGCGGATGCCGCGCGCGGGGTCGGGTTCGAGGCGTTCGAGGGTGTCGGCGTCGAGGAGAATGGCGCCGCGCAGCCCGTGGCTTTCGGCGAAGCGGGCCATGATCTCGTCGATGCGTGTAATGCCGGCGGAGGCGAGCAGTTCGGCGGCGCGGGCGCGTCCTTCCGCCGCCGTGGCCGTCACGTGGGTCGTGACGGGAAGGGCGGGGAGGCGCACGATTTCGCCCGGCCGTTCGAGCTTGATGTTGATGAAATCGGGCGTGCCCTTGGCGTGCGTGAGTGCGCGTTCCGCGAGCGCGGCGACGGTCTTCGGCACGGCTGCCGCCGGTACGATCTTCTCCGCGCCGGAGATATGCCGTCCGCCTTCCGAGGCCCGCATCTTGACGGAATAGTAGTCATCGTTTGGCATGGAAGGGAATTATACCACATCGATTTTCGTCCGGGTTGCACAAACTGACGAGAATTTGATATAATCACTCAATTCACACCAAAATAGGTAGAACAATGGCAGTCGTATTAGGTCTTCCGAAGGGCAGTTTGCAGGAATCCACCTTCGCGCTTTTCAAGCGCGCGGGGTTCAATGTCTCCTGCTCGAGCCGTAGCTATTATCCCTCCATTGACGACGAAGAGATCCGGTGTCGTCTTCTGCGTCCGCAGGAAATGAGCCGTTATGTGCGTTTGGGCAAGATCGACGCGGGCATCTGCGGGTTTGACTGGATCTACGAGAACGGCAACGTCGGCAAGGTCGAGGAGATCTGCGAGCTCAACTATTCGAAGGCGACCTCCAATCCGGTTCGCTGGGTGATTGCCGTTCCGAACGATTCCAAGATCAAGTCGGTCAAGGATCTCAACGGCAAGACGATTGCGACGGAGGCGATCGGCATCGTCAAGAACTATCTCAGGAAGAACAAGGTCAAGGCCGATGTCGAGTTCTCCTGGGGCGCGACCGAAGTCAAGGCGCCCGAACTCGTCGATGCCATCGTCGATTTGACGGAGACGGGCAGTTCGCTCCGCGCGAACAACCTTCGCATCGTCGATACGATCCTCACCTCCACGACGCGCTTCATCGCGAACAAGGAGAGTTGGAAGGATGAGGCGAAGCGCACGAAGCTCGAACAGCTTAAGACGCTTCTCCTCGGTGCGCTCGATGCGCAGTGCCGCGTGCTTCTGAAGTGCAACGCGCCGGCGAAGACGCTCGACAAGGTCGTCAAGGCGATGCCGGCCATCAATTCGCCGACCGTGAACAAACTGCACGACGCCGAGTGGTTCGCCGTCGAGTCGGTCGTCGAGGAGAAGAAGGTCCGCGACATCATTCCCGTGCTCAAGGCCGCCGGGGCGACGGGTATCATCGAGTTGCCGCTCAACAAGATTATTTTCTGATCAGAAAACAGGCTTAGCTAGCCTGACAACAACTAAGGAGTAAACCATGGGTTCCATCAAAAAGAAAAGGCGCAAAAAAATGTCGAAGCATAAATACGACAAGCGTATGAAGGCGCAGCGCCATAAGAACAAGTAATGTTCGCGGAGGGTCCGGTTCTCGTGAACCGGACCTTTTGCTTAGGCGTTTAAATGGGTGGTTATGCAACATCTGATAGGAATCTTCATCAAAGGCGGGCCGGTCATGTGGCCGATTCTGGGGCTTTCCGTCCTCGGGCTCGCCATCTGCGTTTGGAAGGCGGCCGCGTTTCGTCGCGGCCCGAAGACGTCGAAGGGGTTGGTGATCGTCTCGACGATCGTCACGGCCGAGCCGATGCTGGGGATACTCGGCACCGTCACCGGCATCATGCAGACGTTTGGGGCGCTCAACGGCGCGGACGGCGCGGCGAATCCAATGGCGGCCACAAGCGGCATCGGCGAAGCGCTGATCACGACCGCTGCGGGACTTGTCGCATCGCTCATTCTCCTTTTCCCCTACAACTGGCTGGATGATCAGGTGGAAGAGGGATCGGATTGACGGTGTGAACATGGGCAGGAAACGTCGAGGGGCGCGGCTGGAGATGGCGTCGTTGATGGACGTCATGTTTCTCGTTCTGGTGTTCTTCATCTACTGCATCTTCGACATGGCGGTACACAAGGGCACGAAGGTCGAGCTTCCCCGGGCCGCCGGCGAGGATGAAAAGGGCGAGCGTATCGTCATCACCATCCAAAGCGACGATACGCTGGAGTTCAACGGCATCCCCGGCACGAAGGAGGAGATTGTCGCCAAGGTCGCGGATCTCAATCGCGTGAAGATGAATTTCCCCGTGCTCATTTCGGGTGACCGAAGGGCGTCCCTCGGATGCGGCGTAGAGCTCCTCTCCGAACTCAAGAAGGCCGGGGTCGAGAAAATCAGTTTCCAGGTCGGCGGCAAAAAGGAGTAGGGTGAGGTTTACGACGGCCATGGGCATTTCGGTGGCGTTCCATGCCGTGCTGGCGGCGGGAGTCTGCGTCTATCGGGCCTGGCTGATGCCCGATGTCGTGCTCGCGGAACTCGATCTCTCGTCCGTTGAACTTTCCTTTGCCGAAGAAGAGGACGCGGTCGCGCCGGAAGTTCTTGCGCCGCCGCCCGCGCCCGAGCCTCCGCCGATGCTGCCGAAGAGGAATCCGCCGCCGCCGGAACCGCCGGTCATCGAAGATCCGCTGCCGCCGTCGCCCGAACTCACGACGATTGGAATTCCGGAACCGCCGCCGGAACCGCCGCCACCGCTGGATGTCCCCGACCCTGTGCAAACGGAGAAAACCCCGCAGCAGACGGAAGCCGGGGAGATTGTCGAAGATCCGCCGCCCGAGCAGCCTGCGTCGCCAGCACCGTCCGTGCCGTCGGCGGCGCCGCGACAGGCGCATGTGGAGGCGATGCCCGCCTTGAAGAAGACGATTCGTCCCGATTACCCGCGGGGTGCGCGGTTGCGCGGCGAAGAGGGGGATGTGCAGCTGGAGATTGCCGTGGATGCGCAGGGCGGCGTCACGTCCGTCGCCCTTGCGGACGCGTGTCCGTTTGCAGAACTCAACGAAGCGGCGCTCAAGGCCGCCCGCAAGGCGCGCTTCCGGCCGGCGCGTCAGGGTCGGAAGACCGTGCCCTGCACCGTCCGCATCACGCTCACGTTCCGGTTGAGGGACTGAGAGTCCTTTCGTCCGGCTGATGGCGAATCCAGCCGAGCGTGAATTTCCCGGTGGAAAAACCGCCGCGCTCGTTCCTTTCCCTGATGACGGCGGAGAGCCGTGAAAAGGAGCGCTATTATGAACGACAGGGAAAAATACGAGGGCATCGGGTTCTTCACGCGCCTGGTGCGGATGTGCCGCGGGTTTCGTCAGCCGCGGGATACGGCGGCGTATAAGCTGGCGCGGATCGAGCTCCAGCGTCTGGCCGCGCCGATTTCCGCCATCGTGCTGGTGGCGCTCCTGTTCGTCGCGGCCGTCGTGATGACGGCGATGACGGACTCGGATTCGGCGCGTCCCAGGATTACGATAGCCACGCTTGACCTCGACATTGACCCGATTATTCAGGAAGATCCGCCGGACGATCCCCCGGTAGAGCCGATTGATCCGACCATTGACGTGACGGATGTGTTTGCAACAGCGGAGGATCCGAAGCCGGCGACTCCCGTGCCGCTGCCGCCGGCGCCGGGTGGCGCACCGAGCCAGGTGGCGCGCACCCCCAGCCCCGTCACGCTGAATGCCGTTGTCGCCGGGCTTCCGGGCATCGGCGGCCTCGGACCGGGTGGCGGCGGCTTCGGCACGGAAGTGAAGGGTGGCGGCGGGCAGGACGTCACCGGCTGTCTCATCGGGCGCATCGTCGATTTCAAGTCGAACGCCGACGGCACGCCGCGCCCGGCGTACAGTGCGGAGGGAACGTATTGGAAGGACGCGAAGAGCCTCGTCGATCAGAACTTCAGCGAGTCCGCTTTCGGGCAGTTCTTCTCGCCGGTCAAGCGGGTGGCGCTCACGCATCTGTGGGTTCCGCCTCAGGCATCGGAGAACGGCCCAAAGGCCTTTGGCGTAGGCGATGTCGTCAAGCCGAGCGGATTCGCCGTCTACTACACGGGCACGCTCAGGTCCGCGACGCCGGGCCGCTACCGCCTCTGGGGCTACTTCGACGACTTCATGCTGGTGCGCATCAACGGCAAGACGGTCTTGGATGCGGTGTGGAACACGGGCGGCCTCTCGGCGGGGAAGATGACGGGCTGGCAGACCTCCGACCGCGCGGCCGTCGGGCGCGTGAAGTGTCCGCAGGGCGGTGGGAAGATGGCGCCGAGCGATTGGTTTACGGTGGATGCAAAGCATCCGGTGGAGATGGAGCTTTTCGTGGGCGAGCGCCCCGGCGGCCTGGTGGGTGGCGTGCTGCTCATCGAGCAGGAGGGCGTCGAATACGCCAAGGCGGCCGATGGCACGATGATCCTCCCCGTCTTCGCCTCGCGACCGCTGGCGGAGACGACGAAACTCGATCTCGCGGAGGCTAGTTATCCGATGAGCGGCGATTCGCCGCGCTTCAACGCGCGCCCGCGTGGCGTCACCGCCGTCCAGCCGGGCGATGTGGATGTGACCGTGAACATCTAATGAACCATTCGCGCGGGCGCGGCGTTTCACTGGGCGATATGAGAACAACGAAGATTCTGTGGGCTGTCCTCGCCTGTGCGGGTGCGGCGGCGGGCGAAGAGGGCGTGGGTGCGGTGACGAACGTCGTGGCCGATTTGGGAACGATCGCCGTGGAGAGCACGGCGCTGTCGCGCTACCGTCCCGAAAAGGTCAACGGCGCGACCTTCACCGATCTCGCGCCCGAGAAATCGCCGACGGTCGTCGACACGCTTACCGAGGATTTCATCCGCGAACACAATCCGACCGATCTCCACGACCTGATGCGCTTCGTGCCGGGCATTGAGACGGGCGGCAAATCGCTCCTCATCCGCCAGCCGGGCACGTTTTCGATTCGCGGCATGGGCGGCAGCGAGCCGGCTTTCGATGGGGTGATGCCGATCGGGAGCGGAGCGGGGCTTTTCATGGATCCGTTTCTCATGGAGCGCGTGGAAATCGTGAAGGGGCCGATCGGTTCGCTCACGGGCGGCGCCGGCGCGCAGCAGAACAACGCGGGCGCGGGCGGTTCGGTCAACCTCTACCTGAAAGGTGCGCATCTGCGCGATTCCGAGCGCTTCTTCCAGGAGAACACGTCGATCGGCCGCAACACCTGGCGCCAGCGTGGCATGATTGACGCGAATGAGGTGATTGCGGACGATGCCTTCGCCGTGCGTATGATCGGCGCGTTTGATGTCTTTTCGCCGACCTATGCCAATGCGGGTTCGCAGAAAGGCGCCGATCCACGGCAATCCTACACCCTGGCGCCGTCTTTCGTCTGGAAACCGACGGAGGACGTGACGATCGGCCTCAAGACGATGTTCCAGAAGACGGATCAGCCGAGCTACATCGGCATCCCCGTCTGGCGCGGAAGTCCCGCCGGGGGCTATGGCTGGTACGAGTCGTCCTGTCGGCAGGGCGATCGTTCGAAATACGAATCGATCTACATCAATCCCTACGTCGACTGGCAGGTGACGGACGATTGGCTCCTCAAGTTCGGCGGTGCCTTCGTTTTCTCGGATTGGGAACAGACGACGCGCGAACCCTACATGAACAATGCCGAGGCGGCGAACTTCTACAAGACGGGCGAATGGTATTCGGGGAACAAGTACATGACCTCGAGTTTTTCGCAGTCCGATCGCATCAACAGAAACTACAACCTCTACGTGCGCTCGGTCTATACGAAGGACGAGTTGCCGTGGGGCTTCCGCAACAGCCTCGTCGTGCAGCCCGACTTCTACTACCGCGAATCGACGAGCGGCTTCGGCGCACCGGTCACGCGCTATGGCGTGACGCTACAGGATTCCATCGGCTGGGGCTGGGTGACGCTCCTCGGCGGCGTGCGTTGCGATTATTTCCGCGAGAACGAGCAGACGGCGTCCGCCGTCAATACGCGGACGGGGGAGACGACCTTTACGCACTATGCGCACTGTGATGAGACGGCGTTTTCGCCGCGCGGCGGCATCAGCATCCAGCCGCTTGATTGGCTGGTGTTCTTCGCGAACCTCTCCGAGACGGTGACTCCGACTCTGGGCTATCGCGATTCGGACGGCAGTCGGCCGACGGATCCGTGGACGGCGACGCAGTACGAGGGCGGTTTCCGCGTCCGCCCGGTGGAGAAACTCTGGTTCTCGGCCTCCTACTACCACATCACCCAGGAGAATACGCCCGTGGCCGAGACGGTGGGCAGCGACACTTTCTATCGCTTCGAGGGCAAGAACCGTTCCGAGGGCGTCGAACTCTCGCTGACGGGCGACATCACGGCGAACTGGACGGTGATGGCGATGTACGCCTACAACCGGTATCGCGATTGCAGTGCCACGACGGAGGTCTTCCGCCGCAATCCGAACCACACGTTCTCGCTCTCGACCTCGTACCGTTTCGACTGCTGCGACCTGTTGCGCGACGTCGTCATCGGTGGCTCGTACCGTTTCCGCTCCAAGAGCTATGCAACGATGCGCGGCGCCTTTGTGGACGATAACCTCTACTTTGACCAGAGTCACGTCTTCGATGTCAACGTTTCGATGCCGCTGTCGAAAGTCGGATTCTCCGAGGACTGGGTGCTGACGTTGGGCGTCCGGAATCTTTTCGGCGAGAAGTATTTCGAGTCTGCCCGCCACTACTACGAGTGCCTTGTGGGCGAGCCGCGCACTTTCGAAATCGGCCTCCGCGCCAAGTTCTGATTGGCGCCACCGGCTGAGGCCGCCGGCGCCGCGGAATACTCCGAATGGCGCCAGCTGCCGTCCGCCCTGCCCCCCCCTTGGAGGTTCCCCAATTTTTGAGGCGTGAAAATCCTCGCACCCTTGTAAATAAAGGGTGAAGTCGACATTTTCACTTTGCGGCAAGTGAAAATCCGGCTACAGGAACGTGGAGCCGTTTCCCGTGGATGCGTCAAATTCCGTCCTTTTCCGCGTGCCGTCATCCCGTGTTCATTCCGAAGAAGGCGAAGAGCGACGCCTCTTCTCGCCTCTCGGCCTCCTCCGGGTCGAATCCGCGCCACCTGCGGCTTCTTTTGAGGATGTCGCTTGCGCCGTCCGCGATCCGGAAAAGATTCGCCGCGTTCAGAAGTTCTGAAAGTAAGTAAACGCTTGCATTTGGGTTTTCCGCCGACAGGCAGATGCGATTTTGCCACAGATGACGAGCAGAAGATCGTCGTTCGTTGCCTGATTCGGGCGAGACGGGCGTTTCAGCCTGGTTTTGCGCATGAACACAGCATCCCCACTGCCGGAGCGAACTTTCGGTTGGCTTCTCGACCGTAGGTTGGGAACTCCAATCCGTGCGGCTCTCGCTACCGCTCCGCAGAATTGTCGGTGCTTCGCGGCGCTGATTCGCCTTCCACGGCCTGTGATGAAGATGCTTTTGTCTGCGGCTGCGCCCCAGTTTCGGGGACGGAGCCTATTGGAAGTCTCGCGAGGTCGAATGTGTCGTATTGGAGCTGGAGGCGTCTTTCCCGTTCGGTGCCTGGCACTTCGTATTATGGCGAAGATCGGACCTGAAAGGCGACGCCCTTTTCCCAAAATCGGCGAAAATCCGCGCAGGCCTCCGCAACCCTTCGCCAGCCAAGAAAAATTGGGGAACCTCCAATTTATTTCACTGTTGATTCCTTGCTGATATTTTCTTATAATCTATTTGTAATGTAACAAGGAGTTTAATTTTATGGCAAAAAGAGAAAATGAAGATATTATAGATTT
>JBJEWD010000034.1:0-9852 GCA_051884875.1 Kiritimatiellia bacterium
TCACCTATGCCAGCGGCAAGTGGATGGAGCGGTTCTACAATCACCGGCTTCAGACCGTCTCGAACGTCTATTCCTCCGTGAACACGCCAACCGTGTCCGTCTCTCCGGACGAATGGGGAGCAATCACCAGGGCCGAGGATTCGGGCGGTCTCGTCTACGATTATGACATCCATCCGATACATCAGCTTCTGACGAACGAGGTTGTGACGAGCGCGTGGATGAATTGGAATCTGGGCCATGCCCATGACCGGTATGATCGGGAAACGGGACTGGCCCTGTCTGTGGAAGGCGTCGCCAAATGCCGTTCGGGCTGGAGTTATGACGGCAATGGACGATTCGACCGCCTGGTCTGCACGAATTCCTCCGGGCGTGCGATTCAGGTCGCCTACACGAACGAGGGTTCCTTCATCTGCGGCTATCGCGTCCAAATGCCGTCGGGCGAGTGCCTCGAACAGCATTGGGAGCGCGTACTCTACAAACAGGAGCTGATCCGGAAGCTGTCGGTGAGCTATGCGGGGCGGACGTTGCTGGAACGCTCCTTCGACTACAACGCCATCCACAAGTTGACGCGCTGGTCGGATGCCGGAACGACGAACGAAGGCGTCTACGCCTATAGTCGTCGCAACGAGGTCGTCCAGGCCGACGTGTCGGGCCACCGCTTCGGCTATGGCTTCGACAGTGCCGGCAACTGCATTGGATTCGCAATGGGCGGCACAACCAACTATTTCAGGGTCAACCAGCTCAACCAGTGCACGGAGTTGGTCTTCCCCGAGGTCAATGGTGCGGCCCTGCACGCGTACGACCTCGACGGCAATCTCGTCCGCATTCCGGGCATGGCGGACTATGAATGGGACGACGAAAATCGGCTCGTGGCGGCGACGGTACGGCAGAATGCCGTCACGAACCGCTACGACTACCAGAACCGGCTGGTCAAGCAGCATCTGCCGGGGAAGACCCGCATGGCCGTCTTTGACCGGTGGAATCTGATTTTCGAGCGTTTCCAGTCCGACGATGGGCAAATCGAGGAGGTAGAGTATTTCTGGGGGCCGGATAGAAGCGGAACTTTGGACGGGGCCTGCGGCGTGGGCGGACTCGTCGCCGTCAGCATCGGAGGCTTGTTCTACTTCCCGTTCTACGGTTCGAACGCGGAGATTCTCGGCTATGTCGATGAGAGCGGGCAGATGGTCGCCTCCTACGCATACGGCCCGTTCGGGGAGTCTGCCGTTGCGGCCGGTCCGATGGCGGACCGTTTCTCGTTTCGGTTCATGACGAAGCGGTGGGATTCGTCCCTCGGACTCTACGACTTCGGAGAACGGTGGTATTCCGTCGCCCTGCGCCGCTGGATCAACCGCGATCCGCTGGGCGAGGACGGTGGCGTCAACCTCTATGCCTTCTGCGACAACGACCCCGTCAACACCATCGACCCCAACGGATGCATCCCGCTCGACACCATCTGGGATCTCGCCAACGTCGTCTACGACATCTGCGTCGGCGACGAGGTCGCGCTGGCGGCGGACACCGCCGCGCTCTTCGTGCCGTATGTGCCGGCCGGCGCGTCGAAGTTCGTCAAGGCAGCCCGCCTCTCGAAGGTCGAGAAAATCTGCCCCGGCGTGAAGAAACTGGAGGTGACGTACGAATACTTGCCGGCCAGATTCTACCAAGATGGAAGACATACGCTCTCAAAAAGCGCGCTTTCAAATCCAAAGTGGTGGAAACAAACGAAAAATGGATCGTCTAAGTTTTTGCCTGGTTGGGGAGACGCGGAAATCAAAGGATTGATAGATGAGGCTTTTGCTGCTGCAAAAAGGCAAGGAAAGATCAAACCGTGTGACCTCGACGGATTCATTTAT
This sequence comes from Kiritimatiellia bacterium, assembly GCA_051884875.1. Taxonomy (GTDB): domain Bacteria; phylum Verrucomicrobiota; class Kiritimatiellia; order RFP12; family UBA1067; genus UBA1067. The sequence goes on from JBJEWD010000034.1 coordinate 1,851, forward strand.
GATGCAGGGCGTCTTGTGGGGGCGTCCAAAGGAAATAAAACCACTCGGATTAAAATTCATGTTAATCATGATGGGCGCAACTTGCATGCGTTTCCAGTCCCATAATGGAGTTTGAAAATGGAAAGAACCATTGAAGCATTGATACAAGACCTGGCCGTTCGTTCGACAGGCGATGAGAACGCCGTCCGGTATGAATCCTTTGGCGAGCGCCAATGTCTGGAATCCGACTCTTTTCAGGAAATTCCACTTGGACAAGATTGGCTTTTCAGCTGTGCATCGGAAGAGGAAGCATGTTTGTTGCTGACCTCTTTTGTTTCCGGCACTCTCGATGTTGGGCCGGGGTTGGGTTGCGAGTTGACTCGGTTGCTGGCAGAAAAAGGATTCATTGTAAAGGGACAGTTGCAGAAAGTGATTGAAGAGACGGATTGGTCTCGTTACGGAACGCCGTGCCGCGTGTTGGCGGGACTTCATTTCCTGCCGGATGGCAAACGGAAGACAATGGAACTTCTGAATGTCATTCCAGAGGACTGGCGCGATGGTTTGTTGGTTTCAATTTGGAAATCGAATGACATTGAAGTGAATATGGCACTCGTATGTAAGTTTGAGGAATGGATTCAGTTCCCCGACTGGGGGTGCTCATCTGGAGAAGACGGATGGATGGATAAGTTCATTGCAAAATGGATTGCCAATGAGGTTTTCTCGTACGAGCGACTGAAAAATCTCATCACGTGGCATTTCAATCAAGAATTTCGCAATCTGTGAGATGAGTTACGAGAGGGAGATAGCGCGGAAGTCTGTTTAGGGCGTACTTTGACATCGGTGTTTGATGTCAAAAGCGTCTAAATGCGCGAGTGCCTTGCCGCAGGTCTTTGCACAGAGTTTGTGTAACTCGTCATAGAATCAAGAATCTTGCGTTTAAACGCATAATTATTCAGAATAGCGGCGCGTTTGCCGCGTGTCCGCTAGTACACGCCTGAGGTTGGCTTTGACATAATTTCGCTACTGATTTTGACGGACATTCACAGAGGATTTCACTGGCAGTGAAAACAGCAAGAACCGGGCGGGACGGAAGCGCGCGCTGCCGCCAACCCGGTCCTCGCCTCCTTCATGCTGCGCGACGCGCCCATCGAATACGTGATGAGCATTCTCGGCGAGACGTGGGGGCGGCACATCGTCGTCAACGATTCGGCGAAGTCGGTCAGGGTGCGGACCTTTCTCAAGAACATCGACTGCCTCGCCGCGCTCAAGGCCGTCTGCCACGGCCACGGCCTCTGGTACCGCGAGGACCCCGACAGCGGCATCATCTACATCGTGACGCTCGACGAATTCACCCAAGGCGACGCGTTCAGCGAAAAGAAGTTCGTCGAGGTGGTCACGCTCACCTATCCGCGCTGCGAGGACATCGCCGCCGCCATCCAGGAGGCGTACCGCGACATGGTGATCTACATGGCGCCCGACCAGGACGACGACGATGACATCGGCGACATCTCGCGCGCGCTCGAGCGCATGGACGAACTCGCGGACCGCTCGACGATCCTCGAAGGGAACGGCAGCTCCACGCGCGCTTCGTCGCGCTCCTCCGGGCGCGGCCGCACCTCGTCCAGGCGCAGCAGCCAGAGCCAGCGCGGGATGGAGAACGTGCTGCGGTACTACGACGACATCGAGCGCATCGGCCCGCGCAACACCCAGGTCGAGTTCATGCCGAAGGCGGCGCCGTCCCCGGCGGGCGAGGCGCGGCGGGACGACGCGCCGCGGACGCTCCGCCCCAGCATGGTGTTCGCCTCGATCGTCAGGCGGTCCAATTCGATCGTCCTGCGCTCGTCCGACCGCGAGATGCTGAACCAGATCCGGGAGACGATCCGGCAGCTCGACATCCCGCGCGCGCAGGTGCTGTTGGAAGTGCGCATCCTGCAGCTGGACGTCTCCGACGCGCAAGACCGCGAACTCGGCTTCCTGCTGAACGGCAGCAGCCACACCTACGGCAGCTTCGAGGGCGGATTCAGCAAGAGCCTGTCGGTGCGCGACATCGCCTACAACGTGACCGGTTCGCACACGGACGGCGACTACACCCACACGCTGTCGAGCGGCACGACCCGGGACGAGCTGGGCGCCCTGAGCATCGCGGAATCCGCGCTCTATCCGAACCATTCCGTGTTCCAGCTGCTGAACAAGCACTATTCGCTGCGGCTCAACCTGCTCGACTCGAAGGGCAAGGTGCGGGCGCTCGCCACGCCGAGCCTCCTGGTCGCCGACTACGAGGCGTCGCGCATCTTCCTCGGCACGACGCGCTACGTGCAGACGGGCTTCACCGCCGGCACGTCGCTCATCAGCGGCACGGGCACCGGGTCGCAGTCGGCGACGACGGCCGACTTCGAGGAGCGGAACATCGGCACCGCGCTGGTCATCACCCCGAAGGTGCATGCCGACGGCACCGTGACGCTCCGCATCATGCAGGAGAACTCGACCGCGCAGGAGGAGCGGGCCGTCAGCACGTCGGCGGGGACATTCTACGAGACGCCCATCAAGCGCGAGACGATCACCTCTTCCATCGTCGCGAAGGACGGCGAGACCATCGCGCTCGGCGGCCTCATGCAGCACGAGGAGAGCGACACGCTCTACAAGATTCCGTGGCTCGGCGACATTCCCTACTTCGGCGCGCTCTTCCGCCACACGGCGCACAGCGCGAGCGACTACGAGCTGGTGGTGCTGATCAAGCCGACGGTCGTCCTCACGCCCGGCGCGGCCGGCCGGGCGTCGCGCGGCTTCCTGCGCGACAACCTCCAGGACCGGCGCAACCTGCACGAGGCGATGGACCGGACGCGCGAGCAGCGCCGCGCCAACGCGGACAAGGCGCTCGCGACACCCGATTCCGAAGGCACCAACTCGCTCGTCAACGCGGCGCTGGACTTTGAATGGCTGCCGACGCGGGAGCGCGCGGGAAAGCGGGAATCCCATGACTGATCCCGTCCTCGATCCGCTTTTCGCGCTGATGGTCGCCGCCGACGCGACCGACCTGCACTGGTTCGACGGCGGTGCGCTCGCGCTCCGCGTCCACGGTTCTCTGCGGCAGGTCGCCGCTCCGCCGGAACTCGCCGCAATGCCGTTCGAGGCGCTGACCGCGCGGCTCGTCGGCGAAGCGGGGCTGGAGACGCTGCGCCGCGTCCGCGAATACGACGGCGCGGATACGGCGCCCGGCAACCGCCGCATCCGCATCAACGCCTACTGGAAGCTGGACCGTCTCGCCTGGGCGATCCGGTTGCTGCCCAACCGCTTCTTCGCGTTCGAGGAACTGGGGCTGCCCATCCCGCTGCTTGAGGAGATCTGCGCCCTGCGCCAGGGACTCGTCCTCGTGACGGGCGCGACGGGGAGCGGCAAGACGACCACCCTCGCCAGCATCCTCCACCGCATCAACCAGACGCGGAGCGAACATCTCTTCACCATCGAGGACCCCGTGGAATACGTCCACGAATCCGACCGGTGCCTCGTCTCCCAGCGCGAGGTCGGACACGACACGGCGAGTTTCCGCAACGCCCTCCGGAGCGTCCTGCGCGAAGATCCCGACGTCGTGCTGCTGGGCGAAATGCGCGACCGCACGTCGATGGACGCCGCCCTCACCCTCGCCGAGACGGGGCATCTCACCTTCGCGACCCTGCACACGAGCGGCGCGGCGGAATCCGTCTCGCGCATAGTCAGCGCGTTCGACGCGATGGAGCAGCAGCAGGTGCGCGAACGTCTCGCGGCGAACCTCAAGGTGGTCGTCACGCAGCAGCTCGTGCCCTGGACGGATCGCTCGGGGCGGTCGCTCTGCGCCGAGATCATGACTTCCACGAAGGCCATCCAGTCCTCGATCCGCGACCAGAAGGAGCGTCAGCTCGCCTCGCTGATCGAACTCGGCGGCGAGCAGGGGATGGTGACGCTGAACGGCTCGCTCATGGAACTGGTCCGCCGCCGCCGCATCACGCGGGCGGAGGCCATGCGCTACTCGAACGATCCCGACGCGCTGGCGCGAATGTGAAACGCAAGGTGCAATTCGACCGAAAGGAGTGAAACGATGAATCCGTTTATGCTGCCGACCGACCGCGCGGAACTGCTGCAGAGGCTTGCCGCGAAGACCTCGTCGCACGGCCAGATGATGATGGGCATGATGAAGGGCGCTGGCGACAGCCCCCGCTCGGCCGAGGCGATCTGGAAGTCGCTCCGCCCGGCGCGCGTTCCGCCCCTCGTCATCTACGTCCACATTCCGTTCTGCGTGAGCCGCTGTTCGTTCTGCGGCTTCTACCGCAATCGCGCGGACGAGGCGGCGATCGAGGAGTACGTGCGGCGGCTGCTCGTCGAAATGGACCGCGTGGCGGACGATGGTGCGTTCACGGCCAAGCCGGTGGACGTGGTGTATTTCGGCGGCGGCACGCCGACGGCGCTCACGGCGGACCAGCTGCGGCGCACGGCCGGCAAGCTCCGCGAACGCTTCCGCCTCGCCGAGGACTGCGAGTTCACCGTCGAGGGCCGGCTTTTCGCGTTCGACGACGACCGCGTCCGCGCCTGTCTCGACTCGGGCGTCAACCGCTTTTCGTTCGGCATCCAGAGCTTCGAGACGGAACTGCGGCGGAGCCTCGGCCGCCGGCTTTCCCGGGAGGAGACGCTGGGGCGCCTCGCCCGCATCAAGGAAATCGGCGGCGACCGCGTCGCGCTCGTCGCCGACCTCATCTACGGCCTGCCCGGCCAGACGCAGGCAGCCTGGATGGAGCAGAACGTAAAGACCGTGCAGCGGGAATCCGCCCTCGACGCGGTTGACCTCTATTCGCTGAAGGTCGTGCCGGGAATGCCGCTCGCCGAGCGGCTCGCTCGGGAAGGCAACTGGAGCGAGGAGGAGCGCCTCGCCCGCCATGCGGAGGCGAGCGACTGGCTGGCCGCACAGGGCTGGACGCAGCTTTCCACTACGCACTGGGGGCGCAATTCGCTCGAACGCAACCGCTACAATACCTACGCGAAGACCGGCGTCGACATGGTGCCGTTCGGCTGCGGCGCAGGCGGCTTCATCGGCGACTGGAGCATCATGCAGGAAAGTTCGCTCGCGCGCTATCTGCAGGCGGTCGACGAAGGCCGCAAGCCCATCGCCCAGATCGTCGCCAATCCGCCCGCGCGGCGCGACGCGATCCGCTTCACCCGCATGACCGATCTGGGGTGGTTCGACCCCGGCGAAATCCCCGAGACCGACTTCGCGCCCATCCTCGACAACTGGACCGCCGCCGGCGTGTGGCGGCCGCAGGATGGACGCTACCGCCTCACGCGGCTCGGGGAATACTGCCAGCCGAAGCTCAACTCGCTGCTCATCGGCTTCCACCTGGCGGCGCATGCGAGCGCGTGGGACAAACTGAAGTTCGCGGGCGGAATGCTCGCCAGGAGGATCAGGCCATGAAGAAGTTCTACTGGGACACGGAATCGCTCGTGGTGGTCGGACTGTTCACCGCGCTCGCGAAGGTGGTTTCGCTCCTGATCGCGCTGCTCGGCGGCGGGATGAACCCGCTCACCCTCTTCCTCAAGAACGGCGTGGCGACCGCGCTGCTCGTCGTGATGGTGGCGCGTGTCCGCCGGTTCGGCGTCCTCGCGCTCTATGTCCTCGTGGGGCAGGTCGTCTCGTTCCTGATCGCGGGCGGGGGAATGTCGGTGCTGCTGCCGGGCTTCCTCGTCGCCGCGCTGTTGAGCGATGCGCTGATCGCGGCCTGCGGCGGCTACCGGCGCATCGGCGCCGTGCTGGCGGGCGTGGCCGCATACGACCTGCTCGGACGCGCGCTTTCGCTGGGGTATTCGCTGCTCCACGCCAGGGAGAACATGGCGATGGTCGCAGTCGCCGCCGTGTTCATCGTCCTGGGGTATCTCGGCTGCCTGGTGATCGGCCTCCCGTGCGGAGCCAAGTTCGTGAAGGAGTTGCGCCATGCCGGCATTGTCCGCGAAGTTTGATCCCGACGCGACGCGGACGCAGAAGGACGCGTTCGACATCCGCACGCGGCTGCTCGTTTCCCTGGCCGTCACGTCCGTCACACTCTATCTTTCGTCCGACGCGACCCTCGCGGCGATGTCGGCGCTCACGCTGGCCTATCTGCTCCAGACGAAGCGGTACGTGGTGATCGGGTGCGCCTATCTGCTGCTGCTCGCGATGACGCTGCTCTCGCTCGGGATCGTCTGGGTGTCGTCGCGGCTGTTGCTGCTGGCCTTTCCGGGCGAGGACATGGCACGGATGGCGGCAGGGGTGTTCTCCGGTTTCCACACGCCGTTCCTGCGCTCGATTCCGTCCCTGAACGTGCTGTTGGCGATCGGACTCAACTTCTCCGTGCAGGGATTCGTCGGCACGCTGAAGAGCGTCCGGCTACCGCGCGTCCTCTTCATTCCGCTCCTGGTGTTCTGCCGGTTCGTGCCGGAGTTCGTGGACGTGATTCGGCAGCTGCGCGACGCCGTCCGGATGCGCGGCTGTTCCGTCGGCTTCGGCTCGGCTTTGCTGCATCCGTTCCAGACGATCCGCCTCACGGTGGTGCCGCTGGTGATGCGGACGCTCCGCATGGCGGACAACCTCTCGATGGCGGCGGAGATGAAGCGCATCGGCTACGCGCAACGGCCCACGCAGCTCCGGACGCTCCGTTTCCGTCCCGCCGACTTCGCGCTGCTCGCCGTCACCATTGCGCTTTCCGCCGCGCTGTGCCTCTGGGAGGCGGCCAGCCCGCAACCGGCGCGCATAGGCATGGGCGGGCGGTTCGGCGGCACGAACGCGCCGGCGGCCAGCACGCATGGGGAAGGAGGCGCACGATGAACGCCATTGTCGCGGAGAATCTCGTCTACCGCTATCCGTTCTGCGACACGCCGTCGCTCGACGGCGTCTCCTTCACACTGGCGAAAGGCGAGGCGCTGCTCGTCACGGGTGCGAGCGGATGCGGGAAATCCACGCTCCTGCGCATCCTGAACGGACTCGTTCCCAATCACTTCAAGGGGCGGATAGAGGGACGGCTGGACCTCCTGGGCCTCGCGTTGCCCGCCCCGCTGGAGCAAATCAGCCGCCGCGTCGGCACCGTCCTGCAAAATCCCGAAGAGCAGATCATGGCCACGACCGTCCAGGAAGAGGTCGCCCTGGCGCTCGAATGGCAGAGCGTACCGCCGGACGAAATCCGCCGGCGCGTGGCGGCGGCGCTGGCCGCGTTCGGCCTTGCGCCTCTCGCGGCGCGTTCCGTGTTCGGCCTTTCGTCGGGGGAGCGCCAGAAGTGCGTGCTGGCCGCGGTCATGGCGGCGGGGGCGGACGTGGTGGTAATGGACGAGCCGACGGCGAATCTTTCGCCGGCGGCGACGGAGGAGTTGGCCGGCATCTGCCTGGCGCTCAAGCGGCGCGGCGTGACGCTCGTGATCGCCGACCATCGCCTCTATTGGCTGCGCGGCGTCCTCGACCGCGTGCTGGTGCTGAAGGACGGCAAGACGGCGTTCGCCGCACAGCGCGGCGGAACCGATCCGCTGGACGCGCTCGCCGTCCGGCCGGAATTCGCCTCCTGGGGCCTGCGCGGCGTCGACGTGCGCCGGACGGCGCTTCGCGCCCCGGCGCCGTGCGGCGGGGCCGAGACCCCGGCGGTCGCGATCCGCAATCTCGCCTTCCGCTATTCCCGGACGGCCGAGTGGATCTGCCGCGACTTCTCGGCGGACATTCCGCGCGGAAAGGTCGTCGCGGTCGTCGGCGCCAACGGCGCGGGCAAGACGACGCTGGCGCGGCTGCTCTGCGGACTCCTGAAGCCCGCAGCCGGCGCAATCGCGTTCCCGGCGGGCGGGACGTCCGCCGCCGCAGTGACGCCGCGCCAGCGCCGGGCGCGGACCGCGTTCGTCATGCAGCAGATGGACATTCAGCTTTATATGCGTACCGTCGAAGTGGAACTGCTCTTTTCCGCGCCGCGCGCGGTCGGCAAGGCGGAACGCCGTGCGGACGCCGCGCATTGGCTGGAGGTGTTTGGCCTCGCGCCGCTGAAGGACCGCC
>JBJEWD010000035.1:0-47141 GCA_051884875.1 Kiritimatiellia bacterium
TTGGCTCTGGTGAATATCTGGGATAATTTATCCCGGATTTTCCGGGATAAGAGTGCACAGTATACATGCGTTTGGTTGTGAAGGTGAGATTTGCTATAATATGACGCAAGATTTGCGTAGATGATCCTTAAGATGAGCGTTTTCCATAAGAAACTGCTGGAGTTGTTGTCTAGACGACATGAACAAAGCCGATTAACGTCATGCGACCGGTCTCTTTTCGCTTGCTATCGCAAAAATGACCAAAGGAAAGGATGGCGTCGTGTCCATGCCGAAGTGGATTTACGCTGTCCTTGAGTATTGTAAAATCAAGCCGAGAGGAGGCATGGTCATGTTCCCATATACCGAGAAGGAAATTGTAGCCAAGGTTGCAGAAGCGGCGGCGTTCTATTGGAAGACTCGCCGCGGCCAAGCTCGGAAGCAGAAAGAGAGCGGTACACGCGATGCCGGCACTCGGGGTCAAGTGACGGGAGGCAAGCACCTTGATGGCTTTGCGAAGTTAGTCAAAGAGATCGGCATCAAGGCGGGTTGTGACGAATCAGACATCTATTTCAACACATCCATTCCCCTGCCGGGGTATTACAGGCCCCAGAAGAATTGGAATATCGTTTTCTTGCATGACGGCAAGTTGCTGGCGGCGATTGAGTTGAAATCGCAGAGTGGCAGTTTCGGCAACAACTTCAACAATCGCTCAGAAGAAGTTGTCGGTGTTTCTCGCGACTTCTGGACGGCTTACCGCGAGAAGGCATTTGGCACTGGCGAAGCGCCATGGCTGGGTTATTTTTTCTTTCTTGAAGATTCAGCTGCATCCGCGCATCCCGTCGCGCTGTCAAAAAGCCCCTTGCCGCCGTTTCCGATTTTCCAGGATTCAAGCTATCAGCGTCGATATGAAATCCTCTGCGAACGGCTGATGCTCGAGCGCGACTATACGGCAACGGCATTGGTGTTTTCAGAAAAGGAAGGTGGAAAGATTCGCGACGGCGGGCCAAACGTCACGGCCTACGCATTCTTCAAGTCCCTTTATCTCCATCTTGCTTCGCGAGTTCAGGCATGAAGAAGGGTTCACGGCAAGGCGAAGCCACTGGCGAGGTGTTTACTCGTCCGGAAGTCGTCTCCTACATGTTGGACGGAGTTCGCCGTTGTGGCAAGTTCAAGACGCTTACGGGATTGCGTGTCCTGGAGCCGAGTTGCGGTGACGGGGCATTCGTCATTCCGCTCGTCGAATCGTGGCTTGCCGAAAAGCCTGATTTCCATTCAGCCCTTGCCGACGTTTTCTTGGTGGCGTGCGATATTTCAGCAAGCAATATCGAGAAATTGCGCGAAATATTGATGAAACGCCTCGTTGGTGCCGGTTGTACGGACTCGCGCGCCGACGAGTTGCTGTCCAAGTGGTTGATTTGCGATGATTTTCTCCTGCATGACTTTCATGCCGAGTTCGATGTTGTCATTGGCAATCCGCCTTATATCCGTTTTGACGATATTCCCGCGGCGAAACAGCGGGAATACCGCGCTCGATTTGTATCGTTTGCAGAGCGTTGCGATATCTATGTCCCGTTTTTTGAGAAATCGTTGGCATTGCTTTCAGACGAGGGAGTTTTCTCCTTTATCTGCACGAATCGTTTCACGAAAAGCAGCTATGGCAAACAACTTCGCCGTCTGATTGCCGACAATTATCACGTCGCCCTGTACCTCAACATGGAGCATGCCCAGCCATTCGTGGAGGAAGTGACGGCCTATCCGGCAATTTACATCATTGATCGACGCCAGAATCAAGAGACTCGTTCGGCGACGATAGACGACGCCGGGGCTTTGACGCTCGATCAGGTGCGTCTTGGCAAGCCAAAAAGCAAATTGAGCGTCTTTGAGCGCTGGTATAAGGGCGAAGCGCCATGGATCTCGACAAACTGCCGCGAACGTGAAATGGCGGACAAGATAGCCAAGACCTTTCCCACAATTCCAAAGTCTGCCGAGGGAACGGAAATCGGCATTGGCGTCGCCTCTGGAGCGGATGACATCTACATCAACGCGCAGCGGACAACCAGCATCGAATCCTGTTGTCTTTTGCCGTTGGTGGCGTCAGAGGACATTCGCGACGGATGCATATCATGGGACGGGCGGTATCTGCTCAATCCATACGATGACGATGATGATACGCGGATGCGCGATCTTGAACGATATCCGTTGGCGGCCGCGTATTTCGATTCGCACGCGCAGAAGCTCAAAGCGCGATATTGTGCACGCAAGCGTCCGCATGATTGGTATCGGACATTGGATCGGGTGAAATATGCGCTTTTGCGCAGCCCGAAGATTCTCATTCCCGACATCCAGATGGGCGGTAATGTGGCGTTAGATGAATGCGGCACCTACTACCCGCACCACAACGTCTATTGGATTACGTCGGCCCAATGGAATCTCAAGGCACTTTGCGCTTTGCTGCGCAGTTCGTTCGTCACCTCCCAAGTTCGCAACGTTTCAGTCCAGATGCGCGGCGGCAGCATCCGATATCAGGCGCAAAATCTCCGCAATGTGCATATCCCGGCCTGGAGTAGTCTGAACTCGAACGAGATTGAAAAGCTTGTCTGCGCATACGAATCGAATGATGCCAGCCAGCTGAACCGGGTGGTTGATGCCGTCGTGCGCGATTCCGCCGCGCGTCAGCCGGCTTCCCCTTATCAGGCAGATCTGTTTGGCTGATGGGGTGTGTTGGGAAGAGTTGCAATGCCTGTGGTAGGGCTACTCGCGGTGGCTTCGATCGCGGCAGACGCGATCCCGACTACCGCGACGGCGACTTGGGCATCCGCCTTGGCTCCTCCGCAGAATCGTGCGGCGAGACGGGGAGCCAAAGGTGCTGCGCGTGAACGGCAGGGAAAGAAAAAGTTGGGGATAGGTTAAGCGCGATTTGGCCACGCGTTCGGCAAAGGTGATGATAGCGTAAAGAATCGCCGCCGCATTGGAGAAACTCCCCCAAGAAATCGGAAATCGCAAGAATTTGCATGAACTTCCCGGTGCGTCCCCTCAAAAGGGGGTATGAGCCTGACGCGGGGGTTTGCTATACTCCGAACACCGGGAGGATGGCAGGGCCATGGAGACAGCAAACAGGACGATGAAATTCGCGCGATTCGCCGCAACCGTCGTCGCCGCCGCGTTCGCGCTGGCGGCGGACGCCGAATCGAAGATCTGGAACCGCGCCTGGGAATTCAAGCGCGGCGACATGCAGGAATGGCAGCCGTGCCACTTGCCGCACTCGTTTTCCGCGCCGTACTTCCTGGGGAAGGAATTCTATACCGGCACCGGCGTCTACCGCAAGCGGCTGACGGCGGCGGAAACGTCGGCCGAGCACCTTTTCCTCGATTTCGAGGGCGCGTTCCAGTATGCCGAAGTGCGCCTCGACGGAAAGCTCATGGGCACGCACGCCAACGGCTACACCGGCTTCCGCATCGATCTGACGCCGGGACTGAAGCGCGGCGAGCGGCAGCTGGTCGAGGTGAAGGTCTCGAACGAATGGGACAAGTTCATCTGCCCGCGCGCCGGCGAACACCAGTTCTCCGGCGGCATCTACCGCAACGTGCGGCTGACGAGCGAAGGGAAGAGCTGGATCGACTTCAATGGCCTCACCGTGACGACGCCGGAAGTCTCCGCGACGGAGGCGAAGGCGGTTTTCGCCGTGAAGCTCGGCGGCGAAAAGGAGGCGGAGATCACCTACGAGTTCAACGGCGAGAAGATCGTGACGAAGGCGACGGAGGTCGAGTTCAAGGTCGCGCAGCCCCGGCTCTGGTCGCCGGAATCCCCCGCGCTCTATCCCGTCAGGGTCACGGTCGGCCGGTCGGTCGCGACGGCGAACGTCGGCTTCCGGTGGTTCAGGTTCACGAAGGACGAGGGCTTCTTCCTCAACGGCAAGCACCGTTTCTTCCTCGGCGCGAACGTCCATCAGGACGCCGCCGGCTGGGTCGACGGCGTGACGGACACGTCGGCCGCGCGCGACGTGCGGCTCATGAAGGAGGCGGGCTTCGATTTCATCCGCGGTTCGCACTATCCGCACTCGAAGGCGTTCATCGACGCGTGCGACCGGGAGGGGATCCTGTTCTGGTCGGAAGGCGGCGTCTGGGGCACGGGCTGGAAAAAGGAGGATGGCTGGTGGTCGGCTTCGGCCGTTCCGCACAATGCGGCCGACGCGGCGGTGTTCGCGAAGAACGCCGAGACGCTGACGCGCGAGATGATCATGGACGCGAAGAACCATCCCGCCGTGATCGTATGGTCGGTCTCGAACGAGCCGTTCTTCGTGGCGAACGGCGAAGAGCGCGAGATGGCGAAGCAGATTTGCCGCCGGCTGCTTGAAGTCGTGCGCGCGACCGATCCGACGCGGCCGGCGGCGATCGGCGGCGCACAGCGCGGCGGATTCGATCTGCTCGGCGCGGACGTGATCGGCTACAACGGCGACGGGGCGCTGCTGTTCCGCGATCCGCCGGGCCCGAGCGTCGTCTCGGAATACGGCTCCCCGAAGCAGATCCGCCCCGGCAAGTACCAGCCGTTCTGGGGCGAGTTCGGCAACGACCGCCCGGCCTGGCGCTCCGGCGCGGCCATCTGGTGCGGCTTCGACCACGGCAGCATCCACGGCGACGGCTCGATCATGGGCATCGTGGACTACTTCCGCCTGCCGAAGGCGACCTGGTTCTGGTATCGCAACCACCTGCGCGGCATTCCGCCGCCGGAAGCGACGAAGGCCGGCGAGGCGGCCAGGATCGTCCTCGCCACCGACCGGCCGGTCATGGACGCCTGCGACGGCACGCAGGACGCGCACGTCACCGTCACGATGGTTGACAAGGACGGGAAATGTGTCAACGACAACCGCCGCGTCGTGCTGACGGTCGTGTCCGGTCCCGGCGAATTCCCGACCGGCCGCGAGATCGCGTTCGCGCAGGGCAGCGGCATCGACATCTACGACGGCAAGGCGGCGATTGCGATGCGCGCCAACTTCGCCGGGGTCACGAAGCTGGTCGCCAAGGCGGACGGGCTGCCCGCCGCCGAGCTGGAAATCGTCACGCAGCGCGGCGACTGCACGGATGCCGACGTCGACTGGGTCGAAGGCGTCAGCGCGCGCACGCCCGACCGCCCCTACGCGGGGCCGTACCGGAAGCCGGCGAAAGCCGGCGGCCAGGCGGCGGCGCTCTGCAATGTCGCGCCCGACCATCCGATCGCGGCGTCGTCCAACGCCGTCGACGGCAAGTTCGCCTCCGATGGCGACCTGGCGACGAGCTGGAAGCCCGCCGGGGACGACCACAGCCCGTGGTTCGTGCTCAATCTCGAATTCTCGATGCAGTTCAGGCAGATCGAGACGGTCGGCGAGGGCATCGAGAAAATCGAGCTTTCGTCGGACGGCGAAGCCTGGGCGCCGTATGACGAGCGCCACGCCGCGAACGCGCAGTACATCCGCGTCCGCATCGCCCAAGGCGGCAGGCTGGACGAAATTAAGGTGCTGCAATAGTCCGCCGGGGGCGCCGTACACGGCAGATGCCGCTTCGGCTTGGGGAACCGGTCGCCCGTCGGGCGCCGGTTCTTCTCTTTCATGATTGCCGCGACGGCATCCTTCCCCTGCCGCGACGCGACGGCATTGCAGATGTTCGAGGCGGTGATGAGGTAGACCCTATGCACCTTTTATCCAAACCCTGCGCACCTTCTACCCCAAACCCTGCGCACCTTTTACTCAAGTCCTGCGCACCCTTTGGGGTACCCCTTGCGGCCATTTTCTCTCCTTGACTTTCTTTCCTCACAAGCGGTACAATATGACCATTGTACTTTGGAGGATAGTCATGTCTGAAGATCTGCAGAGCTTGCTGGAGAAAATCAATCGCGAAGGCGTCGAGAAGGCCCAAGCGGAAGCGGATAGGATCCTCGCGGCCGCAAAAGCGAAAGCCGCCGAAATCGTAGCGTCCGCGAATGAAGAGGCCGCGAAGGCGAAGACCGCCGCCGAGGAGGCGGCGAAGGACTACGCCGCGCGCGCCGCCGAGACGGTCCGGCAGGCCGCCCGCGACACGGTGATCGAGGTCAAGGGCGCCGTGACGGCGCTTCTGGAGAAACTGCTCGCGCAGGACGTCGACCGGGCGCTCGCCGAGGAGAAGACCGCGACGGCGCTCGTCGCCGAAGCGATCAGGGGCCTCTCGGGTTCCGTCGAGATCGCCGCGCCCGCCGCGCTCGCGGCGACGCTCAAGGCCCAGCTCGCCGCGCAGACGAATCTCCGGATCGTCCTCGACGACACGCGCGACACGGGCTTCACGGTGAGGCTCGATGGCGGCCGCGTCGAACACGCCTTCACCGGCGAAGTGATTACGGGCGAGCTCGCCAAACGCCTTCGTCCCGACCTCGCAGCCCTGCTCAAATGACCGTAGACTACATTGTTGCGAGCCTGCCGACACTCGGCTTCGACGCCCCCGCGCCCCTGAGCTGGGAAAGGTTCGTCGCCATCTGCGGCGGCACCGAACCCGCCTCTGAGCAATGGACAGACCTTGAGACCCAGCTGCGCAACGCGCAGGCGGAAGCCCGCGGCGGCGCGCGCTACCAGCGTCCGGCTGAAGGCTGCGCCATCTACTGGAAGAACCGCGTCCTGGCGTGCTTCCAGGAGAAGGACCCCCTCAGGCGCGAGACCCTGCTGGACAAAACGTGGTGGGACGCCGCCGGTGAAATGACCGACGTCACCGCCCCGCTCGGCCGGGGAGCGCTCCTGACGTATGCGATTCGACTGAAAATCGCCCTCAAACGTTCGAAGATTTCCACGGACGCCGGCAACGCCGCGTTCGACAGGCTTACAGCGGAGACAAAGAGATGACAACAACCGGTAAAATCGTCGCCGTCAACGGCAACATGATCACCGTCGCCTTCAATGGCGCCGTAGCCCAGAACGAGGTTGGCTACGCCGTCTTGGGCGACAAGCGCCTGATGGCGGAAATCGTCCGCGTGCGCGGCATGCGCTGCGACATGCAGGTGTTCGACGCGACGACCGACCTCAGGGTCGACGATACGGTCGAGTTCTCCGGCGAACTGCTGGCGGCCGAGCTCGGTCCGGGCATGCTCGCGCAGGTCTACGACGGGTTGCAGAATCCGCTCGCCAACCTCGCGGAGGAGGCCGGCAAGATTTCCAAAGACGCCGCGTACTTCCTCCAGCGCGGCATGTACCTGCCGGGGCTTCCCCGCGACAGGAAGTGGGATTTCCACCCGACCGCGCAGGTCGGCGCGAAGGTGACCGCCGGCGACGTCCTCGGCTGGGTCACCGAAGGCATCTTCGACAACAAGACGATGCCGGGCCACAAGATCATGACGCCCTTCGCCCTTCGCGGCGTCTACACGGTCGAATCGATCGCGCCCGCCGGCGACTACACCGTCACCGAAACGATCGCCGTCCTGCGGCCCGTCGACGGCGGCGCGGCAGTCGAGGTGCAGATGATGCAGCGCTGGCCGGTGAAGGTGCCGATCAAGTGTTTCGTCGAGCGCCTCGCCCCGGAGGAGACGCTCGAGACGACGGTGCGCACGATCGACACGTTCTTCCCCGTCGCCGTGGGCGGCACCTACTGCATTCCGGGGCCGTTCGGCGCCGGCAAGACGGTTCTTCAGCAGACGACCGCGCGCTATGCGAAGGTCGACATCGTGATTTCCGCCGCCTGCGGCGAACGCGCCGGCGAAGTCGTGGAAACCCTGAAGGAGTTTCCTGAAATCAAGGATCCGAAGACCGGCCAGTCGCTGATGAAGCGCACAATCATCATCTGCAACACGTCCTCGATGCCGGTCGCCTCGCGCGAAGCTTCGGTGTACACGGCCGTGACGCTCGCGGAATACTTCCGCCAGATGGGGCTCAACGTCCTCGTGCTGGCCGACTCCACGTCGCGCTGGGCGCAGGCCATGCGCGAACTCTCGGGGCGTTTGGAGGAAATCCCGGGCGAGGAGGCCTTCCCGGCCTATCTCGAATCGCGCATCGCGGCGTTCTACGAGCGCGCGGGACGCGTGCGGCTCAAGGACGGCAGCTTCGGCTCGGTCACGATCGGCGGCACGGTCTCGCCCGCCGGCGGCAACTTCGACGAACCCGTGACACAGGCGACGCTGAAGGTCGTCGGCGGCTTCCACGGTCTCTCGCGCGCGCGTTCCGACGCCCGCCGCTATCCGGCGATCGACCCGCTTGATTCCTGGAGCCACTACAATTCGGTCATCCGCCAGGACCGCGTCGAGCAGGCGCGGGCGATTCTCCGCAAGGGCAACGAAGTCGGTCAGATGATGAAGGTCGTCGGCGAAGAGGGCACCTCGCTGCAGGACTTCACGACCTATCTCAAGGCCGAGTTCCTCGATGCGGTGTACCTGCAGCAGAATGCGTTCAGCGACTCCGACGCGACGACGCCGGTCGCGCGCCAGCAGGTGATGTTCGACATCGTCGAGCAGGCGCTGTTGACGGCTTATCGCTTCACGACGAAGGATGAAACGCGCGCGTTCTTCATGGAGCTGCAGCAGACGTTCATCGATTGGAACGACGTGCCGTTCACGGATTCCCGCTTCGAGACCGGCAAGAAGGCCCTCGCCGAGAAGATCCGCGCGGCGGCGGGCGAACACTGAACATTAACCGAGGAACTCTTCTTATGTTCAACAACAAGGTCTACCACAGAATCGACGCCCTCTCCGGCTCGATCGCCACCCTGCGCGCCGAAGGCGTGAAATACAATGAAATCGCCGAAATCGAATCGCGGGCGGGGATCTCACTCGCCCAGGTCATCAAACTCGACGGCCCGAACGTGACGCTGCAGATCTTCGCCGGCGCGCGCGGCGTCGATACCGCCGCAAAGGTGCGGTTCCTCGGCGAGACGATGAAGGTGCCCTTCTCGGAAGCCCTGCTCGGACGCGCCTTCACGGGTGCCTGCCAGCCGCGTGACGGCGGCCCCGCGATCGCCGACAACCCCTCGCCGATCGGCCAGCCGTCCGTCAATCCGGCGAAGCGCATCATGCCCAACCGCATGGTCCGCACCAACATCCCGATGATCGATCTCTTCAATTCGCTCGTCGTCTCGCAGAAGCTGCCGATCTTCGCGAAGGCGGGCGAACCGTACAACGAACTCCTGGCGCGCATCGCCCTGCAGGCGAACTCGGATGTCATCATCATCGGCGGCATGGGGCTTAAGTACGACGAATACCTCAAATTCCGCTCGACGCTCGACAAATCGGGCGCGCTCGCGAAGACCGTCATGTTCGTCCATACGGCGGCGGATCCAACGGTGGAGTGCATGCTCGTTCCCGATGTCTCGCTCGCCGTGGCGGAGAAGTTCGCGCTGGAGGGCAAGGACGTCCTCTGCCTCCTCACGGACATGACCTCCTTTGCCGACGCAATGAAGGAAATCGCCATCACGATGGAGCAGATCCCGTCAAACCGCGGCTACCCGGGCGACCTCTATTCCCAGCTCGCGAGCCGCTACGAGAAGGCGGTGGATTTCGACGGCGCAGGTTCGATCACGATTCTCGCCGTGACGACGATGCCCGGCGACGACGTCACCCATCCCGTCCCGGACAATACGGGCTATATCACCGAAGGTCAGTTCTACCTCCGCAACGGTCGCATCGAGCCGTTCGGTTCGCTCTCCCGCCTCAAACAGCAGGTCAACAAGAACACGCGCGAGGATCACCGCACCATCATGGACGCGATGATCAAGCTCTACGCGCAGTACAAGGAGACGATCGAGAAGCAGTCCATGGGTTTCAAGATGTCCGCCTGGGATCAGAAGCTG
The DNA here is from genome assembly GCA_051884875.1 of Kiritimatiellia bacterium. Classification (GTDB taxonomy): domain Bacteria; phylum Verrucomicrobiota; class Kiritimatiellia; order RFP12; family UBA1067; genus UBA1067. The sequence goes on from JBJEWD010000035.1 coordinate 9,747, forward strand.
CTGAAGTACGGCGCGGCATTCGAGAAAGGTTTGATGGATCTCTCGGTCAACATCCCGCTCGAAGAGGCGCTCGACCTTGGCTGGAAGATCCTCGCCGAATGCTTCGACAAGGGCGAGGTCGGCATTCCCTCCAAACTTTCGGATAAGTTCTGGCCTAAGCCGCAGTAAGCGGAGAATCTTCGCCTTAACCGCTGCGGCTGGGGTTCTCGTCGCGGCAGTCGATTTTGCCTACGGTCTGGATTCCCAGTCGGGCGGCAATAAACGCGGGACTATCGGCACGACGCGGGTGCGCGGGTTGTTGCTCGCCCGAAACCAGGCGGCAATCGCCGCCTGGGGGACCGCATTCATCATGCCCGGCACAAGTCCACATATTACCGTCCCGAGGGGCGTCGCCGGAAAGTGCAGACGAACCGAAGCACCTTTTGTTTGAAGGCGCACCTGCCGGGAGCGACACCGTCATTGAAGGTCGTTCGCTGGCAACGGTAATCCAGAACCCGACTTCAATTGCGGTTCGCGACGGCGGCAGGATGCGCGTGCTCGTCCGTCGATCGTCCGCAGACCCCGACACCGACCACGCGCATTGACGACGCGTCGCCCGATTACCGCAGGATGACCCTGAAATACGGCCGCGTGAGCGAATACCCCAGACCGTCGGCCGTCTTGCTGACGCGCCACTTTGCCGGCATGTCTTCCAAGCCGCTGAACTCGACGGTTCCCGGCAAATACGCCACATTCGCCACTTTGAAAAGCGGCACGCGCGAGCGGCTCGCCCACTCGATGCCGCTCAGATCAAGCGGAATGCTCTTCGTGGTCGCGCCGTCCTCGACCGGCGCAGCGAGCGCATCGGCGAAGACGAGATAGTGCTCGCCGTCGGGACGCAGCGTCCACGAGCCGGCCAGGGCGCTGCCGGACACCCTGCCCGCGCCGGTCAAGCGAACCGTGCCGTTGACCGTCAGCGAACGGGTGACGCCGCTCTGGTAGACGTTGGTGGCGAATTGCAGCTCCGCGCCCTCCGCCACCGCAAAGGTCAAGTCCGCGTCGGCGGCAACCGTTCCGGCGTCGACCGAAAGCGTGCCTTCGCGAATGTCGAATTCGCCCGTGCCCGTGTAATTTCCGGTGCAGATGCCGTAGATGCCCGCGCCTTTCTTCGTGAGTTTATGGCCGTTGAGCGCATAGCCGACCGCGCCCCATTGATAGGCGATGGAATAAAGGTTGGCCGCGGCATCGATCGTCGCGTCGGCGGCGAAAGTCAAGTTCGCGAATTGCTGCTGCTGGGTCGTGGTCGCCGCGCCGGTGTTGGCGACGGTGCCGCCCTCGAAGCGAATCGGGAAAATGAAATTGGCGCGTCCGTTGAAGTCGAGCGTCGCGCCTGCGCCGACGATCACCGTGTGGGCGGTGGAGTTGACCCCGAAGGCATTGTTGTGGCCCATCTTGAAAATGCCGCGCCGCAAGGTCAGATCGCCGGTATAGGAGATATTGTCGCTGCTAATCGTCGCTACGGCGTCTTCCGCGCCCAAATCAAGCGTCATGGCGCCATCGCCGGTCATGGACGTGAACGGCAACGCGCCGGAGGCGGCGTTCACAACCAGCTTGACGGGAGTGCGCACGTCGAACGTGCTTGCCGCGAGCGAGGCGTTCTCGGCAATCGTCAACTCGATCGTCGCCTCGCTGTCGGCGACGAACTTGATCGTTCCCGCGACGACGGCGGCATCGATGCTCAGCGCCATATTGCCCGTTGCCTTGACGATGACATCGCCGCTTGTCGGCACAGAATCGACGTTCCAGTTGCCGGAACTCCAGGCGACCTCGCCGCTGCCGACCAAAGTGGGCGTCGTGGCCAGCGGCGTCTCGCCGTAGCCGACGTAATAGATGTATACGCCCTCGCCGGCGACATTGACGAGCGACCACGTGCCGACGGCCTCCTGTCCGCCCAGAGGAGTCTGGGTGTAGACCGCTTCCGCTGCCGGATGCGCGGCGGCATCGGCGAAGCGCAGTTCGGGAGCGCTCGTTGCGATGGTCGGCGTGAAATTGGGCGAGGTTACGACGCATTGGCGGAACACGCCCTTCGTCTTCGAGCTGTCGCCCAGTTCGATTTCCGCATTGCGAAGCTGATGGGTGCCGCCGGTGCAGCCGCTGGCATATTTGACCGAGCCCTTGCCGGCAAACCGGTAGAGCACGTTGCCGGCCGTGAACGATGTGTCCGTGAACTCCAGACCTTCCGCCACGGAAACGTAGACCGGCAGCTGATTGTTGGAACCGGGCGCCGTTCCGCCGGCAATCGTCAGTTTCGACCCTTCGCCATCCACGCACAGCCACTGCTCGGAACCGATCTGCCACTTGCTCATGCCTTCGGTCACGGTCACGGTGGCGCCGCCATAGACGCCGATGCGGGTATTCCAGCCTTCGATCTGCCCCACCGTCACGGCGCGATTGGCCTCGCTGTCAATCAACGCGCCGTCGATCAGCACGGGATCGTAATAGCCCTCCGAGTCGGCATCTGAATCATCGCGCTTGTTGCGGTGCGGCGCGTTCGTCCGATCATAGGCGATCCACTCGGTGACGCCGTCCTTGAACCAGTTGTTGGTGTTGGACCAATTGGCGTCCTCGACGCCACGGAAGGCCCAGGTGAAAACGATTTCATCGCCGGTAACGGGATTGCGCCGCACGAGCGGCGGCGTGACCGTCACCTGTCCATCCTCCGCTATCTCCATCGTCGCCAACGCATAAGTCATCCCGTTGAAAGAAGCCGTAACATTCTCCGCCGGGATGCCGGCTGCAAGCGCGACGGTTGCCGAAGCCGTCTTGGAAGACATGATAACGCACACATTGCTCGCTGCGGATATCGCCGGCGACACGCTCGCGCTTTCACCCAAAGCGACCGGATAGTAGCAGATGGTGCCGTCGTCCTTCTGCGGCAGGGTCAGCGTGCCGGTCACGGTCAGCGAGCTGGCCGGCGTGAAAGTGGCGCCACGCGCGATCGTCAGGTTTTTGACGGACAGCGTACCGCCGCCTTCGAAGAGAACCGTCGCGGCGGAACCTACCGAAAGCGTCGCCTCGGCCATGGTGGAAACGGTTCGGTTGACGCGCAGCGTGCCGGACTCGACCGCGATCGTGCCCGTGCCGGTCACCGTGGTGTTGCACAGATAGAAGATATCCTCGCCCTTCTTCGTCAAGGTGTATTCGCCAAGATTGATGGTGCTCGCGCCATACCCATTGGCGACCATTCCGAACGTTCCCGACCCTATGGACGCATCGGCCGACAAAGTCAACTCCGTCGTCTGCCGGCTGCCGATCGTGATCGCGGTGCCACTGTTGATCAAAGCGCCGTTGCCGTCGTAGCCGTCGCCCGCGATGGTGATGGCATGGCTGTAATTGGCGGTATTGGCCAAATCGACCGTCGCGCCCGCTTTGACTTCGATCGTCGTCAGCGGCGTAGCGTTCGCGCCATATCCTTGCCCGTTGGTGGTCTTGAGCAACCCGCCCTCGACGATCACGCTGGTGATGGAGGTGTTGGCGGCCGCAAGCGTCAGCGTGCCCGCGCCCGTCTTGCGGATTGTCGTGTAGCCGGTCAAGGCGCTCGAAATAGTCAGTTCCTCCCCTTCCGCCACGTAGAATTCGCCGAGCGTCCACGGCGGGAATTTCGCCGCCAGCGCCGAGATTCTTTCCGCGGAGAGAATTTCCTGATAGACGGCGAAATCTTCGAAAACAACCCCGCTCGTCCGCGCCGCGCCGCCGACGTATGCGTTGCCGTGGATCGAACCCAGCTGCCAACCCGCCGCAGGCGCCACCGTGGGCGTTGCGGCGGAATCGTCTGCGACCAACGTCCCATCGACGTAAAGCGCGAGAGCCTTAGACGATTTGTCGTAGGTGATGGTGTAGTGGTGGAGACTCGTCGTCGCGCCCTCGACCGTCGCGGTGACGAGCCGCCGCAGCGTATCCGTTCCCGAAGAGGCGATCTCGCCGACGAATACTTCGTTTTCGCCGCCCGAGAACAGGCCCAACACCGCCGGCGTATTTCCCGGACCCACCGCGAAAAGCGTGGACTTGGCCGTCGGCACCGACATGATCGAGGCGGCGATCGTCACGACATCGCCCGAACCGAAGAGATTGCCGCTCGACCACGGATGCGCCGATCCGGAGACGGTGGCGAAGCCTTGATTGGCCGCATCGCCGTAACGCAAATTCAAGTACGCCGACGGCGACTCGCCGCCGAACGAGGCGCTTTCCGTGCCGATATTGTTCATGTTGCCCTCGAAGGCAAAATGCACAGCGGGCTCGGACTCGACCGTCAGCCCGAAAGCCGCCCCGATCGTCTGAGCGGACAAGACGCTATCGTAAATCCGGAAATCGTCGAGAATCAGCCCGGTCGGCACAAAGGTGTTCGCGCCGGCATTGCCGGGCTGGCCGAAACCGAACACGTTATTCTGTGTCGGAATTGATCCGCCGTCCCATCCTTCGTCGACCAGCGCGCCGTCGAGATACAGGCGCATTATGGAACCGTTGCAGGTGGTGATGTAGGTGTGCAATCCAGATGCCTTTTCCACCGGCACGGTATATTCCGCCAATGTAACGCGCAGAGCGCCATTGTCATGGCGGCATACCTTGACCTGATAGCCGTCGGTCGCGTTGCCATTGACGCAAAGCGCATAACCGCCATACGCCTTGCCGTTCGTACCCCAAACGACCTTCCACGTGCTGAAGCTCGCGCCATTGAAATTCATTTTCGTCAGATAGCTGGCCGGCGACATGGAACTCCCAGACTTGGCTATTGCAGGGCTATACGAAGCGTCGCCAAACTGCCAGCCGTAGTTGTCCTCGCCTTCCGTCGCGACGATACTGCCGGTCGATGGACTGAAAGTCACGGTGGAGGTTCCGGAATTCGCGAAGGTTACCGCCTCGCTCAACTCGCTAATTTCCGTGCTATCGTTGAATTTGAACCAGGCATACGGCGTAGCGTCGAATTCGTCCGTCGCCACGGCATGAAACGCTCCAGTCATAACCGCAAACGCTGCGATCAACCTCTGGCATAACCTACGCATAACCTTACCCCCTTTGGTGTGGTCAGTCAAGCCTTTGGCGGCTTATCCTGACCGCCTTAGGCAGATAGATGAGACAGACGTGCCGATTATACTAAAATCCCCCGAGAGAAACAAGGGGGCAGATGGTTGGAGGTGCCCCAATTTTTTTCGCGGCTGGCAAGGGGTTTCGGAGGCCTCGTGCAGTCTTGAGCCGATTCTGCCGTTTCCGAGACGTCGAACCCGTCTGCCGCTATCCTCTCAGGCATTCGAGTTCCATCTGCAGCTCGCTGCAATCCTCTCGGGCGCGGTCGATTTTAGGGTCAAAACTGGGGATATCTGAGGACAAATATCCGCCATATCCAGCCGTGGAAACGAATCAACGCCGACACGCCATCCGTCTGTGTTCAGGATACGGCACTAACAGCATTTACGGAATTAGGGAACCGAGGACTGCAGTTCTTCCAGCTTGGTCGCGGCCTCTTCCCAATCGGCCGTATAGCGGTCGATCTCGAACTGAAGCGTGCGGACCTGACGGTTGACTTCGGCGAAGTTCGTCGTCGGCGTCGGGTTGAAGAGCTCGGTGCTTGCCGCGTCAAGGGCCTTCTGGAGTTCGTCCAGCTTCCGTTCGGCGGTTTCCACCCGCCTCTTGAGATCCTTCACCAGCGGCGCGATCTTCGCGCGCTCGGCAGCGCGCCGCTGGCGGAGTTCCCTTGACGTAGGGATGGTTCGGGCGGCTTGAGGCGCTTGAACGGCCTGGGAGGTCGAGCCCTTCAGACTTTTTGCACCCTTCAGTCCCGCCTTCTCCTCGTAGTAGTCGTAACCGCCGGGATAGAGACGGATGCCCTCGCGGGTAATCTCCAGGATCGAGGTCGCCGTCGCCCGCACGAAGTCGATATCGTGCGAGACCAGCAGAATCGTCCCCGTATACTTCTGCAGCGCATCCTGCAGGAGACGGCAGCCGTCAAGATCGAGGTGCGTCGTCGGTTCGTCCAGCAGCAGGAAATTCGGCGCCGTCAAAAAGAGACGCAGGAACGCCAGCCGAATCTTCTCACCGCCCGAAAGGACGCCGGCCGGCTTCTCGATGTCGTTCTCGTCGAAGCCGAAAGCGCCGAGCTGGTTGCGGAAGGTTTTTTCCGGTCCACCCCCGTGCGCATCCCAGGCGTTCTTCGCATTGCGGTAGACGGTAACGTCGGGCGGAATCGTCTCGGCGAACTCCTGCGAGAGATAGCCGGGGATGACGTTGTGCCCGAGGATCGCCTTGCCTTCGGTCGCCTGCCGCGTGCCGGCGATAATGCGCATCAGCGTCGTCTTACCGAGCCCGTTATAGCCGATGAGCGCCACCTTGTCGCCGCGCGAAATGTTGAAGGAAAGCCCCGAGAAGACCTTCTTGACGCCGTCGTAGGAAAAGCCGAGATCCTCGCAGCGGAACATCTCGACGCCGCTCGGCGGCGGCTCGGCGAGACGGAGACGGCCCGAATTCGTATAGCGCTTCGGCAGCACGATGCGCGCTTCGTCGATTTTGTCGATGAGCTTCTGGCGGCTCTGCGCCTGGGCGGCCTTGGTGGCCTGGGCGCGGAAACGATCCACGAAGCGCTGCAGCTGCTCGCGGTGGCGGTCCTGGTTCTCCTTCGCGGCCTTGAGGTGTTCGTAGCGTACTTCGCGCTCGTTCAGGTAGTAGTCGAGCCCGCCTTCGTAGCGCGTCGCCGTACCGGCATCGACCTCGACGATGATATTCGTCAGCGTCCGCAGAAGATAGCGGTCGTGCGAAATGAGCATCAGCGTGCCATCGTAGAGCTTCAGATACTTCTGCAGCCAGTCGACGGCGGGCAGGTCGAGATAGTTCGACGGTTCGTCCAGCAGGAGGAGATCGGGCTTCGAGGCAAGGACGCGCGAGAGTTCCGCGCGCATGCGCCAGCCGCCCGAGAACGACTCGAACGGCCGATCGAATTCCTCGACCGCGAATCCAAGTCCCCCAAGTGCGATCTTCACCCGCGACTCGATGTCGTATCCGCCAAGATGCTCGAATTTCGTCTGGAGCTCGCCGTAGCGCTTCATCTTCACGGGATCCGTCAGGTCGTCCTCGAGCGACTGCATCTCGGCCTCCAGATCGGAAAGACCGGGGATACCGCGGAGCGCGTACGCGAGCAGCGTCTCCCCGGGCGTATCCGGCGCGGGATTCTGCCGCGTCCAGCCGATGCGCGGATTCGACTCAAGGATGAGTTCGCCCGTGTCGGATCCCATTTCGCCGAGGATGAGCCTGAAGAGCGTGGACTTGCCGGAGCCGTTCGGCCCCACTACGCCGACGCGGTCGCCCGCGTTGACGCGGAAAGTGACGTTCGTCAGGACGTCCTGATGTCCGTAATGGACGCTAATTCCTTTGAAATCGAGCATCGCCGTAGGTGAGTTGCACGCCGTCCTTCATAATCCAGAGGACGGCGACCCGGAGGTCGCCGCAGAGACCGGACAGCCGGTTGTCGAGAAAAGCCCGGCCTTCATCCGGACCGAGAATGAAAAGCGTCGTCGAAAGTCCGTCGGCCCACATCGCCGACGGGCAAAGGACGGTCACCGAGGCGACGCCGTTCGACACCGACAGCCCCGTGCGCCCGTCGGTGATGTGCGCGCCGCGATAGTAGGTCGCGCTCGTCGCGAGGGCCTCGCCCGCGCGCAGATCGACGGTCGCGGCCATGCCCGCGCCCGACGGGTCGAGAACCCCCGTCCGCCAGCGGCCGCCCAGACTCCTCACGTTGCCGCCGAGATCGAGGAGCGCCGCCGCGCCGTCCGGGACGGAAAGGCCATCGGCCGCCCGGTCGACGGCAAAACCCTTCGCGATCGCCCCGAGGTCGAGCGTATCCGGCCCGCGCCAGCGCGGATTGAAGGCGCCGCCCGAAGCCTGCCGCAGCGCAAAGGCCGCTTCGTAGCAGGGGCGCACGTCCGCCGCGCAACGCGCCACGACCCCGGAATCCGTACAGGCGGCCAGACGCGCGAGCTCCGACTGCGGATCGTGGGCGTTCAGCCGGGCTTCGACGGCCTGCAACTTCCGCCGCGCCACTTCGCGCACGGCGGAGGCCGCGGCCGATGCGGCCGCCCCGCGCGTCTGCACGGCGGCGACCGTGCCCATCACGGGCCATTCCAGACGCTCGACGGGCGCTCCGCCGCACCCCGCCAGCAAAACACATGCGCCCAGGCCGGTCCCTAATAAGCTAGATTTCAACGATCTCATCCTGGGCAAGGATCCTCAGCGCGATATCCGCGCGGTTCATCTCCGCGAGCGTCGCGCGCATCGTATTCTCGGCGAGATGCGGCACATTGCATTCGCCCGAAAGATGGGCGAGCGCGAGACGCTTCAGACGCGGCGACGCAAAACGGCGCACGAGGTCGGCGGCCTGGTCGTTGGAGAGGTGGCCGCGCGGCCCGCGGATACGATGCTTGAGCGACTCGTGGCGCGGCGAGTCATGCAGCATCACGGGGTCGTGGTTGGACTCGAGCGTAGCCACGTCGGCCTCGGCGAGCTTCACGCCCACGGAGTCGATCGGCGTGCCGCAGTCGGTGCAGTGGAAATACGTCTCGCCGTCCGCCGTGACGAGATAGCCGACGGGGTCGGGCACATCATGCGGAATCGAAAACGCGCGCACCCGGAACGGACCGATGTCGAACTCCTGTCCGTTCTCGAACGGCGAGAAGTCCGCCTCGTCCATCTTCTGCTGGCTTGCGATGGCGCCGGCGGTCATCAGGTTCGACAGAAGCTCGACCGCCGGATAGTGCCGGTGGAAGACGGGCAACCCGTCGACGTGGTCGCCGTGGTTGTGCGTGAATGCGGCGGCGACGATCTGCGCCGGCGCCAGCCCCGCCGCGCGCAGCCGCCGCTCCAATTCGCGGCAGCAGAGGCCGCAGTCGATCAGGAGCACCGCGCCCTGCGCCTCCACGCAATAGGCATTCCCCTTTGATCCGCTCGCCAGCGATACGACTCTCACGGTCTGTTCAACCCTCGCGTTCGAATGCGCGGTGCGCGATGTCCCTGCGGTAGAACATCCCGTCGAACGAGATCTTCGCCACGCGGGCGTAGGCCTTGTCGACGGCTTCGCGCAGCGTGGCGCCGATTCCCGTTACGGAGAGGACACGCCCGCCCGCCGTGAGCGTCCTGCCGTCCGCCTGCTGCGTGCCGCAGTGGAAGACGATCGTCGACGGGTCCTCGTTCTCCAGCCCGGCGATTTCCCGGCCCTTCGCATAGCTCCCCGGGTAGCCGCCCGAAGCGACGATCACCGTCGCGGCGACCTCGGGCCGCACGACGACGTCCTCGTCCCTGAGGCAGCCCGTCGCGGCGTGAAGCAGCGCCTTCGCGAAATCGCCGCCGAGGCGCGGCAGCACGGCCTCCGTCTCCGGATCGCCGAAACGCGCGTTGAACTCGACGACGTTGACGGTCGAGCCGCTGAGGGCGAGCCGGCCGTGCGGATTCGCGTTCGCATCGTTGACCATCAGCCCCGCATAGAGGATGCCGCGGTAGGTGATGCCGCGCCGCTTGAGTTCGCGAATGACGGGAAGGATAATCCTCTCCTTGATCATCGGAAGCTTCTCCGCCGTGACGACCGGCGCGGGGCTGTAGGCGCCCATGCCGCCGGTGTTCGGGCCCCGATCGCCGTCGAAGATGCGCTTGTGGTCCTGCGAACTCGGCAGCAGCACGGCGTTCTCGCCGTCCGTCATCGCCAGGATCGAACATTCCTCGCCGTAGAGGAATTCCTCGATCAGCACCTCGGCGCCCGCCGCGCCGAACTTGTTGGCGACGAGCATATCCTCGATCGCGGCCTCGGCCTCGGCGGTCGTTTCGGCGACGATCACGCCCTTGCCGGCGGCAAGGCCGTCCGCCTTGATGACGACGGGCAGCCCATATCCCGGCAGCGCGGCCTTGGCCTTGGCCGCATCGGTAAAGACCTCGGCCCTGCCCGTCGGTACGCCCGCCGCGTCCATGATCTCCTTGGCGAAACGCTTCGACCCTTCCATGCGCGCACCGGCGGCAAGAGGGCCGAACGCGGGAATGCCGAGCGCGAGAAGCTCGTCCACGAGGCCTTTCACGAGCGGAGCCTCGGGCCCGACCACCACGAGATCGGGGTTGTGCGCACGTGCCCACTTGACGAGCGCGGCGATATCCTCCGCGCCTACGGCGACGTTCGTCGCAAGGGCCGCCGTGCCCGCATTACCGGGCGCGCAATAGAGTTCATGCCGCTCCACATCCTGCGCAAGACGCCAGGTGATCGCGTGTTCGCGTCCGCCGCTGCCGACAATGAGAATCTTCATTTCCAAACCTCCAGAGATGATGTCCGTAAATCTTCCGCCTCAGCGCGGCGGCGCCGGCACGAGAAGCTCCTGCCCGATGCGCAGATGGTCGCTCTTGAGATGATTGAGTTCCTTGATCCGATGGACCGTCGTCTTGAACGCCTGGGCGATCAGCGACAGCGTGTCGCCCGATTCCACGCGGTACTTCTTGCAGTTCTGCGGCACGACCGGCTCGGCGGTCGCGGCCGCCGGCGGCGGGGTCATCCGCACCGACTTCATGACCGTCTGGATCTTCCGGGTGAGATCGGCCGTGATCTCCGTGCGCAGGTTCGCCATCTCGCGGCGGACGGACGCAATATCCGCGCGTAGGGCCTCGACGTCGCGGCGGATGCCGCCGAGTTCGCCCTTGCCGCCCTCCATGGCCCCCACGCGGCGCTCCAGCGCATCGAGGTTGTTCTGCAGCACGTCGATCTGACCCGACACGCGCTGCATCTCCGCATAGGCCTGGTTGCGGATGAAGGAATCGCGCCCGCTCCCCGCGCTCGGCGGCGGTTCGGCTCCCGCCACCCAGACGGTCGTCGCCATCATTACCCCCAGCATCAACGTCTTATTCATCTTTCCATCCTTTCAATAATCAACGGTCAGCCGACCAACAGCCAGAGCCACAAGGCGCCCAGTACGCCGGCGACGGTCAGGAACCGGTTGCGCCGGGCGTTCGCCTCCTCCTGCTGCACGGACCGGCCGAACGTCTTCATGCCGCCGCCGGCTATATAGTGGAAGAGCTTCCACCCGAACACGTGGCCCTTCGTCGTCTGCCCGTGCGCCATGCGGTTGATCTCCAGCCGCCACGGCAGACGCGAACGCGTGTAGGCGTGGGCGTCTTCGACAAAACTGGTGCGGATGTCGCTCATGTCACGGGAGGATGATCTTCTGCCCGACCTTCACGCGGCCGTCGTTGGAAATCGTCGCCTTGTTGGCCTCGCGGATCCGCTTCCACTGGTTGCGGTTGCCGTAGAAACGCATGGCGATCCGGTAAAGCGTATCGCCCTCCTGCACGACGTAGGTCTCCGGCCGCGCCTCATGCGGCGGTTCCTTCGCCTCGCCCGCTTTCTTCCGCCCGAAACCCATGCCCGCGCCGAGGTCGGACAGCTTCGTCGTCGAGACTGCCGCACCCGGCGTCGTCTCCGCGCGCGTCAACGATCGCGGGCCCTCGACACCGTCCTCCTCGTTCGCAAGCGCCCGGGCGGCCTCGAGCCCGTTCGCCGTATCCGTCGCCACCTCGTCTTCGTCCCGGACGGCGACCGCCCCCGCCCGGCTGCGCCGATGCCCGTCGCCGTCGTCATCGTCGAGGATGTCCCGCACGGAGTCGGGCGACATCGCCGGCTTCTCGTCCTCCCCGATGGCGGCCACCATGCGCCGTAGCCGGGCGTTTTCGCGCGTGAGCGCGTCAACCTTCGCCTGCGCGGCCGCAAGTGCCTCCGTCAGGCGGGCGACGGACGCCTCGGAGTCCTCAAGATGCTTCCGCGCGGTCTCGCTCTCGCGGACGATGGCGGCGTTCTCGGTGAGATTCATCTGCTTCGCGAGCGCACGCGCCAGCTGTTCTTCGCAGAGCGCCATGCGCTGCCGCGCCATGTCCGCCTTTTCGTCCTTGGGTGACAGCATGATGAACTCATGGAAATTGCAGAACGCCGCCCGATGGTCCTTGCGCTCCTGCTGCAGCGTCGCCAACAGGAAGCGCGCGCTCAGGTTGCCGGGGTTGGCGGCGAGAACGCCCGTCAGCTCGGCGACGGCCTTGTCGAGATTGCCGGCCTTGTACTCGACCATCGCCTTCTGGTAGCGGATCTCCCCGCGCTCGGTGCGCGACAACGCGGAACGCCCGCCATCACACGCCGTCAGGCTCATGAGCGCCATCAGCGTCGTCAGTCTAATCATCGTCCGCGTCACCGTCTTCCTCCTCTTCATCATCCGCGACATCCTCCCCGTCTTCCTTTTCGTCCATTTCCCCATCTTCGCCCTCGTCATCCTCGTCGTCGTCATCCTCGTCGTCGAATTCATCGGGCGTATCATCGATGAAGAAATCGTCGTCATCCTGAAGCGTCGCCACCGCGCCGGCATCCGTCTCCTCGGGCGCCAGCAGTTCCGGCTGTTCGGGCGTTTCGGGATCGGCCGTGGCCGACGCTTCGGCAGCCTGCTTCGCCGCCGCCTCCTCTTCCGCGGCCTTCCGGGCGGCGGCCTGTTCTGCCGCCTGCTCGAGTTCGTTCGGCGGGGGCGCAGGCCGCCGGTACGCGGCGGCCTTCTCGCGCGGATTCGAACGCTGAAGCGTCGGGTCGAGTTCGTTGAGCTGTTGCAGCGACGCAAGCCCGAAATGCTCCAGAAAGAGCGGCGTCGTGCCGTACAGGAACGGATGTCCGGGCAGTTCGGACTTGCCGACGAGGCGAATGAGCTGGAGATCCAGGAGCGTCTTGACGTTCGCCGAAACATCCACGCCGCGAATCTCCTCGACCTCGCTCTTGGTGATCGGCTGGCGGTACGCGATGATCGCCAGCGTTTCGAGCGACGCGCGCCCGAGGCGATTGGGTCGGTCCAGCTTCAGCAGCGCGCGCACGTAGCGCCCGCAGCTCGGCGCCGTCTGCAGACGATAGGCCCCGCCCGTGCAGACGAGCGTGAAACCGCAGCCGGCGACCTCGAGCGCTTTCGCCAGACCCTTGATCGCCTCGTCGATCTCGCGCCCCGTACAGGTCCGGTAGACGTCCATCACCTCGGCGTTGTCGCCCTCCTCCGGCTCGACGGCCTTCACCGCCGCACGCAGATCGCCTGCCGTCAGCGGCGTCTCGCTTGCGAACAGGAGCGCTCCTACGATCTCCTGAAGGCTCCGCGGCAGCGGAATCCTGACTTCATCACGCATAGTCTTCCGGTATCTCCAAAGGCTTGTCGTCCGGCTCCTCCTTCGAGGGCAGGATCGTGATTTCATGAAACGCCGCGTTCTGGTAGACGATGACGCGGTGCTGGCGGATAAGCTCCAGAAGCGCAAGGAACGTCACGATGATCTCGCCCTTCGGCGCATCTTCGGCAAAGAGCGAGACGAACGAGACCTGACCTTCCCGTCGCGCCCGGTCGAGAACGACGTCCATCTTCTCCGGTACCGAGAAGCGCGAACCCTTCAGCTCCTCGTGCGGCAGTTCGTTCGCGCGCGAGAGGACCTCCTGAAACGCAGTCAGAAGATCGTAGAGATCGAGATGCGCGAGAGCACCCTTCGCATCGGCGGCGGTCTTCTCGAACTTGGGACGGCCGCCGCCGTAGTCGAAGCTGCTGGCCTTCAGCGCCTCCATCGTCTCAAGGCGTATCGCCGCATCCTTGAACTTCTTGTACTCGATGAGCTGACGGACGAGATCGAGCCGCGGATCGACCCACTCCTCCGCACCGCCCTCCTCGGCGCGGCGGCGGTCGACGGGCAGGAGCATCCGCGACTTGATGACCATCAGCGTCGCCGCCATGACGATGAACTCGCCCGCGACGTCGAGGTTGAGCGCCTTCGCCGCGTGGATGAACTTCATGTACTCCGCCGTGATATGCTCGATCGGGATGTCGTAGATATCGAGCTCTTCACGGCGAATCAGATAGAGGAGCAGGTCGAGGGGACCTTCGAACACGTCGAGGGTCACCTTGTATTCTTCTGCAAATAGCTGCGCCTGCGCCATGCTCCACGCAATCGTCTACTTGGCTTCCGGCGACCGCCAGCCGAGATTCGGCATCGTGCAGACCGCCGCGCCGTCCACATACGCGTACTCGCGCATCAGCACCTTTACGCGCGGCCGGCCGTCGGGCGTCGCACGGCACTCGATTCCAATGGCCGCCTGGAAGACGTCCGCACCCAGGTCACGGAGCGTGATGCCGCCGATCTTGTGCAGGGCGGCGTCGGGCTCCATACAGAAGCCGCAGACCGCCTTGTCCTGAAGGTCGGCGCGGATCGCGCGCGTCACCTCGGAGGTGCGTACGGTCGACCCCTGGGGCTTCGGCTCGCCCCGGTGGAACACCACCAGCGCCGCCACGATGGCGGCCACCAGAACACCCGCGAGAACAAGCTGATTCCTTCCAATGACCATAATCACGCCCCTCCTGCTTTTTCACTTTCTCCATTCACCATCCATTTTCCTACAGCCCTACGGCGCGGCGAACCTTCTCCATCGTCGGGGCGGCCGCCGCATGGGCGCGGCGCGCACCATCGCGGAGAATGTCCTCCAGCGTACCGACGTCCTGCGCCAGCCGCTCGCGCTTCTCGCGGAAGGGATCGAACAGGCGCTTGTACGCGGCAAGAAGCGCCTTCTTGGCATGACCGTAGCCGTAATTGCCCGCGCGGAAATTCGCCGCCATCTCGGCGACCTCCTCCGGCGTCGCAAAGAGCTTGTACATCTCGTAGATCGAATTGCCCTCCGGCTCCTTCGGCTCCTCCATCGTCTTCGAATCGGTAACGATGCCCATGATCTTCTTCTTCGCCGACACGTCGAAAAGCTCGATCGTGTTGTGGTACGACTTGGACATCTTCTGCCCGTCCGTACCGGGAATCGTCGCTACCGTCTCGGGGATGTAGGCGTCAGGCAGCTTGAAGATCTCGCCGTAGGCGTTGTTGAACTTCTGCGCCAGGTCACGCGTCACCTCCAGATGCTGCTTCTGATCCTTCCCCACCGGCACGAGATCGGCGTTCATGATGAGGATGTCGGCCGCCATCAGAACGGGGTAGGCGAAGAGCCCGTGCGTCGCCTCGAAGCCGTGCGCCATCTTGTCCTTGTAGCTGTGGCAGCGCTCCAGAAGCCCCATCGGCGTCAGGCACGAAAGATACCACGCGAGCTCCTGAACCTCGGGGACGTCGCTCTGACGGTACATGATCGTCTTCGCCGGATCAAGCCCGCAGGCGAGGTAGTCAAGCGCCACGTCACGGGTGGACTGACGCAGCACCGAGCCATCCCTAACCGTCGTCATTGCATGGAAATTAGCGATGAACATGAAGTTTTCGCCCTTCTCCTGAAGGTCGAACATAGACTTCATCGCGCCGAAATAATTGCCCCAGTGAAGCTTACCCGAGGGCTGGATACCCGTCAAAATTCTCATGTCCGCTATTATATCAAAAATCGGCGGCTCATGAACCGACGGAGACCGCCCTTGACGCATCGCATCTGTCAGATTTACGTGGATTGCCAAAGTAAATCCCCTCAACCGACGCCGACCTGATGGCATCACACGTCTTTGGCCGAAGCCAATGCCAGACCGGCAACAGTGGAACGGCGGGGCCTCGTCGGGGTGGCGCAGGGTTCAGATGCCCAACAGGCGTCTGGCGTTGGCGGTCGTACGCGCGGCAAGATCTTCGAGCCGCATCGCCTTGTACGCGGCGAGAAATTCGGCGGTGTGGCGGAGGAATGCCGGCTCGTTCGCCCGGCCGCGCATCGGCACGGGCGCGAGATACGGCGAATCGGTTTCGATTAAAAGCCGTTCGCCAGGAATGTAATCGGCGAGCTTGCGGACGTTTTCCGCCGTACGGAACGTGACGATTCCGGAAAGCGAAATATGAAACCCGAGATCCAGCAGCCGTCCGCAGAATCGCGTGCTGCCGGTAAAGGAGTGGATGATTCCTTTCGATGGAATCTCGCGCAAGGCGCCCAGCGTATCGTCGTCGGCATCACGGGTATGGACCACGACCGGCAGATTCAATTCGCCGGCCCTCGCCAACTGCCGCAGCATAAGATCGATTTGCGTCGACCGCGCCGCGCCCTCGTAATGGTAATCAAGACCGATTTCCCCGACGGCGGCGATGTGGCGGTAGTCCAAGACGGGCAAATCGCCGGCATCGCGCCCCGCCTGATCGCGATCCCACCCGAGCGCGGCGCACACCACAATCCCGTCGATGGACTTGGCGGCCTCTACCGCGCGCAACGCGCCCGCGTTGAGCTCTTCGCTGCCGCCGACGGCCATAACCCGTGCCACCGCATTATCCCGGGCACGAACCAGCAGCCCGGCGATTTCTTCGCCGGACGCCGTGAAATGCGCATGCGTATCGAACAACTCCATGACTCTACGTTCGCAGGAAACCCTGGCCCGATCCTTTTCACATCCGCGTGAAGTATATCAAACCATCCGTCCCGCTGACAAATTGCCGATTGTGAATCGGGAATACGCTTTTCATCAGGCGGCAATGCGCCAAACTGTCTGCGCCAGCGGCAAGGCACAATACCGCCCCAGATCTCAAGACTGACGCCCGCCGGAATCAAGATGGCGAGGAATGGTCTTGGAAGCGATTCCCCATTGACTTAACACAAACGATTTGGTACATCTTTCCCCGTGCAGTAGCCCACCGCCCGACGGCGCCACGACGGCTTTAGGCGTTGACGAGAACGCCCTGGCGAAGCTCCCTGAACTCTTCCGCGCTTATCAACCCCCGATTCCTTGCCTTCTCAAGTTCCCTGAGACGGGCGCAGAGACTTGGCATGGCATTGCGGCTGCGCTCGATGCGCGGCCATGTCTTGTGCGGTCGAGGGGAAGAAGTGCCGCTCCCCGCGCTTATCGACGGGATTGCGGCAACGGCCTGTCGCAGCACATCCTCGCTCGGATGGTAGTAATGGCGGGTCATGGCCGTGGACGTATGTCCGACGATGGATTGCACAGCCGCCAGAGGAACGCCTGCGTTTACTGCAATGGAGACGAAGGTGTGACGGAGCGAATGGAAGGTCGCCAGCGGCGTCCGGCGCTCGCGCCCCTCCAGAAGGATGCTTGTCCGTATGTTCGCCATGGCGAATATCCTTTCGAGCGTCCGGCTCACGGTCCAGCGGCGAACGACGAAGTCCCGTGCAATGGCGTCCATCACGAACCCGCACCTACACTCGGGCTTTGTCTCGCCGAGGAGCGCCGCGAGCTCCGGATGGAGCGGTATGACAATCGGCCGTCCGACGAAGTAGCGACGCGTCTTGTGCGGTACGATCTGAATTACGGATGACGCGAGGTCCACAGCCTCCCAGCCGAGGCGGCAGCAGTCGCCAAGCCGCATCCCCGTGTAGATTGCAAGCGAGAAGAGCATCCGCCACTCCCGCCCGAAGCCACCCGCCGCCGAAAGCAGCCTCCGCACCTCGTCAAGCGTCAGCTCCCGCCTCGGGCATACGGGGCCCGACTTCGGACGAACGCCGTCCCACGGATTCCTGGCATCAACCCCGCAACCGGCAAGGACGATGCGAAACATCTCGCGCAGAAAGCATATCCGCAGGGTGCAGGTAATGGGGGCGTGTCCGCCCTGGTAGAATGCAAGATATTCCTCCGCCATCGAATGGGTGACGCCTTCCGGTTCCTTGACTTCCGGATGCGCCCCGTGAATCCATACCGAAAAGTGAAGCCACGCCCTGTATTTCGCGTGCCGCGAGCCAGGGGCAAGGCGGGCGGCAAACGCCGACGACTCGTAGCGCGGCCACGCCTTGAGAAGCGCCACGCGCTCGAGCATCCCCCTGCGGCCGCAGTCCGCAATCACGACAAGCCGTTCGAGTGACGCCTCGGCTTCCGCCCGAATGCCCGTGCCGGTCGTACGGCAGTATGTCTTGTCGCCGACACGGACACGCGCCGTCCATGTTCCGTTTTTCTCCTGCTGGAGACTTCCTCTTCTTCGTGCCATATTCAGGTTCCTTTCCGCCGCCGGCACCATGCCGGCGCGGGGATATGATGCCGTATGTCAAAGGTCCTAGCAAGTTGGCGCGAAGACCGCGGGAGCACTAACCAGCGGATGGAAACGCGTGCCGCCTTATTGACTTTTGCCAATAAAACCCTTAAACTTCTAACTGATGAAATGAGGTGTTTTTATGTTTAAGAGCATGATAGAAAAACGGCAGAAACTTGTGGGGCGAACGCTCCAACGCTTCAACGGCAATCTCCACCGCATCGGGAGATTCGCCGAGGGTTCCGAGACGCTCGTCGCCGCAGCAAGGAAGCTCGGCGCGTCATTCGCATTTGCCTTTTTCGCATTTTCAATTGAGGCCCTTGCCGACAACATCAAGCTGCCGCCGCCGGCAACCAATTCGACGGTCTCCGTCGCGCAGGCGCTCAAGGATCGCCGTTCGGAGCGCAACATGGACGCACGCGACATTTCACCCGAACTGCTGTCCGGCGTCCTTTGGGCTGCAAATGGCTTCAACCGTCCGGATAAGCGCACCAATGCGACCGGCCTCAACAAGCAGGAGATTCGCATCTACGTGTGCATGAAGTCGGGTGCATATCTCTACGACGCGCGGGCGAACGAGCTCGTCAAGGTGTGCGATGACGACCTGCGCCATGCCGTCGCCAGCCGACAGGCGTTCGCCGCAGAAGCCCCGGTATCGCTGCTGATCGCCGCCGACATGAGCGACAAGTTCTATGTCGACCACCCTGGGAATACGCTGACGCACTATGATGCGGGCATCGTTTCCGGCAACATCTATCTCTACTGCGCGGCGAACGGTCTGGCAACGGTCTGTCGCGGCACGATGGACAAGGACGCGCTTGCCCAGGCCCTCCGCCTGCCGGACACGACCATTCTTCACCTCAACCATCCCATAGGCTATCCGCGCGCCACCCGATGATGGGTCTGCGTCAGAACCTTGCCAAGGAATCGGCTGATGTCACTGAGTCGGACAAGGAAACATCACCATGAAGAATCTTCAGAGACGAGAACAGCGTGTTCCTGATTGCAGCAGGACACCCCGCACCGAAAGTCCACTATGACCGTGTTGAATGCATTAGCCGTCCTCTTCGGAGGTGGCGTGGGAAGCGTGCTGCGCTACGTTGCCGGACTCTGCATCGGCGTGACGACATCCCCGTGGGCGACGCTAGCCGTAAACATCTGCGGCAGTTTCGCCATCGGACTTTTTGGAGGATGGAGCGTCCGCTTCGCGTGGCCGGAGGCGCTTCGGCTCGCCCTAACGGTGGGATTGTGTGGCGGATTTACGACATTCTCGACTTTCTCAAGCGAATCGTTTTCCCTTGCGCAGGCAGGACGCTGGGGGACATTTGCTGCGTACGCGCTCGGCAGTTTTGCCTTTGGTTTAATAGCCGTAGCACTTGGTTATCTGATCGCCAAACAATAAGGATTACCCAAGAGGTGCGGGGTGCCGGACACAGACTCGCGGCCAAGCTCCGCCGGCACGTCACGCCTGCGTCTGCTGCCGCAGGCGCTCAAGCGCGATTCTCCGGCCATGCGCTCCGCACCTTTGGGTTCGCCACCGTCCTCGTTTTCCTCATCCTCGGACTTTATAAGACAATCTTCTAACAACGCCATCTCATAAAAGGCCCCCTTCCGAGGGCCTTGAACACGACCCGATGCCAGCAATACAAACCGGAAATTTCAACCTGGCACCGGGGTGCGGGAGCATTGTATCAGAAATTGCCCAGGGCAGGGGCGGGATGCGCATTCCAGCCAAAACTGACGGCGTTTTGGTCGCGTTGACGACAGGAGTCCCGCCGAGACGAATCCCGACAGGCGAGACTTGGCGACTATCGGACTGTTTACTATCCGAAACTTCGTTTATCTCTGGACGCAACTCGAAGATTGTAATATCTAGTGACGCATTCTGGATTTTCCGCCGTCTCTTTGCTGGTGGGCGGCAGCGCCGACGTCGCGCCACCAGCGGAGCGAATGCGTGAGCAGCTGGCTTCGGCTTCCGCCGCCTCGGCGAACTTGGATCAGCAGATGACGGCATCCGTCATCGTGTAGCCGTCGAGCGAGTTCGCCTTGACCTGGATGCAGACGAATGAGAGCGGGGTGTCCGGTGCCGCGAAGAACTGGCGCTTGGCGGAGGGGACGATCCTGAGCGCATCATCAACCGCAAGGGGAATCTCCTCGCCGTCGATCTTCGCGATGCCTTTGCCGGACAGGATGAGATAGATTTCCTCGTTCTGCCTGTGCGTATGCACGAACGGCACGCCCGTACCCGCAGGCAGAGTGTTGAAACTGATCTCGGCGCCAGTGAGCGCCAGCACGTCATGAAGTTCTGCGCGATTGGTTCTGGACACGGTGGTCTTGCTGTAGTTATCCGTAGTCATCTTGTTTTACTCCCCAATAACTTGTTTTGGAGGATTATATCATCTCGCCCCTGCCGAATCAATTGGAACGGCCGAAGGTTGCGATTGCCCCGCACCCTTGTTCCCATTGGGTATTCACCCGTCACCTCGTCCCACATTCCATATCCTGTAAAGCATCGTCAGAAAGTTTGATATTATACGTGCCGCCATGGCAAAATCCCCGCTTATTTCATAGTCCTCCGCTCAACCCCATTTCCACCCCTGCCGAATAAACGCCCTTGGATACGCAGAGGGCTTTGCCAACGCCGATTTGGCGTAGGCGAGAAAATCCGCGCGAAAGATCCCGTCCAAGACGGCGTCAGGGCGTGACGCGGACACGGAAGAGACGCGGCGTGGTAGTATCGGCGGCAGGGAAATCGATGCGCAAATAGCGCAACCCCGGTTCGTCCGAAACGCCATCCGTCGCGCCATCGGGTCCGGTCACCTGGCGCTTTACCGTCCCGCTCGGCAAACCGCCCAGCACGGATTCTTCAACCGGCTCGAAATCGACGCCCTCCGCAAAGTCGACCGGTGCCTCCCCTTCTCCCGCACTCGTCACCCGTAAGGCGACGACCATCGCCGGGTTGCCCTCCGTGCCCGCGACCATCACCAACCGCTCGACGGCAAAGTCGTAGTCGATGACCATCGCCCCCGACTGCGCATCCGGCGCGATGCGCAGATTCTTGAAGCACGCAAAAAGCGCATTGACCTCATCGACCGAATCCGGCGCCCGCGCCGCACCGAATCCGCGCCGGACGCGGACGTCAAAATCCTGCGTCAGGCCCGCTGCCGCCGCAGCCGCACCAAGATGGGCGCACGCACTGTCGGAATAGACGCCGATGGTATCGCCTGCGGGCGGCAACGGTCTCGGCAATGGTGCGGCGGTCACGAGTTCAAGCCAGCCGTCGGACGCCGTCTTGACCTTGAATGCATACCGGTCGGAATCGGCGGGACGGAAAAGTTCCATCCAGCGTGCGCAGCTTTCCGGTGCACGCAGAACCGGCGTCCCCTCCTCCAGTCCCGCTGCCAGGCGGATGGTCGGATGGCCCGGCGCATAGTCGTCCATCGCCAGCGCCGTCAAGGTGAGCGGCAACGTTTCGCCAGTGAGATCGAGTTCCGCCCCGGGGGCTATCGCGAGACCGACCGGGGTGAAACGCTCGGAGCTATAGGCTTTTCCACCGGACGACTCGCTGAAACCGACGCTTACGCGGAAGAATTTCGCCCGATCGGCCAAATCGCGCTCGGCTATGGACGGCACGGTCCGCGTCTCGGCATCGAACGATCCGACCTCGGTCCAAACATCATCCCACCGCTCCTTCGCTTCGATTACGTAATTGCGCTCGGGCCGCACGGTGAACATGACCTTGTAGTAAAGGTTGACGTCGGCGTCTGCCACGCACGCGGAAAAATGCTGGGCGGTAAACGCAAATGCATCGTCCGCCTTGTCCGGCTCGGTGCCGAGCAGGAACTCCTGCCAGTTCAAATAGCCGTCGCCGTCCGAATCTTCCGTCGCCAACGCTTCATCTGCCGTCCGCTCCGGGAAATATGCCCCCAGATAGCCGGTCGTGACATTCGCATAACGTCCATCGGCCACCGCCGCGCCGGCCTCGGCGACGACCAGACTTTTCGCCAACGGTGCCGTAGATACGTACGACGTATACGCGCCACCTTGCTTGCGGGCGCCGACATTGACGGCATACGTGCCCGATGCCTTCGCCGCAACCGGAATGGCTATCTGCCAATCGCCCGCCGTCGAAGAGGTCAGGGACGAGATGTTGTTCCAGTAGGCCGCCATGCTCGTGTCGGTCGTTTCCACAACTCTCTCGCCATAGGTATAGGCGATCTGGCCGACTTTGAGGCGCACCACCGCACCAGGCGCGCAGCGCGCGGAAGACAGGAGCTCGAGCGCCACCGGCCGCACCTGCGAGGGACCGTAGACCGTATACTCGCGCACAACCTCTTCGTCGCCACGCACGGCCGTCACTTTCAGGCGATGGTTGCAGATATTGACCGATTCGACGCCCTGACCAATCGTCACGACCGTGCGATAGACAAGCTCGCCCGCCGATGAAATCTCCGGCGCAATCTCCTCGCCCAGTTCGAAGCCTTCGAGCGGCACCCGCGACCCCGGGACGATTTCCACCTGCCAGACATCGGGTTGAACCGGCACTTCGGTGCCGTCATCCAGTACCGCATGGCAGAAAAGCTGCGGTCGGGGATCGTCTTCAAGATTGATGATCCGTTCGGGAAGCGCCAACGACTCGACGCGACCGGCGTCCACCGCCGTCACCACCACGTCGCGAACGAGCGGCGCATAATCATCAAGACTCGTCGCCCGAAGCACGATTTCGCCGGCCGCCACGGCTTTCAGCGTCCCGGCGTCGGCGAGCACCGCCGGACCGCAAACGATTTCCCAGCGCACACGATGGTCGAGCGTCATGACCGCGCCATCCGCCGGGAAAGTCGCGCGGAGCGCATATTTCGCCGTTTCGCCCACGAGCACCTTCGTCGCGCCCGTCAGCGTGAATTGCGGATCCTCCGCCAGATCGCGGCGCCACGCGGCGCGCGCCTTGACAAGACATTCGTCGATGCGTGCTTCGGAATAGCCGCGCTGCGAATCGTATTGCCCGTTGCCCGCGCTCACCCAGGCGTTCGCCCAGATGCGGGTGCCGTCCGTCTGGAGAGTTCCCGCCAGCGGATCGGCGAGGCGCGGATCGAAAGTTCCGTATTGCGGCAGCGAACCATGGAAATAGGGCGATGCGTCCGAAGACTCGCGACTGGCGTAATAGACGACAAAATCGCGGGCGAAATCCGGCACGCCCTGCAGATACGCCTTCACCCGCGAACACCAGCTGCACCAGTCCGCCCCGCTGAGCACGAAGAGCGCCTTGCCCTGTTCGAGCGCCAGTCGGCGCGCGTGGTGGTAGTCGCGCACGATCGCATACCCGTAATGTGCGCTCAGGTCTTCGTCGGCAATCGCAGGATCTTCCGGCGGCTCCCAGATCGTCGCCGCGTCGTCGTCCGGATCGGGCTCGGGCGTCACCGCGCCGCCGCCGGACGAGATCTGCCCGTTCGCATGACCGTAGGCATAGACCGACGCCGTACGGTAAACGACCAGCTCGTCCCCAAGAACGGGACAATAGCTTCCCCACGACTTGACGAACGCGAGCGGCGAACTCTCCAGCGTCTGGCCGGGTGTCGCCGGATTGGTGTAGTAAACGGTCCCAAGCGTCCAGTCTTCGCTTCCGGACGATTCGCGTGTCGCTTCGGCGCCCCAGATGACGAGATAGCTGTTGTCATACAGCGCGGTCAGGACGGGCCCGTGCCGCAGCGCCTCCAGAAGATAGTCGGCGAAGCCACGCCGGACGTCTTCTTCGGACGTGCTGTCTTCGGCGTAACTCGTCGTCGTAGAACCGCAGTAGACGGTGAGATCGGGAATTAGGGCGGCAGAAATTGAGCCTGCAAGCAATCCCGTGCCGGCGATCTCCGTATCCTTAAGGGTCGCCCAGTCGTCACCGAGCGAGACGGCCGTGCCGCAGAAGAGCCAAGGCATGGCGAACTCCGCCTTGTAGCCGTACAGGCCGTTGCTCCAGCTGTCGAGCAGCGCATCGACCACGGGCGAAGGATAACCGCGACCGCTCGTCGCGCCAACGGACACATAGGGCGCCGCCGCATCGCCGGGCGTACAGACACCGCCCTGTCGCCGGAAGTTGTCGAGCCACCAATCGAATGCATCCGCTGCGGCGAAAGCCCAACCATACTCGCGATCGTCAGCCGTATTGAGCAGCGAATTGTCCGACCAGCCCGACCAGGCGCCATCCTCGCCGCGAACCAGCCCCGGGGCGAAACGGATCAGGGACAAGCCGTCCGACGATGCGATTTCCGTCGCATGGCGGGCGGTGGCGTCTCCTCCCAGATCCGGTTCGCCGGTCGAGCCTTCTGCATCGGAATCGTCTCCGGGATCGACCTCGCCGGTTGCGGGATTTGCCTCCGATGCCGTCGCCTCGACAAACTGGAGCATGACGTCCTTCGCCGCAAAGCCGCCGACCGCATCGCGCGCGCGCAACGTCACCATGACGGCATTCCCGACATAGGCCTGCTGCGCTTTCGCGCTTTTGCCGGCAAGCGTAAACGTCAGCGCATACGTGTCGACGCCGGCCGAATGCACCGACCAGTCGTCCGGGGTGATGAAATCCATATTGCTGCAGGTAGGTGTGAGAAGTTCGGCGCCGGCGGCCAGCCGGACCTTGAGGACGGTGCGTCCGCGCGGCGCACAGGCCCGGCGCAATCCCTCGTCGAGTTCCCGCCCGGAAGCGTCCGTCACGGATAGAATCGCGGCCGCCGCGCAGGGCGTCTCGCGGATAGTCGTCGCGACGGGCGCGGACGCCACGCCGACCGTATCGGCCGTATCGAAAAGCGGCGTCAGGCGATAGGCGCAGACCGTGCCGGGCGCAACCGCCGCCGGCGCATAGGTGCGCGCCGAGGCGTCTTCCAGTTCGATCGTCCCGGATGCCTCCAGAAGGCGCACGCCGCTCACGCGCCAATCGCGGAAACGCCAGGTCGCCACGCCCTCGTAGATGGCCGTGCCGCCGCTTTCCACGTCAAATTCGCCGCGCCGGACGCGAAGGCGAAGTCTGCACGGTTTGCCGGCGTACGGCGCCAGCGACACCGCGTACGCCGTTTCGCTTCCGGGCGCACCGGCCGAAAGTTCCCCTGCGGCAAGATCGGACCATGGTTCGGCACCGGCCTTGATCTGGACGGCAAGACGCTGGTTCTGCGTGTAGGCCGGCTGAAGACGAAAGGACAGTTCCGAAGTCGCATCGGGCACGAAAATCTGCGGCCAGTTGTAGAGTTTCGGGTGGGTGTCCGCGACGGACTTGACGAGCAGATAGTTCGCCTCGGCGCTGCCGTTGTCCGCATCGCGATCGTCCGGCGTGGGACCGACGGTAAAAACCGGCCGTTGGTCATCCTGCGAGTCGGTTGCGACGCACGGGTCGAGAATGCCGGAAAAGTCGTCCATCCACGCACCGGACGCAACCCCGGCCGACGACCATGTCTCGAGCCGCCAGCCGCAAAGTCCACGCGTCGCCCAGTAGCTGGGGAAATCCCACCGCAAAACGGGGGCGGACTCCTCGCCCGCCAGCGGCGCGAACTGCGCGCGGGGGACGGGGCGGAAGAACGGGGCGATGGCGCGAATCGTGTCGGGTAGCGCATCGAGCGCGTACCAACCGGTTTTATTGCCGCCCCAGCCGTAGTTGAGATGCACCTCGGGCGCGGCGTCTTCGTTCGCGGCCGGGCGCCACCCGTCGAAGATAATGGCATGGGCGATGGAGCCGTCATACTTGATCTCGGCGCCAACGGGGCAACCTGCCGCGAGGGAGGCGTGGATCTGCTCGCCGAGCGCCTGCCAATCGAGCGCATCGGTCTGGATGACGCCGGGGCTTTCATAATACGGAATCTGGTTGGCGTTGAGCCCGTAACCGATCGACGACGTCGAGCCACCCGCTTCGTAGACCATGCTCAGCGTCAGGTCGGCAAACTGCGTGACGCGCGCGGCAAGGTGCTTCTGCCGGTAGGTCAGGGGCGAATCGGCAAGTTCGTTCCAGTCGAGCGGCACGGCTTCGTCGCAGCGAAGCCGCTCGCGGTGGCCGAGCGTGATTGGCGAGGTGTATTCGGTCTTGAGCGCCTTCTCGAGCGTATCCTCAAAATGCACGGGCCAACGATAGACGCTCATCAATTGGGCGAGCATGGTGCCGACGCAACCGGCGTAGGCGCCATCCCCGGAATCGTTTCCGAGCACCGGCAAGTAGAAATTCCAAGGCGTCTGCTGATTCCAGTTGACCTCCACCAAAGGTTCGATCGTCGCTTCGGCCGCCCGGACGACCGACATCGCCGACATCCAGACGGTCAGAATCAACGCCGCCAAACTCCTCGTCTTCGCCAAAATCCCTCCTTTCGCCGGCTTCTGCCATACCGGCACCACCGTATTCCCGCGAGCCATTGCCCGACGCCCCTAATCGCAATCTCCGCCCGACAGTATAGCATATTCGGCGAATGTCAACCTGACATGACGGCGAAATCCTTCACCAGGCCACAGTCGTCGCAGTCGGGGTGGACCTGCAGGCAGAACTCGCGGTAGATTTGGATAAGCCCCTGGATCAGCAATCCGTTCGTCGCGTAATAGGCGCGCGGATTGTGGTCTCTTCCGAACAGGCGAAACGCCGCAAGCCGTACGGGTTCCGACAAATCCTCGGGCGGCAGCCAGTCCGGAATCTCAGATAGGCACCCTGCGCCCAGCGCGAAGGGAACGACGACATTGGCGAGAACCGCCCCGGCACGTCCGCCTCCCAGCCGACGCCCGTCCGTCATCACGCGGATCATCTCGCGGCAGTCGGCTTCCGCGAACCCCGACGCGCGGGCCAGCTCCATGATGCGCGTACGTGTAAAGATATCAGCCGCTGCCGACAGCCGTCGCGCCGGGGCATTGCATGGTCGCAGACCGCCGCGATTCCATTCGACGAATCCTCCCGCCGCCAGAAGCGCACCCTCCGCGTTCTCCGGCTCTGCGACCAGCTGCGCATAGCCTACCCGCGACGCCACCTGCCGAAAGCCGCGCGAGTTGCGCCGGTATCCGAGTGCGGACATGACCTCCTCATAGAATATCTGCCGCCAGGCCTGCGGCCGCGCGGCCAGCAACGCCGCCATGCGTCTCCCCTTCACCCGCAGGCGGTGCGCCCCGGCCTCAGACAACACATCCACGGCCAGATCGGGATCGTCCTTCAGATACGCCGAACACGGCCGGGAGGCAATGGGCAGTCGGGCGAACGGGTAGGCCGAAAGATCGATCAGCTCAGGGGAGAATCCAAACTGAGCCGTCATGAACCGGCCGAGCCAGATGGACACGGCATTCGGCGGCAACGACGGCGGTTCGGGACCGCATCCCCACGTCACGTGCGCAATGACGTGGCGATAGGCGGGATCCGAGCCGTGGCCATGCGCCTCCCACTCGGAAGGCGACAGGTGAATCTCCACGTCACCCCGCAGCCGATTCCGCTCCGGCCCGACTTCCAGAACCGCGTTCAGGAAGTCCGGCCCCGGACCCAGGTTCCAATCGCCGGGATGAACGACCCGAACTTCCGCGCCACGTCGGGTCGCCAACCGCTCCGGGCGCATGTTGCGATCATACCAGATCGCCTGAACATGGCGCTCCGACAAGGGCTCCCGCGCCGTCCGCGCATAGTGGCACGCGCGCATGGATCAAGCCGCCTTCTTCGGTTTAACCCCAGGTTGAAGCGGCGTTCCGCGCACCGCGGCCACGAGACGTTCCACGATCTCGGGATGCGTCCTCAGATAGGCGATCGTCGCGAGCGAACCCTGCGCCAGCTGCTCGTTCTGAAAACTGAGCCAGCTGCCGCGCTTTTCCACCACGCCCCGCGCCAACGCCGCATCCAGCACCGACCCCTCGTAGGAGATGCCGCAGGCGTAGAGGATGTCGAACTCCGCCTCCGTAAACGGCGCGGCGACCTTGTTCTTGACAACCTTCACGCGCGTGCGGTTACCGACGATTTCACCCGTCGCGCTCTTGATCGCTCCAATGCGCTGCACCTGCAGACGGCAGGAGGCGTAGAACTTGAGCGCCTTGCCACCCGGCGTCGTCTCGGGATTGCCGAACATCACGCCAATCTTCTCGCGAACCTGGTTCGTGAAGATGCAAAGCGTCTTGGTCTGGGCAATCGCCGCCGTCAGCTTGCGCATGGCCTGAGACATGAGGCGCGCCTGCAGCCCGACGTGGCTATCGCCCATCGCCCCGTCGATCTCCGCCTGCGGCGTGAGGGCGGCGACCGAATCGACCACTACGACATCCAGTGCGCCGGACTTCACCAGCTCCGCGCAGATCGTCAGCGCCTCCTCGCCGCTGTTCGGCTGCGAGACAATCAGGTTGTCGAGATCGACGCCGATTTTGCGTGCGTAGGCCGGGTCGAGCGCGTGTTCGGCATCGATGAACGCCGCCGTGCCGCCCGAACGCTGCGCATTCGCCACGACATGCAGGGCCAGCGTTGTCTTGCCGGACGACTCGTGTCCGTAGAGTTCGACGATACGCCCTTTCGGCAACCCGCCAATACCCAACGCCAGGTCGAGCGAAAACGCCCCCGTCGAGATGGCTTCGATGTCCTTATGCGACCCCTCGCCCAGACGGAGAATCGACATCTCGCCGAACTCCTTGCGAATGGTCTTCATCACCTCCTCCAGTGCGAGGCTCATCTTCCTCAGCGTATTTTCCGTCATGGTCTCGTCCTTTCCCTTATTCCGCCCAGTCCACGAACCGAGCCTGTTTCTCAAACAGTTTAACCCGCTCGATATGATCGATCTCCACCTTGCCCGGACGATCGGGCTGACCGTAGATCTCGATGACATCAAACCGATGCGCGCCCTGCCAGCGATTTGCGTACAACCAGGCGCGACAGGCCGTACGCAACAGGATTTTCTTCCTCCGACTGATGCTCATGAGGCGGTGGGCGCGTTCCGAATGCGTCCGATGCTGCTTCACCTCCACGAACACCATGATGTCGAATTGCCTGTCGTAGGCCACGATGTCGATCTCGCGGCGGGCGTCCCAGCAACACGGGCGGGAATTGCGCTCGACGATTTCATATCCGTGAATGCGCAGATATTCCGCCGCGACGTCCTCCCCCCATGCGCCGTGGACGACTCCGATGTTCGATTGCCTAGGCTGCACGGACATCACCATGCCCCTCCTGTCCCTTCATCGCCGCCGGACGCGATGTCTGCCCCTGCTGCCGCTCA
Source organism: Kiritimatiellia bacterium (assembly GCA_051884875.1). Taxonomy (GTDB): domain Bacteria; phylum Verrucomicrobiota; class Kiritimatiellia; order RFP12; family UBA1067; genus UBA1067. Next base: position 38,900 of record JBJEWD010000035.1, read on the forward strand.
TATGCCGTCACCATCGGGATGCCGAAACACAGGACGCCCAGCGAACCCTCAATCGCCTTCGACAACCCCAGGGCTTCCGCCGGCGTCAGCACAATTCCGGCCCGTCGATCATCTGCGCCGCCGCGACGGAACACGTCGAGCGCATAGCCCGCAAGCGGTTCCACGAGATGGCGCAGGGTGATCTGCGTCGAGAACTGGGACGTGCGGTGGTAGAGTCCCTTGTCGGCATTGATGCTTGCGCATTCGCCGCGAAAGACCTGGAGCATCTTGACGATATCCAGGAATCCCAGCTTCACGACGATCCGGTTTTCCATATCGAACGTCGGATAGACGGGATGCGGCGAACGTCGGTCGCCGGCGGTCAACTGGTTGGCCAACGTCATCATGAAGCAGCCCTCCATAAGACCGCACGCCGGCCGGAGTTCCATCATCAGCACACAGCCCGTTCCCTTGGGACTCGAGTGGAAGAAGGACAGCTTCGGCCGAAAGGTCGGCGCCGCGCCCGCATTCGAATTCGTCATCTCGGCTTTCTGTTCCATGTTCGTGTTCCTTTCTTTGTGGTGAAGCCATCGCGGACTAGGCCCAGAACTCGCCGTCATCCAGCATACGGTAACCCGCCGCCTGCATGACGTCGTCCCGGGAGACCTCCGCCCGGCCGGCCAGATCCGCCGCCGTACGCGCCACACGCAACACGCGATCATAGGCACGGGCGGAGAAATTGAGGCGTTCGAGATCGTCGCGAAGCCGTTGCTGCGCGGCCACCGTCAGTCGGCAGATGTCACGGAGATCGCGGCTCTTCGCGTCCGCATTGGTGACGACTCCCGGCATCCCGCGATAGCGTTCCGTCTGGATCGCCCGCGCCCGCATCACCCGTTCGCGAATCCGGACGCTCGACTCGCCCGCCGACAGCCCCACGAGGTCCTTCGGCGGAACGGCGTAGACGCCGATCTGAATGTCGATGCGGTCGAGAAGCGGGCCCGAGATGCGCCGCTGGTACTTGAGGATCTGGGATTGGGTGCAACGACATTCGTGCGTACCATCATGGAAATAGCCGCACGGGCAGGGGTTCATGGCCGCGACCAGCATGAAGCGTGACGGGAAGTCATAGGCTGCGGCGGCACGCGAAACGCCGACGTGCCCGTCTTCCAGCGGTTGCCGCATGACCTCCAGCGCCTGGCGCGGAAATTCCGCAAACTCGTCCAGAAACAGAACGCCGCGATGCGCAAGCGAGACTTCACCGGGCACGGGGTGCGTGCCGCCGCCAAGAAGACCGATCGAACTGACCGTATGGTGCGGCGCGCGAAACGGACGGCGCGTGACGAACATGCCGCCGCCTTTCTCCCGTCCCGCGACCGAATGGATGCGCGAGACCTCCAGCGCCTCCTCAACCGACATCGGCGGCAGGATGGAGGGGATCCGCCGCGCCAGCATCGTCTTACCGGAACCCGGCGAGCCGATCATCAGCAGATTGTGCCCGCCCGCCACGGCGACCTCAAGCGCCTGCTTGACCATCTCCTGCCCCTTCACGTCTGCGAAATCGTCCCCACCTTCACGAGCGGCCTCGACCAGATCGGCAAGATTCGTATAACGCGGCGCAATGACGATCTCGCCCGCCAGATACAGCGCCGCCTCGCGCAACGTGCGGGCGGGAATCACGTCGATACCCGTCACCACGCTCGCCTCCTCGACGTTGCCTTCAGGCACCAGCACGGCGCGCTTGCCGATGCGTTTCATCTCCATCACGATCGGAAGGATCCCCTTGACGCGGCGCACTTCACCCGAAAGCGAGAGTTCGCCGATGAGCGCATATTCCGCCAGTTCCTCCGTGCGCAGACGCTGCGTGGCCTTCAAAAGGCAGATGGCGATCGGCAGGTCGTAGATCGGGCCCTCCTTCCGGACATCTGCCGGCGCGAGATTGACTGTAACCGCGTATTCGTTCTTCGAACTGTAACCCGAGTTCTTGAGTGCCGTCGACACGCGGTCCTTCGCCTCCTTGACCGCCATATCGGGCAGGCCGACGATGGCGAAGGAACTCGTCGACTTGACCGAATAGACTTCAATCTCGACCGACGATGCCTCCACGCCATTCAACGCACCGCTATAACATTTCGCCAACATCCGACAACCTCCTTTCGCCTTGCCAATCAAGACGCGGATATTGTCGCAAATTCAGCGATTCTGCAACGGCCAAACGGCGGTCAAATTACGGCCAAAGCTGGCCGTCAATCCACCAGACGGTACCCGACTCCCCGTTCGCTGACGATCAGTTCGCCGCCGCGGCCAAGTTTTCCCTTGAGCCGACGGAGGACCTTGCCGACGGCATTCTCACTGCCGATGTAGCCCTCACCGCCAAAAATGGCGTAGAACTTCGGATATTCGACAATCGCCCCGTGCGCATCCACCAGCGCACGCAACGCCAGCATCTCCGAACGCGTCAGATGCTCTTCCCCTGATTCATGCCGCGCAATCATCACCGTTGGATCGACCCGCGTCGTTCCAAGCTGGATAAACGGCGGGCGTGCTTCTTCCGCCTTCGGAGCCGCACGCCGCAACGCCGCGCGCACGCGGGCGATGAATTCTGTGGGCGAACGGTCTTTGGCGATATAGTCATCGGCGCCCATTCCCAACCCACGTACGAGCGATACATCCGACGGCATCGCGGTAAAGAAGATAATGGGGATCTGCCCATCAAGTTCACGGATCTCCATGCAGGCGGCAAGGCCGTTCTTCTTCGGCATCATCACGTCCAACAGCACCAGATTCGGGCGATGCGCTCGAAAATCGGCCACCGCCTCTTCGCCATTTCGGGCCAATCGGACGACAAATCCCTCGGACTCCAGAAGGTTCCTGAAGGAGGTTCGCGCCACCCGATCGTCATCCGCTAGAAGTATTTCCGCCATATGAGCCTATTATATCATATGGAACGTCATATGGGACGTTGCCGGGTTACACGCAAAAGGCGATGGCTGGGGCTTCTCCTGCAAATACGACAAGCCGAGGTCCTCCTGTCGGCGGCTTCTCGACGAACACGTGCTTTCGGACGAGCAGGAGGGTGACCTTCGGGAATACCGGGTGGGAATCCACGGAACCGAACTGCGGCATCGGCCGGTCAAGCGCCTGCACCGGATCATCCTATTTGACAAACTGGGGGACCGTCTCCCGGCGCGTCCACCACTCATCTTTCCTTTATCCGTAGGGACAAAAAAGAAGAGGGCCGCGGTTGCTACCGCGGCCCTCCTTCGCCAGCTGTCCCATCCAATCAGGCGCCAAGCTGCATACGACAGAAGCGTGTGATCGTAATCGGCGCACCAACCGTCTTCGCGACACCGTCAAGATACTTCTCGACCGTCATCTCGCCATCGGCGACGTAGTCCTGCTTCGTGAGGCAGATCTGCGTGCAGTACTTGGCGGCCATGCCCTTCTTGATGCCCACGAGCGCGGCTTCAGGCGGAAGCTTGCCCTTCTGCTCCTTGAGCGCGTTGAGCTTGATCTCGAGCTCCGCATCGATCTCGGGCTGCGGAACGTCCGCCGGGTTGATGTACTTCGGGGCATTCGCGGCGATCTGAAGGCAAATCATGTGCGCCGCCTCGGCAAGTTCGGCCGCCTCGGACTTCTCGCACGCGAGCTCGACGAGCACGCCGATCTTGCCGCCCATGTGGATATAGCCGGAAAGCACACCTGCACCCGCGAGCACATAGCGCTCGCTGCGGCGGATCTTCACGTTCTCGCCCGTCTTGGTGAGGAGCATCTTGTAGTCGTCGTTGAGCGTCTGCTCGATGTCCTTGCCCTCAAGCGCGACCTTGGCCGCGTCATCGACAAACTTGACGAACGCCTCGGTCTTCGCCACGAAGTCCGTTTCGCAGTTGACCTCGGCGAGTGACATCGTCTTCTTGTCGGCGGACTGGGCGAGGGCGATGATGCCCTGCTTCGATTCCTTGTCGACGCGCTTGGCGGCAACCGCAAGGCCCTTCTCCCGGAGATACTTGATCGCTTCCTCCATGTTGCCGTTGCACGCGGTAAGCGCTTCCTTGCAGGCGCCCATGCCGGCGGCGGTGGCTTCACGGAGTTCCTTGATCTGAGCGATGGAAATAGCCATTGTGCAAATCCTCGATTGGTGGTTTAGGTTTCTTTCACTCCGCAGCCGACGCGGGCGCGGCGGCAACGGCGGCCTCGGCGACGGCGGCTTCGGCTTCGGCGACGGCGGCCTGACGCTTGGCGGCAAGATCGGCCTTGGCCTTGGTCTCGGCGGCTTCCTTCGCGGCACGGGCGGCGGCCTTCACGTTCGCGGCGACCCCAGCCTTGCGGACGGGCGCGGCACCGGACGTCTTGCGGACGGCGGCCTTGGCCTTGCGCTCTTTGCGGGCGGCGGCCTCGGCATCGTCACGCTCCTTGCGGGCGGCCTCGCGCTTGCGGGACTCTTCAGCGGCCTTGACGCTGTACTCGTCGTTCGCGGTCTTGATGACCTTGGTGAGACCGCCGAGAATGAGCTCGATGCCGCGGACGGAGTCGTCGTTGCCCGGGATGACGTAGTCGATCGGCTCGGGGTCGGCGTTCGTATCGACAATCGCGACGATCGGGATGCGAAGACGGACGGCCTCTTTGACGGCATTGGCCTCACGGACGCAGTCGACGATGACGACGGCGCCCGGATTCTCGGCCATATCGGCGATACCCGTCAGATTCTTCTCAAGCTTGGCGAGCTCGCGACGCAGCATGGAGGCCTCCTGCTTGTGCTCGGAAAGCTGACCGCCGTTGGCCTTCGCCGTAGCCTGAAGCTGACGCATGCGCTTCACGGACGAGCGGATCGTCTTGGCATTGGTGAGCGTACCGCCGAGCCAACGCTCGGTGATGTAGTACTGATCGACGCTCTGCGCGGCATCCTTGACCATCTCGGCCGCCTGCTTCTTCGTCGCGACGAAGAGGACCTTCTTGCCGTTGAGAACCGTGTCGCGGAGGAACTGCGCCGCCTCATCGAGGAGACCGACGGACTGCGTCAGATCGATGATGTGGATACCGTTGCGCTTGTCGAAGATGTAGCCTTTCATCTTCGGGTTCCAACGCTTGGTCTGGTGACCGAAGTGGAGACCGGCGTCGAACATGTCCTTGAGAGTGATTCCCGTAAGCTGGGAAGTCGGCATTTCCATTTTTTCTGCTCCTTGCAATCTTGAGAGTTGATTAATCCGCTTTGACCAGGGATGGATGACCCCGATTCATTCGCTTCACCCGTCCACCATGGACAGAGTGGGACGTAGTATATCACAAATTTCCCAAACCATGCAATGGTGAATTTTGCTGGATTATCGCTGGATTATCACTTAAGCTTTCACCGCGTCACTTCACCTGCAATTCGCCCATCAATGTTACTCTATCAACATTATCCGTCCCTTTTTCTTTCGTATTAAGAACGAAGAAAACGCCAATTGCGCGGCATAGACAGCGCAATTGACGTTGATCGGCTCTCCGGGAGGGTGGCTTTAGGCTTCGCGACGCAGGGCCTCAGCCGCCTGCACCATATTCTCCAGCGAAGGAACGGTTTCCGCCCAACCACGGGTTTTCAGGCCGCAATCGGGATTGACCCAAAGCTTGGCGGGATCGACCTTGCGCAGGATCTTGCGCAGCTGTCCGAGAATTTCTTCGGCGGAGGGAATGCGCGGAGAATGGATGTCGTAGACGCCGGGACCGACCGCCGTGCGGAAATCGGCGGCGGCGAGCGCATCGAGAATGGCGAGGTCGGCACGTGAAGCTTCAAAGGAGATGACATCGGCATCCATGGCGTCGATGTCCGCAATGATGTCGTTGAACTCCGAATAGCACATGTGGGTATGGATCTGGGTGCCGGGCTTGACGGCGCTGTGAACAAGGCGGAAAGCGGGAATCGCCCAGTCGAGATAGGCGCAATGCCAATCGCTCTTGCGTAGAGGAAGTTTTTCGCGAAGAGCCGCTTCGTCAATCTGGATGATGCGAATGCCGTGGGCCTCCAAATCGAGAACTTCGTCCCGGATGGCAAGGGCAATTTGCTCTGCGCTCCGGCGGATGGGAATGTCTTCACGGGGGAAAGACCAATTGAGAATGGTCACCGGCCCGGTGAGCATGCCTTTAACGGGTTTCTTCGCGAGGCTCTGGGCATAGACAGCCATATCGACGGTCATGGACGCACGACGGGAAACGTCGCCCCAGATGACCGGCGGCTTGACGCAGCGGGTGCCGTAGCTCTGCACCCAGCCGTTGGACGTGAAGCGGAAGCCGGAAAGGTGTTCGCCGAAGAACTCCACCATGTCGTTGCGCTCGAATTCGCCGTGCACGAGAACATCAAGTCCGATCTTCTCCTGCAATTCGATGCAGCGTTTGGTTTCGGCCTTGTTGAAGGCATCGTATTCGGCGGCGCTCTTCGTGCCTTTCCGGAAAGCCGCACGATTGGCGCGCACGTCTGCCGTCTGCGGGAAGGAACCGATGGTCGTCGTGGGAAACTTCGGCAACTTCAGCTCTGCAGCCTGGATGGCGGAACGCTCGGCAAAGACCGGACTGCGCGTGAAGTCGGCCTGCGTCAACTGGGCCAGCCGCGCATCGACGGCGGCATCGGCGCTGTTCGGGCGAGTGGCCTCCCAAAGCGCGCGGTTGGCCCGGTAGGCAGCCGTTTCGCGCGGACGCTCTGCCGCGCAGAGATCCTTCAACTCGGCCAATTCGGACAACTTCTCTTCGGCAAAGGCAAAATAGGCTTTCTCCTCCGGAACAAGCTTCGGCTCGTTGGCGAGCGTGTAAGGAACATGAAGCAGGGAACAGGACGTACCCAACACCACTTCGCCGACATGCGGCGCAATCGCCTCGAGCGTATCCAGAATCCTGGCATAGTCGGCACGCCAGATGTTCTTGCCGTTGACAAGACCGGCCACAAGCAACTTGTCCTTGGGGAAGCCTTGGGTGGTCACCAGTTCAAGGGTCTTGCGCCCTTCCACAAAATCGAGACCGATGGCATCGAAGGGCAACGCCGTAAGCGCCGCGTAGGAATCGCGCACATCGCCAAAATAGGTTTGCAGCAACACGCGCAACCCGTGCTTGCCATCAAGCAACTTGGTGTAGAGCGCCGTAAAGAACGCCACGTCTTCCGGGCTTTGGTCGTGCACCAAATAAGGCTCGTCAAGCTGAACCCAAGCCACCTTCCGTGCGGCAAGCCGTTCGAACAACTGCTTGTACGCCGATACGAGCGCTTCCGCGAAATCGGCGGCCTGTTTGCGCCCCGTATAACGCGCCAGCTTCAAGAAAGTATAGGGGCCTGGCAATACGGGACGCGTTTCGATGCCCAATGCCCTCGCTTCGTCATACTGGACAAAGGGCTTGCAGCCCGCCAGACGGACGTCCGTGTCATCCTCCAGCTCCGGAACCAGATAATGGTAGTTGGTATTAAACCACTTCTTCATGGCCAACGCATGCACGTCACCCGCAGGCCCCTGATAGCCACGCGCCATCGCGAAATAGGTATCCCGTCCATCCAGTCCCAATGCGCGGTAGCGCACCGGAACGCAATTGAAGAGCATCGCCGCATCCAAAAAGGTATCGTAGAGCGAAAAATCGTTCGAGGGGATAAAATCGATTCCCGCCGCCACGACCTGCCGCCAATGGCGGGCGCGCAAATCGCGAGCCGCCTCCTCCAACGCCGCGCCGGACATTTCTCTCTTGAAATACTTCTCGACGGCAAACTTCAACTCACGCTGCGCGCCAATGCGCGGATATCCGACAACCGATGTCTTCATGTCACTTGCCTCCTTCGGTCGGGGCGATCCGGACGATCCCCGCTGCGTTCCGGTGCAGCGTCAGCCGGCGGCTGCACGAGCCGGAACGCGCGAGCGCCGCCGCGGTGAAGACGCACACGGGCGACACCATGTCGCCGCCGCGCGACCCGGAGATGACGACCGGCGCCAGGTGGCCGGTCGGATTGGTGACAAAGGCGTCGCGGCCGACCTCATCGGCCCGCACGCCTGCGATTGACGCGGCAAAGACCGCGAACAGCAGTTTTTTCATCGGTAGCTTTCCCCCTCATGCGAGAGTACTTGACTGTACGGAAGGACGGCCCGTCTTCCGACTTTTACGGTTGCGCGACAGCGCCTGGTTTCCACAGGCCTTTCCGGTTACCGTCCCATTGGCCGCGCATTATAACATTCCCCAGCGTCCAAAGTCAATGACGCCGGTTTCTCACTCTTATCCCGGAAAATCCGGGATAAATTATCCCAGATATTCACCAGAGCCA
>JBJEWD010000036.1:0-46927 GCA_051884875.1 Kiritimatiellia bacterium
AATCCACGCTACCAGCGTTCGTTCTGAGCCAGAATCAAACTCTCAGAAAAAGAATCTGAGCTGCTCCACACAAACATATTACTGTTCCATGTCTCTTCCGAAGGTTCTTCATCCGAACCAATGAGAGACACGTCTCAAGCACCGACTTTCAAAGAACAACCGTCACATCCGACCAGCTTCACTTTCGTTCTTCCGTATCATCCGCAACGGGAACATAGTATATCACTTTTCCTTTATATCGCGCAAGGGGGTATTTGAAGAAAATTAAGAAAAAAAGATATTTCACAATTTCCATGAACAAACGAACAAATATCGTTTATTTAGTACCCGTAAGCATTGGTCGGAATCGATGAGAGGAGGCTCCCTCCGCTACTTCCACGGAGGAGAAAGTCGGTTTGCGTTCGGAATCCTGCGGCAGGGTTTGCAATTCCCGCCATCCGTCCGCCGCATCGGGGCGAACACCCCGACGACGCCATGAATTCAGCGACCCGGGCATAAACGGGAACTATCGGCAGATTCGTTGACTTCTGGACGCGATGCGTTTTGTCCACCGCAAGCGAACGTGACGCCGCGCCTACATCGTGCGGTAGACGCCCTGACGGTCGAGCGCAGCGGCGATTGCGGAAAAGGCGAGTGCCCGCGGCGCCACGCCCTTTTGCGCCGCAAGGGCCGCCGCCACGCCGGCGGCCTGGCCGGTCATCATGCACGGCACGATGAGGCGGAACGTATCGATCGTATCGCCTTTGCCCAGACAGCGCCCCGCGCAGAGCAGGTTGTCGATCTTCTTCGGCAGCAACTGGCGAAACGAAACGGGAAATGCCGCATGAGGGCCGTCATGCCCGCACCAGCCGATGCAGTCGTCGAACGGAATCTTCTCGAAGACCTCCTTGCGCCCCATAATGAACTCGGCGTCGATGAGACGCGTGCCGCGGATACCGATCTGCGAGGCGGAATTGGAGGTGTAGACTTTCTCCCAACCCGGCGTCGCGCGCATCGCCATGACCTTCCGCCAGTTCTCGCGGCGCTGGGCGATTTCGACCCGCGTAAGGTCGCGTACGGAGAGCCCGTTCGCCGTCATCATCGTGCCGCCGCCCCACCGCGCATCGGGATTGCCTTCATTGCCGCGGTCGGGCCATTTTGCCGTCGAACCCTGCGGCGGACGGATTGTGTCCATGTTGGCCCAGCGGAAGACGGTTGAGGTGCCGGACGTAATCTGCCGGTAGTCGCCGCCCGCCTTGAAGAGCATGTCGGCATCGCCCGTGCAATCGACGACCTGCCGGGCCAGGATCGCCTGACGGCCCTCCTTCGACTCGAAGACGACGCCCAGCACCTTGTTGCCGTCCTGAATCACGTCGACACCCCAGCAGTGGAAGAACATCTCGATGTTCTTCTGTTCGGCGACCATGTCATCCATTAGGACCTTCGCCGCCTCGGGATCGACGGTCGGATGCCAGCGCTCGCGCGGACAGACCGACGTCGGTTCGCTCGAAAAGTCCCGCCCAAACCGGCCGACGCGCGTCATGAATTCGTCGCAGATGCCGCGCGCGACGAGTTCCCACTTGCCATCGGTCTTGCGCGAGGTGGCGAGCATGATGAGCACCATACCGTTGGTGAAGAGCCCGCCCAGCGAACCATAGCGCTCGACGAGCGCGACTTTCGATCCGGCACGGGCGGCCGACACGGCGGCGGCGAAACCGGCGGGACCGCCGCCCACGACGACGACATCGGTCGCGTGGAAGACCGGGATTTCCTTCGCCGGCTCGTAGACCCGACCGTCTCTGACGAAACAGCTCGGCCCGTCCGTCTGCGTGTGTTCAAGCGGAAAGATGTGCTTACCGAACCAGGCGTTCTGCGGATCGCCGCAGCTGCCCGCGGGGAGACGGCTTCTATCCGGCACGTAGTCATCGGCGAAGGCGGCACCCGTCGCCACGGCCGCGCCGCCCAATCCGAGTCGTTTCAGAAAATCGCGTGTTGTAATCTGCATTCTCGCCTCCTTAGCCCGTCTGGCGTTTTAGGGAGATTATAACACAAGTCAGCCTTGCGTGCATGCGGGGGTTTTACTATAATATGCCCTAATGAACGATGTCTCTAGACCATTGGCCCTCGCGTGCGGCTGCGCGGCGTTCTGCCTTGCGGGATGCTTCAGTCTGGATCATGGGCGTTTCGTCCGCACGAACGAGGAGCACGTCCTTGTCTCCAATTACGGCTGGTATCTCTTCGATTACATCCCGCTCGTCTGCGGCAACGCCAACAAGGACAGGCGGCTGCCGTGGGTCATGTTCCGCGACGACGTGCAGATGGATAAAATCCAGTATCGGTTCATGGACTATGCCGGCGAACGCCGGGCGCGCGATCTCGCCTACAACACGACGGATTCGGTACTGCTCATGATTCCCGGCATCGGGTTTCCCCTGCCGATTCCGTATGTGCTGACCTACCGCGAAATCCAGCTGTCGGGCGTACTGGAGCCGGGCGAGGGGAAACCCGAGGAAGGAGCCGGGCAATGAAGCGAATTCGCCATGCGGCGCACGCGTGCCTCCTTTTCGCGCTGACGGGCTGTGCGACGGCGAAAATCAGCGACGTCGGCGGCCATACGATTGCAGATGTCGCAAACACGGGCTGGTATCTGTTCAACCTGATTCCCATCGCCTCGGGGAACCCCGAACGGCCGAATGCGGCGGATTGCAGGATCTTCTCGCGCACGGTCACGATCGAGAACAACCTCCGCATGCTCGACTACGCGATGCGCACCTACCTCGACGACCCCGCTCTCCTGGCCCGTGTGCGCTACGGCGAGGTCGTCAGCTATACGACCGACGAGAGCGTCCTCTTCTTCCTCCTCAAGCGGCATACCTGCCATACGAGCGCCGAACTTGTCCTCACCCCGGAACCGACTTCAACCATCCCGGAGCCAAAATGCGAATCACAGAATCCGTAAAGCGCCTCGTCGCCTACACGCCGGGTGAGCAGCCCAAGTCCGCGGACGTCATCAAGCTCAACACGAACGAGAATCCCTATCCGCCGACGCCGAAATGCGCGGCCGTGCTCGCCCGCTTCGATCCCGATTGCCTGCGCCGCTATCCCGACCCCAACTTCATGGAGCTGCGCACGGCGCTCGCCAAGCTCAACGCCTGTGCGGTCGGGAACGTCTTCGTGGGCAACGGCTCCGACGAAATCCTCGCGCTCGCCGCCCGCGCCTTCGTGGAAAACGACGAGCGGATCGGCTCGCTGGATCCGAGCTACTCGCTCTATCGGACGCTCGCGGACATCCGCGGCGTGGAGTGGGAAGGTCTCGACGTGCGCCGCGCGACCGAAGATATGGCGGCGGCGGTCGGCCCGCGCACGTCGCTCTTCCTCTGGACGAACCCCAACGCCCCGACCGGCGCGTTCGTCGAACCCGCGACGATTGCGGCGTTTGCGGAGAAATTCCCCGGGGTTGTCATCGTCGACGAGGCCTACGCCGATTTCGCCCGCGCCAACTGCATGGCGCACGCGACGGCCTGTGGCAACAGGAATCTCCTGGTGATGCGCACGTTCTCGAAAAGCTATTCGCTGGCGGGGCTGCGCGTCGGCTACTGCGTAGGGCCGGAGGACCTCATCGAGGCCCTCTACAAAGTCAAGGATTCCTACAACGTCGACGCGGTCGCGCAGGCCGTCGCCCTCGCAGCGATCAAGGACCAGCGCTGGATGAAAGCCCATGTGCGCAAGGTCGTCAAGAGCCGCACGGTCTTCACCAAGGCCCTCGCGAAACGCGGCTGGGACGTGATTCCGTCCGAATCGAATTTCGTCTTCGCGAAACCGCCGGCGACCCGGCAGGCGGCGGATCTCTTCGCCCGCCTGAAGACGCGCGACATCTTCGTCCGCTATTTTCCGGGGCCCCTCACGGGCGACCGTCTGCGCATCACCATCGGCACCGACGCGCAGATGAAGACGCTGCTCGAGGCGCTCGATTCAATCATGAATGACGAGTAATGAACAATGAACACGCGGCGGTCGCGGCACGACGCGTCCTTCCGTCAACACCTCAACACCCCCAACACCCCAGCACCATGAACCCCGTATCAAAACCTGACTACATGCCGCTCCCCGAACTGCGCAAGATGCAGCTCGAAAAACTGCAGAAGATCATCCCCTATGAATACGAGCGCGTGGCGATGTTCCGCCGACGCTGCGACGAGAAAGGCGTGAAGCCGCGCGACCTCGTCACGCTCGCCGACCTGGGGAAGTTCCCGTTCATGAAGAAGACGGATCTCCGCGACGAATACCCCTACGGCCTCACGGCGGCGCCGATGAGCGAAATCAACCGCTTCCACTGCTCATCGGGCACGACCGGCAAGCCGATCTGCATTCCGCAGACGGCCGCCGACGTCGCGATCTGGACGGACGGCGTGGCGCGGTGCCTCGCGATGTACGGCATCACGCGGGATGATGTCGTGCAGGTCTCCTACGGCTACGGTCTCTTCACCGGCGGCCTCGGGGCGCACTATGGCGCCGAAGCGCTCGGCTGCGCCGTGCTGCCGACGGGCGCAGGCAATACCGAGAAGCAGATCATGCTGATGAAGGATCTCGGCGTCACGACCATCTGCTGCACCCCGAGCTATTTCCTCCACCTCGCGACCGTCGCGGAGAAGCTGGGCATCGATTTCCGCCGCGACACGAAGCTCAAGCACGGCGTGTTCGGCGCCGAGCCGTGGACGGACGAGATCCGCGCCAAGATCGAGGGGATCTCCGGCATCACGGCGCACGACATCTACGGCCTTACCGAGATTGCGGGGCCGGGCGTTGCAGGCAACTGCGAATTCTGCCACGGGCTTCACGTCTGGGAGGACCACTTCTATCCCGAAATCATCGATCCCGACACGCTGGAAGTGCTGCCGGACGGCGAAGAGGGCGAACTCGTCTTCACGACGCTCGACCGCGTCGGCACGCCGATGATCCGCTACCGTACGCGCGACCTGTCGCGGCTTCAGCTCGGGCAATGCAAATGCGGGCGCACGATGCGCGTGATGGATCGCGTCCACGCGCGCAGCGACGACATGCTCATCATCCACGGCGTCAACGTCTTCCCGAGCCAGATTGAGGCCTGCCTCATGAAAGTGCCCGAAATCGCACCGCACTACATGATCGAACTCTCCTCGACGGAGACGATGGATCTCTTCGAACTCAAGGTCGAGGTCACCGCCGAGACCTTCAGCGATTCCGTCGAGGCGATGGAGCGCATCCGCAAGCGCGTTGCCGCGTCCATCAAGGAAATCGTCGGCCTCTCGCCGAAGATCTACCTCGTCGCCCCGGGCACGCTGCCGCGTTCGCAGGGCAAGATCAAGCGCGTCATCGACAACCGCCGGAAATAAGTAACGAAGGGAATGCACGCCATGAACACGATGACTCAGATTTCGGTATTTCTCGAGAACAAAGTCGGCACGCTCGCGAGCGCCTGCAAGGTCCTCGCCGAGGCAAACATCTCGCTCGTCGCGCTCTCCATCGCCGGCGTCCAGGATTTCGGCATCGCCCGCTTCGTCACGGACGATCCGGCCAAGGCCCAGGAGGCGCTCCGCAAGGCGCGGTTCGTCGCCCAGGCGACGCCGGTCGTCGGCATTGCGGTGCCCGATGCCCCCGGCGGCATGGCGCAGGTCGTGACGACGCTCTCCGAGCGCGGCTGCGGCATCGAATACTCCTACGCCTTCTCGGGTTCTGACGGCAACGCCATACTCGTCTTCAAATTCGACGATCTCGAAAAGGCGCTGGAGGTCATCGCGTCCGCCGGCTACCGGACGATCGCGCGCGGCTGAAAGTCACCGTAACGATGAAGGACTTCTTCAAAGGCGTAAGCCGGCATATCGGCAAAATGGACGCGGAACGTCTCCGCGAACAGTACGCGCGCCTTTCCGAAGAGGCCATTTCGCTCGACACGCTCTTCCAGACGATCGCCCAGGGGATTCTCGTTCTGGATGAAACGGGCGCCATCGTGAAGAGCAATCCGGCGGCGAAGGAACTTCTGGGGATGGATCCTGTGGACGCCCTTCCCGCGCTCGCCCTGCCCCTCGGCAAATCCTCGAAGCAGACGATCGACGTAACCTACCCCGTGGCGCGGACGCTAGAAGTCCAGACCGTGCCGATGGGCGGCGAGACGCTCGTTTATCTTCGGGACATCACAGCCGAGAAGGAGCGCACGGAGGAGGAGCTTCGCGCCGGGGCCACCCAGGCGGTGCGCGATCTGGCGGCGGGCGTCGCCCATGAGATCGGCAACCCGCTCAACGCGCTCGCCCTGAACCTGCACCTGCTGCAGCGCACCTACCGCGACGAAGCGGGCATCGGCGAATGTCTCCGTCAGGTCGAACGGCTCAACGGCATCCTCCAGGGCTTCCTGCAGGCGCTCAGACCCTCCAAGCCGAATCTCGTCCCCGGATCCGTCGCGGATCCCGTGCGCGCGTGCCTCGCGACCATGAAGACCCAGCTGGAGGAGCGCTGCATCCGGGTGACGTTGAACCTGCCGGGTGCCCTTCCGTCCGTGGCGCTTGACAAGGATCAAATCGAACAAGTCCTCTTCAACCTGATCAAGAATGCGCAGGAGGCTATCGCGGACGGCGGCGCGATCGAGATCGACATCTCCTCCGACGACAACGACGTCATCGTGCGGATTGCGGACAACGGGCTTGGCATGGCGCCCGAACAGGTCGCCCATCTTTTCGAACCCTACCGCACCACCAAGGCGCACGGCACGGGACTCGGTCTCATGATCTCCGCACGCGTCATCCGCGACCACGGCGGCACGATCGCCGTCGAGTCCGCGCCCGGCCAGGGCACGATCTTCACCGTTCGGCTGCCGCGCCTGGAGCGGCGTATCAGGGGCCTCAAATGAAACCGAAGATTCTCATAGTTGACGACGAGAAACCGACGCGGGACGTAATGGCGCGCATCCTCGGAGCCTCCTATACCTGCCTCACTGCACCGGATGCGACGCAGGCGATGAACATCCTCGCGGCCCAGCCGGACGTCGCCCTCATCCTCACGGATTACAAGATGCCCGGCGAAAACGGGGTCGAGCTCATCCGCAAGGCCAAGGCCTCGTATCCGGCGCTGTCGGCCATCCTCATCACGGCATTCGGCGAGATCGACCTCGCCGTCGAAGCCATGCGGCACGGTGCCGACGATTTTCTCACCAAACCGATCACCGACCTCGGCCGCCTCGAACGCCACGTCGCAAACGCCATCGCCAGGAACGCGCTCGAACGCAAAATCGAATCACACGGGACACCGCCGGCGAAGGCGGGCGCCATCGGCGCCTTCATCGGGACCTCGCCCGCCATGGAGAAGGTCTACGCCCGCATACGCAAGGTTGCGCCGACGGACGCCGCCGTGCTCATCCAGGGGCCCAGCGGGTCGGGGAAGGAACTGACCGCGCACGCCATCCACGACCATTCGCGCCGCGCGGGCGGTCCTTTCGTCGCCGTCGAATGCGCCTCGCTGCCCTCCACGCTTCTGGAGACCGAGCTTTTCGGTGCAGTCAAGGGCGCCTATACGGAGGCGGTTGATCGTGCGGGCTGTTTCGAAACGGCCAACGGCGGAACGCTCTTCCTGGATGAAATCGGCGAAATCGACGCCAACGTCCAGGTCAAGCTCCTGCGCGTCCTGGAAACGCACACGTTCCAGCGCGTCGGCGAAACGAAAGACCGCACGTCCGACTTCCGGCTCGTCACGGCGACAAACCGGAACCTCGCCCGACTGGTCGCCGAAGGCACCTTCCGCGAAGACCTCTACTACCGGCTCAACGTCATCGATATCCATACGCCCGCCCTCCGCGAGCATCGCGAGGACATCCCTGCGCTCGTGAAGAAGTTCATCCGCGAATATGCCGAGAAAAACGGCGGCGTGGTCAAGGGCATTGCGGATGACGCGCTCGCGGTGCTGGAGGCCTACAACTGGCCCGGCAACGTGCGGCAGCTCAGAAATGCGATTGAAAAGATGGTCGTCCTTGCGGGCGGAGAAACGCTGACGGTCGAAGACGTGCCGGAAGAGATCCGGGAGAACCCGCCGGAAACCACGCCCCTCCCGACGGCGGGCCTCCCCGCGTCCTCTCCCGTTCTCTCCCCCGCGCCCGCACCCTCCTCCCGCGCATCGCTCGCCGAAACGGAGAAGGAGCAGATTCTCGCGACCCTTGCCGCCTGTGGCGGCAACAAGACCCAAGCGGCGATTCAGCTCGGCATCTCCCGCCGCACCCTTCACCGCAAACTCAACGAATGGAACCTGTCATGACGACGCCGCTGCTCATCGCCCTTTCATTTCTCCCCTACTTTGAAGCGCGCAACCAGATCGCGAATTTCATCATTGCGCCGCCGCCCGCCGGGCAGGAGGTGCGTTCCGACAAGCCCGACCTCATCGTCCGCAGCCGATGCCCCGCCTGCGAGGGCAAGGGCGAGCTCACTCTGGAGGAGCCTGACTTCGGGCAGGCCAAGGGACGCTTGGGCGGTGGCAAGAAAACCCGCAGGAAATGTCCGATCTGCCGCGGCGCGGGCCGCACCGAGGCCTTCATGACGCCCGCCGATCTCACGGTGCAGGTCGCGCGCGACCGTGAGGAGTTCCGCTCGAACCATCAGGGCAAGGGCGATATCGCCGTCGGCGAAGCCTTCGTCCCCCATGCCGCCTATGCGGAGCTCGACAAGGCGAAGCACAAACTGATCGAGGACGCCTACGGAAAACCGTGCCCCAAGTGCAACTGGACCGGCATCGAAGCCTGCCGGAAGTGCAAGGGTCAGGGGCTTGTTCCCTGCACCGAAACGGACTGCAAGGGCGGTTTTCTCGTCACCAAGACAACGACCGAGCGTACCCGCACGAGTTCCGGCGGCAATTCCTTAGGCTGCGGCAGCGGCACACGCTGTTCGGGTTCGCGCCGCTCGTCCTTCAAGGAGACGAAGGTCACCGTCCAGGAATGTCCGACTTGCGGCGGCTCCAAGTACGTCATCTGTCCCGAATGCGGCGGACGCAAAGCCCATCCGTGCAAGAAATGCAACGGACTCGGTACCCGGCAGAAGGTTGGCGCACGGTGAACGACAGGACGCCAGCTCTTCCCGGGCTTGACATGATTCGGCAGGTAGGCGTCGGCGGCATGGCGACCGTCTGGCAGGCCTTCGACCGCAAGCTCGGCATGGTCGTCGCCGTCAAGATACTCAACGAGGAACTGACGCGCGCCCCCGAAGAGCTCAATCTTTTCATCGCCGAAGAAAAGGCCATGGAGGTCATCAAACATCCGGGCATCGTGCGCAGTTACGAGCTCCGCACCCATCAGGGCATCTGGTACTACATCATGGAGTACGTCGACGGCTACAGCTTCGGCGCCCTGCTCCGGCGCAAGCAGCATCTTCAGGAGATGGACTGCCTCCTCATCTGCGAATCCATCGCCGCCGCGCTGGACTTCGCCTGGAACGACCATGGCGTGGTGCACTGCGACATCAAGCCCGAGAACATCATGATCAACACGGAAGGCATCGTGAAGCTTACGGATCTCGGACTCTGCCACACGTTCCATTTTCTGAAGGACGGCAAACAGGACGTTCCCGATCATATCATGGGCACGCCGGCCTATATCTCCCCCGAGCAAGTCTACGGCGACGTCGAACCCGATTGCCGCGCCGACATCTATTCGCTCGGCGCCTCGCTCTACCATCTCGCCACGGGGCGCGTCCTATTCCCGGGCTATGGCGACGAAGCCATGATCCGCGCCCAGTGCAGCGAAACGATGCAGGCCCAGGACCCGCGCGTCTTCCGTCCGCAGCTGACGGAAGGTTTCTGCCAGCTGCTCGAAGCCATGCTCGTCAAGAACCGCGACTACCGCATCGCGTCTTGGCAGGACGTCCTCACCATGTGCCTGGACATCGAACAGGGCATGGCCTTCAAACCCAGGGCCACGCCCGGCGTCTCGACGCTCAAACTGAACGCCTGACGGAAGGCCCGGCCGGACGGGCGGGACGTCGTTCGTCCCGTATTGCAAAGGGCCTGGCTTCAGTCGGCCTTCGCCATCACGGAAAGCGCGCGCGCGAGCATCGCCATGTCGGCCTTACCGGCGACGAAATCGGCCTTTACGCGCTCATAGCGGCGCACGCACTCCTCACGGCTCGCCGCCCGGACGATCGTATCGTTGACGATGCCGCTCGCAATGCGGTTCACGCCCATATCCGTCGGCGATTTGTAGGGACATTCGCCGCCCATCATCCGTTCCCAGATCTCGCGCAGAATCGGATAGGCCTCGATGTCGCGGTTGTAGTTCACGCGCATTTCGCCGTAGGCGAGGAAATGGTGGGGGTCGATCTGGTTCTCGTCCTTGAGCTCGAGCGTCGCCGCCTCATACGCCACATTCAGCGGGTGCATCAGCGGAAGGTTCCAGACGGGGAAGGTTTCGAACTTCGCATATCCCGCCTGCCGACCCCGCTTGACCTCATGATAGAGCATCGTCAGACAGGTTGCGAACTTGCCCGAACCCGGCCCCGGGCCCGTGACGACGACAATCGGCTTCTCCGTCGGGATATAGTCGTTGCGTCCATAGCCCGAATCGCTGACGATCGTATCCAGATCGTTCGGATAGCCCTTGATCGGATAATGGTAGAAGACGGACACGCCCGCATCCTCCAGCACCTTGGCGAACGCGCGTGCGCTAGGGTGGCCGTCGAAGCGCGTGACGGCGACACCGCGGACGGAGACACCGTGCTCCTTCATCACGTTGACGAGCTTAAGCGTCTCCTCCTCGTACGTCGTGCCGTAGTCGGCGCGCATCTTCTTGGCCTCGATGTCACCCGCATAGATACAGAGGACGAGTTCGGCCTTATCACCCAGCATCTGCAGCAAACGCAGCTTGACGTCCGGATCGTAGCCGGGAAGACACCGCGCCGCATGGTTGTCGTTCGTCAGCTTGCCGCCGAACTCCAGGTAGAGCTTTTCGTACTTCTCCGCGCGGCGCTTGATCTCCTCCGCCTGCTCTTTAAGATATTTCTCGTTGTCAAAACCATACTTGTACACCATAGCAAACCCACCACTTAGAGGTTACCTTACACCGCGGATTTCGTCCAGAATCGCCTGAATCTTCCCTTTGCAGCGTCCGCATCCACCGCCCGCCTTCGTATAGTTCACGACCTCTTCGACGGTTGTCAGCTGGTTCTCGGTAATGACGCGGCGGACCTCGTTTTCGGAGACGTTGTAGCACGTGCAGAGGAGTTCGTCCTCAAGATTGCGGTCGGTGTTCCGACCCGTCTCGTAGTTCTTGATGGCGGCCTCCATGGCCTCGCGCCCCATCACCGAACAGTGCATCTTCTGCGGCGGAAGCCCGCCCAGGTAATCGGCGATCTGCTGATTCGTGATCGTCTTGGCCTCTTCCAGCGTCTTGCCGATCACCATTTCGGTCAGCGCCGAACTCGAGGCGATCGCACTCGCACAGCCGAACGTCTGAAACTTCGCCTCGGCAATCCGACCGTCGGCACCCAGCCGGAACTGAAACTTGAGCGCATCGCCGCAGGCGAGCGAACCCACCGTCGCCTCGCCGTCCGGGTGATCGATCTTGCCCACGTTCCGCGGATTGCGGAAGTGTTCCATCATCTTCTCAGAATAATTCCACATCGCCTTTGTCCTTCAGAAAACGGTATGTATTATACCAAAAAATCGTCTATTCTTTGAATGCCCGGGATATCCTCCAAGGCGAACGAGAAGCCGAATTCCCGCTCGGATTCCATCACCAGACGCAGATGGTTGACGCTGTCCCATTCGGGGACAGACCCCATGGCGGAGGTGCCCGAAAGCTGTCGACGATCAACCCGGAGAAGTCGGGCGGCAAAGGTGATGAACGCCTCGCGCAACAAATCCCGCACGGTCATCAGCGTTTCGAGACGCGCGGCCGTCAGCGGCGTCGCCCAATCGTTTTCCATCATTGCGAGGAGTCCGCCGACCCGATCGGAAGACCAGTCAGGAACGGAACGGAATTCCTCATCCAGACCGATATCCGGGATCTGCAGTACGGCTGCAACCGATTCTGTAAACTTGTTCATGGCAATGCGTCTTTCTTTCGCCCTAGACACGGCAAAACCTGTTCGACGGACTTCCTCATCTTCCGGGAGATCAGGCGACAGGACCGGAAGACAGGCGTTTCCGCCGGAAAAGGCCGCAGCTGAACCCGGCGCCAACGGCCGTCACGACCGAAAAGACGCCAAATGTCAGCAGAAGCGGATTCGGCTTGGCGGGCGCGACCGGCTTCAGCGGTTCGAGAATCTGCACGAGAGACGCATCCGGCGACCCCAGCCATCGGGCCACGATGACGATTCGTCCGGCCCGGATCATTTCCGCCACCTGCGGATGCTCAAGCTGCGGACGCGACAGCACCGTCAACTGCGCGGAACATTTCGACCGCACCGCCTTCGTGTAATCCACGGGCGCGCAGTAAAGCCGCGCATTGGATGCGAGCGAACCCGCACCAATCAGCACCAGCACGACCAACGCGCCCAGCGCCAGACGCAGACCGCCCCCGGCCAGGCGCGCGTGCGACCGGAGAACAAGGGCTTCAAGCCCGTACCCCGCAAGGACGCACAGGCAGAATTCCGTCAGATGATGCCATTTCACCGGGGCACGCAGATAGTCGCCGAAAGGGAGCTGATAGACGAGACGGTAGACGACCTCGCAGTTGCGCCCCAGCGAGAAAAGGAAGAAGACGGCGGCACCCACAGCAAAGAAAACGACCGTCTTGCGACGATACCCCAGCGCGATGCCGGCAAGAGCCATGAGACACGTCACCCACCCGACGTAAAGGGAATGCTGCCGGTAATTGCCTTCGCTCTTTCCGAAGGGACGCCCCAACGCGCCGGTGTAAGGACGAGTCCCCTTCTTCGCGCGATTGATGGAAAGCGTCAACGGACAGCTCGTGTCGCCATGGAGGCGCGCTCGCCAGAACTCGCCCGCGTCCTCAAGCGGCATCGACCAGTTCGTTGCGAAAATCCAGCGCGCCGCGTCGTCATCCGCCACGCCGCCGGTCAATGCCGAGTTCCGGGATTCCTCCACCTGTCGATCACGCCCCGCCAGATCGTTGACGAACGCATGATAGAAGCTCGGCAGCCCGACGAGCGTAAACACCGCCGCCGCGCACAGGATGCCCTTCCACGGCAAGACTCGCCCGACGACCAGCCGGAAGACGAGGTAGAATCCGGTAAAGACCGAAAACAGCAACCACAGATCCGGCTGATGGAAACTCGCCCAGGCGACCACGAGACCCAACAGCACCCAATGGCGCAGCGAACGCTTTTCGACCGCACGGTCTATGAGCCCGAAGGCAAAGACCCCGTAGGACATCCAGATGAACCACCCGCCGTGCCCGGCCGAGAAGAGCGTCAGCCAATAGCCGCAGAAGGCCAGCAGAAGCGCCGCACCATAGGCGGCCAGACGGGAAAGACCGCGTCCGCGCAGAAAATAGACGAGCCCCAGCGCCGCCAGATAGATGGCCGCCACGTACTTCAGCTCGCGGCAGAAAAGCGGCGAACCCAGAAGACCCGACCAGAGGACGTCCGTCGGCAGCATCTTCCCCGTCGTCACAAAACCGTTCCACCACTGGCGGACGACGTCCGAATAGGAACGGGCGAAGAAGATGCCGTCATCGGGCGCGACAAACGTCACGTTCGTCGCCCACGTGCCCCAAAAGACGAACCCCGCCAATGCCGCGAAGATCGCGGTAAAGGCGAGGAACCACGCCAGCTTCGGCCTGATCGCCATCAAATCACTTGACGTACATCAGGGCGACGAGCGCGAACACCATCGCAAAGATGGCGACCGTCTCGACGATGCCGAGTGCGGCCAGATAGTTCGTGAAGCCCTGATTGGTCTCGGCCTGCGCATCGCACGCGGCGGCGCCGGCGCGACCCTGGAAGAGCGCCGAAAGGCCGATCGCAAGACCCGCGAAAATGCCCGCGATGAGGCACGGCACACCCGCGCCGGCGATGCCGGTCTTGCCCAGCATGATGAACATGAGGATCATTCCGTAGAGCGTCTGGGTAATCGGCGCACCGACGAACGACAGGAGCAGGAACGGCGCGGGCTTGCCGGCCGCATAGCACTTCTTCCATGCCCCGACGGCGGCGGCGGCGGCAAAACCCGTGCCGAAGGCACTGCCCGCACCGGCAAGACCCAGACAGGCGACGGCGCCCGCGACAACCATAGCTGCATCACTCATTGTGTTTATTCTCCTTTCGTTTTTCTAAACGCATTGAAAGCATACCCGGCCCACGACACGCCCTTGTGGTTCGAGAACTCGAGCGTGTTCAGGCGAACGGCGTGGACGAGAACCGAGAGCCCCGCCATGGCGAGGTTGAGCCCATGCCCGATGACGAGGATAAGGACCATCGCCACGGACATCAGGATGTTCAGCCCCAGCGAATGCTCGCTCGCGACAAGCCCGGTGGCCATTGAATTGAAGTTCTCCGCAACCTTGACGGACGCGAGCCCCACCGCAAAAAGGCGCACGTACGAAATGATATCGCCAAGCGCACTCATGATGTTGAGCGGCAGCATCCCGAGCTCCGCTCCGCGCGTCTTCAGTTCGCGGGGCTTTACCGTAAACCCGAAGATGGCCGCCAGCGAAACCCCGAAGACGTAGTAGGCCCACGTCGGGATGCCCGGGAAGATGCCGATAATCGCATTCGTCACGAGATACATGAAGAGCAGGATGCCAGCCCAACCGAACTCGGCGATGCTCGTCGAATCCGGCGCGCGGCAGATGCCGTTCCAGATGCGCGCGAGCATCAGGTGCGAGACGCCGATCGTGAAGCAGAGGAGCATCATGTGGTGATAGCTCGGATCCGCCAGCCACTGCGCCGTCGGCAGCGAGGCAAGAAACGGCAGCTGCGCCCCGAACCAGGTGTTGCTCAACACGCCCCACAGCACGGTCGCCAACGAAAAGGCCATCATCAGGACGAACCATGCGCGCGGCAGCCTCTTCCGGGCCGCAAGCGTACCCGCGAGGAAGATCGCCCCGTAGGCGCCGTCCCCCACCAGCATCGCAAAGAAGAGCGAGAAATAGCACATGAACGGCACGGACACATCCGCCTCCGTATATGCCGGGGCAATGCCAAGACCGTCGAAAAGCGCCTTCATCGGACGGAAGAACCGCGGCGGCTCGACGAGCGTCGGCGGATTCTCCGCCGCGTTCGGCTCTCGCAACAGAAGCCCCCACCCGTTCGCGGCGGCGGCGGTCTTCAGCGCGGCGATCTTCGGCTCGGGGACCCAGCCCGCAATGCAGGCAACGGCACCCCGATCGGACATGAGCTCCTTTGCCGCGACGAAGGCCATGTGATCGGCGAGCCCTGGGAAACCCGCAAGAATCTTCCCGTCATCGCAGACCGCGAGCTTACTCGTGAGGACGGTGATCTCGCTTTCCAACGCCGCAAGATCGGTCTGAAGCGCACGCAGCCCCTTGCGCGGCAACGGATCGGGGAAGTCGGCGACGGCGCGTATGTCGACGCCCTTTTCCAGCAGCCGACGCGCGAGATCGGGGTCAAAGTCGCCATACGGCTCAAGTTTGGCGATTTCACGCGCCAACGCATCCGCCTCGGACCGGCAGGACTCGATTTCTTCCGCGAGCCTGAGGACGGCGGGGACCTCCGTCGCCACCTGCACGCCCACGTGATCCTTGCCCCGCGCCTTCTGGATGAGCCGCACGGCTTTCTCGGCCGCCGCGATATCCTC
The DNA here is from genome assembly GCA_051884875.1 of Kiritimatiellia bacterium. Lineage (GTDB taxonomy): Bacteria > Verrucomicrobiota > Kiritimatiellia > RFP12 > UBA1067 > UBA1067. The sequence goes on from JBJEWD010000036.1 coordinate 15,703, forward strand.
CCGCGCGCCCTGCACCTCGGCACCCCGCGCGGCGGCGAGATCGAGATGAACCGCGCCTAACGCCCGCAACGCCTCCAGCGCCGTGGTCTTCTCCGCCGCAATGCACAGAAGATCGAGATGTTGCATCGGAACGATCATGCCGCCACCTCCGATTCCGTTTCCGGCGTACGCGACTTCGCGATCTTGCCGCGCGTCACGGACGCGGTCTGCTCGTCGCCAAGCGCAATCTTGATGACACGGATCGCCTCCTTGCACTGGGGAATCTTGACCTTCTCGAAGAGGTTCACCCGCTGCGAGGTCTGCTGAAGCTCCTGCGCAATCAGACGACGCTGTTCCTCGTAGATCGCCCGTTCGCACTGGAGGGAAAGGATCTGCGTCGTCGCCGCGACGGCGCTGTCAACCCACGCTGGCGTCGCCCACGGGTCGATCTCCCTGACATCGGTCGCGATCGACTCGAACGTCGGAATTGCGACACCTGCGATATTGGCCGTTCCGGTCTTCACCTCGCGGACCTTGACGAGACCGCCCAGCAGCGCCTCATCGGTCGCCACCAGCCCGATCCAATGATTGAGGTCCGCACGGACGGAACGCTCGCGGGCCGTCACCTCGTCGGCTTTCGCCGCAATGCCGGCGATCTCGCTCTGCAGCTGCTGTTTCTTGAGCTGCAACATGGGCAGAAAGCGCTGAAAGCGCTTAAGCGCGTCCGACTGCGCCTTCAACTCGGTCTTCGTTAGCTTGATCTTGGCCATTGGCGAGTATTATACGCTTTTTACGCCAAAGTTTCAAAGCGGAAATTGCCTGAACTCGGACGGGCTCCACATCCGCCGCAGAGGCGGCGCGATCACCCCGCGCGCGTTCGGTGCGCCACCTATCTGCCGTTCGTGCCGGTCGAATCGCGGATGACGAGCGGAGCGTTGAGGTAGACCGTCGTCGTCGGACGATCCGGCTCGCGCATCCGCCGCAGCAGCACCTCGAAAAGCATCCAGGCGATCTCGCGACAGGGCATCCGGATCGTCGTGAGCGGCGGCTGTACGAACGACGCATGCGCCACGTCGTCAAACCCGGAGACCCGCACCTTCTCCGGCACGGCGATGCCAAGCTTGCGCAGCGTCACCAGCAGCCGCGCCGCCACCGTGTCATTGCCGCAGACGATCGCATCCGGCGCCCTGCGGTGACGCAGGATCGCCGCAATCGCCGCGACATCCGTCGGCTCGACGTGAAGGACGAAGTCCCGGGCCGCACACCCGTGCGCCTGCGCGACATGGCGCACGCCTTCGCACCGGTTGAGCACGCTGAACGCCCAGTTGTCCTTCATCATGAAAGCAATCCGCTTCGCGCCCGCGTGGACGAGATGCTCGCCCATGCGCCGCCCCGCCTCGAAGTTGTTGATGGCGACGAGATCGCACGTGCTCCGGCCGGGCGGCGGCACGAAGTCGTAGTCGAGCAGCACGACGCTCACACCCGCATCCCGGAACGCCTTGACGATCTGCGCGTTGATCCGGGGCGAATCCTCCAGGAACTCCATCGGCTGGAAGATCACGCCCGAGACGTTCTGGCGGATGTATTCGGCCACCAGCGCCCGGATGCGCGCGGCGCGGCGGTCGTAGTCCTCCTCCGTAATCTCGCCGAAGAGCATCGTAAAGCCCTCCTTCTGCGCGAGGTTGGAGATTTCACGGCAGATCGGCGGAAAGATCTCCTCGTGCAGCACGCCGGGGACGACGAGCCCGATGCGTCCGCCGAGATTGCGCGCACCTTTGGTGACGAACGTCCCCGACCCCTGGCGGCAGACCAGAAACCCCTCGAACTTCAGCTCGCGGATCACCTCGCGCACCAGCGAACGCGAAATCGCAAAACGGCTCATCAACGCACGTTCGCTGGGGAAACGCCCGCTCGAATATCTGCCGTTGAGGATGTCGTCGCGCAACGCGCGGAAAACGGTCTTCTGCTTCGTCTCGCTCTGCCCGGTAGATGCTTGCATATCCCCATTATAGCATATCGCGCACGGCGTCGCCTCACCGGACGGCCACGCCGACACGGGAATCGGCGCAACCGTAGTAGAGGTACCAGTGCCCGTTGAACGGGACCAGCCCCTCCAAAAAGACGGTGCCGTCGGGATACTGGCCCGATTTCTCGTACGCGAGTTCGGGGGTGAAGAACGGCTTGTCCAGCCGCCCGAGCACCTTCGTCGGATCGGCGCGGTCGAAAAGAAGCTGCCCGCCGCAGTAGCTGCCGGCCGCATACCGCCGATCGCCATCGTACCCGCCCTTGTTCTTGCCGTTGTAGAGCAGGAGGATGCCCTGGCCGGTGATGACGGCGGGTGGCCCGCACTCCGTCAGCGCCGAGTCGAAGTAGCCCGGACGCGGCTTCACGACGCGGAGGAGCTCGCCGCGCTCATCGACCATCGGCTGCCAATCCACGAGATTGCGACTCGTCGCCACGTTGATGAAATCCTCCCCCCAGTACATCCAGTAGCGCCCCGCAATCCGCGCCGCCACCAGACGGCCCTCCTTCAGCTCGGTCACCACCGAACCCGACTTGCAGCCCATGTTCCCGAACTTGCCGCCGTAGGCCCGCGCAAAGGCGGGACCGTGCTTCACCCAGCTGCGGAGATCGCGCGAGGTCGCCACCCCGAGCCGCGGACGGTCGCGGTTCCACATCGTGTACATCATCAGATACCCGCCGTCAGGCGTCGCCACCACGCGCGGATCCTCGCAACCGCCCGGTCGCTCATAGTGCGCGACGTTATCCGGCTGCGGATACATCACCGGCGTAGGCAGCCGCTCGAAGGTGACGCCGTCCTCCGAAAGCGCCAGGCCGATGCGCGACGTCCGATGCCCGATGCCTTCGCCGTAATCGTCTTCCGCCCGATACAGGACGGCGATCCGCCCGTCCGGCGCCAGCGTCGCCGCCGGATTGAAGGTGTCGTTCTTCTCCCAGGCGACCGGCTTGCCGCCCATGGGACAGTCGAACTTCGCCGATGGACGCGGCGCAATCACCGGCGTCGTGACAGGACGCCGAAAGTCAAGCCAGGCCCACGCCGCCTCGGGCTTCGGCGGACGCACCGATTCGTCGGCCATCTCGAATTCGAGGCATCCGCCCTTCATGATGTCGGCGTGTCGGAGGACGAACCCCTTCAGAGGCCGCCCGTTGAGCTTCACCGCCTTGACGTACAGATTGCGCTTCGAGAGGTTCTTCGCCACCACCTTGAAGACGCGCCCGTCACCGACCTTGATCGAAACCTCGGGGAGTTGCGGCGCGCCGAGGACGTATTCCCCCGAGGCGGGGTTGAACGGATAGAAGCCCATCGCGGCGAACAGATACCACGCGCTCATCTGCCCGCAGTCCTCATTGCCGGAAAGACCATCGGGCGTATCCAGATAGTAGCGGTCGCAGATCTCGCGCACGAGTTCAGCCGTGCGCCAGGGACGTCCGAGATGCTGGAAGAAGTAGACGATGTGGTGGCTCGGTTCGTTGCCGTGCGCATACTGGCCGATCAATCCGGTGACGTCGGAGGTAAAGCCCGACTCCGCCGTCGCGGCCGGCTGGACGAACAGGCGCTCGAGATTGTCCGCCGCCTTTTCCCTTCCCCCCATCGTCTCGATGAGTCCCGACGGGTCGTGCATCACATGCCAGGTCCACTGCCAGGCGTTGCCTTCGGTGAAGTCGTTCATGCGCGAGGCGTCATGTCCGAGCGTGAAGGGGCTGAACGGCGTACGCCAGGCGCCCTTCGAATCGCGTCCGCGCATGAATCCGGTCTCGGCATCGTAGACGTTCCGCCAGTTCCCGGCGCGGCGGTCGAAGAAGGCGGCATCCTCACGGAATCCAAGGCGCGCCGCCAGCCGCGCGGCGCACCAGTCGTCGACCGCACACTCCAGCAGCCGCGAAACCGATTCCGCGCGAATGTGGTCGAACGGATAGTAGCCGTAGCGATCGAGCTCGTCCCAGTTCTCCTTCTGCCGTCCCTCATGGCGGTTGCGGAGCGTATCGCGGATAATGCGATAGGCCCGCCGGGGATCGCCGCGATAGAGACCCTTCTCGATCGCATCGACGATGACGGGAACCGAATGCGTGCCGATCATGCACTGGTTGTCCTTGCCCATCAGCGCCCAGATCGGCAGGAAACCCGCCGTCTCGCCGTGCGTGACCGCCGACTCCACGAAGTCATCCACCCGTTCGGGCACCAGGATCGTGTAGAGCGGATGCGCCGCGCGATACGTATCCCAGAAGGAGAAAGTCGAGTAGTAGCGCCCGTTCCGCGCCCGCGCCACGCGGTCATCCGCGCCGCAGTAGTTCCCGTCGACGTCCGCCATGTCGACCGGCTGGAGCAGGGTACGGTAGAGCGCGGTATAGAAGATGGTCTTCTCCGAATCGGTGCCCTGGGCCGTGACGCGCGACAACAGCCGCTCCCATTCCGCGCGCACGGCACGCTGCGCCCGGTCGAAGTCCCACCCGGGCAGTTCACGCGCGAGATTGCCGCGCGCACCCTCGGGGGACACCGTCGAATAGGAGAACTTCATCATCAGCATGCCGCCCTTCTTCACGTCAAACCGGAAGTTGACGCGACGGCCCTCCTCGCGGTCGTGACGCTTCGGCAGTTCGCAGGCTTCGCTCCAGGGGCGATCGAATTCAAGCGCGAAATTCATCCGCCGCCGGACCCAAGCGTGGCGCACCTTCGTACCCGACAGCCGCCGGCCGTCGGCGTAATCGAGACGGGCCTCGTGCATCTGATCGTGCGCACCGCCGCCGATGCCCCACTGGTCGTCGAAGAGGACGTTGAGCGGGCCGTCCCCGAGATTCGTGAAGCGGTAGATCGCACAATGCGGCGTCACGGTCGTCTCCACGCGGACGTTGTTGCGCTTCAGCGTGACGGCGTAGTAGCCGCAGTTCCGGCGCTCGCTCGCCTTGTCGTAGTCGCTGCCGAAATCCGACGAACGCATCGGCCCGGCATAGGGCATCACGCGGTAGTCGCCGAGATCGGTGCAGCCCGTGCCGCTCAGATGCGTCTGCGAAAAGCCGCGGATCTCGCGATCGTTCCAGCGATAGCCGGCGCAGTAGCCCCAACCGTCGCGCCCCGTGTCGGGACTCGCCTGGACGAGGCCGAACGGGTAGGCCGCGCCGGGGAAGGTGTGCCCGTTGTAGTCCGTGCCGATCTCGGTCTTCACGAAATCGACGCAATCGCGCGCCATCAGCGGGAGGATCGTCAGCGCAAACAGTCCGAATCCTGCAAGCCTGCTCATTCCGCGCCCCCCAGGTAACCTTTCTCCACGCTCTCCAGGACGAGTTCCCCGAAGAGCGTATTCGCCCAGGCGAACCAACTGCGCGTGAAGTCGCGCGGATTGCAGTCGTTAACCGACTCGTGCAGGAAACCCGTGCCGCCCGACGTATCGCGCAGCATCTTCAGGCAGGCGCGGACCTCGCGCGGATCGTCGGAGGTGAACGCACGCATGATGACGGACATCGGCCACACGCGGTCGAAGCCCGTATGGGGGCTTCCGACGCCCTTCAGGGCGGTACCGGCGAAATAGTACGGATTGGCGGGCGAGAGGATCATCCGCCGCGTGTTGCGGTAGACGGCATCCTGCGCGGACATCTCCGTGAGATACGGCAGCGCCAGCAGACTCGGCACGTTCGCATCGTCCATCAGGATCCGCCCCCCGAAGCCGTCCACCTCGTAGGCGTAGACCTTGCCGAACTTGGGCGTATCGACCACGGCGTGTTTCGCGAGCGCGGCCGTGATCTCGTCCGCCAGAGCCGTGCAGTCGCGCGCCAGCTTCTCGTCCCCGTTGACCTTGCGCAGAATCTCGGCCGCCTTGCGCAGTACGTCCGCCGCGAAGAAGTTGCTGGGGACGAGGAACGGCAACGTGCAGGCGTCGTCGGACGGACGGAAGCCGCTCGCAATCAGCCCCACCGGCTTCACGGGCGCCCCGCAACCGCCGTTCCCGAGCGAGTCCGTCGGATTCGCCGCCTTGCGCTGGAAACGGTACGACGTCTCCTGCCCGTGGCGGCGCTGCTGCTCGCGGAAGGTCGCGACGATGGTGCGCACCGTCGCGCGCCAGGCCTCGTCGAAGAACTTGCCGTCGCCGCTCGCCTTCCAGTAGCCGTGCGCGAGGCGAAGCGGGTAGCAGAGCGAATCGATCTCCCACTTGCGCTCGTGCACGCCCTTCTTCATCTCGGTCGCGTCGCTCCGCCATTCGCCCTCGCGGCCCTCGTCCGCATAGAAGGCGTTGGCGTAGGGATCGCGGCGAATGGCCGCGAATTGCCGCCGCAGCACGGCGCGAATGAGTTCCGCCAGGGCGGGATCATCCTTGACAAAACGCAGATAGGGCCAGACCTGGGCCGCCGAATCGCGCTGCCACATCGCGTCGATGTCGCCGGTGATGACGTAGCCCTCGCCCTTCACGGTGGTGTCCAGCGTGTTCGGGAAACAGGCGACAAACATCTTCCGCAGCTCGGGGTCGGCGATGCGCTTCGCCGTCGCCTCGATGCAGCGGTCTACGGATGCGCTGCGGAAGGTGCGGTGCTCCGGCGCAGGACGCTGGTAGGGCGCGCAGTTGGGCGGCACGGGAACGGCACAGGCGGAATGGATCGCCGCCATCAGGATGAACAGAACCGGATTTCTCATGTCAGTTTTCGGTTGAAGGAAGATCTCCTAGCGGATGCTGATGGTGTAGCCGGCGGGCCTGCCGTAGCAGAGCCATCCGTTGTTGAGGAAGTAGTGGTCGCCGGCATCATCGCGGACGGTGTAGTCCACGCCCGTCACCGCCGTCGCCCGGACGATGCGCACGAACTTGCTGCCCTCGGGGCGATCGGGCCGGACGAGCGTCGACCCCGATTCCACCACGAGCGGTCCCGACAGCGTCCGTCCGACGGCATTCAGCGTCGCCCCGGATTTGACGGTCGTCGCGCCCGTGTACGCCTGATCGACCGATAGCGTGAGCGTGCCCTTCCCCACCGTAAGCCCGCCCGTGCCGACCAGCTTCGTCTTGATGCCGACCTTCTTGTCGGTCGTGAACGTGCAGGCGTCGCCCGCGAGCTCGAACGGATCGGACTCGCCCGAGTAGGCGTCGACGTTGAAGAAATTGGCGTTATCCTCGTTCACGTCGAAGTTGACGCCCTCCAGCCGCGCATGGAAGCGCGCGATGTCCCGCACGACGAAGCCCGTGAAGTCCATCGAACCCTTCGTGTAGTTGAATTCCGCATCCGAGACCGCAGGGCGGGAGGAGAGCGAGTCCTTGCCGCCGTAGACGTACCCCGCCTTGATCCAGGCGTTGGTGAGATCGACGCGCGCGACCGCTCCGCCGTCTGCGACCATGAAGAGCTTGTGCCGGTTGAGGTCGATCTTGCCGCCGTCGCCGTACATGCGGATCGTGTTGCCGCTGCGTCCGAAATCGGTCGAGACGTTGTCCACGTGGTAGATGCCCGCATTCTCCAGTTCGATTTCGACTTCCTTCACCCCGCCGCCGGAGGCGAGGTAGACGTTTTCGGCTTTGCCGTGGCTGTAGAGCTTGCCGCCGTCACGGCAGACGATCCGGATGCGCTTGTTCGCATCGCCGCGCGCGAGGTTCAGGACAGGGCCGTCCTCCGCCTCGATCCGAAGATAGCCGCCGGCGCCGATCTCGATGTCGCCCGTCGGTTCGAAGTAGTGGTTATCGCCCGTCTTCGTCAGCTTGATCGTGCCGTTGAGGAGCTTCATGCCGCCGTGCGCCAGCGTCTCGCCGGATTTCGTCGACAGCTTTACCTCCTGCACGGCGCCGCCGAGATCAAGCGTACCCGCAAGCGAAATCTCGCCCGAGCCCGTCGCGAACGGATTCGTCTTCGCGGCATCGGCAAGATCCGCCAGGCGCAGCGTGCCGCCCGCCAGATCAAGCTTCGAACCCGGACCCGCGCCCTTGAGCGTCAGCGTGCCGCCACCCGTCTTGAGGAGGGAACGGTCCGCCGACATGGCAAGGCCGTTCGCAAAGACGACTTCACCGTCCGCCGCCACATCGGCGCAGAACTCGGGGCCGTTCCCGGCGATCGCGTTGAGATAGGTCTGGACGGACGCGGCCTCGTTGCTGACGCTCCAGAGGCACAGCGCATTGCCGTCGAAGGTGAAGTCGCCCGCACCGACCGGGAAGCGCATGTTCACGAACAGGATGCGCGGCGAGGCCGCATTGTCGTTAGTGACCACCCCGCCGTCGGTCGTCGGGAAGACGACCGAATCGTAGTCACGCGGCGCCTCTCCGCCTTCCCAGTTCGCCGCCGTCCTCATATACGTATCGCCCGCCGCGCCGGACCAGATGCGCGTCTGGGGATTCACCGCACCGTAGATGCTGCCGTTCAGGAACACGAGGTCAAGCCCGGTGACGCTGATCTTCGCACAATCCTCCGCGGTGACGCCCGTGAACAGACGGTAGGAACGGTTCGGATCCAACGGCGAGGAATAGTTCACCTCGACCGCAAACGGCGCATCGGCATCCGCCGTCAACGACTTCACTTCCAGCGGGAAGCCCGTGAAATCGCCCGTGAAGTCCACCTTGAGCGAACCGCCCGGGGCGAGCGCGACCCCGCCCTGGAGCGTGTGGCCGTTGAGGTTCACGGGGCCCGCCACCGTGAGCACACCCTGGAAGGACTGATCGGCCTCCAGCGTGAGCACGCCCGAACCCGTCTTCGTGAGGCCGCCTTCACCGGAGAGGGCGTCGCAGATGGCGACCGCGTAGTCATTCGAGACGGTAAGCCCGCCCGCCGCGATCGAGAACGGCGCCGTGCCGCGCGTGGCGTCATCGCGGGCGATGAACTTCTCCTGGTCACCCGTCGCGACCAGGGTCGCGCCGTCGAAGACGACCGAGGTGTCGTCGCGATCGTCGAAGACGACGAAGCGCGTCGTCTCCAGCACGCTGTTCGGACCGAAGTACAGGTGATAGTAGCCCGCGCGGCGGTCGGTGTTGTCGTTCGCCGCGCCGATATCGAGGTTGCCGCCCAGTTCGAGCCGTGCGTCGCAGACGGAGAAGTCGACCGCCATTTCCCTGGCGTGCTGCGTATTCTCGCGGCCGAACGTGAGGTGACCGCTCGCGCCCGTCTTGAACACCGAGCCGGAACTGACGTCCATCCTGATGCGGGCCTTGTCGAGCACACGCTCGTTCGAGGCGACGGCGTAGACCTTGCCGCCGAAATTCGCCGTCGCCCCGTTGGTGAGGACGAACTCGAAGAGACCCGTCGAATTCGAGTTCAGCCAGCTCGTGCTGCCGCCGACCTGAAGCATGCCGCCGTCGAGCCGCAGGGTGTAGCTCTCGTCGTCTTCAGGCGTATTGATTGAAAAGTAGGCGCTCACCCCGCCCGTCAGCAGGGCGCCCGCGCCGATCGTCCAGTCGCGCGGCATGTTCGCACCGGGATCGATCGCGGCGGAATCGTAGGAGAACGTGCCGTTGTAGAAGCCAATCGTGCTGTCCGCCGTCAGGGACGCGGCGCCGAAGTCCATCGACTGCCCGCTGAGGTCAATTCCCCCTCCCGCCAGCGTCATCACCGTCGTAATCGGCTGGGTGACGACGAGCGTACCGGCGCCCGTCTTGGTGAAATCGGAGGAGATGGGCGCCTCGACCGTGAGCGTCTTCCCGTCGGCGACGTCGATCGCCTCGCTGATCTTGAGCGAAGGCGTCTCGGGCAGATGATAGTCGATCTCCCAGATGCCGGCTAGGACCTTGCGCACTTCCGTCACGTTCTCCTCGACCTTCTCATCCAGCACGATCCATTCGGCCGTCTCCTCGTCATACGCCAGAAGGCGCCAGCTGTACGGGTCGCGCCCCTGCTCGTCGTTCGCGGTGTACCACGCATACTTCGTCACATAGGTCGGTGTGTCGAAGATGAACTCCAGGTAGCAGGCCGCCTTCTGCTCGTCGTTCCGTCCGTTGCCGCCGCGATAGTCGAGCCATTTCGTGTCGAGACTGCCGTCCACGGCGTAGTCGGGCTTCTCGTTCGTGGGATAGGGCTTGTCGAGTCCGTAGCTGTTCGTATCGTAGGCAATCGAGTCCGGCGTCAGCTTCTGGGCGAAATTGTAGAGTTCGATCTCCGAAAGCTGCATCATGCTGTTGTTGCTCTTGGTGGCATCGACATGGAAACGGAACCGGCTGTATTTGGGCGTATTGTCCTCCGCCGTGTAGGTGATCGCCGCATTCTCGGTAGCCGTGAGCCGTCCGACCGTCACCGCCACGTCGAGATGAACCATGTCGCCGTCCGTGGCAAAGGTGGCATTATCGCCGCTGATGAAGTTCTCGCCCTCATTCCAGACGGCATCGGACCAGTTGACGTTCTCCGAACCGCCCGTGAAGGTGCGCGTCTCCGACAGATGGGTGATTGTCAGCGCACCCTCGTCGGTAACGTCCAGCACGTACCCCTCCTCCGAACATGTCAGCCGATCGCGGTCGTCCGCCGTGAAGCCGCCCGAGACGAGCGTGTAGGGCGTATTGACGGGGAGCGCCGAAAGGATCGTCGGCATCAGCACCGCCGGGTTCTCCGCCGTGGCGTTGTTGGTGATGGCGCCGCCTTCGGCCAGCAGGAACTGGTCGGGGCCCTCCGCCGAAATGTCGAAGCGCAGCACGACGCCCGCGCCCAGCGTCAGCGCGGAGAGCGTCTTCGTCTCCACCGTGCCGTTGTTGAAAAGGTGCAGCGTTCCGCCATTGAGCGCGACGGACAGCGTTTCGTTCGTGAAATCAACGGTGGAGAAGTTCACCGTGCCGCCGTTCATCGTGAGTCTCGAAGCGGCGAAGGTCAGCCTGCGGTCCGCCGTGTTGTTGAGCGTACCTTCATTACAGACGAGCGTACCGGTGAAGAACTGGTCGTCGTAGATGTCCATCTTGTCCTTGCCGGTCTTCACGAAGTCGCCCGTGCCGCGGAAGCGCCCCTTGAGTACGGTGTTGTGGAGCGTGTTCACCGTGAGTCCGCGTCCCGTAACCACGAACGGGGTGTCGAGGCGGCGATCCTGCATGAGGAAGTCGCTCGAATTGGCGCGCGAGGAGAAGGTCGCGCCATCGAAGTTCAGCTCGACGTGCTCGCGCTCGCGTCCGACAAAGATACGCTGCGCGGTGATCTGGGCGCCGTCCAGGAAGTCCGCCTTGTACCAGCCTCCCTGCAGACGCGAGGCCTCGTCCAGATACTCTTCCGTGTTCTGATCGGACTTGATGCCGAAATCAAGGCAGTCGTTGATCGTCACAGTCGCATTCGATACGAGCATATAGCCCTCAGGCGCGACGGCGAACTTGGTGTCTTTCTGCCCCCACGAAAGGCGCGAGCCCATCTTCAGCGTCGCGCCATCGGTCACCCGCAATTCGCCGCGCGGATTTTGGCACTGGCTGTCATTGGAGGGGATCATGAAGATCTCGTTGTTGCAGTCCCAGATCGAACCGGCGCCGGTGATCTCCACGATTGTCTTGCCATAGTCATGGTTCTGGATGTAATTGTTCGCACCGCTGGTCACGAGCCGCCCTCCGTCGCGAATCAGCAGATGCGAGCTGCGATCGGCTGATTCGGGCGAAAGCGTGATGCGCTTGGCGCCAGAGAACGTCGCCCCCGCGCCGATGACCCATTCCGTCGGTGTGTTGTTCGAGACATCCCAATTGTTGTTATCCATCGCGTAGGTGCCGTCGAGGAAGGTCTGAAGCGCATCTTTCGTCAGGATGGATTTCGTCACCGACAGCGAACCGCCGCCGAGGGAAAGCGTGCCCGCCTGGAAAGAGATTCCCGACGCAAGACCGGCCGTTGACTGCAGCGTGCCGGGGCCGGTCTTGGCAAATGACGTAATGGGTTCGATCGTCAGGGTCAACGTCGCGCCGTCCGCGACGCAGATCTCCGAAACGGAGAGTGGCGCATAGTCGATTTCCTTCGAATAGGCGAGCACCTCTCGGGTGTCGGTGCACGTGTAGCCGCTCACCACGTCGAGATCCTGCCACGTGACGTTGTCGTTGGAGCCCTGGAGGCGCCATGCACCGGGGTCGCGCCCCGCGGAATCGTTCGCCGTATACCATTCGTACTTCGTCACGGGCTGGGCGTCGGCGTATTCGAGCACCACCCAGCTCGCGTCCTTCGTCGTCGCGTCCGAACTCATCGTACGCGAGTCAAGCCACTTCGTACCCACGTCGCCGTCGACCAGTTTTTCAGGACTCTCAGCACTCGGATACGGCTTGCCGTCATAGTCGCGCAACGCCTCATACCGGTTTTCGTCGTAGTAAAAGGCCGACCTCGCCTGCGTGATGTCCGTCTCGCCGGAATAGAGCTTCAGCTCCGAAAGCTGCATCAGCTCCTCCGACCCCTTGACAGTCTCGACTTTGAAGCGGAAATACCGGTACGCGACAGGCGGCACATCCGTCGCCCGCGCGATGGTGGCGTTGGTCTCGGCCGTGATCTTCGTGGCCGTGATACGATTATCGACGAGCGCGGTGAACGGCCCCGGTCCGTAGTTGGGGCTGAACACCACGCTATCGCCGGACTGGAACGCATCCCCGTTGTTCCAGCTCGACGGATCACTCCACATGCCGCCGTCGCCACCCGTCCAGGTGAGATCCGCAAAAAGGCTGAAGCCGGCGAGCACACCCGCCGCCAACAGCACCGACTTCCTATTCCTATCCATAGAAACCCTCCCCTTCTGAAGATTCTGCCCGCATTATAGCCAATTGCACGTTCCCGTGCACAAGTGGTATAAACCACTTTTTGCCGGTGGGAAAATTGCAGTATCTAGTGACGCTGTTTCAAAGCAGGAGCAATCATGTCAATCGACAAAGAAGGGAGCTCACCGTCACCATCCCCATGACATGGGTGCGAGGTTGCGCAGGGCCTATCCCAAAGGGTGCGCAGGGTTTGGGGCAAAGGCTGCGCAGGGTTTGGGGTAAAGGCGGCTTGGGATTTTACCGCTCACTTCACCGGCAATTCGCCCCACTTTCTGCTAGTGCCGCGGATGCAACCGATGGACGTCGACGAGCCGCGCCGCATCGACATGGGTGTAGATCTGCGTGGTGCCGACGTCCGCATGGCCGAGAAGATCCTGGATGGCGCGGATGTCAGCCCCGTGCTGCAGCATATGCGAGGCGAAGCAGTGCCGCAGCACATGCGGTGAAATGCGTTCGGGCGCGATGCCGACGGCGAGCGCCCTTGCCTTGATGATTTTGAAGACGCCCTGGCGCGTGAATGGTTTCCCGAGCCGCGTCACGAAGACGTGGGTCTCCGCGAGATTGCCGCGCGTGAACGTATCGCGGGCGGAGGCGAAATACGCCGCCAGCGCCTGACCCGCCGCGCCGCCGAGCGGCACGATGCGCTCTTTCGCCCCCTTGCCCATCACCCGCACGAGCTCGCCCTCCGCAAGAAAATCCGCCATTCTGAGATCGCAGACCTCCGAGACGCGCAGCCCGCAGCCATAGAGCGTCTCCAGCAGGGCGCGGTCGCGCAGACTGCGCGGATCGGCGCCCTTTACCGCCTCGAGCATCTCGACGACCTCCGCTTCGGACAGGACGCGCGGCAACGGACGCGCCTTCCTCGGCGCATCCAGCAGGGCGGACGGATCGGTGGGGATGAGGTTGCGCGCCTTCAGATACCTGAGCCACATGCGGATGGCGACCGTATGGCGCGCGCGGGTTGACGCACGCCGACCCGCCGACCGCTCCGCGCACAGAAATGCGACGATGTCCTCCCGCGTCACCTCCGCCGCCGACCGCTTGCCCGCCCGCGTCATCGCCGCCGTAAAATCGCGCAGGTCGTGCGCGTAGGCCGTGCACGTGTTCGCCGCCATCTCGCGCTCGAAACGCAGCGCGCCGATGAACGCCGCCACCTCTTCGTCGAAGCTCACAGGCGCACGATGAAATCGTCGATGAACTCCGCCATGCGCGGCTTCGCGGCCGCACCCGCCGCCACGACCTCGTCGTGGCACAGCGCCCGACGCGAGATCCCCGCCGCCAGATTCGAGACGAGCGAAAGGCCCGCGATCTTCATGCCGCAGGCCTTCGCGAAGACGGCCTCGGGAACGGTCGACATCCCGACGATGTCCGCGCCCTGCGCCTTGTAGGCCTGGATTTCCGCCGGGGTTTCGTAGCACGGGCCCGACGTATAGGCGTAGACGCCGTCCATCACGCGCAACCCGAGCCGGTTGGAGCTCGCATGGAGAATGTCCGCCAGATGCTTCGTGTACACTTCGGTCATGTCCGGGAAACGCGCGCCCCATTCCTCGCGGTATATGCCGATCAGTGGATTCGCGCCGACGACGTTGATGTGGTCGCGGATGATGACGAAATCTCCGGGACGAAGCGCCGGATTGATGCCGCCCGAGGCGTTGGTCAGGAGGAGCGACAGACAGCCCATGCGCCGCAGGATCTCCACGGGCATGACGACCGGCTCCCAGCCGTCCCCCTCGTAGAAGTGTCGCCGCCCGCACCACGCGGCGATCAGCTTGCCCGCGCGCTCGTACAGGACGAACTCGCCCGTATGCCCCTGTACCGTCGACGCGCCGAGCCCCGGGATGTCCGCATACGGAAGACGCACGTGCACGTAGTCCATCGTCAGCGCCTCGCCCCAGCCGCTGCCGAGCATGATGCCGAGGTCCGGCGGACGCGTAAAGCACGCATCCGGGAAATAGCCCGCCGCCTTATCGAAGATCTTGAAGTCCATGGTTGTCGAGAAGTTGAGGTGTTGGAATGTCGGGAGATGGAGTCAGGACGGGACGGGCCAGCAGGTGAAGGAGAGGCCGTCGTAGGGACAGTTGCGCGCGCGCGAAGCGAAGGTCGAGAGATCCACCGGGCGCGCGGCGCCGATCTCCACGACCGTCTTCCGCCACTGCTCCGGACGCGCGGCACCGGGGGCGAGAATCCGCCGCGGCAGTTCATACCACGCCCTCGCCCAATCTTCGACCGCCATGCCTTCTTCTTCAACCATCACCTGATAGGTGATCGGAATGGCGGTTTCGAGTCCGATGATGCCGTTCGCGCTCGTCGCGAAACCGCCCGATTTCACGGACGCGGGATGCGGCGCGTGATCCGTCGCGAACATGAGCACGCCCTCCTTCACCGCCTTGCGCAGTTCGGCGCGATCCTCGTGATTCCCCAGCGGCGGCGCCATCTTGAAATTGGCGTCATCCGCCGTCAGATCTTCACACGACAACAGGAGATGATGCGGCGTCGCCTCGGCCGTCACGGGCAAACCTTCCTGCTGCGCGGCGCGCACGAGCGCCACGCCCCCGGCGGTCGAAATATGCTGGATGTGCAGACGGCAGCCCGTCTCGCGGCACAGCGCAAGATCGCGCCGAATCGCATCCGTTTCGACCGACGCGGGAATGAGGCCCAGCCCCAGGCGACGGGCGAGCGCGCAGTCGCGAATGACATTGCCCGCCGGCGAACCGCCGCCCTTCCACGTCATCGCATGCTGACAGACGACCATCTGAAGGCCGCGGGCGCGGCGCATCGCCTCTTCCATCACCCGATCCTCCTCGACATAACTGCCGTCGTCGGTGAAGAACGCCGCCCCCGCCGCCGCCAGGGACTCCAGATCCGCCACTTCGCGCCCGAGACGTCCCCGCGTAAGACACGCCGAAGGCAGCAGCGCCGTCGAATCGTCAGCCGCGCGCGCCGCCGCCAACTGATGGCGAATCACCGCCGGCGAATCACAGGCCGGCAAGGTGTTCGGCATCGTGACGACCGCGGCGAAACCGCCGCGCCGCGCCGCCTGAAGCCCACTCGCCGTCGTTTCCGCCGACGGCATCCCCGGGTCGCGGAAATGAACATGGACATCAACAAATCCAGGAAACTCAAGAAACTTGCTCATGCCCGTATTCTAGCATAAATCCAGCCGCGAGAAAATGCGGTAGACCGCCGCCGAAGACAAAGGCGGCGGTCATTCGGCGGCAGGCCTGGCTACGGGCGGTTGCTCTTTCGCGGCGGACGGCGGCAGGTGCTTGGGACAATAGCGTTTGCCGTCTACCGCCGATTCCGTGCAGCGAACGTTTGCGTCGTCCAGATAGCAGCAGGTTTTCGCGGTCTGCCGGATTGCCGCGGCGGCGTGCTGCCGGCAATAGAGCCGATCGGGCGCCGCCTTGCGCTTGCAGCGATTGCCTGATTGGGTCACGGAATGGCATTGCCCGGCCGCACGGACGTTTCCGACGGCGTTCGTGGCTATTGTGGGCGCTGTCGGTTCTGCGCCTACAAGGGCGGACAATGCGGCGGACAGGAGCAATACAGGCAATTTCATTTTCGGACTCCTCGCTTCATGGTGGCGGTGACAACGCCGACGAGAATCAGGACGCCGCCGGCGGCGGACATCCAGGCAATCGGCTCGTGCAGGCAGAAATAGGCGAAGAGAACGCCGATGACGGGGATCAGATAAAGGCAGACGGTCGTGCGGACGACGCCGAGCGCTTTGCAGGCGACGTTCCAGAGCACGAAACAGACCGCCGAGGCAAGAATGCCGAGAAAGAGCAGGTTAAACACGTTTTCGGGCGAACGGAACCTGGCCGCGTTCGCGGCGGGATCCAGCGTCACCGAATACGAGCCGTCCAAGGCGACATATCCGCTTTCGGTCGCGCCCCATATCGCCAGCGGCAGCATGATCGCCAGCGCCCATCCGAAGGACTTGCGAGCGGCGACAAGCGGCGGAACGCCCAGCGCGTTGGCTTTGCCGATGAGAATCGAATACGCGCCCCAGCTGATCATGGCGCCGAGCGCCATCAAATCCCCCAGCGGCCGCAGATGGAAGGTGACCACGCCGTTGACGGCGACGAGCGCCACGCCGGCGATCGCGACCAGCGACCCGGCGACAAGCCGCAGCGACAGCGAACGGTCGTCGAGGGCGAGCCGCGCCATGAGCGCCGTCACGATCGGCCCGAAGGAAACGAGAATGGCGACATTGCTGGCGTTGGTGTAGTAGATGGCGCAGTTCTCCAGAAACTGGTAGACGAAAACGCCGGTCAGTCCCATCGCGGCGAACAGCGCTTCGCGGCGTCCTTGCCAGCCGTAGCGCTTGCGTTGCGTCCAACCGATGAGCGCCAACGTCCCCCACGCCAGCGCGAAACGCAGCAGCTGGATTTCAAGCGCGGAAAATTCGGTCAGCAGTATGCGCGTGTTGACGAAAGTGACGCCCCAGACGATCAGCGTAAAAGCGGCGGCTATCCAGCCTTTGAACATAAGAATATAATCGGATCCTTGTCGGGTTTGCCAGTCGGGGTCGCGCACCGTCTCGCTCAATGCTCATCCCGACGGACGGTCTCGGCCAGGGCTTTGTCGGTCGGCGGGTTCCAAGATGTTCTGAAGTAGGCTGTCATTGGCGGCGTTTTCGCGGGTTTACGTGTCACCAGTATAGCAAAGGTAGCGGCTGAAAGTAAATGAGCATGATGCCCGGTGCGTGACGACGGTCGCAGGTGTTCCCCGGCCACATTTGCAGCCGACCGCTTCTTACGTACGACGAAGCCGCTTGCGTCATAAGGAGTTGGCTCGGGATTGACGATTCGGTAAAACTATCGCTACGACCACGGCGACGGCGAGCAGGGGCTGGTAATAGAAGTACTTTAGGAGTGCGATGGGGTCAATTGAAAGGTCCAGACCTTTTGCGGCGCCAATGGCAATCAGGATCTGCGCACCGTAGGGAATGAGACCCTGGACGATGCAGGACGTCGTGTCGAGGACGGACGCAATCCGCCTCGGGCGGGCATGGAACCTCTCCGCGCAAGCCTTCGCGATCGGCCCCGCAATGACAATCGCCACCGTGTTGTTCGCCGTGAAGCAGTTGACCGCCGCCGTCAGGAACGCCACGCCCGCCTCACAGGAGCGCGGGCCCTTCACGAGCCGCGCAATCTTCCCAATAAGCCACGCGATGCCGCCGTTTGCCTGCACGGTCTTGAAGAGTCCGCCCGCCAGAAGCGCCACGATCAGCGTCTCGCTCATACCCAGCGTGCCCTTTCCAAGAAGATCCAGCGCGCCGAAGAAGTCGAGCCGACCGAGGACGAAGCCGATGACCGCCGCCAGCAGCGTACCGCAGAATAAAAGCGCCATTACGTTCAATCCGGCGAGCGCGAGGACGAGAATGAGCACGTAGGGCATCACGAGCAGGAATTCGCGCCAGCCGACGGACGGCGCCGCGACCGCGACCGCCGCCGACCCCGCAACGGCATAGAGCGCGAAGGCGCCAAGCGCCGCCGGAGCCGCAATGCGGATGTTCGCGAGGAACTTGTCTCTCATCCGCACGCCTTGCGTCCGCGTGGCGGCGATGGTCGTGTCGGAGATCATCGAAAGGTTGTCGCCGAACATCGCGCCCGCCACGACCGAGCCCATGAGGAGCGCGGGAGGCAGCCCCAGCGGGTCCGCAAAGCCGAGCGCAATCGGCGTGACTGCGGCGATCGTGCCGCAGGAAGTGCCGATTGCCGTCGAGATGAGGCACGCGACGAGAAAGATGCCCGCGACCATCAGTCTCGCCGGAATGACGGTCTGCGCAAGCGCGACCGCCGCATCCACCGCGCCCGAACCCTTGGCGATCGTCGCGAACGCGCCCGCCAGGATGAAGATGAGGCACATGATCATGATGTTCGTCTCGCCCATGCCCTTCGCGTAGGTATCGACCTTCTCCATCAGCGTGCGCCGGCGACCGGATACGAACGCCACCGCCGAAGCGACGAGGAAGGCAATCGGCATGGGCACCTTGTACCAGGACATCTCAAAGCCCCGGTTGCCCGCATAGAGGGAAAGCCCGGCGTAGAAGACGGCGAAAACGCCGAACGGCAGCAGCGCCCATCCATTGGCTTTGACGGAACCATCGTCTGCCGCCACGACCGTCTCCGCGTCGGCCGCGCCCGTCAGGCAACCGGCCCTCTGCGTTCCCTTAAACGTCTCAACCCGTTTTCCCATGGCCTTCATCTCATCGTCATGTCACCCGGCGACACTTCCGGAAGGTTCCGCCAGTTCGACGGAAAATGGGCCGTCGTTGACAAGCGAGACGGCCATGTGCGCACCGAAGCGCCCCGTACCGACGCGGTCCGCGCCCAGCCGCTCGCGCAGCCGGGCGACATAGCGCGTGTAGAGCGGAACCGCCAGATCGGGCCTGGCCGCCTTCGAGAAGCCCGGCCGATTCCCGTGTCGCGTATCGGCATAGAGCGTAAACTGCGAAACGACGATAATCGACCCCGCGACATCGACGACGGACCGATTGGTTTTGCCGTCCTCGTCCTCGAAAATCCGGAGTTTCACGGTGCGATCCGCCAGACGGTCGGCCATCGCCTCGGTATCGCCGTGCGTCACGCCGAGAAGGACGAGAAAGCCCCTGCCGATTGCCGCCACCCGCACGCCCTCGATCGTCACCTGCGCTTCTGCAACCCGCTGTATGAATGCCTTCATCTTGTTCCTTCTCCCCTTTTAGTATACCAAATCGCCAGAGGGACGGAATGTGCACGCAGAGAGCTTCGTCCTGTGCGGAACCGGCATTGGAACCGCAATTCGGCCAAATGGTTCCCGAATCTATCGCCACCGGATGGCATTGACCCTAGATGTTATGGAGACGATGAGACACGCCGGAAGACGAGCGAGGTGTTGACGCCGCCGAAAGCGAAGTTGTTGGACATCGCGTAGTCGATCTCCGCCGCGCGACCGTCGCCGACGATGTAGTCAAGCTCGGCGCAGTTCGGATCGACCTTCCGGAGATTCAGCGTCGGATGCAGCCAACCCGCGTTCATGCAGCCGATCGTTGCCATCGCCTCAATGGCCCCGCACGCGCCGAGCGTATGGCCGATGTAGGACTTAAGCGACGAAATCGCAACGGGCCGGCCGAACACCGCCCGCGTCGCCGTCGTCTCGGCGATATCGCCCGACTTGGTCGCGGTGCCGTGTCCGTTCACATAACCGACCGCCGTGCCGTCGATTCCCGCGTCCGCCAGCGCGCCGCGCAGGCACGCCTGCATCGTCGCCGCATTGGGATTGGTGACGTGCGTCCCGTCGGTGTTCTCGCAAAAGCCGACCACTTCGGCGTAGATCTTCGCCCCACGCGCCCGTGCGCGCCCGTACTCCTCCAGCACCAGCGTGCCCGCTCCTTCGCCCACCACGAGACCGTCGCGCTCGGCATCGTACGGCGCGGGCGTGGCGGAGGGTGCGTCATTGCGGAGCGACGTCGCATAGAGCGTATCGAAGATCGCGACCTGCGTCGGCGAGAATTCCTCCGCGCCGCCCGCCAGCATCACATCCTGCAGACCGTAGCGGATCAGCTCGTAGGCGTTGCCGATCGCCAGCGAGCCGGACGTGCAGGCCGTACCCGTCGGCACCAGCCGCCCGTGCGTCTTGAAGTGGACCGACAGGTTGCAGGCGCACGTCTGCGGCATGAGCTTGATATAGGTGCCCGACGTCACGTTCTTCAGCTCATGCTCGAAGAACAGGGAGAAGAGGTCGATGTGCGCCGCGATCGAACCCGAGCAGCTGCCGTACGCCACGCCACAGCGCCCGCCCTCCAGCGTAGCGGAATCCAGCCCCGCGTCGGCGATGGCCTGTTCCGTCGCCGCCAGCGCGTACTCCGCCACCGGTCCCATCGTCCGCGTCGTTTTGCGCGTCCAATGCGACGGACGCGTAAAGCCCGCGAGACATCCGAGATGGGAGTTAAGCCCCTTATACTGCGCGAGATCCGGCATCGCCGTCACGCAGTTCTCAAGCCGCCGCAGACGCGCGAACATATCCGTGCAGGAATGCCCGAGCGCGCTGACGACACCCATACCGGTGATGGCGACGCGCCTCATGCCGGCTTGTAGGAATCCTTGAGCGAAACCGTGCGGTTGAAGACCGGCGCCCCGGGTTTGGAGTCGTATTCGTCGGCGACGAAGTAGCCCGTGCGCTCGAACTGGAAGCGCTCAAGCCCCGTCGCCTCCGCGAGCGCCGGCTCGACATACGCCGTTACGGTCTTGAGGGAGTCCTTGTTCATGTACTTCAGGAACTCCGATGGCCCGTCTTTGAGCGGATCCTTCTCGGTGAAAAGCCGCTCGTAGAGACGCACTTCGGCGGCAACGCCCGTCGCGCAGTCGACCCAGTGGATCGTCCCCTTCACCTTGCGTCCGTCGGCCGGGTTCCCGCCCCAGCTCGCCGTATCCCACGTGCCGTGGATCTCGACGACCCGCCCGGCGTCATCCTTGGCGCAACCCGTGCATCTGAAGATGCAGGCCCCGCGCAGACGGACCTCCTGACCCGGCGCCATGCGAAAGAATTTCTTCTCGGGGACTTCCATGAAGTCGGCGCGGTCGATCCAGATCTCGCGGCCGAACGGCACCTTGCGCGTGCCGGCGGACGCATCAAGCGGATTGTTCGGAAGCTCCACCTCACGCACGCCGTCGAAGTTGTCGATGACGACCTTCACGGGATCCAGCACGGCCATCCGGCGCGGCGCGGTCTGGTTGAGCTCCTCGCGCACGCACCACTCCAGAAGCGCGGGGTCCGACTCGGACTCCATCTTCGACACGCCGACGCGCGCACAGAACTCGCGAATGGCCCCCGGCGTATAGCCGCGACGGCGCATACCGCACACGGTAGGCATGCGCGGATCGTCCCAACCCGCCACATGACCTTCGGTGACGAGCTGCAGCAACAGGCGCTTGGACATCACCGTATACGTGATGTTGAGCCGTGCGAATTCGCGCTGCTGCGTGCGGATCTTGACGCCATTGCGGATGGGCAGCATGCCCATCTCGTCCAGGCGGTCGACAACCCAATCATAGAGCGGACGATGCACCTCGAACTCCAGCGTGCACATCGAGTGCGTCACGCCCTCGAGCGCATCCTCGATCGGGTGCGCGAAATCGTACATCGGGTAGATGCACCACGTGTTGCCGAGGTGGTAATGCGCGACATGGCGGATGCGGTACAACACGGGATCGCGGAAATGGATATTGGGCGACGCCATATCGATCTTCGCCCTGAGGCACCATTCGCCATCGGCGTATTTGCCGGCCCTCATCTCGCGGAAGATCGCCAGGTTGCGCGCGGGCGGCGTGTCGCGTCCCGGCGAAGCCTTTCCCGGCTTCTCGGGCACGCCGCGGTATTCCTTCCATTCGTCTTGCGTCAGGTTGCAGCAGTAGGCCTTGCCGGCCGTGATCAGCTTCTCCGCGATCTCGTACATCACGTCGAACATATTCGACGCATTGTAGAAGCCCGCTTCGCCGGCGTCGCCCGGGCCCGACCAGTGGAAACCCAGCCAGGCTATGTCCTTCTTGATGTTCTCGGCGAACTCGTCGCTCTCCTTCGTCGGGTTCGTATCGTCGAGGCGCAGGTGACATTCGCCGCCGAAAAGCTCGGCCATGCCGAAATCGACGCACACGGCCTTGGCGTGTCCGATATGGATGTAGCCGTTGGGTTCGGGCGGGAAGCGCGTGACGACCTTGCCGCCGGTCTTGCCGTCGGCGACGTCCTTCTCGATCCACTGTCTGAGAAAATGCCGGGAGGTGTCGGACTCGTTTATAGTCATTTGATGACGACGATTTCAGCCATCGAGGCGAAATCATCTCCGTAATGGTTGTTGAATGCGGTGAAACGGTAGAACCTGGCCTTGACGGGCGCGGGGAAGAGGATGTCCTGACCGTCGGCGGTGTTCCTGAGGGTAGCGCGTGCGCGCTCCGTCCAGATCTTGCCGTCGGACGACGTCTCGACCATGCAGTCCTTCACGCGGCCGTTGACGCCATTCGGGCGGCCGTAGCAGGTAAGGCCCTTCATCTCGGTCTCCTTCGCCAGCTCGACGGCGACGGCATGCGGGAAGTTGCCCATCGTCGTGCCGTACTGCGAGTGCCAGATCGTCCCGAGATCGCCGTCGAGGAGATGTTCGGGGTCGCCCTCGCCCGGCTCGCGGCTCGAACAGGTCGCGATCTTCGCCCCGCCGACAAGCACGCGCTCGGGCAGCTCGGGGAGATACGCCGGGCCTTCCGGCACGCGCGCGGTGAGCGCACGGTCGCCGAATGACAGCGTGAAGGAAAGGTCGTAGTCGCGATCCGTACGGATGATGTCACGCTCCATCGGTCCCGGCCCGCAGCTCGCGCCGCCGAGGCCGCGCGTCGCGGCGTAGATGCCGAAGTAGGTCGAGGTGCTTTCGGGGAGTTCCGGCGGATGCACGATCTCCAGGAGCTGCGACGGCGTGTAGGGATTCACCTCGAAGGCGAACGGCGCGCCGAGCGTGCGAACCGTCAGCTCGCCGACGCGCACGCCACGCGTATCCTCGCGGTTGCCGCAGTTCTCGTTGCGCGCATAGGGGAAGAAGAAAGTCGACGCATCCGCCGACCAGCGGCCGAGGAAGGCGCCCGACTTGCGGTCGGGATAGTTCTCCCACGGGCCGCGGCCGAACCACTCGACGCGGGGATTGACGGCGGCGAGTTCGCAGGCGTAGCCGAGGCGCGCCAGATCGAAGCGCGGCCCGAGCGGACGGATCTTCGAAATGCACGCGACCGTGCCGTCGCCGTAGATCGTCCAGCGCGAAGCCACGGCGAACGTCACGGGGTTGAGCGGCTTGCGCGCCTCCGTAATCGTGATCTGCGGTCCGCCAAAGCCCTTCATGTCCTCGAACGCCGCGCCCCGCCACGTGACGCGTGTCGTAAATGTGAGCGCCCCCGCGTACTGGTCGATCGACGACATCTCCACGAGTTCGCCCGTGAGGTTGCGCAGGCCGTTCTGCAACCACTTGCCGGCCGGCCCGATCTCGTTCGATGACGGCGTGCGGAAGGCGTCGAGCTTCAGGGGCGACTTGAGGAGTTCCGTATCGAACACCCAACCCGTACGCACGATCGAGTACGGCATACCCGTCTTCTTGCAGAAGGCGATCTTCGTATTCTTCGCCGTGAAGGTGAAGGATTTCTCATCCTCCGCATAGCCGATCTCCGCGGCATCCGAAAGCGCGTACCAGATTTTCGCCGGCGCGGCGACCGTCTCGGCGGGGCGCGCATCGGCGAGGTCGATCTGATCGCTGGCGATGATGCGCCCGTTCTGGCGGAAGCGGAAGCGGATGGAGGCCGTACCCTCCGCGCGGCAAGCCGCCGTCGCGGCGGACGGCATCTCGTAGACGGCCTCGCGCTGCGGCTTGAGCCCGTGGAGATTGAACTCGCCCGAAGCGGCGGGCTCGCCGTCGATGAGCACCGTCCACAGCAGCTCGACGCCCGTCGCGTCCACGAAGTAGTTCTTGTTCCGGACGACGACGCGCTGGAAGTAGTTCGTCTCCTTCACCGTCCAGTTCTGATAGACGTGACGAATTTCCTCATAGCCCGGCTCCGGCGTGCGGTCGGAGAGCACGCACCCGTTCATTACGAACTGCCCGTCGTTGGGCTTGTCGCCGAAATCGCCGCCGAAGGCAAGGATCATCGTGCCGTCCTCCTGCCTTTTCCAAAGGCCCTGGTCAACCCAGTCCCAGATGGTCGCGCCGAGGATGACGTCGGACGATTCGATGGCATCCTGATAATCCTTCAGATTACCCATCGCATTGACCATGTTGTGGGCGTATTCGGAGATGTAGAACGGCTTCTTGGCGGACGAATCGGCCGCCTTCGACCAGCACCACGCCACGGCGGGATACTGGCAGCCCTCCATGTCCGCCACCGACCAGTCGCGCTCGTAATGCGTCGGCCGCGTCGTATCGCGCGCCTTGATCGCCCGCTCGCACGCCCGGAAGTTCTCGCCGGGGCCGGACTCATTGCCGTAGCTCCAGATCACGACGGACGGATGGTTCTTGTTGCGCTCGACCATCGCCATGTCGCGCGCGACGATCGCCTTCTCCCAGCTCTTCTGGTGCGAGAGCGAATCGGCGCCGTAGCCGTAGCCGTGCGACTCGACGTTCGCTTCGTCGCAGAGGTAGATGCCGTGGACGTTGCAGAGATAGTACCAGTAGTCGTCCTGCGGGTAGTGTGCATTGCGCACGGCGTTGCAGTTCGCCTCCTTGAGCTGGCGGATGTCCTGCTCATGGCGCGCCTTCGGGACGAAGTGGCCGAACATCGGATCGGTCTCGTGGCGGTTGGCCCCTTTGAGCTTGATCTTCTGCCCGTTGAGATAGTAGCGGCCGTCCCTGATCTCGCTCACCCGGAAACCGAAGACCGCCGACACCCACTCGGCGCCGTTGTTCAGGACGACCTTATAGCAGTTCGGCGCTTCGGCACTCCACGGCTTCACGTTCGGCACGGGGAAACGCTTCGCGGCGAAAGGCCCGGCCACAAGACGGTCCTCCCAGTCGTAGACGCACGTCTCGACATCGCCCTCGGTGTCGATCGTCATCTCCCAGACGCCCTCGTAGCGGTCGGCCACGACCGGGCGGGCGGTGACGAAGAAGTCGCGGATGCGCGTTTTCGGCCGCGCCAGCAGCCACGTGCGGCGGAAGATGCCCGAAAGGCGGAACATGTCCTGGTCTTCGAGATAGCTCCCGTCGGAATAGCGATAGACCTCCAGTGCGACCAGGTTCGGCGCACCCGGCTTCACGAACGCCGTCACGTCGAATTCCGCCGGCGTGCGGCTGTCTTTCGAGAAACCGACGTATTCGCCGTTGACCCAGAGATAGAAGAAGCTGTCCACGCCGTCGAACTTGAGGAAGATGTCGCGGCCATCCCAGTTCGCCGGCACCTTGAAGGTGCGACGATAGCTGCCGACCGGATTGCGCGCGGCATAGTTCGTGAAGTCCTTCGGCGGCTCGCCCATCACCTTCGACCCGCCCGGCACGTCACGCGCAAACGGATAGCGGATGTTCGTGTAAAGAGGCGTTCCCCAGCCGCCTTGGCCGTTGGCCCCGTAGGCCTGCCACGAACAGGGCACCTTGATCGTCGCCCAGGCGGAATCGTCGAAGTCAACCCGGTAGAAATCGACGGGGCGCACGGACGGATCCTTCGCCCAGTTGAACTTCCACGCCTTGTCAGAATCAAGCGAGATCTGCCGGGGCGCGTACTCCGGCAGTATCTTCAGCGCCTCGGCCGCCGAATCGAAGCTGCAGAATGCGGCTCGAACCGGTTCGCGACCATGTGAAAGCTGTTGGTTGTCCTGCCATTCCTGACCTGTGGGCTGTGCTGCCAAGGACGCGAAAGCCCCCCCGATCACGGCGATGCATAGTAGGTTTTTCATAAGGCTTTTATTTTATCATATTTTCTTTTGCTTTTGGCATAAGTGCAGGCCTATTTCTGCGACCTAAACCCCACCTTCTCTTCCCTACCCTGCACTCTCCATTCTTGCGTCGCTCCGCTCCTTGCTCGACGATGCCGGAGGCCTCTGGCGTTGGAAATCCCCGCCGTCTCTTGGGCAGCATCCTCTGGCTTGAATTGACCTCGGGATGCAAGCATTTTCCTGTAAAAAAGAGTCTTGGGAACTGCCTCTGAAACAGAATGGCGACATGATGACCCATTCCTACGACGCGTGGGCAACCTCACCTCGACGCCGATGGTACGCCGTCCGCGACCGACTGCCTAAGCCTAAGGAACTTTATTTCGTTGCTTCGCGAGAAGATTCTTCGACTGCTTGACGATGCCTTCAAGAAAGGTGCGCTCCGTCTCGTCCGTCGCGTGAGGAATGCCGCAGGCGGCCCAGTAGATCGCCGAGGCAAGCGGCTCCGTCCAATCCTCAATGCCCTCCCGCCGGGCGATTTCCGCCATTTTCTCGGGACGCATGCCGATTTCCGCCCAGATGGCTGCCGCCTCCGCAGGTTCGGCCGCCGCGCGCGCGCGGATCCTCGACACCTTCTCGCGCCATTTTCCCCTGTAGTAGTCGTGCGCCGGATCAAGATTCGTGCCCATCTTGAGCTCGAAGAGCCACGCCAGCTCGCGGTAGATGCCCGGCTCCGTCGGATTGACCGCAAGCCCTTTGTCGCGCAAGAGCCGGATGCCCGCCTCGACCCACCGCCAGCGATCGGCATACGTCGGCATCATCATCGCCACGTTATACGCAAGGTTCCAGGCCGCATACTGCCAGACTTCAGGATCGTAGGGGTCGAGGTCGGTCAGCGTGGACGACAGCTGCGCCAGCTCCACGTACTTGCCCTCGCGCTGCAGACGACCGGCCCGGAACCAGACGACTTCCGCCCCCAGCGCACGAAGCCCGCCAAGTGCCGCAAGGGCGCTGTCGGTAAGCTGCGCGGTCTTGACGGGACGGCGCGCCATCAGCATCCGCTGCCCCCAGATGCCCAGGGCGAACAGGGCGATCACCCCGAAGGTCGCACAGATGAAACAGATCTTCCGTTTCATTCCGCAACCACCCCCAGCGGATCCTTGAGCACCGCGCGCGGCACGCCATCACCGATGACCGTCAGCTTCATCGCCTGCCTTCCCCAATCAGATCCCGCAACCGGCCGACGGCGCGGCTGCCGCCGAGCACCGTGAGCTTGTCGCCTGCGGCGAAGACGAATTCCGGGCCCACGTTGCGCACGATCTTACCGTTGCGCTCGACCGCGATGACGGACGCGCCGGTCCTGGCGCGGATATCGAGCGTCACGACGCTTTCGCCCGTCGCCGGCGAACCTTCCGGCACCGTCAGGCGGCCGACTTCGTCGCCGGGCAGCATCAAGGTGACTTCTTTCGAGAGCCGGGCGAGCCGCTCGTCCGCCGCCATGGCCTCGCGGAAGTTGCCGGCCGCCAGGCGGCTCGCACGCACGAAAAAGCGCCAGCCGAACACCAGCGAAAGCCCCAGCAGCGCCAGAATCAGCGCACGAGCCCACCATTCATCGGGCATGAGGTTGATGTTGATCATCACGATTTCGACGAAGTCGAGCGAAAGCACCACCGCGCGCACGACCAGCCGGACCATCCGCCGCGTGGCCTCCTGCCAGGGGGCCTGCTCCTTGCCGACTACGATGTTGGCGATGCGGTCGGCGAGTGAACGCGCCAGCGCGAGCACCTGCGGAAGGACCATGATGAGCAGAATGTTGAAGATGAGGCAGAAGAAAATCTGCTTGCGCTCGTCAAAGAAGCGCGAAAAGTTCGACCAGTCGATTTTCGCCAGCCCCACGAAGACGATCGCGAGCGCGAACTGCAGCAGCCCCACCATGATCAGCTCGTGCAGATTGGCCCGCACCGCCGCGCGGCGCTCGTCGCTGCCGGACTGGCGGTAGCGCGCGATGAAGCCCCGGTAGGCGGAAAGCATTTCCTGCAGGCGGGACGGGCAGTATGTCTCGGCCCAGTTGCCCGCCGGCTCGGACAGGCGGATCAGCCAGGGATTGAGAAGCGTCGTCAGTAGCGTAACCCCCACCACTATCGGCAGGAACGGATCGTCCGCGCCCCAATCGTGGTGCTGCGGCAGCAGCCGGCTGCGGTAGGAATGGTAGAGCAGCGCCACCATGAAGGCGAACTCGCCGATCTGCGCCATCGAAAAGCCCACCTGCACCGACGTCTTGAGCCCTTCCGCGCCGGTAAGCAG
The DNA here is from genome assembly GCA_051884875.1 of Kiritimatiellia bacterium. Classification (GTDB taxonomy): domain Bacteria; phylum Verrucomicrobiota; class Kiritimatiellia; order RFP12; family UBA1067; genus UBA1067. The sequence goes on from JBJEWD010000036.1 coordinate 44,016, forward strand.
GGTGCCGACGAAGCAATTGACGAATTTGCCCAGCATGACCGCGCCCGACAAGAGCAGAATCGCCGGCAGGTGGCGCATCGAGGCGGCCGGATCGACCATCAGGCCGATGGACACGAAAAACACCGCGGCGAACGTCGAGCGCAGGGGCATCACCATCTGGTGGATGCGCACGCGCGCATCGGAGCTGGCGCCAAGCACGCCCACGAGAAACGCGCCCAGGGCCAGGGAGAAATCGAGCGTGTAGGCCAGGTAGGCCACGAAGAAGCAGCACCCCAGCAGCGCCACCAGCAGCGTTTCGTCGTCCTGCCGCCGCGCCACGGCGTTAAGGAACTTGGGAACGAACACCATCCCGAAGACGATCGTCGTGCCGAAGAATACGCCGACCCCGCCGATCGCCCTGCCCATGGAGGCGAAGCTGATGCCGTCGCCGCCGGCCACGCCGGAGATGAGGGCGATGATGCCGATGCAAAGGATGTCTTCGCACACGGAACTGCCCAGCACGTAGCGCACGAAGGGCCGGTCCGACCACTTCAGTTCGCCGATCACCTTCGCCAGCAGCGTTGTGGCCGAATCGCAGATCGCCGCCCCGAGAAACAGCGAAGGCACCAGGCTCCATCCGAAGCACGACCGCCCGATCGTGAAGCCCAGCCACACCATGACCACCGTATCCAGAAGCGCCGTGGGCATTATGACGTGCCCGATCTTCTTCATCGAGGAGACGGAAAACTCCAGCCCCATCGTGAACATGAGAAACACGACCCCGAGCTGCCCGATCGTCTGGACGGACGCCTCGTCGGCGAGGAACGCCCCGCCCCAGGTGTGCCCGTTCAACATCACCCCCGCCAGAATGTAGCCAATCGCCTTCGGCCACTTCAGATAGGAGAAGAGAACGGCAACAAGCCCCGCGACGACCATAATCGTCGCGAGGCTCTGGAAAAACGGGCCTTCGCCCATCTCGTCGCTCCCCTGCGCTTACTTGACGATCTTGCGACCACCCCAACCGGCTGAAGCCGCATTGCCCTTGGCCGCCTCATGCGGACGGAGCGAACGCACCGCCGCGCCGGTCTGCCACATTTCACTATCGTGCATTTCCTGAAGCTTCGCCGCCATCTTCTCCTTGTAGTCGGCGCAGCCGGTGTCGCGAATGACCTCCTTAGCCTCCTTCATCGTCTTCACGCTGCTGTAGAGCTTCTTGAAGACGGGCTCGGTCGCCTTGCGAAACAGGGGACGCCACTTGAGCGCACCGTGCTGGGCGGTCTGCGAACAGTTGCCGTACATCCAGTCCATTCCGTTCTCGTCCACGAGGCGGATAAGCGACTGCGTCAGCTCTTCGCACGTCTCGTTGAACGCCTCGGACGGGCTATGACCGTTCGCCCGCAGAGTGTAGAACTGCGCCTCCATCACGCCCGCCAGCGCACCCATGAGAATGCCACGCTCGCCGACGAGATCGCTCGTGACTTCGTTCTCGAACGTGGTCGGGAAGAGGTAACCGGAGCCCACGCCGATGCCGATCGCCTTCGTGACTTCCTCGACGTCCTTCGCCTTCATGCCGTTCGGGATGAACGCAAACGAGCTGTTGATGCCCGCACCCGAAAGGAAGTTGCGGCGCACCGAGGTACCCGAACCCTTGGGGGCGACCATGACAAGACCCACGCCCTTCTGCGGCGTGATGCCCGTGAGCTTGTTGTAGACATAGCCGAAGCCGTGGCTGAAGTAAAGGTACTTGCCCGGGGTCACGTACTTCTCGATCTGCTTCCAGACCTGCGGCACGGAACCATCCGAAACGAGAAGCATGATGATGTCGCCCTTTTCCGCCGCCTCTTCAAGCGAGAAAAGCGTCTTGCCTTCGACCCAACCATCCTTCTTCGCGCGCATCCACGAGCTGTTCGCCTTCGTGTTCTTGCGCTGACCGACAATCACGTTCAACCCATTGTCGCGCATGTTGAGCGCCTGCCCAGGACCCTGAATGCCGTAACCGAGGACGGCGATTGTCTTGCCCTTGAGAACCTGCTGCGCCTTCTTGAGCGGGAACTCCTTGCGCGTCGTAATGTTTTCTGTGACTGTACCGAACTTGATCTTCATTTTTGTTATCCTTAGTTTGGAAAACGATTAGGTGATATTATATCACAAATCACGGGCGTCAAACCTGCATTTCCGCGAGAATCTGACGCGCAGCGGCCACTGGATCTTCGGCGGCGAGAATCGGGCGACCAACGACGAGATGCGTCGCTCCGGCGCGCACGGCATCCGCCGGCGTTGCCACCCGCTTCTGATCGCCGACCGCCGCCCCTGCCGGACGTACGCCTGGCGTAACGAAAAGCGTACCCGCCTTCAGCGCCTGCGACAGCGAACCGACTTCTTTCGGCGAGCAGACGAGACCATGCGCGCCATTCGCCGTCGCGAACTTCGCCATCGCCATCACCTGTTCGGCCGGCGTGCGCCCGACGATGCCAATTTCGGCGAGATCGCCCTGATCGAGCGACGTCAGAACGGTTACCGCCAGAATCTTCGGACCGTTCGCGCCGAACTCGTCCGCCGCCGCGCGCGCCGCCTGAATCATCGCCTTTGCGCCCACGGCGTGTATCGTCATCAAATCGACGCCGAGCCTTCCGCCCGAACGAATGGCCCGCTCGACCGTGCGCGGAATGTCATGGAACTTGAGGTCGAGGAAGATCTTCTTCCCAAGGTCCTTCACCGCCTTGACGACATCAGGTCCCTCTGCCGTAAAGAGTTCCATTCCTATCTTGTAGAAACCCACGGGGTCACCGATCGCCGTGACCTTCTTAATTGCCTCTTCCCGGGTCTGCACATCCAACGCTACGATCAATTCCGCCATAATGAAACTCCTTGATAAGAAGGAAAAAGGAAAAGGGCCGGCGGCGTCCTACTCTCGCACGGGCGAGTCCCGCACT
>JBJEWD010000037.1:0-8974 GCA_051884875.1 Kiritimatiellia bacterium
AATCGGGCTGAGGGTCGGCAGAGGCGGGTTAAATCCGATAGTTGCTGATTTCCGCCGCTTTGGCGTGACATCCGCTCAGTTAGGGCAAGGTTCACTGATGTTTACCCCAAAGTGCACTGATGTCTGCCCCAAGGTGCGATGATTCGTTCCTCCTCCCTGGCTGAAGGCGGCAGCAACCGCCCCTTACCCTTGGCCCAGGGACGGCAGAATCGGCTCAAGACCGCGCGCGGCTTCGCGAGGGCTTGGTAGCCATTTTCAGAACCGGGGATAATCCAGTGCGGTGCGGTGCCGCCTTGCACTCACCTGCCTTTTTTGGTAAACTGTCACCCAATCTGCGACTGTCTCAGGAGGTTATCCCTGCCGCGGATGCCCTTTGAACAGGGGCTTCGATTGTCCTGCGTGGGACTGTCGGCAGGGCGCTTCCCGGTTTGCAGCGGAGACATTCCCTGAAAGGTGGGAATGATCTCGAAGAAATGAAGGAATGCGAAAATGAACATCGACAAGGCCGCCATCCGTAACGAATTCCAGCGTCATGACCGCGACACCGGTTCCTGCGAAGTCCAGGTCGCCACGCTCACGAAGGAGATCGAGGCGCTCACCGCGCATCTCAAGGCCAACAAGAAGGATCACAGCTCCCGTTACGGTCTGCTGCGCAAGGTCCAGAACCGCCGCAATCTCCTCGACTACCTCAAGCGCGAGAATGAGGAGTCCTACAAGGCGCTCATCGCGAAGCTCGGTCTCCGCCGTTAAGGCGCGCCGTGCGCGGCGCGACCGCAGGTCTGCCTGATTTACAAACAGTAAACAGAGAAACAAAGGAAAGAAGCAACACCAATGGTAGGTGCAAAGCAGTTCAAGGTCGACATCGCGGGTACCGATCTCGTGATCGAGACCGGGCTCCTGGCCCAACAGGCCGCCGGAGCCGTCTCCGTTTCGTACGGAGATTCGACCGTCTTCACGGCGGTCACCAATACCGACTCCCCGCGGGAAGGGATCGACTTTTTCCCGCTGCAGTGCGAGTATCGCGAGAAGTTCTACGCCGCCGGCAAGTTCCCGGGCGGCTTCTTCAAGCGTGAGGCCCGTCCGACGAGCAAGGAGATTCTGACCGCCCGTATGTGCGACCGTCCGATTCGCCCGCTCTTCCCCGATGGCTACTACAACGATGTTCAGGTCAACGCGACGCTCATCCAGACGGATGGTCAGCGCGAGGCCGACTTCCTCGCCGTGAACGCCGCTTCGGCCGCGCTGCACATCTCCGAGATTCCGTTCATGGGTCCGATCGGTTGCGTCCGCATCGGCCGCGTGGACGGTCAGTGGGTGATCAATCCCACGCACGAGCAGAAGGCGAAGAGCGACATCGATCTTCTCTACGCCGGTCTCCGCGGCAAGTTCCTCATGATGGAGGGATCGGCTTCGGAAATCTCCGATGAGGATTTCATCGCCGCGCTCAAGCGTGCGCACGAGGAAGTTGAGAAGATCATCGATCTCCAGATCGAGATGCGCCGTGCGCTCGGCAAGCCCGACAAGGACATCAAGGACATCCCGCAGCCGCAGGATCAGATGGACTTCATCCGCAAGGAAGGCGGCGAGGCGTTGGCTGCCGCGCTCCTCATCAAGGGCAAGCTCGAGCGTCAGGGCAAGGTCTCCGCCATCAAGGAAGACCTGCTCAAGAAGGTTGCTGAAAAGTGGCCCGAGATCGATGCCGTCAAGTTCGTGCACCTCTTCGATGCGCTCGAGATCGAGACCGTCCGCAACAATGTGCTCGTCCATGGCAAACGCATCGACGGCCGCGCCCAGCACGAGATCCGTCCGCTCGCCGCGCAGGTGGGCGTTCTTCCGCGTCTCCACGGCAGTGCCATCTTCTCGCGCGGCGAGACCCAGTCCTTTGCAACGGTCACGCTCGGCACGAAGAAGGACGCGCAGGAGCTTGATTCGGTGACGGGCGGCGATCTCTCGAAACGCTTCATGCTGCACTACAACTTCCCGCCTTACTGCACGGGTGAAGTCGGCCGTCTCGGCTCCACGGGCCGTCGCGAGATCGGCCACGGCGCGCTTGCCGAGCGTTCGCTGGCGGAGGTTCTTCCCGATGACTTCCCGTATTCGATCCGCGTCGTAAGCGAGATCATGGGGTCGAACGGTTCGTCGTCGATGGCCTCGATCTGCAACGGCTGCCTCGCGCTTATGGATGCGGGCGTGCCGCTGAAGCGCACGGTCGCGGGCATCTCGATCGGTCTCTTTACGAACGCCGATCAGAGCCAGAAGGTTCTCGTCACCGATATTCTCGGCGCCGAGGATCACTGCGGCGACATGGACTTCAAGGTCGGCGGCACCCGCAAGGGCATCACGGGTTTCCAAGTCGACCTGAAACTCCGCGGTCTGACGTGGGATCTCGTCGAGGGTGCGGTCAAGGCCGCGCATGACGCACGCCTCAAGATCATCGACTTCATGGAGACGGTCATTCCCGCCCCGCGCGCCGAGCTCAACCAGTACGCGCCGCGGATCGAGGAGATGCAGATCCCCGTTGACAAGATCGGCGCGCTTATCGGTCCCGGCGGTTCGAACATCCGTTCGATTGTTGAGACGACCGGTGCGCAGATCGACATCGACGACGATGGCAAGGTCTCGATCTTCGCCAACAACGCCGAGTCAATGGAAGCCGCGAAGCGCGCGGTGGGCGCGGTAAGCGCCGTCGCCGAACCCGGCCGGATCTACGAAGGCAAGGTCACCGGCATCAAGGACTTCGGCGCGTTCGTGGAGATCCTTCCGGGCATGGACGGTCTCTGCCACATCTCCGAGTTCTCGGACAAGTTCCTCAAGTCGATGGAGGGCGTCTGCAAGGTCGGCGACATCATCAAGGTCAAGTGCCTGGATGTCGATGAGCGTGGCCGCATCAAGCTCAGCCGCAAGGCCGCGATGCGCGAACTGGATGCGGAAGCCGCCAGGTAAGGCAATCGATTCCAGCGAGCAGCAAAGGGTCGCAGCCTCCGCTGCGGCCCTTTCTTTTGTCCCGATGGTTAGTAGACGGACACGGACAGGACGGCTTTTCGCTTCAAACGTGAAAGTGATTGCGTGATAGAAGCTATTTTGCTAGAATTGCGCAAATCGAAGAACAGGAGGAATTGGTGATGAATCAGGCCGAGAAGGAGCGTCTCGCCCGCGTGGGCAAGACCTTCAATGCAAAGAAGTACATCAAGGAAGAGATTGAGGCGATCAGGGCGCAGGTCGGCGACAAAAAGGTTCTGCTCGCCATGTCTGGCGGTGTTGACTCGTCCGTTTGCGCAGTCCTGCTCCACAAGGCAATTGGCAGGCAGCTCGTCTGCGTGTTCGTCGATCATGGCTGTATGCGCCTGAATGAGGCGAAGGAGGTCAAGAAGGTCTTCAAGGGTCAGTTTGGCATCAATCTGATTGCCCTGGACTGCGAGAAACGCTTTCTGGAAAAGGCGAAGGGCGTCACCGATCCGGAGCAGAAGCGCAAGATCATCGGCGGCGAGTTCATCAACGTCTTCGCCGATACGGCGCGCGACCTCAAGAAGAAGATGGGCGACATCGACTTCCTTGGGCAGGGGACGATCTATCCCGACATCATCGAGTCCGGCATCGGCGGGCACAAGGCCGTCAAGGCCCACCACAACGTGGGGGGACTCCCGAAGGACATCCTCTTCAAGGGTCTCGTCGAGCCCGTGAAATACCTTTACAAGGACGAGGTGCGCAAGATCGGCAAGGCTTTGGGCATTCCCGAGGCGATGGTCATGCGTCAGCCGTTCCCGGGTCCCGGCCTTGCGGTACGTTGCATCGGTGAGCTGACGAAGGAAAAGCTCGACATCCTCCGTCAGGCCGATTTCATTTTCCGTGACGAAATGGCCAAGGCGAAGCTCGACAGAAAGGCCCAGCAGTTTTTCGCCATCATGACGAACGTCAAGTCCGTCGGTGTTACGAACGGCGCGCGTACCTTCGGTTACGTCATCGGCATCCGCGCGATTTCGACGGCGCAGTTCGTCAAGGCCGGCATCGTCGAGCTTCCGTTCAAGTTCGTCGTGAGGGTCGCCGAGAAGATTGCGACCAAGGTGAAGGGCGCCAATCGCGTCGTCTGGGACATTACTCCGAAGCCGCCCGCCACGATCGAGTGGGAATGAGATTTGTCATTACCGCCGGCCCGACGCGGGAATATCTTGACCCCGTCCGCTTTCTGTCCAATCCTTCGACAGGCAAGATGGGCTTTGCCGTCGCACGGGCCGCCGCCGCGCGCGGGCATGACGTCGTGCTCGTTGCGGGGCCCGTCGTGCTCAAGACGCCGAAGGGCGTGGCGCGCCGCGACGTCGTCTCCGCGCGAGAGATGCTCGCGGCGGTGGAGGAGGTTCTGTCGTGCGGGGCCGAGCCGACGGTCTTCATCTCGACGGCGGCTGTGGCGGATTGGCGTCCTGCCACGTGCGCCACGCGCAAACTTAAGAAAGATCGGATGACGGGCGTCCTCAAACTCGTCCGCAATCCCGACATCCTCAAGACGCTGGCGCGGAAGTACACGTCATCGCGCGCGCGGACGCACCGGCGATTGTACCTCGTGGGCTTTGCGGCGGAGACGAATGACGTCCTCCGGGAGGCCGCACGCAAGTGTGCGGCGAAAAGACTTGAGATGATCGTGGCCAATGACGTCACGCAGCAGGGCTGTGGATTTGGCACGGACACGAACCGCGTCGTTTTCCTGCGCAAAGACGGCTCGATGGAAGCTCTGCCGCTGATGAGCAAACGAAGGGTGGCAGAAAGGATTGTACGAATCTGTGAAGACTTTTGTGCTTAACGGATGGGCGGCGAGTCCTGCGGCCTGGAGCCTCTGCACGTTTCCGCGCGACCGCGTGTATACGTACGTCGAGCAGTTGGACGGACTCCCCGATCGCGCACTGGAGGCGGCGGACGAGGTCGTGCTCGTCGGTTGGTCGATGGGCGGCGCGGGGGCGCTCAAGCTGGCGCTAAAGTATCCCGAGAAGATTCGCGGACTCGTCCTGGTCGCGGCCACCGCGCGCATGATGGAAGAAAAATCCGGGGATTGGCCGGGCATGAGCCCGCGTCGGCTCAAGGCGTTTGAGCTCGGTGTCAAGATTACGCATGGGGAGGGCTTCTTTGGCGCACCTGAAGGCAAGCCCAACCCCTATATGGCGGATGCCGACGACAATCTACGGCGCGGACTCGATTTTCTCCGCGATACCGATCTGCGGATCGCTCTCCTCACCCGTTTTGCGGCCGACATGCCGGCTGTCGCTTCGGGGAGAGCCGGTTTCCCCGTCTTTATCTTCCAAAGCGAGAAAGACGGTATTGTGCGCCCCAATAACGCGGCATTCCTCAAACGCGTTTTCCCCGAAGCCGTCGTCGAGATGATTCCTGGCGCCGAGCACGCCCTGCCGATCATGATTCCCGAAAAGATAGACGGTGCAGTGGCGCGCTGCCTGATTCCTTTCCGGATGCCGCAACCCATTTGTACAACTTCCCCAACTTCCCTATTGACAGGGTAACATTGATGGGGCAGTGCGGGTTGTGACATATCGTTGACGTCAGGAATGTGCGTTATGGCGAGAATCAAAAAGACGGCACGGTTGGTTGCGGGCATCGTTTTGTCTTGTTTGACGGCGGTTCTTGCTGCGCTGGCTCTGTTCTGGGCATTGGTCTGTTTTCTGGGCGGTCCGGATGGCCGTGTCGGTTCCTCCGGGTCGCTTGCGTTCGGAAGCGTGTTCTTGCTGCTGGGCTGCGGATTGACGGGTTTGTCGGTTCTCGGGTTGCGCAAGATCGGATCGCTGAGAAGCAAGCAATAGCGACCAATGCCGCGTCCTGCTGATGGGTTGCGCCGGCTGTTCACCAGGTATGGCGTGGTTGGCCCTTGACTGAGCCCGGGCGAATCGCGGCGACCTGCAGATGGAGCTCGGATGTCCGACCGGAGGACCGCGACTGACGGGCCCGATGGTCGTGAAACGGCAGAATCGGCACCAAGACCGCGCGAGGGATCGGCAGCTATTTCTCCAAACTGGGGAAAGGTGCGCTTGACGTAAAGTGGGTATAGTTGGTGTAATGTGGACAGTATGAGTTCGCGTGAGAGACTACCTTCGTTTTCGGTGAGCCATAAGATGCCTGGCACATTGGTTGAGCAAGTTTACGGGGGACTTTGTGCAGACATCCGATCCGGGCATTATGCGGCGGGCGCCAATCTGCCGTCCACGCGTGAGCTTGCGGAGATGCTCGGTGTCAGTCGAATTGTGACGCGGGCTGCGGTTGCAAGGCTGGCGGAGGCCGGATTCGTCAACCCTCGCGTTGGATCCGGTTGCATTGTAACGGGTGAGAACGAGAAGCGGTGGCGCGGGAAGGTGCTTGCGATTCTTCCCGGAAACCACGGCAACTATTTCGCCAACGTGATGTTCAACGTACTGCAGGAGCGCCTGTCTTCGGCCGGTTACATCTTCAACAGTGTAGCCGTGCCGGAATTGAAGCGCGACGTGTACGAACTTTCGCGGATTGACATCGAGCTATGCCGTCATTACAATCTCGTCATGACGGTCTATAACAAGGACCCGATTGTCGACTATCTTGAGGTTCGGGGGATTCCGTATATTTCGCTGATGGCGAATCCAGGAACGGTGAAGAACGCGCTTGGTGCGGTCATCGTCGACTATAACGGACTTGTCGATAGGCCGTCTGCTGCCTGCCGGGAGCGTGGCGTCCGTTCCGTCCTGCAGGTCGCGTGGCCAAAGGGCATGGCCGACGCGACGAAGCCGCTCCGGCAGGCCGGCATCAAGGTCAAGACCGTTCTGTTGAAGGTCAACGATTATACGCAGGGTCTTACGCACGGAATCGAGGTGGCGGGATTCAAGGACTTCTTGGCGCGCGATTTGTCGTCGTATGATCTTGTTTTCTTCAACGATGACAACCTGGCACGCGGGGCGCTGCTGTCGATGACGAGCCGCGGAATCTGCGCACCGAGGGACATCAAGGTCGTCAGTTGGTCTAACTTCGGCATGGCACCGGTCTATCTCAAAGAGCTTACGCGAATGGAACTCAATCCGATCGCCGGCGGTGAGAAGATTGCCGAGATGGTGCTGAAGCACCTCCAGACCGGCAGATGCGAGAATAACGTGGTTCTGACCCCGGAGTGGATTGCCGGTGAAACGATTTGAACAGACGGTGATTTCGATAAGGAGGAAGAATGAAAATCGCGATGATGGCCAGAAATGCGTTTACAAGTGCGAAAATCGCACTGCTTCTTGGCTCGTTCGGCGTTGCGTCGGCCCAGACTGCGAATTTGCCGACCAGCGAGAAGATTGTCGAGGTGAACGTGCCAGCCGGTGAGACGCTGACCGTTTCGCGTCTGGCGGACTATTTCACGGGGGAGGTTTCCGCCAGCAGCTCTCACTACTTCAATAAGACAGGCGCCGGCACGCTGATCCTTTCGGGCGACGTGCAGTACCTGAACATGAATATTTCAAACGGGATCGTGCGCGTCGCTCGCACGGACAATAAGGAATGTCTCCGGAATGTCGAAGTATCGGACGATGCGATGCTTGTGTTTGACCAGGATGCGCCGATTCGTGATGCGGGATCGCTCGTGTTAGGAGGACAGCTGGATATTGCCGGACATGTCGATTGCTTCAGTGCTCTTACGCTCACGCCGACGGCCAAGATTGTCAATTCCTCATCCTCGCGCGGCAGGATTTCGTTGTCGTGGCAGTTCTATGGGGCGGAAAGATTCACGAAGCTCAAGATCGTTTTCGGGCGGTATCAGAATCACCAGCGATGGCTCGGTCAAGAATGCGTTTAATCTCTATGACAAATATACGGCGCATGCGGTGACCGATTGGCCGATCGGAAGCGAGGTGGTTTATGAATTCCCGGTTGCGAGGAAGATTGACGGCTACCGGATGTCCGCCTGCGACGTGAACGGCAAGATGAGCGAGGCGTCTCCCGTCTCGTGGGAGGTATATGCGTATGCAAATGACAGATGGACGCTTGTTGATTGTCGCGAGAATGTGCCGGTAAGCGAATCCTTTGCCGGACGCAGCAAGTATCCGGGCAGGAACTTCCAGTTGGCCTCCCGTCAGGAGATCGCTGAAACGGTTGACATAGATGTCAATGGCGAACCGATTCACGCTGCGACAATGGGCGCTTCGATTCTGTATGCGGATGCGGACGATGCCGAGACGCGCTTGGAGGTCAAGAGCGGTCGCACATCGGTCATCGCTTCGGAAGATGGATGCTACGAGGCGAAGTGGGTGCGGATTACCCCGACGGCGACGGGCCTTTCCGAGGCTTCGGACACTGTCGATAATTGGGGATACATGTGGGCGGTTGCTTCGTTCAAGATTATCGATTCGGACGACAATCAGCTCAATGCCACGAGTTTCGACGCGTCCTACGGCGCGAGCAATGGCACGGCGTTCACGGACGGAACGCCCGATTCGCGAACGTTGATCCGTTCCAAAACCCGAGAGTGAGACCTATACGCGTGACAACCGCTATTTCCCCGTCACGTCGCTGGCGCGATCGGCGCGTTATTTCCGATTTGAGGTCTGCCAGACGCTGTCTGCAAACGACTCGTACATCCAGCTGGCCGAGCTGAATCTATATCGCGACGGCAATCGTATCGCATGGCCGGAGAGCGCCACGGCGGGGGCGACATCGCGCGCTGAAAACGCCGACAAACTCATCAACAACGTCCGCGTCTTGGCGGATCCGGAGAGTCGGGACGAGCGCATCCTGCAGGACGGTCTGCCCTACTCTATCGGGCCGGGATAGATCGTGAGATCGATAATCTGGCGGTTGGCTTCACTGCGGCGGACGGGCAGGAACGCGTGCTGCTCGGCGAGGCGACAATCCGTGTAGTGAACGAAGACAACACGCGCCGCGTGCCGACGCCATTGGAGGTCAAGAGTGCGCTGGATGAGGTTCTTATTGCTCCGGCGACGAATTATTGTGAGTCGGCCGCATAGGAAACGTGCTTGTC
>JBJEWD010000038.1:0-42357 GCA_051884875.1 Kiritimatiellia bacterium
TCCGGCTGCACCTCGCTGACGAGCGTGACGATCCCGGATAGCGTGACGAGCATCGGGAATTATGCGTTCTACTACTGCACTTCGTTGACGAGCGTGACGATTCCGGATAGCGTGACGAGCATCGGGGCGAGCGCGTTCTATGGTTGCATCTCGCTGACGGGCGTGACGATACCGAACAGCGTCGAGAGCATCGGGGATTCTGCGTTCTCCGGCTGCACCTCGCTGACGAGCGTGACGATTCCGGACAGCGTCGAGAGCATCGGGAATTATGCGTTTGCCCGCTGCAGCGGGCTTGAAAAAGCGTATATTCCGCTTACGCTTAAAGACAAGGTTGTCGCGAATAACGTCTTTTCGAATTGCGACAGCGAGCTGGCGATTAGATACTACGAATGGGAGTATACGACCTCGGATTCAGCAGCGACCATTGCCGGGGTGGAACTCTATGACGGCACCGGCTCTTTGATCGACGGTGAATCGATCGCCGGCCATCTCGCGATTCCCGCGCAGATTGATTCGTATACGGTGACGAGCATCGGGGAAGGTGCGTTCTCCGACTGCACCTCGCTGACCGGCGTGACGATTCCCGCGAGTGTGACGAGCATCGGGAAGGACGCGTTCTCCGGCTGCAGCGCGCTGACCGGCGTTTATATCAGCGATCTGGCCAAATGGTGCGCGATTTCCTTCGCTAACTCGGCTGCAAACCCGTTGCGTTTTGCGCAGAAGCTGTATCTTGACGGCTCGTTGGTCGAGGATTTGACGATCCCGCAGGGCGTGACGAGCATCGGGGATTATGCGTTCTCCGGCTGCAGCGGACTGACGAGCGTGACGATTCCGTACGGTGTGACGAGCATCGGAAATTATGCGTTCTCCGGCTGCAGCACGCTTGAAAAAGCGTATATTCCGCTTGCGCTTAAAGACAAGGTTGTCGCGAATAACGTCTTTTCGAATTGCGGCAGCACTCTGGCGATTAGATACTACAATTGGAAGTATACGTCCTCGGGTTCGGCGGCGACCATCACCGTGGTGGAACTCTCTGACAGCGACGGCAATTCGACTACCGACAAAATCGCCGGCCATCTCGCGATTCCCGCGCAGATTGATTCGTATACGGTGACGAGCATCGGGGATAAGGCGTTCAACGGCTGCAGCGCGCTCAAGAGCGTGACGATCCCGGAGGGTGTGACGAGCATCGGGGGAAAAGCGTTCTACAACTGCACCTCGCTGACGGGTGTGACGATCCCCGCGAGCGTGACGAGCATCGGGAGTGATGCGTTCTACGGCTGCAGCGCGCTGACCGGCGTCTATATCAGCGATTTGGCCAAATGGTGCGCGATTTCTTTCCCCAACTCGGTTGCAAATCCGTTGCGTTTTGCGCAGAAGCTGTATCTTGACGGCTCGCTGGTCGAGGATTTGACGATCCCGCAGGGCGTGACGAGCATCGGGGGTTATGCGTTCTACAACTGTGCCTCGCTTAAGCGCGTGACGATCCTTGAGGGCGTGAAGAGCATCGGAAGTTATGCGTTCTTTGGCTGCACCTCGCTCAAGAGCGTGACGATCCCCGCGAGCGCGACGAGCATCGTAACGACCGCGTTTAGCGGCTGCAGCGCGCTGACCGCGTTCGAGGTCGATGAGGAGAATTCCATGTATTCTTCGGCCAATGGGCTTCTTTTGTCCAAGGACGGCCAAACGCTTATTCAAGGCGTCAATGGCGAAGTGACGATCCCGGAGGGCGTGACGAACATCTGGGAGAGCGCGTTCTCCGGCTGCACTTCGCTCAAGAGCGTGACGATCCCCGCGAGCGTCGAGAGCATCGGAATTTATGCGTTCAACGGCTGCAGCGCGCTGACTGGCGTGACGATAGCGGAGGGTGTTGAGAGCATCGGGGTAAAAGTGTTCTACAACTGCACCTCGCTTGAAAGCGTGACGATCCCCGCGAGCGTCGAGAGTATCGGGGAGAGCGCGTTCTACAACTGCAGCGCGCTCAAGAGCGTGACGATAGCGGAGGGCGTTGAGAGCATCGGGATTTCTGCGTTCTACAACTGCAGCGCGCTCAAGAGCGTGACGATTCCGGATAGCGTGACGAGTATCGGGGCGGGCGCGTTCGCGGGCTGCACTTCGCTGACGAGCGTGACGATCCCGTACGGTGTGACGAGCATCGGGAATAATACGTTCAACAACTGCACCTCGCTTGAAAGCGTGACGATCCCGGCGAGCGTCAAGAGCATCGGGGATAATACGTTCTACACCTGCACCTCGCTGACGAGCGTGACGATCCCGTACGGTGTGACGAGCATCGGGCAGTATGCGTTCTACTGCTGCACTTCGCTGACGAGCGTGACGATCCCGTACGGTGTGACGAGCATCGGGGATTCTGCGTTCTACGGCTGCACCGCGCTGACGAGCGTGACGATCCCCTCCAGCGTGACGGACATCGGGAATCGGGCGTTCTGCGTCTGCACCGGCCTGGAAACGGCCCATGTGCCAGAGTCGCTGAAGGCGCAGATTACCGACAACAATGTGTTTGCCGGTTGCTCCGGTACGCTTAAAATCGAGTATTACACCTCAACATTCCCCGAAGTTGCCGACGATGCCGACGCGGCGACGGTCGATGAAGCGGTGGATGAGATCGGCTTTGCCGATTCGGCGGTCATCACGTTGATCGGCGGCAGCGCGGCGAAATACAATGCGTTCAAGGCGTGGGCGCAAGTGGTCGCCGGCGGCGAGGGGGCGGTGAAGGCATCGAGCCACGCGGCGGTTTCCTACCTCTTCGGCGCGGCGGCGTTGTTTGCCAACGAGCCGAAGGTCGAAATCGGCAAATTCGCCCTCGGCGCTTCCGGCGGCGCCTTGGAGATCGATGTCGTCGTCAAAGACGGCGAGAACCCGGTCGCGGTGGCGGCCGCGAACGTCGCGGCGATGTTCGAGGCGACGAGCGATTTGGGCGATTGGGACGGCGCGGCGCTCACGCCATCTGTCACCGTCAAGGGCACGGACTCAAGCGGCACGATGTCGTTCACGGTCACGCCGGGCGATGGCACCGCCGCGCGCGCGTTCCTGCGCATCCGCCCGTAACCGCCCGATAGCTTTCCCTCCGCCCGGCGGCGGGGCGGAAGGGCGGCGCGATAACGAATGGCATTCATTCGCTTGCTTCTGGAAGCCGCGCCTAAGTGGACAACCCTCCCCGTAAAATGGCGGGAGCTTCGCGGCGTTGCCAATTTATGCTATAATCGTCCCATGAGACACTATCTTCTGACGGCGCTGGCCCTTGCAGGTGGGCTGGTTAGGGCGGATGCTTCCCATGACGTGGTCGTCTACGGCTCTTCGCCGGCGGCGCTCACTGCGGCGATTGAAGCCCGGAATCATGGCAAGACGGCAATCATCGTGTGCCCAGAGACGCGCATCGGCGGTCTGACGACGGGCGGACTCGGGCAGACCGACATCGGCAACAAATCCGCGTTCGGCGGTCTGGCGCTCCAGTTCTACAGGGATGTCGCCGATTACTACAAGGACGAGGCGAACTGGAAGTACGAGAAGCGCAGCGACTACGTGCCGGACGGGCAGTGCGCGGGGTCGCTCGGCACCGATTCCATGTGGACGTTCGAGCCTTCCGCTGCGCTCAAGATTCTCGAAGGCTGGGAGAAGAAGCACCGGCTCACGATCGTGCGCGGCGAATTTCTCGACCGCCGTACGGGGGGTGTGCAGAAGGATGGCGCGAGGATCGTCTCCTTCAAGACGCTGTCGGGCAGGACTTTCGCGGGCAAGATCTTCGTCGATGCGACCTATGAGGGCGATCTTCTCGCCGCCGCAGGCGTGAGCTACACGGTCGGTCGCGAGCCGAATGCGCGCTATGGCGAGACGATCAGCGGCGTCGCGCGCCGGCTTTCCACGCACCATCAGTTCAATCCCGGCGTCTCGGCCTACGTGAAGCCGGGCGACCCGAGTTCGGGGCTTCTCCCCTACGTGGAGCCGGATACGGACGAGCCGGACGGTGCGGGGGATGCGCGTGTGCAGGCCTATTGCTTCCGCATGTGTCTGACGGACGAACCGTCGAATCGTATTCCGTTCGTGAAGCCGACGAACTACGACCCGCTTAACTTCGAGCTCCTGCTGCGCAACCTGGAGGCGATTCCCGCCTCGACGTTCGCGGAGAAGAAGTCCAGGCCCTGGGAATACATGCCGTGGATCAATTCGCGCATGCCCAACCGCAAGACCGATACGAACAACCGCACGGGCTTCTCGACGGACTTCGTGGGGCAGAACTGGGCGTGGCCCGAAGCCTCTTACGAGGTGCGCGCGCAGCTCCTCAAGGCGCATCTCGACTACCAGATGGGGCTGATGTGGACGCTCGCCAACGATCCGCGCGTGCCGGCGCCGATCCGTACCGAGGTGGCGAAGTGGGGCACCTGCAGGGACGAGTTCCAGGACGGTCTCGGCAACGGCTGGCAGTCGCAGCTCTACGTCCGCGAAGGCCGCCGCATGATCGGCGACTACGTGATGACCGAGAAGAACTGCCGCCACCTCGTCAAGGCGCCGCGACCGGTCGCCATGGGGGCCTATACGATGGATTCGCACAATTGCCGCCGCTATGTGGACAAGGACGGTTTCGTGCGCAACGAAGGCAACATCGAAGATTACGAAACGCTGCGCCTGGGACCGTATCCCATCGACTACGGCGCCCTCGTTCCCCAAAAGCGGGAATGCGCGAACCTGTTCGTGCCGGTATGCCTTTCCGCCTCGCACATGGCGTTCGGCTCGATCCGCATGGAACCCGTCTTCTTCGCCCTCGGGCAGGTGGCGGGCGCGGCGGCCGCGCTGTCGATTGACGATAACTGCGCGGTGCAGGACCTGGATTATGCGCGGCTTCGCGCGGTGCTGCTCGCCGAAGGTCAGGTCATTGAAGGGAAGGCGAAGAAGACCCGATGAAAAACCTTGCGCTTTCTGCCGCCGTGGCGGCGCTTTCCGTCTTTGCGGCGTTGGCGGACACCGTATTGGTCGAAGCCGAATCCTTCCCCGACTGGGGCGGTTGGGTGAACGACACCCAGTTCATGGATCAGATGGGCTCGCCCTATCTGCTGGCCCATGGTCTCGGCAAACCCGTCGCCGATGCGCGGACGACTTTCGACGCGCCGGAGGACGGGACGTATGACGTCTGGGTGCGCACGAAGAACTGGCTCGCCTGGGTCAAGGCGCAGCAGGGCGCGCGCGCGGGCGACGAAGTGCCGGGCGTCTTCACCCTGATCGTCAACGGGACGGAACTCCCGACGCGTCTCGGCATTCAGGGTACGGGCGAATGGCAGTGGGTCAAGGCGGGCGCGGTTCCGCTGAAGAAGGGCGCGAACACGGTGGCGCTGCGCGACCTCGACGGTTTCGACGGCCGCTGCGACGCCCTGGTCTTCACGACGCGGACCGACCTCGACCTCGACGATTTCCGCGAGGAGGAGCGGCGGAGGCGTCGCCTTCATGACGTCTCTCCCAAGGAGTACGACTTCGTCGTGGTCGGCGGCGGGATTGGCGGCATCTGCACGGCGGTTTCGGCGGCGCGTCTTGGCCTCAAGGTCGCGCTTGTCCACGATCGTCCCGTCCTGGGCGGCAACAACTCGTCCGAAGTGCGCGTGCATCTCGGCGCGCGGCAGAACATTCCGCCGTATCCGCGGCTCGGGGATCTGCTGGCGGAGTTTGGCCCGCGCCATGGCGAGAACGCCGAACACGCGGGCAATTACGAGGACGAGCGCAAACTCGCGGTCGTTCAGGCGGAAAAGAACCTCGACCTCTTCCTCAACTGGCACGTGAACGGCATCTCCCGCATGCGGGACGGCAGCGGCCGCATTGGCGCGGTTCGCGCCCAGAACACGCGCACGGGCGCCGAGACCTCGTTTGCCGCGGAATGGTTTGCCGATTGCACGGGCGACGGCACGGTCGGTTTCCTCGCCGGGGCGGACTATCGTCAAGGACGCGAGTCGCGGGCGGAGACGGGCGAGTCGCGCGCCCCCGAAGTGGCGGACACGAAGACGATGGGCGCGAGCGTGCAGTGGCGCGCGGTTGCGGGCAAGGCGAAATCGGCCTTCCCGCTGCAGCCGTGGATGATTCGCTTCGACGAGGAGAGCGGACGCGCCGAGATGAAGGGCGACTGGGATTGGGAAGCGGGCATCGGACGCGACCAGATCAAGGAAGCGGAGTACATCCGCGACTACGGTCTGCTCGTCGCGTTCTCGAACTGGGCGTTTGCGAAGAACGTCTCGTCCCGGCGGGAGCAGTTCGCGGACAAGGAGCTCGAATGGGTAGCCTACATCGCGGGGCGCCGCGAGTCGCGTCGCCTGCTGGGCGACTTCATCCTGGACGAGAAGCGGATCGTCTCCCGCCAATGGGAGGATGATGCGACCTGCGCGTGCACGTGGACGATCGACCTGCATCTGCCGAAGACGCCCGAAGAGACGAAGTTCTCGGGCGAGCCGTTCCGCTCGAACGCGCACCACCGGCCCATCTACCCGTATCCGATTCCGTACCGCTGCCTCTACTCGCGCAATGTGCCGAACCTTTTCATGGCGGGGCGCAACGTGTCCGTCACGCACAACGCGCTGGGCACCGCGCGGCTCATGCGCACGCACGGCATGATGGGCGAGGTGCTGGGCATGGCGGCGGCGATCTGCCGGAAATACGGCTGCAATCCGCGCGACGTCTACAGGGAGCACCTCCCCGAACTCAAGGCGATGATGGAGAAAGGCGTGGGCGACGGCAAGGTCCATCCGCCGCAGCTCTACAACCAGGGCGGCACGCTGGATCCCGAACTTCAGCAGGGCGGAAACCTGCAGATCAGGTGAGGTCGCCCGCCGCTCTCGTTCCCGCCGGTCGCAATTTTGGTATAATATCCTCCCGTTATGAACAAACTGGCGACTCAGCTTAACGCAACTCTTGGTTCGGCTGCGGATTTCCTCTCTCCGGCCGGCCGACGCATCTATTTCCCCTACGGCGGCATTCTCGGCCAGGGTGCCGAGGCCCGGACCTGCGACATCAACGCCACCATCGGCATGGCCTTTGAGGAAGACGGTTCGCCGCTGGTGATGGACTGCTTCGGCAAAGGGCTCAACCTCGACAAAAAGGCATTCCTCTACGCCGGCAGTTTCGGGCTCCCGAAACTGCGCGAACTGTGGCGCGAGATGGAGTTCAGGAAGAACCCCTCGCTCACGGGCAAGACCTTCTCGAACCCGGTCGTCACCAACGCGCTCACCCACGGTCTGCGGATCAGTGCGGAGCTTTTTGCGGGGCCGAAGGATACGCTCGTCATCCCCGATCTCTACTGGGACAACTACGAACTCGTCTTCCAGGAGGCGGTCGGCTGCCGGGTGAAGCGCTTCAACACCTTCAGGAAGGGTGCGTTTGACGTGGCGGCGATGAAGGCCGCGCTGCTGGCGCCGGGCGACAAGAAGATTCTGATCCTCAACTACCCGAACAACCCGACCGGCTACACGGCGACGCTCGACGACGCGAAGAAGATCGTCGCCGCCGTCAAAGCCGTCGCCGCCAAGGGCAGGAAGGTCGTCGTCATCCTCGATGACGCGTACTTCGGGCTCGTCTACGAGCACGGCATCCACGAGGAATCGCTTTTCGCCGAATTCTCCGATCTGCACAGGAACGTCCTCGCCGTCAAGCTCGACGGCACGACCAAGGAGGACTACGTCTGGGGGCTGCGCGTCGGCTTCATCAGCTTTGCGTTCAAGGGCGCGACGGCCGAACAGCTCAAGGCGCTGGAGGCCAAGGCCGCCGGCAACGTGCGTTCGTGCATCTCCAACGTGACGTCCATCGGCCAGCATCTGGCGATCCGGGCGTTCGGCGATCCGGACTACATCGCCCAGAAACGCGAGAAGTACGCGGTGCTCAAGAAGCGCTACCACCAGATCCGCGTCATCCTGAAGAGTCATCCCGAGTACGCGAGGGCGTTCGAGGTGATGCCGTTCAATTCGGGCTACTTCATGTGCGTGAAGCCCCTCGGCGTCGATGCCGAGGCCGTGCGCAAGCACCTTATCGCGAAGTACGCGACGGGCACGATCGTCCTTTCGGGGCTGATCCGCCTCGCGTTTTCGACGATTCCGACGGCGAAACTCGCCACGCTCTTCCGGAATGTCGCGGACGCGGTGAACGATCTTCGCCACACCTGACGCCCGCCGTCCCATTTCAGTCACACCTCATACAGAAAGGATCGCCACATGAAACGTCTATTCGCGGTAGTTGCCGCTTCGCTCGCCCTTCTCGCCTCCGCTGCGTCCGAAAGGATCGTGGTCATTCGTGTGGCGGATACCGCAGGTATCGTCTCTGCCGTCACCAAGCTCGGCGAGTTCATCGGCAACCCGATGCTCGTGATGCCGCTCGTGGCGGGCGTCTCGGCCAACCCGGTGGTCGAGATGTTCGGCCCGGGGCGTACGGGCGTGCCGATAATGGTGGAAATCTACTTCGATTCCGCGAAGGCGCCGGCCGATGCGTCGCCGGAGAAGCAGATCGAGGAGGGGGCGGATTTCGCGCTCCTCTATCCCGTCACCAAGGGCAAGGCCGCGTTCCTCGCCAATAATCCGAACGCGACGGAGAAGGACGGCGTCATCACGCTCGTCGACGAGGATGACGACGAATCGTCGAAGTTCTCCGTCGTGTTCTCGGCGGACGATTCCTGGGCGGCGCTGTCGTGTGACGCGGACTGCGCCCGCGCCGCACTGGCGGACACGAAGTGTGCGGCGACGTCGCTTGGCGGCGATCTCCTGCAGGTAGAGTGCCCGCCGGCGGGGATATCCTTTCTGAATCGGTTCATCGAGATGGGCGCGGCGGAGACCGGGGCGTCTCGGGCGGATGTGGAGCCGGTCCTCAAACTGCTCCGTCAGGGCAAGGCCTTCAGCATTGCCGCGCAGGTGAACGACGCGGGGCTGACCTTGCGTTCGAAGATGGTGCCGGTTGCGGGTTCTGATCTGGCGAAGGCGGGGAAGGAACCGCTGGCGGCGGGCGATGCACTCGCGTTTGCAGGCGATGATGCGGTCTACGCCCGTGCGTATGGCAAGGGCTGCATCATGGCAGATGTGGACTTCGATGTCTGGTGGACGAAGTTCACGAGTTTTGTCGCCAAGCAGGGGTTGGACATGGCCTGGCTCGTCTGCACCAAGAAGGGCGCGACGCGCACGATTACCTTTGACTTCGATAACTGCGTAAAATACTTCAAGACCGCGGGCAAGGCCAAGTTCGAGGCTCTCGACCCCGAGGCGGTCGTGAAGGATTTCAAGACGATGATGACGCTGGGGACGGGGATTACGTCCGATACGCCCGCCGGTGCATACGCGCTCGCGCTCAAGGGCGTCCACTTCAAGGGCACGCCCGCCGCGCGTTTTGCGCGCATCGCCCCGGAGGCGGCGGCGAAGAAGCCCTATATGGTGAGCGTTGGCTCGTTCTATGCCGCACTGCACGCGCTGGCGCCCAAACTGGTCGTTTTGCTGTCCGAAGAAGCGGCCGCGTTCGCGAAGCCCCTGTTGCCGACGCTCCCGCCTGCGGACCTCGGCGGCTGCGCCGCGTATTCCTGGCGTGAGGGCGACGATCACCGCACCGTCATTCGCATTTCCCCGGAGGAGATCAAGGGTTGGAGCGTCTGCGCCAACATCTACCTCACCTACACCATGCAGCAGATGATGAAGACGATGCAGATGGATGCGTTCGACGATGCGGACGATGAGGACGACGATGCGGACGATGAAGACTGAGGCGTTTGCCAAAGTCAACCTCACGCTGGAGGTACTGGGGGAGCGCGCGGACGGGTTCCACGCGCTCCGCTCTTTAGTCGTGCCGATTTCGCTCGCCGATACGATCGAGATCGAGCCGGCCGACACGATCGAGACGGATACGGGCTATGGCGAGCAGGATCTCTGCTGGAAGGCGGCCAGAGCGCTGAAGGTCGGCGCGCGCATCTCCGTGCGGAAGCGGATCCCCGCCGGTGGCGGACTGGGCGGCGGCTCGGCCGATGCCGCCGCGACCTTGCGGGCCCTGAATGGACTCTACCGGCTTGGACACACGCCCGAGGAGCTGGCGGCAATCGGCGCGACCTTTGGGAGCGACGTCCCCGCGCTCGTCCTCGCGCAGCATTACCGTCGTCCCGTGCTGATGGAAGGGCGCGGCGAGATCGTCACGCGTGCGGCGCCGGTGCCGCACCGCCATCTCGTTCTGGTCAATCCCGGCGTCTTCTCCTCAACCCCCGAGGTATTCCGGGCTTTCCGCCATTCGACCTACCCGACCCCGGCGAACGATCTCCAGACACCGGCGATTGCGCTCCATCCTGAAATCGGGACAGCCCTTGTCGCGCTGACGGCCGCCGGGGCAACCGGGGCGATGATGACCGGCTCGGGATCGACCGTGTTCGGCTATGCCCGTGAGGCAGCCGAGGCCGGGGCAATTGCCGCGCACCTGAAGTCCCTCGGCTATCGCGCATGGAACGCTGAATTTTTGGTATAATACGGCCATTCGCGCATTGTCCCTTCGTATAGCGGTAGTACACGGGTTTTTGATACCCAGAGTGATGGTTCGACTCCATCAGGGACAACCAAAGTCCCCGGGCGTGGGTTTGATTCCTCCGCAGGGATGTTTGATGGAAGAGCGGCCATGATGGAATCGCCTGTCGGGAAGCCGCCGACCTTCGATTCCTTCAAAACCGCTAATCTCGCGGAACGGAACGGTAGCCCTTGCCCTGCTTCGTGCAGGCGAAGTGCGGCAAACGCGAGGGGAGGGCCCTTCTCCCTCCAAATCGGAGGCCCCGCACGACTCGCGAGAGCACGAACCATCGGAGCGCGAACCATCGGTGTTAATTATACTCACTACCCCGCACGACCCCGGATTTCCAGTGACCACCGGCTCACGAAATAGGACTGAAGGTCGGCGGCGGCGGGTTAAAGCCGATAGTTGCCAATTCTTACCGATCTTATGTGATATTCGTTCGGTTATTGAAAGGTTCACGGATGCTTGCCCCAAAGTGCACGGGTGTCTGCTCCAAGGTGTGATGATTCGTTCATCCTTCCTGGCTGAAGGCGGCAGAAACCGCCCCTTGCCCTTGGTCCGGGAACGGCAGAATTGGCTCAAGACCGCGCGAGGCTTCGCGAGGGCTCGGTAACCATTTTCAAAACTGGGGATATTCCAGAATTTCTCTGGTCTTGCATGTTGGGCCATTTGTGTGATATAATTGAACTGTAAAAACTTGCGGGAACCGCTGCAAGTTGGATTTTGTTTCTTACGGAGGGTGGTATGAAAGCAAAGTTCCTGCGCCTGACGGCGCTTTGTGCCTGCGTCGTCTGCGCGATGTCGGCGTTTGGCGAAATTCTGATGTACGATGGCTTCCCGATTGGGGACGGCGGGTACTCGACGACTGACGCAACGGCGCTGAAGTCCGCTACACAGCCGGCCGAGCAATTCACTACCGACAAGATTTTCGGGTTCAATTCCAAGAATTGGCAAGGCACGACAGGAGTCATCAACAGCTATACTTCGGGGCTTTCGTTGCCCGATTCGTTCGCCGAGTTGCCCGCGGCCGCATACGTCGGCAGCGGTTCGGCCGGCGCCAAAGCGAGCGGGACCGACAACGAGCGCGGGCAGTACAAGACGCTGTCTAGCGATGTCGTTACCGCTATCAAGGCGAATGCGAGCACGCATCTGCGGTTTCTGATGTATGCCGACGCGAAGGCGCTCTCGGCCCTGACGGTCGACAGCACCGACGGCAAAGTGCCGGACAAGTCGGCCTATTCTGCCGGCATTTGCCTGACGACTTCGGCAGCCTATGGCTCGGTGCGCAACAGCAACGGCAACACCACGCGTTCGGCCGGATTCGCCATTCGCCGCGTCGCGTCCGGCTCCTACAAGGTATCGTTGCTGCTGATGGGAACCGAAGATTCGTTTTCGTCGGATTGCATACGCACCTACGACCTCATGGACTACACCGCCGGAACGACGATCGTCTGCTATCTGCGCATCGATCGCGATACCGGTGATAGCGGCAAGGAGCAGGTCTACGCCATGGTGCAGGATGCCGCCGAGTGGGATAGTGTCGCGGAACCCGCCGGTCCCTATGAAGCGCAGCTTGTCGACACTGCCGGAACCGGTGCGCCGAACCTGCTCAATTTCGCCGCCGGCAGCTATAAGACGCAAGACGGATATTTCAAGGTGGACGAATTTGCGCTTTCGAGTGCGGCAAGCGATATCGTCCAACTTGGCGTGGCCGGCGCGCCTTCGCTCAGCGCTCGCGGTCTGACGCGCAACGAAGACGGCTCTTATACGGCGCGCGCGACCATCGGCTTGGTTGATGCCGTCCGCACCGGCGTAGTCGTCGACGACGGCACGGCGGAGCATGTTTTCGAAGGGGGGGGGGTAGCGGTCGATGAGGTCGCCAAGGTCACGTTCGCGACCGATACGCTTGCGGAAAACACCACCTATCGCGTCCGCTTTTTCGCCGACAGCGACACCGCCTCGATCACCAACGACGTCGATACGCTTTATACCGGCGCGCTTTCGCTCGTCAAGGAGTGCGAAGCCAACGAATACAAGCTCGTCCCGGGGCAGGTGACCGTCTCGCGCGCCGACGCCTCGCCCTATTCGCTGAAGGTCTGCCCGCAGTTCACGACGGACGACGAGGCGGCGGTCGCCGGCGTCACCTACGGCGAACCGGCGGTTGTATATATTCCCGCCGGCGAAACCTCGGCGGTCATTGAACTCGCGCCGAAGATGGATCCGAGCGTGACGCACGATGTCGAAGGCACGATGACGCTGGCCAGCGGCAATTACGAGCCGGTTGCGGAGGGCGTGTCGCTGACGATTCTCGATCTCGTTATCCCGAGCGAATACAATGTCTGGATTGCCGGGGAGGACGGTTCCGCGGCCGATGCGGCGAACTGGTCGTACGGGCACGTGCCGCAGGCGGCCGAGGCGGTGCTTTTCGACGGCGACATCGCCAATACCGCGTGCTCCTGGGATTCTGCCGTCGAGGGCGGACCTTCCGCCGAGATCGCCGGGTTGAAGGTTGAGGAATCCTATACCGCCACGATTACGGTGGCGACGACATTCGACGCGGAGATTTTCGGGGCGCTGAAGGTGACGGGTGATGCGACCATCGAGGGCGGCAAGATTACCCATCTGGCCAACAACACGGTCGCCAGCGGCTCTGCCGCGGTCTATCGCCTGAATCTCGAAGTCGGCGGCGATTTCACGCTCGGCGCCAACGCCAAGATCGATGCGCTCGGCAAGGGCTATGCTGCGGGTCGGTTCGGTCCGGGTGGTGCGGTTGGAGCGCACGCGGCCACCACGAGCGGCAATTACGCGCACATTCGCGGCGACGTGAAAGCGCCCGAGGAGATCGGCGCGGGCGGCAACAGCGCTGCCTCGTCGCGCGGCGGCGGCGCGGTCAAATTGACCGTGGTGGGCGCGGCGACGATCAACGGCACGATCGACGCCGAATCTTCCCACCAGTCCGAAACGGGCGGCAATCCCGAGAAGGGCGTCGGCGCGGGCGGTTCCGTCTACATCACCGCCGCGTCGATCGGCGGCACCGGCACGATCATCGCCTCGGCCTACGAAGGCAATGGCACATCCTACAGCAACAATCCGGGCTCGGGCGGACGCGTCGCGCTCGTCGCCACTTCCGGCGAAGTGACGCTGACGCGCACGAATGTCCGCGTTTCGGGTTCGGCCGGTTGGTCGGCCTGCGGCGGCGGCACCATCTTCGTCAAGAACGCGACCGACGCCAACGGCGAATTGCAGCTGCACGACGTGAAGGCCTATTCGCAGTACAATTACTCCTCGCATCCGCCGCTGCCCGCGCATGTGCCGGCGGTCAAGCCGGGCGAGAAGTGGGTTTTCGACCGGATCATCTTCCGTGGTGCTGGCATGCTTGCCATTCCCGAGGGGGCCGAGCTGGAAATCACCGGCGGATTCGCCGCCTTGGGCACGCAGACCGCCAGTTCGACGCCGGCGGGCGGGATTGTCTATCTGGGCGGCACGATTACGGTTCCGGAGGCCAGCGAGCACGTTCTGCAGAACTCCTGGCTCTTCCAAGCGGTCAAGCCCTACACTTTCCCGGCGGGCGATGTCGTGTGCAAGAACTATGCGGGCTTTGGCGCATTTACCTTCAATACGAGCGAGGCTTTCCCGTCCAACTATCCCAATTGCACGGTGAGCGTGCCCGGCGCGCTGACGGTGGAGTCCGGGGCGTATCTCTTCTACGGCAACGGACGCGGTCCGCGCACGACGAATGCTTCGCCGTACGGCGGTCACCACGGCGGCACCGGCACGGGCTGTGCGAGCATGGCGTGCGATTCGATTCTCGACCCGGTTTTCCCCGGCGCTTCGGCCGGCACCGGCGACGGCGGCAATAGAAACAATGCCGGCGGCGCGGCGTTCAAGCTGAATGTCGGCGGGTTACTGACCATGAACGGCACGGCAAACGTCGTTTCGACCGAGAATGTTTGGGCTTGCGCCAAGGCGGCTTCGGGTTCGCTCAACATCACCGCCGCGGCGATTGCCGGAAGCGGCGTTTTGAAGGCGGACGGCTTGAAGAGCGGCAGCAATGCGGTGTTCTCCGGCGGTGGCGGGCGCATCGCCATCCGGCTGACCGGCACGGACGCCGATTTCGGCGATTTCACGCTTGCGAACATCACCGCCGACGGGGCGATCCAAGGTACGGCTGCCGCCAGCATGTCTTCGGCCGGCACGATCTATCTGCAGAGCGGTTCCGAAGCCGAGGGCGCGGGCACGGTGATCGTCAGGTCGGCCTTGTCGGACGTGACGGCGCCCACGCCGATTCCTTCGCTCAAGCACGGCGGCGAAAACGACGTGCTCAAGGCGGCGAAGCTCTCGATCGAAAGCTACGGACGCGTCCAGCTGGCCGCCGACCTGCGCATGGCGTCCGCCGCCATCGGCGCGAACGCGAAGCTCGATCTGAACGGCAAGCTGCTGACCGTCGGCGCGGCGACGGTCGCGGGCGTCCGGCTAGCTCCCGGCGTCTACACCGTCGACAGCGAGCAGGTTTCGGGCAAGGTGCTCGACACGGCCGGCGGTGGCACGCTGCGGGTGGTCGAATCGGGGCTGACGATCATCGTACGCTGACGGAGCGAACGGCTGCAGGATCCATGTGGGTGCAAGCGGATAACTCAGAAGATCCGTTCCCCGGCGGGTCGCGTCTTGAGGTTGCGTTCGCGACGGTGGCGGCGTTTTCGGACGAATCGGATGTCTCGGGAACCTTCAACGGTGACTTGTCAAGGGGATGGGTCGGCAAAGACTCCTTAAGCCGTCTGGGCCAGACGTGAATCGTCGTAGGCCTACGCAGTCTCTCCGTTCAGTGATGCCCCGTGGATTGAGTTGATCCGGTCCCCGAGCCGTCGGATCCGCTGCGCGCGGCCTGTCACCGGGGGCCTTGTGTATGCCATGCTTTCTCCGGCTCATGATGTCCGTCCAGTAAATTTTAATGCGTTTCCCCTTGATTTTCATCTTTATTGGTTCTATAATATCCAAGGTATGAAAATCTGGTTTGCTTTCTGGTATGGTATATTCAAGAACAACCCGACGTTTCGTCTGGTGCTCGGGCTGTGTCCGACGCTGGCGGTGACGACGAGTCTGGAGAATGCGCTAGGCATGGGACTCGCAGCGACGTTCGTCCTCGTCTGCTCGAATGCGCTCGTCTCGATGCTCCGCCGGGTCATTCCCGCAGCGGTGCACATCCCCTGCTACATCGTGATCATCGCGACGTTCGTGACGGCGATCGACCTCCTGATGCAGGCCTATCTCCCCGAGCTCTCCGCGAGTCTCGGCATCTTCATCCCGCTCATCGTCGTCAACTGCGTCATTCTCGGGCGCGCCGAGGCGTTTGCCTGCAAGAACGGCGTCGTCGCGTCGATTGCGGACGGTCTTGGATCGGGTGTCGGCTTTACGCTCGCGCTCGCGCTTATCGCAGCGGTGCGTGAAATCGTCGGCGATGGCTCGCTGACGGTCTGGGGGTCGCTCAAGATTACGAATCTCAATCCCGGCACGGTCACGATGGCCATTCTGCCGGCGGGCGGTTTCATCACGCTGGGGCTCCTTCTGGCGCTCATCAACCGGCTTGGCGACTGGCGGGCGCGTCGCCGCGGGGCTCCGCCGCCGCTGCCCGTCAACCTCGACTGTCGCCACTGCACGCTGTGCCCGAATGGAAAGTGACCGCCCATGAAGTGCCCTAGATGCGGCAAGGATGACGACAAGGTGCTGGATTCCCGCGCGGCGCGCGAGGGGGCGGCGATTCGTCGTCGTCGCGAATGCTGCGCCTGCGGGTACCGTTTTACGACCTACGAGGAGATCAGCCGCGACGAGGTGATCGTCATCAAGCATGACGGCACGCGTCAGACCTTCGATCGCGCCAAGCTCGACAAGGCGATTCGCCGGGCCTGTGGCAAGCGCAAGGTCTCCGACGAGCAGATTCGCGGCATCATCGATCGCGTCGTCTCGAAACTCGAGGGCGACGAGGTGCCGGCGGACAAGATCGCCGAGCTGGTGATGGACGAGCTCCATTTGGTCGATGAGGTCGCCTACATTCGTTTTGCAAGCGTGTACCGCAAGTTCACGGACGTCGCGCAGTTTCTGTCGGCCATAACGGAGATCGTGAAGAAATGAGAGTGGATTACCAGCGTCCGCCGATCAAGGTCGCCCTCATGGGCCTTGGCCGTGCGATGTTCTCGACCCATTATCCCATTTTCAAGTCGCATCCGGCCCTCTTCAAGATTGTGGCGGCCTGTGATCTCATGAAAGAACGCCGCGACATCATTGCGAAGGATTTCCCCGACTGCAAGATGTTCCGCCAGTTTGCGGATATGCTCGACGAACGCGACATCGACATTGTGGATATCGCGACCTGTTCGACAGATCACGTGCAGCACGCGCTGATGGCGCTGGAGAAGGGTTTCTGGACGCTGCTTGAGTCACCGATCGCGCTGACGCTCGACGATGCGAATCTTCTGCGCGGTGCGGCGGCGAAGGCGAAGAATCGGCTGCTGGTTATGCAGCGTGGTCTTTTTGCGCCCGATTTCCTGCTGGCGAAGTCGATGGTCGGGGATCCGCGTCTAGGCGAGATCCACCAGATCCGCGTGCGCCGCGAGGATTACATCCGCCGCGATGATTGGCAGACGGTCAAGCGTCTGGGAGGCGGCGCGGCCTATTATGCGATGCCCGATCTCATCCTCCAGGCGCTGAAGCTTCTGCCTCTGCCGCCGATCCAGATGTGGAGCGAGCTTAAGCGTATCGCGTCGCTGGGGGACGCCGAAGACTACGCGCACGTCAATCTCAAGACGCGCGGACAGATTTCCGCCGACGTCGAGTTCAATGGCGGGTGCCTTGCGGAAGACCGTGCGCCGGCGTTCGTCCTCCGGGCCGAGCGCGGCACATTTTCGGTGCCATCGGGTGCGACGGAGGGGCTGCTGACCGTCATCGCTCCGGATTTCAAGTTTCCGCGCCGCCGTTCGAGCGTCCGCACGCCGGAAATCGTCGATCTGCACGAGAAATTCCCCGTGGTGCGGATTCCCGTGTCGCTACCGAAGGGTTCCGTCTACGGGCCGAGCGCCTTCTGGAAGTGCGTCTACGAGACGGTGCGCACGGCGGCTCCGTTCCCCGTTCAGCTTGAAGATGCGATCGAGTCCGTCAAGTTCTCCCATCTCATGAAGAAGACGAGTCCCTTCGGAAACTAGGGGGTGCAGATCGAATGACGCAGAGTCTTGAAGATTATCTTGAATCGATCCACATCCTCATCAAGGCGGGGAAGAGCGCGTGCGTGCGGGATGTCGCGCGCATGCTGGACGTAAAGATGCCGAGTGTCGTCAAGGCGATCCACGAACTCAAGAAGCTCGGTCTCGTCACCCAGGAGCCGTATGCCGCGATTGAACTGACGGCGAAGGGCCGGCGCGTCGCCCAGCTTGTCCTCGATCGGCACACGCTGCTTCGATCCTTTCTCATCAAGCTGGGCGTCAGCCGCAGAACGGCGGATAAGGACGCCTGTTTGATGGAACACATTCTGTCGGCGGAAACGCTGGACAAGATTCGTATCTACACCGAAAGCAACTCATGAAAAGCCAGATCAACATCCTTCGTCAGCTCCAGGAACTCGTCCTCACGCGCGACGAACACCATCAGACCGGCGATGGCAGTCACCTCGATTCGCTCAACGATTCGATTGCGGAGCTCCAGGACAAGCTCGAACCTCAGGTCCAGGGCCTCTATCTGCGGCTCTACAAGAAGAGCCACATCGTGATTGCCGCGATGTCCAACAACTGCTGTTCCGCCTGCGGTATGCAGGTGCCGATTGCGCAGGGCCAGCAGGTCAGGCTCGCGCAGCACCTCGTGACGTGCACGAGTTGCGGTCGCATCCTTTTCGCGACGGAAGAGGACGAGGCGCGCAACGTGACGGAGAAACCGGCGGCAGGGGACGACCCCAAGACGGGCATCTCGCGCTTCAGCGCCGAGGAGCTGATGATCCCGGTGCTCAAGGCGACGAACGAGGCCGAGGCGATCACCGAACTCGCCGAAGCGATGGAGGCCCACGGCTTCATCGCCAATGCCGATGCGCTTATCTCGGCGGCGATGGATCGTGAAAGCGTCCTCTCCACGGCGATGGGTGACGGTCTGGCCTTTCCGCACGTCCGCGGCGTCGAGGGTGGCGGCCTTACGCTGGCGCTCGGCCTCTCCAGGGATGGCATCATGTGGGGCGGCGAGAAGGTTCACCTCGTGTGCCTTTCGGCGATTCCCGTGGCCGTTTCGGCCTTCTACCTGCGCCTGATGGCTGGGCTTGCCCAGACGTTCAGCAAGAGGGATAACTTCGAGACGCTGCAGGCGACCAAGGATGCCGCCGCGATGTGGAAGGCCCTCGTCAAGGCCACGCGCCACACCATCAAGTGAACGGACATCTCCCGATACTGCTGGTCGCCGCGCTCGGGCTGGCGATTCCGACGCTCACCTCGTGGGGACGCCTTGCGGCGGCGCCGACGGCGCGGATGGCCGCGCCGTCCGCCTATCGGAAGACACCCTATTGTGGTGCCATTTCCGCCGATGCGGCGACGGGGCGCGTGCTGTTTGCGGACCGGTCCGATGCCGAGGCCTATCCCGCCAGCGTAACGAAGCTGATGACCGCGCTGCTCGTTCTGGAGGATGTCGAGGCCGGGCGCTACAAGTTGACCGACCGGGCGACGGCGACGCCCGACGTGAACCGCTGCGAGGCGAGTTGGGTCGGCCTTCGGGTCGGCGAATCGATGACAATCGACGATCTCCTGATGGCGTTGCTCGTGAATAGTGCGAACGATGCCGCAATCGTGCTGGGCGTCCACAGCGCCGGTTCGGCGACGGCTTTCGTCGCGCGGATGAACGCCCGGGCCGCGTCGCTCGGGATGACGCGCACGCGCTATTTCAATCCGCATGGGCTCCCCGCGCCGAAATACGGCGCATCGTTCAACCGCACGACGGCGGCGGATCAGCTCAAGCTGGCGTTGGAGATCGTGCGGCACCCGCAGATCTACCGCTATACCTCGACCAAGGTCGGCGAGGTCAAGGACGGGAAGGGTAAGCCGCTGAAGTTCGTGAACCACAACAACGTGATGGTCAAGAACAAACTCAAGATCATCAATGCCGACGGCAAGGAAGCCGTTGACGGACTTAAGACGGGCTATATCGACGCGGGCGGATCTTCCGTCGTCCTGACGGGCACGCGTAACGGCAAGCGTGCCATTGTCATCGTGCTGGGCTCGTCGTCCTCGGCCGAACGCGACACCCATGCCCGCCGCCTGATGGAAGACGCGCTCGAAGCGCTGGTCTGGTAGGTCCTCCCCCGCTTCTCGCGGCGGAACCGACGCATACGACGCACTCCTTGGCGTGATGCACCTTTAGGAATGTCACGGGATTCCCGCTCTCGCCTACCGACCGCAGCGGTTGGGGTTATCGGCGGGGAAATGGGCCATGCACGCGGCGCGGGGATTCCCTCAGTTGAACCTGAGGGCAATCTGCGAGAAGATGTCGCGCCAACGGATTGGCCAGAGCCGGGTCGGGAGTTCCGCCTCCAGCGGCTCCATGAAGGATTCCAGTTCTGGCATGAAATCAAGGCCCGTGCGCCTTTCCAGTTCGTCAATGCTCACGAGATGGCGTGTGGGCCAGGTTTTCCAGGGTACGTCCTGGTCGAACAGGACGGCGAGGGCGCGAATCAACGTACCTTCCTGGGCGAGAACGATCTGGTAGAACTGCCGCGGCACGTCGATGTTGGTACCGCTCAAGGTTTCGTTGAGGTCGTCGGAGATGCATCCCACGACGACCCAGATCTCGCCCCAGCGCGCCGTCCAGAGGTCGGCGATGCGGTGTTCGAATTCGCGCCAGACGCCGCGATTCAGCTGCGGCAGCTGCGGCGCGATGTTGGACATCAGAAACGTCCGCTTCTGCACCTCTTCCCCGAAGCGCGTCACGAGGGCATGGTTCGGGGCCATATGTCCGCGATCGTAGCCTGATTTGTCATAGGCGGCGGCGGGCGGAGATTCCCGCGCGTCGCGATCCTTCGTGAAGTTCGGCCGTTTGCCCTCGGGGAAGGTGGCCGTCGCAGGGACATGGTAGGCGACCCAGACGGGGTGGCGGAGCTTCGGGGACCAGCCGACCTTGAATTCGCCTCGGTCGAGGACGGTGATGTCGTCCGGAGCCGGCGCACCGCGCCGCACGGGCGTCCCCGCAAAGCAGACCGTACCCGGCTCGATCTCGGCATCGTAGTCGTAGACGACGTCATGCCCTGTCCAGCCCAGGGCGTCCGTCAGGTCGCCGATGGGATTGCCCGCCCACAGCAGAACGGAAGCGGTGACGGGCGAATTCTCATACGCCGCGTCGATCCACGCCTTGGGATGATGGACGAACCAGCAGCCGAGGATGGCGAGCAGTGCGTAGAGCGCAGACAGGGCAATCCCGCAACCGAGCGCGAGCCTCCGGGCGTGACTACCGCCCCGAGAGCGGGAACCCCTGACGCCGCGCTTCTTCGCCCTCCTCCTCGGACCGCTCATAGGTCTCCGAGTTCAATGCGGATCGTGCGGCTCTTGAGCGCCTGCGTACGTGCCTTGTCCGTATCCTCGGCTCCGTGGCGGACAATGCCGCCTTCCTCCGCCCGAGGAACAGTTATCCGCGCTCCGCAGGCCGGACACTCGGTCTGTTGGCCGATCAGGTCAAGCGAGGCCTCGATCTCCGTATGGCAGGAGGCGCACTGGAAACTGGTGAATCCTTCTTCGTTCATAGTCCGAGCTTCGTGGCGCTGCGCCACGCGTAGTATTTCTTGAGTTTGAGTTTGGAGGCGGCCTCCTCGTCGCAGAAGACCCAGGTATCGTTGTGGGCCTGGAGTGCGGACGCGGTGCAGAACTGGCTCATGCCGCCTTCGACCATGCCCTTGACGGCGTCGGCTTTGTTCTTGCCGAACGCGAGCAGGATGATTTTCCGGGCGTCGCAGATCGTCCCGATGCCCATCGACAGCGCGCGGGTCGGAACCTTGCTCAGGTCGCCGCCGAAGAAGAGGCGCGCGTTGTCCCGGATTGTCGACGGGGTGAGGTAGACGATCGATGTGCGGCTCTTGAGCGAGGTGCCGGGCTCGTTGAACGCGATATGGCCGTCGGAGCCGATGCCGAGAACCTGGATATCGATACCGCCGGCTTTCTTGATCTGGGCCTCGTACGCCTTGCATTCCTTCTCGGGATCCTTCGCCATGCCGTTGAGCACGTGCGTGTTCTTGATCTGGATGTCGATCTTCTTGAACAGGTTCTCGTTCATGAAATAGCGGTAGCTCTGATCGTGCGTGCCCGGCAGACCGACGTACTCGTCGAGGTTCCAGCTCTTGACCTCCCTGTAGCTGACCTTCTTGGCCTTGACCGCCTTGGCCATCTCGTTGTACATGGCGACGGGCGTCGAACCGGTGGCGAGGCCCAGGATGATCTTCGGATTCTTCTTGACCGCCTCGGTGATCATCTGCGCCGCGCGCCGGGAGGCCTCGTCTTTGTCTTTGCAAACTACGATTTCCATTTCTTATTCCCCTTTAAGTAATTGGACGATCCAATGTTCACAAATTATACCGCTTGTCTCAGTCGATGTAAAGAGGGGGAATGTCCATAGGCGTGCGGGACGCGGGAGCGGGGGAGTTGCCCGGCATGGGAGACGCGGTCGCGTCCGCCGGTGCGGCGGTCGGCGCCGTCAGGGCGGAATAGAGCGCACGGAATCCCGCGACGATGAGCCACACCAGTACGATGGCGATGCCGGCGAGCGCCAGCAGACGGCCGACGACTGGCGGAATCGGAAACCTGAACCCGTGTGGCGTATCGTCGATCGGCGCGGGCGCGGCGAAGCGCGCGGGCGGCGAAACGGGCGCCGGCGCGACGAAGTCGAAGAGCGAACCTTCCGGCGGCGTCGCGGCATCGCCGGAAGATGATCCGGAATCGGACGCTGCCGGAAGGATGCCGTCGTCTTCGCCATCGGGCGTAGAGTCGGGGGCGTCGGGCGCGGGTTCCCGTGTCACGGGCGCGGACTCCTCCCGGCGGCGGATGGTCGGCTGACGGTTGCCGTTGAAGATCTCCATGAATTCGTCAATGAGCGGCCCGGGGTCGAGTCCGACGGCCTCGCAGTAGAGTTTGACGAAACCGCGACCGTAGATCGGCGCGGCAATGCGGCTGAAGTTCTCGTTTTCGAGATCCTCCACCGTCTGTGCCATCATGTGGGTCGCGTCGGCGATCTGGCGTGTCGTGAGACCCTTCTGTTCGCGCGCCTGGCGCAGGGTGCTGCCGAAGTTTATCATGCGTCTGTCTCCTCGCTGTCGGAAGGCTCGTCCTCCCCGGTGGGTTCTGCGGTTTCGGGGGCGGCCCCATCCGCGATCTGATTCGTGGCGTCGCCGCCGTTCATGATGGCCATGAGCTGGTCCTGGTCCAAGAGGATCGTCCGCGGGCCCATGCCCTGTTGCGGACTGATGATGCCGCGCTCGGTGAGCATATCCATGATCTTGGCGGAATGGTTGTAGCCCCATCCCATCTGGCGCTGGAAGTGCGAAGTCGAGGCGCGTTTCGTATTGATGATGCACTCGACGGCCTTTTTGAAATCGTCGGCGTTGGCGGCGGCCTTGACGAGTTCGCGCTCCTGCTGTTTCTCGACGGCGGGCTTCTCCTGATTGTCGGGATCGTCCTCGTTGGAGGCGAAGGGGTCTTCGATGACGGCTTCTTTGACGCGTCCGAGCTTGGTGGCGAACTTCTCGTCGAACTCGACGCTCGAGTGCTGTTCGATGAAGGAGGTGATGCTGACGATTTCGCTGTCGCTGATCCAGGCGCCCTGGGCGCGGATGAGAAGGCCGTCCTTGCTGCGGAAGAGCATGTCGCCGCGACCGATCAGGTTTTCCGCGCCGGCATCGTCGAGAATCGTCCGCGAGTCGACGGCGGAGGCCGTCTTGAAGGCGACGCGGCCGGGGATGTTGGCCTTGATGGCGCCCGTGATGATCTTGGCGTCCGGCCGCTGGGTCGCGAGGATGAGGTGAATGCCTGCCGCGCGCGCCTTCTGGGTGATGCGCTGGATGTCGGGATTGACCTCCTTGCCGCACTGCCCGATGAGATCGGCCGCCTCGTCGATGATGATGACGATGTAGGGGACCGTGCGCGGGATGTCCGAACCGATCTCGGTATCGCGACCGAACATATCCGTCTGCGTGAGCGTCATGCGGCGGTTGAAGTCGTAGATGTTGCGGACGCGGGCGCGGGCGAAAAGCTTCAGGCGCTTCTCCATTTCGGCGACCGCCCAGTGGAGCGAAAAGACGACCTTGCGGTTGTCGGTGATCACCGGCACGAGCAGATGCGGAATCGCGGCGTAGGGGGTGAATTCGACGCACTTCGGATCGACCATGATGAGCTTGAGCTGCTCGGGCGTGCGGGTCATCAGAAGCCCGCTGATGAGCGAATTGAGGCAGACCGACTTGCCTTGTCCCGTCGCGCCGGCGACGAGCAGATGGGGCATCGTCGCCAGATCCGCGACGAGCTCCTTGCCGTCCGCGCGCTTACCGAAGAGCAGCGGCAGCTCGGCCTTCGCGTCCCGCCAGGCGTCGGATTCGAAGATCTCGCGGAAAGTGATGCCTGCGGGCTTCAGGTTCGGCACCTCGATGCCGATCGCCTCCTCGCCGGGGATCGGCGCCTCGATGCGGAGCGACTTCGCGTGCAGCGCGCCCTTGAGGTTGTCCTGCAGGTTGGTGACGGACGAATAGCGCGTGCCGGGCGCGAGCATGATCGCGTACTTGGTGACGACGGGACCCTGAACCGTGTAGCTGAGCGTCGCGTCCACGCCGAAGAGCTTCAGCGTATCGATGAGGCGTTGGCTCGTGGTCCCGACGTCGCTGTGGTCGGCGGCGGCGGTCTTGAGCGGCGCCAGCAGGGAGACGGACGGGAGGATGTACGGGCCTTTCCCGCCGGGCGTCGTTTCGGCGGGTTCCGCTTCGACGGGCGCCGCAGGGGCGGTCGGCGGGTCGGGATTCTTCCGGGCGGCGGCGCGCGCGGCACGGACGCGCGCGCGCTCCGCCTCCTTCTCCTCGCGTATCCTGGCCTTGTCGGCGTCGCGTTGGGCTTTGGCCGCATCGCGGGCGCGCAGGGCCGCCAGATAGCGTTCCTGGTCGGCGCGGCTTTCCTCCGTGTCGTCCGTCGCGTCCGTCGTTGCCGTTGCCGTCTCGCGGTTGTATCTGCCGAGTACGACCCAGCGGTAGAGGGTGGCGAAGAAGGCGGCGATGTTCCGCACTCCGATTGACGCGAGGGTGGCGACGATAAGGCCGAGGAGGGCGATGACGGACGCGCCGAAGTCCGAGAGAAGCTGCGTCAGTCCGCGCGTCATCACGAGATAGCCGACCGCACCGCCTGCGCAGACGAGACGGGCGTTTTCGCGCAGGGTGCGGAGGCCGTCCGCATGGCTTTCGGCAACCTGGAGGAGACAGGCGGCGGAAGCCAGTATCAGCAGGTGCCACAGGAGGCGGCGGGAGGGACCCGGCGTGCGGCGCAGGACGATGCGGATGCCACGCGTGATGCAGATGAGGGGGACGATCCAGACCGCGAAACCGAAGAGCGTATAGCCGTAGTAGGCGAAGTAGTCGCCGAGCGGCCCGATCCAGTTCGTGCTGGCATGTGCAGGCGTCTCCAGCGCCTCGATGGCATGGGGATCGTAGGTCAGCAGGGCGACGAGCGGGAAAAGCGAGACGGGGAACAGCAGCCAGCCGAAGCCGTGCCGTTCATTCGGTTTGCCCGCGTTCCTGGATGTGATGTCGGTCATTTCTGGGCGGCATTGGACCGCGCGGGCGCCATGGCGGCATCCGACGGTCGGTCAGATCTGGGCGTGCCCTCGGAATGGGTGGGCCGAAGGGCGCAGTAGAGGAGGATGGCGAGCGCGAGCGACAGGAGCTTGAGACCCCAGTTTCGGGTGAAGATGCGCGCCAGGGAGGCTAAGACGCTGGGCTTGGCGGCACGATCCTTCATTTGCCGTTTCCTTTTAAGAATTTGAGAGCCATATCCTGGAGGTAGTGGAGAAAACCGTGGTCGTTCGCATCCTGAGGGAGTGCTTTCGCGATCCAGCGCCGGATCTGCGGGGCGGCGGCACCCGGGTCTTCAAAGCGGAAGTTCTTGCCATTGTAGGCGATGGAAACGGCGCCCGACTCCTCCGAGACGACCACGACGAGCGCGTCGGTCTCTTCGGAAAGCCCCACGGCGGCGCGATGGCGCATGCCATGGGCGGCGAGTTCGGGATTGTTGGAGATCGGAAAGATGCAGTGGGCGGCCGCGAGGCGTCCGTCACGGACGATGACCCCGCCGTCATGCAACGGCATCGGCGGCGTGAAGATGCTGCGCACGAGTTCGCGGGAGAAAAGCGCGTCGGTCGCCACCCCCGTATCCTCATAGCTCCTGAGCGAAATGCCGCGTTCGAAAGCGATGAGCGCGCCCATCCTGATCTTCGCGAGCTCCAGCAGCGTCTCCACGATCAGTTCGGGCGTCGCGGAGCCGTCGGGCCGGTACTTGGCGCGTTCAAGATAGCCGAAGGCGCCCACTGTCGAGAGGATGCGCCGGATTTCGGGCTGGAAGATGACGACCGTCGAGACGGCAATGTAGGCGAGCAGGAACTGGACGATGCGCGAGAGGACGTCGAAATGGAAAAGCGCCGAGAAGGCGATGAGCAGGGCTGCGAGCAGTCCCACGCTCATCAGCATCTGGCCGAAGCGAGAACCCCGGGCGCCCTTCAGGATGGTGTAGATCGCGAAGTAGAGAATCGCGATTTGCACCACCGCCGAGAACGAGAAGTACTCAAGGAGTCCGGTCATTCGGCGGGCGCTCCTTCCGTTCCGGCGGGCGGCGTTCCAGGAGCGGGCGTTCCGACGTTCGTCCCCTCTTCGCCGCGGACGAGCGCCTCGACGTCCTTGCCGTCCATCGTTTCCTTCTCCAGCAGCCGTCTGGCGAGCATCTCAAGCTGCGGACGGTGCTCGCCGATCAGCCGTTCCGCCCGCACGTAGGCGTCGGACACGAGTTTCGTCACCTCGGCGTCGATCGCCCGTGACGTCTCCTCGCTGTAGGCGGGAGGAACTTCGGCGGCGGCGAAGGTGCTCGTCTCGCGGAATGCCTGAAAGCCGAACGTGTCGCTCATGCCGAAGGTGCAGACCATCTGGCGCGCGATTTCCGTCGCCTGGCGGATGTCCTGCGCCGCGCCCGTCGAGAACTCGCCCGTGAAAAGGTGTTCGGCGATGCGCCCGCCGCAGAGGACGACGAGTTCGTCGAGGAAGTAGCTCTTCGTGTGGTTGAGTACGTCCGTCTCCGGCAGGCTCATCGTCGCGCCGAGGGCGCGTCCGCGCGGGATGATCGTCACCTTGTGGAGCGGATCGGCGTGCTTCACCAGGAGTTGCAGGAGCGCATGTCCCGACTCGTGCCATGCGGTGATCTCGCGGTCGCGCTGCGAATAGCCCGCCGACTTGCGTTCGCGCCCCCACAGCACCTTGTCGCGCGCTTCCTCCAGGGTCGCCATGTCCACCCCTTCGAGTTTCTTGCGCGTCGCGAGGAGAGCCGCCTCGTTCAGCAGGTTGGCGAGGTCGGCGCCCGAGAAACCGGGGGTGCCGCGCGCTACGCGCGAGAGGTCGGCGTCGGCGGCGAATTTGATTTTCTTCCCGTGCAGCTGCAGGATTTCCTCGCGCCCCCTGAGGGTCGGCAGTTCGACGTTCACCTGACGGTCGAAACGGCCCGGGCGCAGCAGCGCCGCGTCGAGCGTATCGGGACGGTTCGTGGCGGCGATGACGATCACGCCCTCGTTCGCGTCAAAACCATCCATCTCCACCAGCATCGTGTTCAGCGTCTGCTCGTAGGCGTGGTTGCCGCCGAGCGCGCCCGCACCCGTGCGCTTCATGCCGATGGAGTCGATCTCGTCGATGAAGATGATGCACGGCGCGCGCTTCTTCGCCTCCGCAAACATGTCGCGCATGCGGCTCGCGCCCACGCCGACGAACATCTCCTCGAAGTCGCTGCCCGAAATCGCGAAAAAGGGCACCTGCGCCTCGCCGGCGATCGCCTTCGCAAGGAGCGTCTTTCCCGTGCCGGGCGGACCCACCATCAGGACGCCCTTGGGGATGCGTCCGCCGAGCCGACGGAAGTCGTCGGGCTTCTTGAGGAACTCGACGATCTCCTGCAGCTCTTCCTTCGCCTCATCGACGCCCGCGACATCCGCAAAGGTAATCTTGATCTTGTCTTCCTTGCCGTTCAGCATCCGCGCGCGCGACTTGCCGTAGCCGAACAGACCGTCGCCGCCCATCCGGCGGCCGAAGAACCAGTAGAACATGGCGATCATCGCCACGAAGAAGATGAGCTGTACGACGAAAGGCGTCATGGCGCTTTTGCGCTCCTCCACGCGCACGGGGATGCCGTTCGCGAGCAGACTGTCCATCAGCTGCTGGTTCTCGCCGGGGACGAGCTGGACGCGGAAGGGGACTTCGACGAACGCGGGATTGTCGTCATCGCCGAGAACGACACTGCCGTCCCGGTTCGTCTTCGGCTTGGACATCCTGCCGAAAAGGAAGGTGCTGCCGTCGTCGTGGTCGATGACACGGGTTAGTTCGCCGGTAAGACGTTGCTCGGCGATGACCTGCCGGAAGGCAACCTGCGTCAGTTCCTCGGACGAGGAGATGGGGTTGCGATCCATTCTGAGCAACAGCAGGATGGCGAGGGCGACGGCACCGATCACCAGCCATGAATTAAGGGGATTTGAAGGCTTCTTCTCCATGTCTACTAGTATACCAAATCCCCTTGATTAGGTGCGGAGAATTTGACGTCGATGTGCGCGCGGCCGGTGCCGGATGAGCCGCGAATGCGTAAGACGCCGACACTGGGTTTTCGCAGGGTTGACGGGACGGGCGGCAGGTCATTTATCCGGCGAGCCACCTGCCGAGTCTGAGGATGCGACGGATCGCCATGGCGACGATGGCGGCAGAAGCGAACGTCCAGTGGGCGCCGACCGTCTGAAGCAGCATCCAGCTGAAGAAGCACAGATAGGCCACAGTCGAGAAGCGGAAGCGGCGGCGGGTCGCCAGCAGCAACGCCAGCAAGCCGACCGCCCAGAACATTTCGGTCACCCAGACCGCCATGCTGTGGGGATGGATCGCCGACGCGGTTGCGGCGACGGCGAAGCTTGCCAGCATCAGCAGCTCCATGCACTGGTTGCGTTTCACGGGACGTATCCTTCCTTTGGGCGCCTCCGGGACCTTCCGGTTCCCGGCGACAGGCACATATTATATACCAAAACGGCCGACCTGACCGCCGCTGCGGCTGGTAATGGCCAATCGCGTGGACCCGGGAATCGCGGACGACAAAGAAATAAAACGGCTACTTATGGCTGAATGAGCAATATGATATAATGTTCGCCGTCAACCAAAACAGGGAACGGCTCGAAGGGCAGAATGATGATTGCGCAGACGCCAGACGACAAGGTGAAGATTGAAGAGTACCGCAAGACGCTCGGCAAGTACCCGAAGCCGAGCGTGACGGCGGACATTGTCGCCGTGCGGCCGGCCTACAGTGAGCTTGGCGAGGGCCAGTGGCGGGAGAATCCGCAGTTTTCCATAGAAGTGCTGTTCATCAAGCGCGGGCAATGGCCGTTCGAGGGGCGCTGGGCGCTGCCGGGCGGCTTCATCCGTCCGACGGAAACCGTGGACGAAGGGGCGAAGCGCGAACTTCGTGAGGAGACCGCGCTTGAGGCCGACCGCCTGATTCCTGTCGGCGTGTTCTCGAAGCCGGATCGGGACATAAGGGCGTGGATCATCTCCAACGCCTTTGTGTCCGTCCATAAGCGCGGACAGGGCTGCCACGTCAAGGGTGGCGATGATGCGCGTGAGGCCAGGTGGCTCACGGTGAAGTTGCCCGTCATCGGCCATGGCCGGTTCTACCTTCCGTTCTACGACGCCGGGAAACTGGCGTTCAGCCTGACCGGCACCTACCGCGAGGAAGACCTGGGCGGCGGCACGGTCACGTCGGTGGACGACAACCCGCTGGCGTTCGATCATGCGCAGATCATCGTGCAGGCGTTTCTGCGGATGCTTTCGTTCGACATCAAGAGGCTGGTGTTCTTCTTCCTGCCGGAGAAGTTCACGCTCTCCAACTACATCGACGTCTATCAGTATCTCACGCGCCATTCGGTCAGCGCCGCCAACATTCCGAGCTTCCGGCGGCAGCTGACCGCGACCAAGGATCCGCTGCTCGAAGTGTGCGAGGGCGAGTGGGAAGACCTCGGCGGTCGCGCCCACGCCCCCGCGAAACTGTATCGAAGAAGAGCGGTCTGGTAATCAACGGCTGAAAGCCTGGCCTGGTTTTGTCGGCAAGAATCATCTGGCTTAAACAGAAATATGAGAGGAAGGAAAATGAGCAGCATAGCCAAGAACAATTCGGTCTTCCCCGAGGAATTGACGGCAGCGATGCTGGCTGACTTCAAGACGACGCCGCGCGGCTGCACGCATCCGAGGGTCGGCGAGATCGGCGGACATCGCTTCATTGCGAAGTGCGGAAGCTGGTCGGCGTATTCGAGCGACGAACACGTCCACAACGAGCTCGTGGCCGACAATTTCCTACGCGCGGCCGGTTTCAACGTTCCGTTCTCCCGCGAGTACCGCGTCGATTTCGGCGATGGTCGCGGGCGTCAGACTGTGCGCCTCGCGGTCTATGACGATGCACTCAAACCCATCATGGAAGTGTGGGGCGGAGCGGACGCCGCGCACCGTGCAAAGATTCGCGCACAGGCGGTCGCCGCCTATCCCGTCCAGGCGCTCATCGCCGGAATCGACACCTTCACCTACGACAACGTGAAAGTCGATCCGGATGGCAACCTCTGGTTCGTGGACAACGGGGCGAGTTTCGATTTCCGAGCCTGCGGCAAGCGCAAGGGGTGGTTCTGGGGCAGATGCAGCGTTGATGATCCGAGAAGCGGATACCTCTCGCTTGCGAAGCACCCAGATCAGTACGACCTGCGCCGCATACTCGGCACGGTCGATGACGCGGAACTCTGGTCGGCGGCGAAGAACTGCCGCTTCACGGAGCTGGTGTCGCTGTTGCCGGAGGAATATCGCCGCGCGGTGCTGCTGGACTACGCCAGGGCGCTTGAAGCGGCGGTGGCCAAAATCTGAAACGACAAGAAAGGAAAACGGACCATGGACAGGAACAAGGCCAAGGGAATGCTCTGGGGTCTCATCGTCGGCGACGCCTTTGGTAGCCCCATTCAGTTCAGCGGCAAGGACAATCATCCGTGGATTACGGAGATGGTGAAGTGCCCGGTGTTCAACCTCCCGGCCGGCTACTGGACGGACGATGGCTCGATGGCGATGTGCATCATGGATTCCTACGTCCGCAAGGGCAAGTACAACCTGAAAGACATCGGCGACACGTTCGTGAAGTGGCTTATGGATGGCTACCTTTCGTCGAAGGACGGCGCGGCGTTCGATGTCGGGTGCGCGACATGCGACTCCGTGATGGCGTTCGCTCGCTCCGGCGCCATGGTCAACGGACGCGAGGATTCGCAGGGCAACGGCTCGATCATGCGCTTTGCGCCGTCGTATCTCCTTGCGCAAAAGGAGCGCGATCCGGCGAAGGTCATGCACGAGATCAGCGACCTTACTCATAGCTCGAACAAGGTGCGCGAGGTTGTGGATCGCTTCGCCAAGGTGCTTGATGAACACATGGCGGGCGTTCGCACGACCGAGAGCTCGTCCTACCAAACCCGCGAGGAAGTCAACAATTCCGGCTGGGCGGTCTCGACGCTCGACGCCGCGCTCTGGGCGTTCAATACGACCGGGAGCTTCGAGGATGGTCTTGTCGCAGCGGTGAATCTCGGCGGCGATTCGGACTCCATCGGTGCGGTCTTCGGGCAGATCGCCGGCGCCTACTACGGCTTTGGCGCAATCCCGGAGCGCTGGGTTAAGGCGATCAAGACCTGGGAGAAGGTCGATGCGCTGATCGAGCGGTTCCTCGACGCCGTGGAAGGCTGATTTTTCCTATGCAGAAAAAGTTGAAATACCCCTTGTGGCTAAAACAGCAATATGTTATAATATCCGCCGTCAAGACATCAGGAGACGATTGGCCGAGAGGCCGGTCGCGCCAACCGAGTGGAACACCACGGTGGTAGCCGAAGAGGCGATGTGCCCGAAAGGGAAACATGTTCCGGAGAGGTCGTGCGTCTTGATCACAAGATGTGCGACCGTTCGTTTGCGAGGGGATGGTCCCTGCCTGAGGATCTTGGCAAGGAAGGAAAGGATGCAAACGACAAAATGGGCCGAACACGGCAGGTTCTGCGTTGAGGCTGCTGCAATTCCCGATGACCACAGGTCTTCGTGGCTGTGGATTGACACGAACGGGATGACCTTCCGGTATCACCTTCGCTATGGCGGCGGCTATGGAACGCCAATGGCCAAGGCTTGAATTCGAACTCAGGTAGAGTGTTACTTAAAACGAAAGCGAAAGGAAATAAAGACTATGCAAAACACAACTGTGGTTGACAAGCGCATCGTGTTCCTCAAGGACGATGCCGGATGGTATGCCGACATGGAGGGAACGCGGGCTCAGAACGCGATGGTGAGCGGAGCCGACGCGATGATCTGGCGCTGCGACTTCGACGGACGCGAGCTGGCGATGAAGTCGATGTACGACGAGCCGAAGAACTGCCGGGAATGCTTCAATGAGAGCTACGGCTGCTTCATGATGCACTGTGGCCTGACGGCGATGGGCAACCCGACGGAGAAGGATACGCACGTCGGTCATGCGGAGCTGCCCATCGCCCGCTACCAGACGGCCTATGTCGAGTTCGGCAAGGACCGGCAGGGCGAGTTCGTCGCGGTCGGCGGAACCTACCAGCACGACATGTGCTTCACCTGCAACTACCGCTTTGCCCCGCGGGTGACGCTCCGCAAGGGCGAGGCGAAGATCGCCATCGAGGCGACGGCGAAGAATCTGAAGGACATCCCCTTGGAGTACTACTACCTCTGCCACGTCAATCACCGGCCCGTTGACGGCTCGAAGATCGTCGAGTCGCCGCTGAAGCGGGCGCCGATCATCAACCA
Source organism: Kiritimatiellia bacterium (assembly GCA_051884875.1). Classification (GTDB taxonomy): domain Bacteria; phylum Verrucomicrobiota; class Kiritimatiellia; order RFP12; family UBA1067; genus UBA1067. The sequence goes on from JBJEWD010000038.1 coordinate 32,588, forward strand.
CGAGGTGCCGGACGATTACTACCGGCCGTGGGGCGACGCGACGAACCGGTGGCTGGCCGTGCTGGACCAGGACTACCGGGCGCAGTCCGTCGTCGGCGCGAAGGGCGAAAGCTACCGGCCCGAGATCGTGAACTGCTACTTCCATCGGCCGGACGCTAAGGGCTGGGCGACGGTCAAGCAGGTCTATCCGAAGCGGGCGGGCGGCGTGTTCGTCAGGTATCGTCCGTCGGAGCTTCCCTATGCGACGCGTTGGATTGCCCGCACGGTGGACGAGGATGCGATGGGCATGTGCCTGCCGGCTACGGCCGAGCACAAGGGGCGGCTCTTCTGTCGGGCGCACGGACAGCAACGGTTCCTCGCCCCCGGCAAGACTTTTGCGTTTCATGTCGAGACGGGCTTGCTGTAAGCGCGGCGCAGCGTGCGAGCGGTGACCCGTCGCACCTAAAGCCCTCGCGCCGAAAGCGCATGGTCGTGCATGGATTCGGGGAGGGGAACGCCATCTGCGAGAAACTCGACGGTTTGGGGAGATTGTTCAGGGCAAGACCGCGCTCGCCCGCTTCCATCGCGGCAATCGTTTCGGCATTGGGCGTTGCCGGCAGAACGACCTCGAAGGGATGCTTCCCGAAGCTTCCCGACGGGATGCCGACCTTGTCAGCGAGTGGCGGAATGTGGTATAATTCCAGAATCTGCGTAACGGGAGATAGTTGCGCGGATGGCCCTGGCGACATGGCGACCGATCTTTAACAGACGTCGGCGGACTCCCACGCCGGCCACCGGGCCCCTGAAAGGGGCCGCAACCTTCTGCGGATGATGCGTGCGAGCGCATCGTCCAGACGAAGGAGCCAGCAACCTCGAAAAGGCCTGGCGCGTACGCATTCTTGCGTATTTGGCTCTGACGGAAAACGACCAAAGCTTCAGAAGGGGCCGGATATGTAAGATGCGCTACGTGGTACTCACGTGGCGTGTCTTCTATTCGTTTGTTCCTTCAAGGCGCTTGGTCGTGCCTCCGTCAGGACATCGATGTGAAGGCACGCCGCTTCTTTTTCTGCGCCGGGTGGTGGGGACCTTGGGTGAACGAGGTGCGATAGAGGACTGTATTGTCAATTTAGTAACTTGTAAAAACCAAAGGTAGAAGGAAGCAAAGATGAATAATAAAATGATCAAGATGGCCACGATTGTGGCTGGAGTCGGGGCGATGCTCAGCTTTGCCGGATATAGCGGCCAATACTCGGCCGACGATTACACGCAGCAATATTTGTATCAGCGCATCGAAACGGCGGAAAAGAACTGCGACTGGGCTAACGCGATAAGATTCGTTCAGCAAGACATGTCCGAATCGGGATGGTTTGGGTCGGCGGCCCTTGATGCGGGGAGCCTTGTGCATCTTTCCTTGGCGACGCCATGCAGAGGAAACGCGCAAGCGTTTTGCCTCTCACGGTGTTCCTACAAGGTGATCACTACGACCTCTCGAAAGCCACAATGAGAGGTTTTATGCCCTCAGCCGGTGTCTAGACCGTCCAGCGGCGACACGGAACGAGGATAAACCCGATCCTCGGACCGTTATAATCAAAACAAGGGTATGGAGAATGAAGACGAAGAAAAAGCTGAAATGCAATCGCCTAAAGGTGATTGGTCTTGTTGCAGTCGCGATGATCGCACTTTCTGCCATTGCAGAATTAGTCCGGGTAACGTGTCCTCAATGCAACGGGCATAAGTTCCTATGTTCGTATTGCAACGGAACAGGGCAAATGAGATGCAGCGTCTGCAAGGGTACGGGGATCTTTAGGGGATGGGCTTGTACAGCCTGTATTAGGGGGAAGCGAATGTGTACATTTTGTGTGCTCTCTCCTGCATGTCCGCGGTGCAATGCCGCAGGTGGGTATTGGGTAGACAAATAATTTTGGGAGGCATAATGAAATTGTCCGTACTTTGCGCTATTTGCATCACTTTATTAAGTGGTTGCAAGGAGCTGGGACATATGATGCAAGGCATGGGAGAAGGCATGATCATGTCGCAACAAATGTATATGATGCAACCGCAAATGATGCAGAATGCGGATAACGGCGGTGGATTGCAGGGTAATGGATCTCAGGGGCAAATCCAAGGCATCAAGTGCCCTCGCTGCGGTGACACGTATTATGGACAATTCACCTGTCCAAGATGTTCCGCCCCTAGATATTGATTCCGCGCGTATGGCGACCTCTCTGCGAAAGCTCCTGTCGTGCTTAAAATGGTGTATTGCCATTGCGCTGTTGCTTGTCGTTGCGGTTTTATGTTTCGCATATGTCATTAACGCGGTACATGATGCTTGCCGAGCAAGAGTTTGGTTGCAACAGGAAGATGAACGAACAATGAGAATGTTTGGACAACAAGAATAACCAAGGAGACCCAATGGCCTTACTACCTATATTCGATGATTATGAGGGCAACACCAGAGTGCGAACATGTACTCTTATGGTGACTCATGCATGTAACTTGAATTGCACTTACTGCTACGAAGAGTTCAAGGGAGATGGGTACATGGACAAGGAACTTGCCATTTCCATTGTCCAAAAGGAACTCGCTCTTGTGGAAAGTTCAGACAAGTTTGAAGCGTTGCAAATTGACTTCATGGGCGGAGAGCCATTGATGAACTTCCCGTTAATCAAGTATGTCGTTGAATGGGTCGAAGCACATCCCCCCAAAGTTCCCTTTGTGTTCTTTGCCACGACTAACGGCACATTACTGACACGAGAAATGAAATCCTGGTTTCGTGAACACAGGGAGAATGTATGGCTGGGTGCAAGTTGCGATGGTACGGAATCAATGCAAAATGCAAATCGCGGAATTGACCAGAAGACGATTGACTACAATTTCTTCAAACAGACGTGGCCGCTGCAGAGTGTTCACATGACAATCTCAAAAGGAACGCTACCGTTATTGGCACGAGGCGTACTATTCCTGCAACGCGAACGAAATTTCCGTGTAGAGGCAGCCTTGGCACAGGGTATCGAGTGGACAAAAGACGATGCGATTTTATATCGAGATCAATTGCGGATATTGGGAGAGGAGTACATAAGAGACGCAACGATTCCCCCGATTAATCTGCTTGGGCAGACATTGGCAGTAGAGTTGCCAAAGGACAATGGCAAGGCAACATTACAAAAGAAGTTCTGCGGAACAGGTACACATATGGTGACATATGACATTGATGGCCGGAAGTATGGGTGCCATCTTTTCACGCCGGTTGTGCTTGGAGATTCGCGAGCGGAAATTGACAGGTTCAATTGGGAAGATGGCGATCTCTATAACGATAGTCGATGCAACTGTTGTGTTCTGCGACACACATGCCCTACATGCGCGGGCTTTAATTTCAAGTATCGAGGTGCGATAGCTAAACGGGACATGCGAGGGTGCCTCATGGCGCTTGCACGGGCAATAAGCGTTTGTGAATTCCAGATACGACTAATCATAAACAGGCGGGGTTCTAACATGCCTCACGAAGACGCCATAAAAGCACAAAAGGCGATGGAGGCATATGACATTCTTTCTAAAATCGACTTCCCTAATGTGGAATCGCCATTTGTAATTGGTAACAGCCGAATTATCGGCAATCCCAGGAAAGGAGGTGAGAAAAATGAAAGTCAGCAAGATCGAATTGGCTAAACTTGGCGCGATGCTTGATGCTTACAAGAGTGAGCACGGGACGATTGCGACGAGTTCCGACCCCACGCTGAATACGTGGGGATGCACATCGTGCACTAATTCCTGTTCATCCTATTGCGACGGAAGCCGTTGCTTCTGTTGGAAAGCATGGAAGGGCAACGGTTAATGCCGTTGGCTGTGGTACAGATGGCGCTGTGCCTATGAAATTCATAGGCACAGCGCCATTACGAAAGGTTAGATGACTCATGGAGAATGAACGCAGAAATGCAGAGGGAATAGCGAAAACACGGCAAGTTATGTTGACCGTGACGCGACATTGCAATTTGAATTGTCGCTATTGCTACGAGAGCCACAAGGGTAATGACAGGAGAATGTCAGTCGAGACGGCAAAACGAGTTCTAACGAATGAGTTTGAATACGCTTCGCGTGATGGTGTGACAGAGGCTCTTGACATATCATTCATGGGCGGCGAACCTCTTGAGGAATTTGATCTCATCAAGGAAGTCTCGGAATGGGTATGGGGTAAAGATTGGCCGTTGCCATACGAGCTGTCGTTGCCGACAAATGGAACATTGTTGACAGACAATATGCGCAAATGGTTTACCGCAAACAAACATAGATTCAGTGTGGGCTTGAGCTTTGACGGTCTTTCGGGTGTCAATGAAATCAATCGCACCTCTCTGCCCATAGACTATGAGTATTTTATAAAAACCTGGCCGGACAGACGGATTGCCGTGGTGTTGTTTCGCGACTCGATTCAGTACTTGGTGGAGAATGTTCGACAGATGAACGAACGAAGGATTCCGTTTACCGCAGTGATAGGCGATGGATTTGAGTGGACGGAAGAAGATGCAAGAATTTATGAAGAACAGATGATGGAACTGATACCCGACTATCTTGGAAATCCCGATGAAGCGAGGGCAAGTGGACTCTTCTCTCTCCGTATTGCCAATTTTTTCCCGGGTAATAGGCTGAAGGAATCGGCATTCTGTGGCGCAGTGGACAACATAGTCAATTATGATGTGGATGGTACTGATTACATTTGCCACATATTTGCCCCTTTGACTTTGGGGCAGGAATTGGCAGACAGGGCAAAGAAGGAATATGCAAATCTTAAGATAGTCCCTTGGGATCCTGTTTGTGACGCCTGCCCAATTAGGAATACCTGCAAACCGTGTTTTGGTTTCCATGTAAAGCTGCATGGTGATGTCAACAAATGGTCTTCGCCGAGGACAACGTGCCGAATGCAAAAGGCAAAGGCTAGAATGTGCAGCCTTTATCATCTGAAAAGAATGGAGCAGAAGATAGAGCAAGGGGAGACGCTCTCCGGTGAAGAACTTATGACATCGGATAAGGCTTTACGGTATCTAAGTCTTGAGGAGGTCGAGTGATGAACGCCTTTGCGCTCAAAAGCAAAAGTCAATCCATATACACAATCTCTGGCTTGTTGGATCAGAAATGCCTTGAAGAATTCTTGAAATTCATTCAGAATTCCGTGTCGGACGAGTGTACGCGTCTGCATATTCGGATATGTTCAAGCGGTGGTCATGTTTCCATTGCGCTTGCAATGGGACAATTGATACGTACCCTGCCCTGCGAAGTCTTCACGTACAATATCGCAAATGTTGATTCGGCGGCAATTGCCGTTTTCGCAAGCGGTAAGCAACGAGTATGTGCGCCCTACGGGGTTTTCATGTTTCATCCTGCGGCGAAAGAAATTTCCGGAGCAAAAAATGCGGCGGAATTACGTGCGCTTGCAGACGAAATTGATTCTGATGAAGATCGACTGGTTTCCTTTCTTGAATGTTGTACAGGAACATCCAAGAGTGTGTGGAAAAGGAAAATGGCGGAAAGCACACGCCTAACGGCAGAAACTGCCTTATCGGATAATCTTGTAACGGAGATCGAGCAACCACGCACATGACGAATCTCTGGACATTGCGTGGGCTTTGCCAGCTGCTGCCTCAAAAGGCATTAATGGCAACAATTACTGCGCTTTACGAATCCCTGCGACTATCCATCCCAATTCTTACAGGACTTCTCGTTGATGTTTTAATCGGCAAGCTTGATGGGCCATGGGGAATATGGGGATGCGCGGCATTGCTATTGGCGACAGAATGCGCAGTCGTCATAGTGGCATACCTAAAAGAAGTCATAGAGGCAAGGGCATTCTCTGTTTTCGACAGGCGTCTATTTTCCACGTATTGGGAATCTGTCGCAAATATAGACATTGATAAGTTTCTACAGATTCCAGTCGGTAAATGGATGGGTAAACTTTCGTATGATGTCAAAATGGTTTGTGCGTTCATGCGACAATTCTTTGGCACGGTCATCGGATTTTGCTTGTTCTGGTTTGGGAGCATTGCCCTGATTGCCTACAAAAACGGGACTGCAATCATTTTCCTCATCCTGTCCGTTATAGTTGGCGGCGTAGTCTGTTTCATATTTATGCCACGAGTAAGAATTGCATCGGAAAAAATGCGTGAAAGCATGTATAGTTTTAGTGATGTGGTTTATGGGATGGTGAAGATGCATCCGTTGTTGGTAATTCACAGAGCAACATCGCGCTATTTCTCGGTGGTTCAAGATACAGTAGCAACGGCAACTGACCGTGAGCGGGTTCTTTCCGTGGTTACGGCTCAAAATAAGTTTGCTATGGATTCTGCTTTTTGGTTCATGCGAAGCAGTGTAGTGTTGTTTTGTGTCAGTCTGGTTTTACATGGTAGGAGTACGATTGGTGAAATAGTAGCACTTATGGTATTAGTCAATCAATTGCTGCAAGGGGTTACGGTAATAATGCAGGTTATTCCTTCAATGGAAACAGGCCTTGAGGCAATGAGGGAAATTAAGAAAACGGTTTCGTGCAGTATAATGGAGCCGTCGCCACTTGACAAAATTGTATTATCTGGGGGCAATTCTCTGCAAGAAAACGACCTTGTAGCATGCGATGCCGTTTCGTTCTCATATCCCGGTGCGAAGAAAGTGTTTAGCGGGCTTTCAATGAGTTTACACGTAGGAGACTTTTGCGTATTCTTTGGACGGAACGGGACAGGAAAAAGTACTCTCGCCAAATTGATCCTGAAGATGCTTAAACCTGTGAAGGGAAGGATTATTGCTAAAGAGATGCGGGTCGGGTGGATTCCACAGGACATAGAGATGCGTGGAGAAAGTATCATTGATGCCATACGGCTTAAGGATCAAGACATTTCGGCCGACACCGTAAAATTCATGGTACAAGTATGTGGCCTTGAAGATTGGGTGGAATCGCTACCCAATGGCATATATACACCCGTCTCTTCGGAAACGATTTCAGGTGGTCAACTACAGTTGTTGTCCATTGCCCGCGCCTTGGTTCGAAATCCAGATTTGTTGGTCGTAGACGAAGTATCAAATAATCTTGACATTGTTATGAAGCAAAAAATTTACGAAACCTTGCGCAAATGTAGCAAGGATCGAACGGTTATTCTTGTCTCACATGATATGGAGAGCGTACGCTTTGCTAGTCGTCTGTTCTTTTTCGGAAAAAATGGCGTTGTTGAATTGCCGCAAGGGACAATTGAGGATGAAATCGTGAAACTGTTAAAACGAGATGCATAATGCAAATTACATTGCAATAAATAACTTCGACAGCGCAAACTTAGGGAACACCTGTTCCCGAAGCAGACGGGCTTAGTTTTGCTGTTGATGCGGTGAATTACATCAACCCCATATGTGGCAGTTGAACTTGCCGGACGGTGGTTTCGTCCTGTAGAATCGGGACAAAGGCTAGCATTGAGGATTAACCGAAAAGGTGGACGTTTCGCTTCCGCGGTTTGGGTAGCCTGGTTTGGCAAATACTGTGTACTCAGCAGGCGTCGCTTCTTCTTGCCGGTCGGACTGGGGCGCCAATCGATTCCACCGATCTGGAGCGGACATCGGGAAGCGCATGGAGGACGCCCGGAACCGGCTGCAGGCGGCAGAAACTGCCCTTGCCCCGGGAACGGCGGAGTGCAGCAGCTTCGCCACGAGGGAAAAATGGTGCACACCAAAAGTTGCCTTGCTGCGCTCCAAAACCTCCAATGGTGCGCAGCGTGGCGGTTCGGGAAGTAGGGCGGTGAATGCCCACAAATTACGGAAGCGAAATTCCGTAAATCCCGGAAGCGATCTCCAGATTTTGAGCGTGTGAAAAGCAGAAAATGTCTAGGAATGGTCACTGGACAAAGTAAATGCAACTATGGGCGGGTTAAATGCAACATAAGCGTTGAGGGTTGCATTTAGTCTGCCCAGGTTGCATTCAACCGATGGTCGTTCGGCATCGTCCGGGCGCCATTATTTCGGTTTCTGCGGGGTTGCATCCGATGTGGAGGTTGCGGTACAATACGCGTCGGCCCTTCGAGACAAAAGGATACCCAACCCATTGCGCAAGTCTGGTTTGCGGCCTAGTAAATGCGCCTGGGTGCTCGGACGACATGTCAGAGGGCCTTTACTTCATCTCGATGCCGACGAGGCGCGGCTTGAGCACTACCTCCCTGGGGTCGATTTTCATGATGTGCAGCTTCGCCGCCATGCCCTCGCCGTAGAGGAACTCGAACACGTCGTAGGGCGTGCGGTCGGACTGGGAGAGCCGGACGTAGGCGTTGACGTGCGAGAGCGCGAGGTACGCCTGGTCCTGCGAGAGACCGTCAAGCGACACGCCCTTGGGGAGTATCTCGCGGACGATTTCGTGGTTGCGCTCGATCTGCGACTTCTGGTTGGAGTTCATGGGATCGCAGAAGAACACCCGCGTGCGCTTCGTCCCGTCCTCGCATGCTTCGATGCGCGAAGGATGGGAGAACTCCGTGCCGCGGTCGGTGAGGATCACCTGGAACAGGCGCCCGAACAGTTCCAGGCCGAGCTCGTCGCAGAGCCTGTCGAACACGGCGACGACGTTCGCCGCGCACTTGTTGGGGATGAGTATTCCGGTCATGAACGCGGCGTCGGGCCAGTGGAGCGTCAGGAGGCAGACTCCGCCGGGGCGCCCGATGACGAGGTCCATGAAGACGGGGCCGATTCCCGGGTTCGCCGCGAGAAACGCCTGGTAGTCCTCGAACGTGCGCCCGACGTGGCAGCCGGTCTCGACCTTGTGCTGGTACTCCCTTGCGAGGGACTTGCGCGGGCGCATCATGCACGCGCGCTTGAGTTCGCCGCGCTTGGCGGACAGGATGCCGCAGTTGACGTAGCGCTGGATGGTGCGTTCGTTGCGCGTGAGCTTCGCCGCGTTCGTGACGCAGATGTGGTGCACGGACTGTCCCGCCCTGATCTTCGGGGATACGAGATTGTCGATGTACTCGCGCTCCCACGGCTCCAGCGCGGCCCCCTGGCGTTTCTCGCCGAGGTCCCTGCGGTATTCCTCCTGCGCGCGGCTCGCGACGTAGAAGCGCTTGCGCCTGTGGCAGCTCTTCTCGTCCGGACAGCCGTTGCAGACCCCTGCCGTGCGCCGAAGGCGCTGCGGGCAGTCGATGTACACGACCTGTCCGCAGAACCTGTTGCAGTTGCGGTAGCTGCACCGGACGCAGGGCGCGCCCTTGGCGGGACAGTCCCCGCAGACGCCGGTGAGTCTGCAGTCGGCGCGGTGGACGCATTGGTTCGCGCGCCCGCGGCATCCCTTGAAGCTCACGCAGGCGTGCTTCCCGATCTCGCGCGAGACGGTGGAGAGGCTTACCCCTATTGCCCGCGCGATCTGTCTTTCGGACTCTCCGGCCGCAAGGCCGAATTCGATGCGGCACCGTTTCGTGCCGTCCATGTGCTTCTTTCCCTTTGTCATTTGTCGTTTTCCTTGGTTTGCCCCGGCGGGATTGCCGGAGTGGACAGATGATACCCCAAACGGGCATGGCGGTTTAAATGCGACGGGCCGCCCCCATGGGGGCGTTGGATGGTTCCGCTCCTCCAGCCGAACGATCTTTTCTCCGTTCCAGTCCATGGCAGAGTGAATGCAACCCCCTGTGGTACGGGCAGACTTAATGCGACCAACCGAAACGGCAGAGTAAATGCAACCCCCGCCTCGCTAAGGGGTTGCATTTACTTTGTCTTGTGACCCTATTACAATTTTCCCTTCACCCTTATCCCGGATTTTTGCAAAGGGGATGGAGGCGGCCATGGACAAGGTC
>JBJEWD010000039.1:0-1929 GCA_051884875.1 Kiritimatiellia bacterium
ATCACGCACGACCTCGAACTGCTCGGGCTGATCGCCGACTGCCAACTGGAGCTTGTCCGCGCCTATTGAGCAGACGGACATTCGCCTCTGCCGCCGGATCGGATTTTCTCGGCAGGAAAGTGGAGAGGGGGCCAAAAAGCATGTGCCCTTGCAATGTGTCTGGGCTACATTTGTCAATATGGCAATCGCATCGGCCACGGCCTTGTCGTTTTAACGGGTGCCGCGAGCGTTTTGCCGCCGGCTCTACAAAATGCCTATCGGGAGAATTGCAACGTCATGCGCGAGCATCGTCGCGCGTTCGGCAAGGCACAGGACGGCGCCTCTGCCGAGCGGGATGCCGAGCGAGGCAACCTTCGCGAATGCGCGTATGTCGGCGCGGCTCGGACTCGCCGCCTTCTTGACTTCCACCGGGTCGAGGATGCCGTCGTGTTCGATGAGAATGTCTATCTCCGAGCCGGCCTTGTCGCGATAGAACCAAAGCCCGGCGTCTTGTCCGCAATTTCCGCTGCGCTTGAGGATTTCGCCTACGACGTACGTCTCCAGCATGGCGCCGGCCATCGCTCCGCCAGAGAGCGTTTCGGGCGAAGACCAGCCGGTGAGATAGCAGCAAAGTCCGGTGTCCGCGAAATAGAGCTTCGGCGTCTTGACGATGCGCGACGTGACATTGCACGAGTAGGGTCTGAGCAGGTGGACGATCCCGGATGCGCCGAGCACGCCCATCCAGTCGCGGGCTGTCGCAGCGGCGATGCCGACATCCCGCGCGAGTTCCGAGAGATTCAGCAGCTGACCGGTTCGCGCTGCCGCCGCCTTGAGAAAGGTCAAGAAGCGTTCTTCGTCGGTGATGCGCGTCAAGTCATGTACGTCCCGCTCAAGGTAGGTGCGCACGTATGACTTGTAGAACGAATGCCAGTCCCGTACTCGACCGGAGACAAGTGCCGGGAAGGAGCCTCTGTGGATTCTGCGATAGATGGGAAGCAGCCCGTCGAAATGCCGTCCGGTGGGAATGGTGTCGGGGACACGAAAGGGGGCGTCGTCCGTTCTGCCGAGTTCCTCGCCTTGCGATATTCCGGCAAGGTCGATGACGGCTATGCGCCCTGCGAGGGATTCGCCGATATCGCGCATGAGGTGGAATTGCTGCGAACCTGTGAACCAGAACCGTCCGCACGCATCGCTGTCGCCGTCGATCGCCATCTTTACGAGCGGTAGAAGCTGCGGGGCGTATTGGATTTCGTCAATGACAACCGGCGGCGAATAGGTCTGCAGAAAGAGCGCGGGATCGTTTCGCGCGAGGAAGCGAAGGTCGGGATCGTCAAGCGACACGAATTTACGTCCAGCCTCGGCTGCCGTGCGAAGAAGTGTTGTCTTGCCGACCTGTCTTGCGCCGCAAACCATGACGGCGGGAAATTGCGCGGACAGTCTCCTGATTGTGGCAAAAGCCGTTCTTTCTATCAGTTTCATACGCGTATTGTATCACATTTGGGTGTCGCATGCAATGCGGCATACTGGGCGAATTGATTTCGCTGTCATCAATTTGCCCAGTAAATCGCTCACGGGCAACCCGTCTTTCTGCGGCGGTTCGCCCAAGGCGAGCCCCGCGACGGACGACCATCGGCTGAACGCGACTTGGGCAAACTAAAAGCAGCCCCCAATGCTTATGCTGCATTTAATCCGCCCATGGTTGCATTTCCTTTGTCCGGTGACCGCCGGTGCGGAAGAAGGTGTGGTATAATAAGCCGAGTCTAACAAATCAGCGAAGGATACTGGTGAATACATCCCGTGTACACATGAACTGTTCAATGGAGGCGCGCCCATGATGCCGCCGGGCGTCGGGACGCTGTTCACGCCGCCGCCGCAGGACGGCCGGGGCGTGACGGCCGGCGTGCGCGAGGCCGCGCGGGCGCTCGGCGGATTCTACCGGCGCCATGCGCA
>JBJEWD010000040.1:0-8408 GCA_051884875.1 Kiritimatiellia bacterium
GTACTATTCCTTTTCAGGGGAACGCGCAATATATTACCAACAGAGCTTATTGACACAGTATTTTCGATACAGCAACTCATGCCAGCTTGTACTCCAGTTGCGGTGAGTTCGCCTCTCGTTTCGCTCTTCCACCGGGTTCGGGAACATAGATGAAGATGTGGAGATGATTCGACATGATCACTTAGACAAAAACGAGCACACCGCTGAATTCCTCAACCCGATGCAGAAGCTCGGCCGCGCGCGTCTTCTCCTCGTCATCGGGAAAGAAGTCCTGATGCGCCAATCGGCTAATCAGATGGTAGCATCTACAATGCCCAACCACTCTCGCCTTTCTCATGGGAAAGATTATATCCCAATCAGCTTAGTGTATCAATAATACCGTATAGATAAACCCTTTTTCTCCCTTATTCCCCACCAAAGCAACCTGTGGTGCGCAGCAAAGCAACTTTTGCTGCGCAGCAAAAGGGCAAAGGGTGCGCAGGGTTTGCTCCCAGACTGCCTCGCGGAGCGCCAACGGGACGCATCGCCACGTCCGTCAGCTCGCTGCAGCTGGAGAACGTGCCGGTCATGCCGGACCGGTGCGGCAGACCCTATGCTATCGGGCACGTCAGCCCCGTCAACCGGGGCGCGGCCGCCAGGGCGAGCGGGCGCATGAAGGCCCGCAAGGTCCTGCTGCGTTTAGCCCAGCCGCCGCCAGATGCAGATGCGGGTTCTACCGTAGGAACGGTCGCGCAGGAGTTTCCAGCCCGGCGTCTCCTCGGCCTGCTGCACGGCGGTCATCTCGGCGATGAAAAGCCCGTCCACGCGAATGACGTCGCGCGCGGCGAGCGTCGCCAGCACCTGCGCATAGCCCTTCTCCTCGCCGAGCCGGTACGGCGGATCGGCAAACCCGATGGCAAAACCGGGGCCCGCGTAGGCTGCAATCCAGCGATAGGCGTCTGCGCAGATGACGGAAGAACGACAGGCCGAATCGACAACCGGGCGGATTGACGGCCGGGCGGATCCGGCAAGCGCCGTCAGATTCCTGCCGAGGGCGAGGAGGTGACGGCGGCTCTGTTCGACGAAGACGACCGATCTCGCCCCGCGGGAGAGGGCCTCAAGCCCGACGGCGCCGGAACCCGCGAAGAGATCGAGGAAGTCGCAGCCGGGCACTTCACCCTGGATGATGTTGAAGAGCGCCTGGCGTACGCGATCCTGCGTCGGGCGGATCTCGTCCGAGGGCGGCACCGCCAGACGGCGCCCGCCAAACTCGCCGCCGGTTATCCGCATGTGTACTCCGCGCACGAATCCGCCGTTTCCCAGACCCGCACGGACGAAATGCCGGGGATGCGCGACCGGAGTTCCCCGAAGAACATCCGTGCCAGGTTCTCGGCGGTCGAACGGAACGGAAGCGCGACCGTATGCATACCATGCTTCTCGACGACGGCGGCGATCTCCCGCTCGCCTTCGGACCGCGTGTTGTAGATGAAGGCATGATCGAAACGATTGCAGACGACTTCCGTCGCGATCCGCTTGAGATCCTTGAAGTCTATGACCATGTCGCACGCATCGTCCTCGGCCTGCGCCACGGAAACGTCCACGCGATAGGTATGCCCGTGGAGATTCTTGCAGAGGCCCTGATGATTGGTCAGGACATGCGCGGCATCGAACTTGACGGTCTTGGTGACGGTAATCAAATCAACCCCCTTGCCGCCCTACCGCCCGTCCGTCGCACGCGTCATCGTCCGGATGAAGTTCTCCGGCGGCGGACAGGGGCGAAACGTCTTCAGATCGATGAACGCATGGCGCGTATAGCCGCTGACGAGCACCTTGTCCTCGCCCTTGCGTCGGATTTCGCAGGCGATCTCGATGCGCACGCCCTTCTGCGACTGCACCCAGGCGGAGATCTCCAGAAGATCGTCGTATTTCGCGCTGGCGTGGTAGTTGCATTCGGCGTGGGTGACCGGCAGCCCCCAGCCTTCGGCCTCGCATTCCTTGTAGGTGTAGCCGTTGGCGCGCAGCAGTTCGCCGCGCGCACGCTCGAACATCGTGAGGTAATTGCCGTAGTAGACGACGCCCATCATGTCCGTATCGGCGTACGGAACGCGGTATTCAATCACTATCTTTTTCATATCGCAAGTGCTCCCTGGCGGAGAATCGCCCATTCTCCCGAATCGGAAACCCGGACCACGGTGGAGGCGACGCCACCGGGCGAAATGCCGTCGTCGACGACCAGATCGGCGGAAAGACCGACCTCCGCAAGAGCCGCCGCCGCATCCGTCGCGGGGCGCTCGCCGGACAGGTTGGCGCTCGTCACGCGGAGCAACCCGCCACAGTTCCGCAGCAGCGCGCGCGTCCATTCGTGGTCAGGCACGCGATACCCTTCGCCGGCATAGACGATGGTCAGCCCCCCCGGCCATTTGTCCGTCAGCGGATGAACGACTGGCGTCGCCGCCGCATCGGACGCGAGGAGCGCAATCGGCTTCCCGTGCGCGCGCGCCTTGATCGTGTAGAGGCGATCGACGGCAGCGGGGGACGCGGGATGCGCGGCAAGTCCGTAGACCGTGTCGGTCGGGATCACCGCGACACCGCCCGCGAGCAGAACGGCGGTTGCCTCCGCGAGTCCGGCAGCATCACATCTGACCACCTTCATGACGCCCTTGCCTCCCCTGGTTAGTGCCCGACCCGAACCGACGCAGTCACTTGAGGAGTTCATCCAGAATCCGGGCGGAAAGCTTCACGAGCTCGACGCAGGGACGCTTCCTGTAGTACGCCTCGGTGCGCGGTTCAGGCGCGCCACCCGCCGTCACCTTCACGCCGGCGAGCAGATCGCGGCAGACGATTGAACCGCACGCCGCCCGAAAACGCGCGATGAAATCCTGGACATGCGGATAGACGACGGCCTTGTCTTCGCCGTACCTGAGCCCGAGAACGATCGCCGCGCCAGACACGGCGCCGCAGACTTCGCGTTCGCGGCCGACACCGCCGCCAAGCCCGCAGGCGACCCTGGCCGCCAGCGCCTCATCCATCCCGAAATCCGCCGCAAACGCAAGGACCACGGCCTGCGTACAGTTCATACCGCGCATAAACGCGGTTTCCGCCTTTTCCTCGTGTGTCATTGACATATGCGGTATTATAGCATACTGACGGCGACGCCGTTTTGTTATAATACGCGGCATGGACGAAATTGATTTCGAGAGCGATACGTTTGAAGACATCGTCGCCAAGGACGGCCGCTACAACGCACGGGCCTATGCGCTGCTGATGGATGTCATCCGCTACCTGGGCGAAGGCGGCAAGCGCATGGGGGGCGAAGATATCCTTGAGGAGTTCAAGGAGCGCGCGCTGGACCAGTACGGGCCGATGACCTACACCGTGCTCACCGAGTGGGGCCTCCGCAGCTGCGAGGATATCGGCGAGATGATGTTCAATCTCGCCGAAGGCCGGCGCGTACACAAGGATGAGAGCGATACGCCCGAGGCGTTCGTCGGCGGCTATGACTTCAAAGAGGCCTTTCTCGGGCCCTACGCCATATGACGCGCATCGAAGAGTTTGGCTGGCGGGGCGCGGTCGAGCCGGGCATCGGACGCATCGTCAGCGCCCACGGCGACTACTATCATCTCGTCTGCAACGAGCGGCCCGCTGGCGAAATCCTGGCGCGCAAGAAGAAGTCCGTCTTCTCCTATCGCCGGCGCGTCGAACGCCAAGCCCAGGCGACGTTCGTGAGTTCGCAACGGGCGGATGAGAATGCGGATCTCGCGACACCCGTCACGGGCGACTTCGTGCGCTTCCGCTACAATGCGCAGGGCGAATCGCTCATCACCGAAGTCCTGCCGCGCTTCTCCCATTTCGCGCGCAAGGACCCGACGGCCAGGCGCAAAGCGCAGACGCTGGCGGTGAATTTCGATACGCTCTTCATCATGATGTCGCTCAATGAGGACTTCTCGACGGCGCGCATCGAACGCTACCTCACGCTCGCCGAGGACATGGGCGGCGGCGAGGCGGTCGTGGTCGTCACCAAGGTCGACCTCCGCCAGGCGGGCGACGAGGCGTTCTTTGACGAACTGCGCGCGACCGTGGGCGGGCGGGCGAGGATCCTGGAAATCTCGTCGCTGACGGGCGAGGGTCTGGATGGCGTGCTCGCCTACGCCCGGCCCGGTCGTACGCTCGCCTTCATCGGCTCCTCGGGCGTCGGCAAATCAACCCTCCTCAATACGCTCGCCGGCGAAGAGTGGGCGGCCACCCGGGAGATCCAGGAGTGGAGCGGCAAGGGGCGTCACACGACGACCTCGCGCGAACTCGTAAGGCTGCCGTCGGGGGCGATGATCATCGATACGCCCGGTATCCGCGAAATCGGTCGGGTGGGCGAAATGGACGAAATACGCCCGAAGGGTGAGGCGACGCACCGGTGGCGGAAGTGAGGGCGGAGGGCCGGGAGTCAAGAGAGGAGAAGCATGTTCAAGATCCTGTTCCAGAGTGTGCCGTACGCATTCGCGCTCCTGCTGATGGGGACGTACGTGCTGCCCGCGAGAATGAAGGTGCGCGCGCAGGCGATCTGGGCGATGACGCTCCTCGCGTGCGCGGCAAAGTTCACCTGCTTCGGCGCCTTCGGAGGCGACGTCTTCAACCCGGAGCTCCCCGAGAAATTGATCTGGTTCTGGAACTGGGCCCATTCGGGCATGTGCCTCCTGCTGCCGCTCTCCATTCCCTGGGCGTTCATCGTCCTGCTGACGCGGCGGATGGCATGGGGTGCGGCGTGGCGTGCGGGCGGACGCATCGCGCTGCCGGTTCTCGCCTGGGGACTGTCCCTCGGGGGGATCTACAACGGCCTCCGCGCGCCCGAGGTCGTCGAGGTGCCGCTCGTCTGCCCGAACCTGCCGGCGCAGCTTGACGGCTACCGCATCGTGCACCTGACGGATCTGCACATCTCGGCGGCGGCGCGGCGATGGCGCACGGCGGCGATCGCGGCAAAGGCGAATGCCGCGCGGCCCGACCTCATCGTCTGCACGGGAGACATCGTCGACGGAATCCCCCGCCGTCAGGCGCGCAACGCGCAGCCGCTCTGCGACCTGAAGGCACCGGACGGCGCGCTGTTCGTCACGGGCAACCACGAATATTATTCCGACTGGTTGGGATGGGAAGACCAGTACAAACTCTGGGGCTTTCGGTTTCTGCACAACGAATGGGTATCGCCGCGCACGGGCCTGGTGGTGGCGGGCGTGGACGATCCGGCCGGCGACTTCAATTCGCAGAACAACCGCTTCGACCCGCGCCAAAGCCTGAACCAGGCCCTGGACGGCGCGCCGACGGAAGCCTTCCGCATTCTTCTGCAGCATCGCCCGTCTGTCACCTTCGAGACGTTCGGCAAACCGACGCGCGCGCCTTACGACCTCCAGCTTTCCGGTCATACCCACGGCGGCATCGCACCGGGGCTTCGCACGCTTGTGGCGGCCTTCAACCGGGGCTTCGTGCGCGGACTCTACGTGCGCGAGGACGGCAGCCGACTCTACGTCTCCCCCGGCGCCGGTCAATGGGCCGGTTTCCCGATCCGCTTCTTCAACGATCCGGAGATCACCCTCTTCACCCTGCGACGGCAGGCGGCGGAGTGACGATACGCCATGAATGCCGCACGCATCAGCATCGTAGGCGCACTGCCGCAGGGCCTGGGACTGACCAGGGCCGGTCTTAAGGCGGCGGCGGCGGTGTTTGCCGAAAAATCGTCCGCCCGCATCGGCGTACCGTTCCGCGAGGTGACGGTCGTCCTACAGAATGATGAATTCTCGGCGGAAACGCACGCGGCGATCAATGGCGCGAAAGGACCGACGGACGTCACGACCCAGGCCTATGACGCGATGCCGCCCGAACCGGCAGGCGTCTACGGCGAGCTCTACGTCAACGTCGATCAGGCACGCCGCGCCGCACCGAAGCGCAGGGGCTGGAGCGCGGCAAAGGAACTGCTCCTCTACGTGGCGCACGGCATGGACCACCTGAGCGGCGCCGACGATGGCACGCCGACGGACTATGCGCGCATGCGACGACGGGAGCTGAGATGGATAAGGGGACTTGGAAATGGAGGATGAAGACGTGAGGACTAGCAGGGGAGGAATTGCGGCATGAAGCGCCTTTTTGTTTTAGCGATGGGGCTTGCGACCGGTGGACTCGGAGCGCAGGAACCCGAAGATGAGGCGTTCGACCGCTGGTATGTGGGCGGCACGGGGACGATCGTGCTGCCGCAGGGCGGCGCGGATATGCACCGCCTGGGTGGCGCGGCGATGCACCTCGGCTACTATGCGACACCGGCGTTCGCCCTTGACGTCGAAGCCGCCTGGATGGAGAACAAGACCGGTCTTTCCGCCAAGGCGCTGTGGCATCTTCAGGGCTTCGCGTGGTGGGGTATGATGTTCGGCTACGAACGGCTGGATCCCTTCCTGTCGGTGGGCGCCAAAGGCTGGCTCAATCCCGGCGAGGTCGGTCCCGTCGCCGGACTGGGCTCGCTCTACTACCTCACGGACAGCTGGGCGCTCCGTGCGGAAGCGGATGTGACGCTCGGCCTCGAGTCAGCCGTGGAAACCGTCTATACGCTTTCCGTCGGCGTGCAGTATTCGTTCTGAACCATCGGCGGAAAACAGCCAGAATTGGAGAGCGCACCATGAAGAATTGCAGAGAAGAGTGGTATGAGGCGGAGATGAAGGTCGCCGTGACGCTGGTTGACGTGACGGAGGCCGCACAGACGCTGGCGCGCGGGCACCTCTGCGGACCGACAAGCGCTTATTATCTCACGAAAGCCCTGGCCGCCGTGGCGCTTCTCGGCGCGGAAACGAGCGAGAAGGACGAAACGGTCATCTTGCAGATGAAATGTGCGGGGCCGCTCGGCGGCCTCAACGTCGAATGCACGGCCGAAGGCACGCTGCGCGGCTACACCGAAAAGAAGGTTCTCGCGGGATTCGACGGACTCGGTACGCCGAAGGACAGGATGGTGCTGGGCGACCAACAGATTCAAATTACACGCTCCGTTCCCGGACGCATCCTCTCGCAGGGCATCGCCAAAACGCTGGACGGCTATCTCGTGGGGTCACTGCAGCGCAAGGCGTGCATCTATCTCGAAGCGGCGGTGAACGATGAGGTCGAGATACTTGAAGCGCGCGGCGTGCTGGTGGAGGCCATGCCGGATTCGAAGGCGATGGCAAGCGCCTTCGTTCCCGAAAGGCTCTCCGTCGCCAGCCGCACTATCCTCGCCCGGATCGGTCTCCCCCGCGCCCGGCTCCGCAAGACGACGCCGCTCAGATTCGCCTGCCGCTGTTCGCCCGACCGCGCAATTGCGATGCTCGGCGCGTTGAGCGAAGAGGAGAGGAGAAACCTCCCCCCGACTCTCGACATCACCTGCCACATGTGCGGCAAGATTTTCACGATCAAGACGGACGGGATCTGAGAGGCGGGCTCTTCTTCGGCGAATGGCAGAATCTGGCGATCGGACAGCCTTCGCATTTCGGACGGACGGGATCGCAGCGGGTCTGGCCGAAGCTGACGAGGTGACTGTTCCAGGTCTTCCAGTAGCGCACGGGAAGAATCTCACGCAGCCTCATCTCCGTCTCCACCGGTTTTGACGTGTGGACGAGTTCGAGCCAATTGCAGATGCGGTGTACGTGCACGTCGACGCAAATGGCGGGAAGATTGAAGCCGACGGCCACCGTCAGATTGGCGGTCTTGCGTCCGACGCCCGGCAATTCGCACAGTTCCTCGACCGTGTGCGGAAGTACGCCGCCAAACTTCGCCTGAAGCACGCCGGGAAGCGCGTGGAGATGCCGCGCCTTGTCACGGAAGAAGCCGACGGGATAGATGAGCGTCTCCAGCTCCTCAACAGAAAGCCGGGCGAGACCGTCGGGCGTCGAACCACCGCGCGCGAAGAGCCGCCTGACGGCGCCTGCGGTGCAGGCGTCCTTGGTGCGCGCCGAGAGAATCGTGCCCACCAGCACGCAAAAGGGATCGTGGGTCTGGGCCTCGATGAGTTCGATGATCGGGGCGGAATGGGCGAGAAACTCCTTCTTGAGCGCCCGATCGACCGCAGGAATGTCTTGGATTGTCATGGACGGAATTTTAGCACAAGAGGCAATTCGCCGTCCAGTTGCACGCCGATACGGGAACGCGGCGGATGCCTCGGATACCCATGCCGTGCACCAAGGTGCAGGGAAGGGATTTTTCCATGAAATGGTAGGAGCGCAGGGATTCGAACCCTGGACCCAGTGATTAAGAGTCACTTGCTCTACCAGCTGAGCTACGCTCCCATCTCACTGTTTTGAATTGGAGCGAGCTAAGGGACTCGAACCCTCGACAACCACCTTGGCAAGGTGGCACTCTACCAACTGAGTTAAGCTCGCCTATAGATGCGGCAAAGAAATATAGTGATTTTTCTGCGGAAATGTGATATACTG
>JBJEWD010000041.1:0-40962 GCA_051884875.1 Kiritimatiellia bacterium
GCTCTGGTGAATATCTGGGATAATTTATCCCGGATTTTCCGGGATAAGAGTGTCCAATTTCCCCTCTTGTAATTTCGTCAGGGATTATGATATACTTCTTCTCCAAATGTGAAGTCGGGGTATAAACCGGTTTCCCAGGCAAGTGCAAAGGGTGCACGGCCTGACTTGCGGACAAATCCCGAAAGGGCACAAAAACGCGCGAAAGGAAGAGAAAAAAGATGCAAAAGAGCTATCGTGCTCCGAATCCGGGTGACAAGCGCCCGTGGTTCATCGTCGACGCGAAGGACCAGCCGCTCGGCCGTCTCGCCGTCGTCATCGCCAATAAACTCCGTGCGAAGGATCTGCCGACCTTCGATCCGTCCGTCGATGCGGGCGCCTTCGTGATCGTCACGAACGCGGCACTTGTCAAGCTCACGGGCAAGAAGGAAGTGCAGAAGGACTATCAGCGTTATTCCGGCTACCGGGGCGGTCTCAAGCACTTCACGGCTGCCGAAATCCGTGCCAAGCACCCCGATCGCCTGATCAAGGAAGCCGTCTGGGGCATGCTGCCGAAGAACAACATCGCGCGCAAGATGATGACGCGCATGAAAGTCTTCGCGGCGGAAGCCGATACGGGAATGATGGCGGCGCAGAAGCCGGTCGAAATCAAGCTCTAAGGGAGATAACTGAAAATGGCTACCAAGGATACGATTTCTGCCGGAACGGGCCGTCGCAAAACCGCCGTCGCGCGCGTCAATCTCGTCAGGGGTTCGGGCAAGTGGACCGTCAATAGGGTCGCGCTGGAGGACTACATTACGTCCGAAGCCCTCCGTGACTATCTCAAGCAGCCCGTCGCCATCTCCGGCTATGACATGGAGAAGGTCGATGTGGTCGTCTACGCCAAGGGCGGCGGCATCTCCGGTCAGGCCGGGGCGATTCGCCACGGCCTCGCGCGTGCGCTCGTCGCGGCGGATGAGACCACCCGCCCGGCGCTTAAGAAGGCCGGCTGCATGACGCGTGACAGCCGCATGAAGGAGCGCAAGAAACCCGGTCAGCCCGGTGCCCGCAAGCGCTTCCAGTTCAGCAAGCGCTGATTGCGTCGGACGTCTACGAGGGAACGGCGGCGTTGTGCCGCCGTTTTCCTTTTTCAAGTTACCAATCATCAACTCATTCTGGATTATGGCATTCGAGTTTCTCAAGAAGATCGTTTCCGCCATTACCGGCAAGAAGGCCGCTTCTCCGCAGCCGAAGGGTGGCAAGGGGCGCAACGGTAAGGGGCGGAACGGCGGCAAGCCTCAGCCGCGAAAGGGGCAGAAGAATGGCGGCGTTTCGTCGCCGAAACAGAATCCGCCGAAGCGCGGCGAGCGCAAGGAAGGCGGCCGCAGTGCGCAACAGGGGCGTGGTTCGCAGAATCGCGAGGCGGGGCGGCGCGACAACCGGCGCGGCGAGCGCGGGGACCGCGGCCGCCGGGGCCCTGCGACCGTCAATACGGCCGCCGATCAGATGCGCCCGGGCGGTGCCGTCTCGACGGAAGAGCAGGTGGCGCGCGCGGAGGCCCATGCGAAGTGGGATCCCGCGTCGTTCGTCGTCGAGCCCGTCGAGGGCAAAAAGCGTTTTCATGATTTCGACCTTCCGTCCGAGGTGATGCACGGCATCGCCGACCTTGGCTTCAGGTACGCGACCGAGATCCAGGCCCTGAGCCTGGCGCAGGCGCTGGCGGGCAAGAACATCGCCGGCAAGGCCCAGACCGGTTCGGGCAAGACGGCGGCGTTCCTGGTGGCGATTCTGACGCGCTACCTCCGTTCGCCGGGGAACCGCGCCAAGACGGGCGGCAATCCGCGGGCGCTTGTCATCGCACCGACGCGCGAGCTCGTCATCCAGATCTGCAAGGATGCGGATGCCATCGGCAAGTACACGGGGCTTCGCGCGCTGGCCGTCTACGGCGGCATGGACTACGACCGCCAGCGGGAGGAGGTCCTGCGCGAACCCGTCGATCTGCTGGTGGCGACGCCCGGGCGGTTGCTGGACTTCACCAAGTCGCGCGTCATCAGCCTCGCGAACGTCGATACGCTCGTCATCGATGAGGCGGACCGTATGCTGGACATGGGCTTCATCCCCGACGTCCGCCGCATCATGAGCTATCTTCCGCCGAAGAACAGGCGCACGACGATGCTCTATTCGGCGACGCTCAACGATACGGTGATGCGCCTGGCGCTCAACTGGATGGAAGAGCCTTACAAGGCCGAGGTTGCGAGCGAGTCGAATGCAACGGATACCGTCCGTCAGGTCGTCTACGTCATCCAGGCGAAGGACAAGTTCACCGTGCTCTACAATCACATCGCGCTTCACCCGGAGGCCCGTGCAATCGTCTTCTGCAACCGCAAGTCGACAACCGAAGACGTCTACGAGTCCCTGCGGGTCCGCGGCGTCAACGTCGATATGCTTTCCGGCGACGTGAGCCAGAGCAAGCGCCTCAAGGTGCTCGATCAGTTCCGCGACGGCGAGATCAAGATCGTGGTCGCGACGGATGTCGCGGGGCGCGGCATCGACATCAAGGGGCTTGAGTATGTGGTCAACTTCGACTTTCCCTACGAGGCCGAGGACTACGTGCACCGCATCGGACGCACGGGGCGCGCGGGTTCGACGGGCATTGCCATCTCGTTTGCGGACGAGTTCGAGAGCTGCCAGATTCCCGAGATCGAGGCGTACATCAGGGAAGAGCTGAAATGTACGGTGATCGGTCCGGACGATCCGCTGCTGAAGCCGATTCCGCCGCGTGGTTCGCGGCTGGGCGAGGTCAACGCCGAGGCCAAGGCCGCCGTGGACGCCCGCGAGGCCGTCACGGACGAGGAGAAGGCCGCCGCCGCCGCGCTCACCGGCGCCAACGCCGTGACGGCCAGCGGTGCGTCGGCGATTCTCAAGGAGGATGCGCTGCAGCGCACGCTGCCGACGTTTGCGCACGCGCTTGAGCCGAGGAAACCCGAACCCGACGAGTCGGATGTCTACTCGAAGCCCATCGAGCAGAAGACCAAGACCGAAGAGTGGTCGGTCGAGAAGTAGCGCGGGATCATCCGGCGTGTCGTGGGGATCAGGGCCGGTCAGGCGGTAAGCAGGAGCCTTCATGGCGGACATCGTCAAATCGGCGCTGTGCAGCGCAGCGAGAATACTCGTCTGGCTGGTCGTTTTCGCCGAGCTCGTCGGGGGATGCGCAATCAATACGCTGATGTTCCACCCCGTGAAGGGCGGGTACGATCGCACCGCGCACGGTTACGTCGATATCGGCACGAATGGGGTCGGAATTGCGGCGTTCGTGCTCGGCCCCCGGCGCGGCAAAAAGGCGATCATCCGATGCCATGGCAATGCGGAGGACGCATTCGACACGCTCTGGGCGCTTGAGGAACTGGCGGCGGAAGGTTACACGGTCGCCTCCGTCGACTATCCCGGCTACGGACTTTCCGACGGTTCGCCCGACGAGGAGGGGTGCTATCGCGTCGTCCACCGTCTCTACGACTGGCTGGTGGAGGAGCGCGGATTCAAGCCGGAGGATATCGTCGTCGACGGTTTTTCGATCGGCACGGGACCGGCGGTGGAGCTTGCGGCGTCCCGGCCCGTCGGCGGTCTCGTGCTCGAAGCACCGTTTCTTTCCGCGCCGCGGGTGGTTACGCGCGTGCGCATCCTGGCGGTCGATCCGTTTCCGAATCTGAAGCGGATTGCCGAGGTGAAGTGCCCAAAACTCTTTTTCCACGGTACCGGCGACGGCATCATACCTTATGCGCACGGCAAGGCGCTTTTCGATCTTGCCGGCGATCCCAAGACCTTCGTGCCGGTCGAGGGCGGCGACCACAACGATTTCGTGCTGGTCATGGGTCCCGGGGAATACCGCAGACGGATTGTCGAATTTCTGAAGGAGCGGTAGGGCGGACAGGCGCCGGAGCGAAGGGGCGCCGCCGAATGCGCATCGTCGATCGCATGGGTCGGGGCGAAAAGGACGAGCGGCCAAGGAAGTCCAAGCCATCATGCCGTAAAAAGAGCGAGGCCAGCAGGCGGATTTGGAGCCAGGCCTTGGAAATGGCCGCGTCCGGCAGAATCGAGAGGTGGTCGCCATTTCGAAACCGTGCTTATACCAGATACGCGTTTGACCGGTGGGGTGAACTCCCGATAGCGATAATTGCGCCTGGTCCGCCGTTTTTGTGGTATAATTTCAGCAATATCAAACTGGAGGTGATCACATGGCGAAACCGTCTTTTCAGGTTAGTGCGTTCGGAACGACAAAATATGGCGAAAAGGCCAGAAAATTCACGCTCAAGGGAGCGGGTGGGGTTGTCCTTGAAGTGAGCGACTACGGCGGGAAGGTCGTCCGCCTCTTCACACCCGACCGCAAGGGCAAGCTGAAGGATGTCGTCGTCGGTTTCGATTCGCCGGCGGGCTGGGATGCCGGCGACCCCTACTGGGGCTGCATCATCGGTCGCTACGGCAACCGCATTGCCAAGGGCGCGTTCAAAATGGGCGGCAGGAAATACAAACTGCCGGCGCTCAACAACGCCCCGGCGGGGATAGGCTGCAACCTCCACGGCGGCGCGCGTGGCTGGGACGCCTACGTGTGGGGTGCCGAACCGTTCGTGAAGGGGGACGATGTGGGCGTTGTCTTTACGCACACCTCCCCGGATGGCGACGAGGGCTTCCCCGGCGCGGTCGAGGTCAAGGTCACCTATACGCTGACGGCGAAAAACGTCTGGCGCGTCGACTACGAGGCGGTGCCGGATAAGATGACCCCGATCAACATGACTCAGCACGTCTACTTCAATTTCAAGGGCGAGGCGGGCGGCACGATCGAGGATCACGTGATGAAGATCGCCGCGAAGCGCTTCACCCCGACCGACAAGGGCCAGATCCCGACGGGCGAAGTCGTTCCCGTGAAAGGCACGCCGTTCGATTTCACCAAGGGCATGCGCATCGGCGAGATGATCAATGCCGCGTGCAAAGATCTCGCGATCGGCCGCGGCTATGACCATAACTGGGTGCTCGACAAGGGCGAGATGGCGACGGGGAAGAAGTCCCGCCGGCTCATCTTCGCGGCGAAGGTGGCGTGCCCGCTCAACGGGCGCACGGTCGAGGTCTATACGACCGAACCCTGCCTCCAGGTCTACACCGCGAACTGGGCCGACTACAACCAGACCGCGAAGGGCGGCGAGCATCTTTCGTTCCGCTGCGGCGTGGCGCTGGAGACGCAGCACGCGCCCGACTCGCCGAACCGTCCGGAGTGGCCGACGACGTTCGTGAAAGCCGGCGAGGTCTACTCGTCCACGACGGAGTTCCGCTTCGGAATCGACGGCTGATGGCGACGAGCTACACCTATGAACTGACGAACGACCAGCAGGAGATCCTGCTGGGGATCATGGTGAACGGCAACTACCGCAGGCGGGAAGTGCCGTATTCACTGTGGTCGATCGAAGGCGATCATTTCAACGCGACGCTCTACGCGAAGGAGACGCACGGCCGGCGCAAGCTTTGCGTCCAAGGGTCGAAGGCGGAGGATTTCGTCCTTTTCGTCCTTGAACCGAATGTGCTCGGCGGTGCGACGCTCGGCTACGAGACGGTGCTCCACCCCGAGCGCGTGAGCGCCCACGGCGGCAGCGACGAATCGGGCAAGGGCGACTACTTCGGTCCGCTCGTCGTCTGCTGCGCCTATGTGGACGAGGCGGTCGTGAAGGCGATCGACGGCTTCACCTATTTCAATCAGCAGGACCGGCGCGTGAAGCTCGAGGTCAGGGACTGCAAGCAGATGTCGGATCGGCAGGTTCTGGAGGCGGGGCGGCAGCTGCGCGCGCTTCTGGGGCCGTCTGGCTATGCGGTCGTGAAGCTCGGCCCCGCCGCCTACAACCGGCTCTACGCGAAGATCGGGAACGTCAACCGGTTGCTCGCCTGGGCGCACGGTACGGCGATCGAGGAGCTGCTGGAGAAGCGGCCGGACGTGAACCGCGTCGTCGTGGACCAGTTCGCGCCGACCGAGACGACGATTCGCCGCGCGCTCAAGTCACGCGGCAAGGCGGCAACGGTCGAACAGCGGCACAAGGCCGAAAGCGACGTGGCGGTGGCGGTGGCGTCCGTCATCGCGCGCGAACTCTTCCTCCGGGCGATCATGGACATGACCCGCGAGGTGTTCGGCGAGGGCGACGGGCAGAAGGTCCCCGCCGGTTCGAGCGATCCGCGCGTGCGCGCGCTGGCGGAGGAGATGGTGCGCGCGAACGGTCCCGTCTGGCTCATGAATCACTGCAAGGCGCATTTCCAGACGACGGACAAGGTTCTCGCCGCCTGCGGCAAGTCGCGCGCCGACCTGCCGCCGGAGGGGCGGGTCGTGTCGTCCGTCGCCAACAGCTCTTTCAAATCCAAGGACAGGAAATCGGAATGACTCTGAGTTTTATGCTGGCGAACTCGCTTGTGGACGGGTTCCTCAATTCCAATGGCATAGGCAAGGGCATCGTCATCACGCAGCTGCTCTGCTCGATCATCATGTTTGCCGCCATCATCGGCAAAAGCCGCGAACTGGGTTTCGTCGCGCGGACGATGCGCCGGTTCCTGCACGATTTCGCCACGGGGCGCGATGTGCTCGAATACTACCTCCAGCGGCGTCCGACGGGGATGACGGGACTGGAGGGAATCTACACGCAGACGTGCGAACGGCTGCTGAAGCTGCTCACGCCCGACGTTCGTTCGCTGCTGGTCGGGCGCCAGACCGACGGCGATGGCGCGGCGGCGCTGACGGGACGCGAGATCGAGCTTGTGCGCGGCACCTGCGAACATGCGCTGGACGAGGAGGAGATCCGCGTCGAGAGCAGCATGATGATCATTGCGACGGTCGTCGCGCTCTCGCCGATGCTGGGGCTGCTGGGCACCGTGTGGGGCGTTCTGGACGCCTTCGCCGAAATGGGCACCGCCGGCAGCGCGACGCTCGCGACCATCGCGCCGTCGATCTCCGCGGCGCTGGTGACGACGGTGGTCGGTCTGGTCATCGCCATCCCCGGCGTGTGCGCCTTCAACGCCATGAACGGAAAGATCCGGGACATCACGAGCGACATGGAGGGTTTCGCGGACGAGCTGATGGGGCGCGTCGCGTGCGAGTTCCAGGGAAGGGGTGCATAGGATGCATCTCCGCCGGAGAAGGTCGCGCGGCGCCGAGAAGCCGAAGGCGACGGTCGACATGACCTCGCTCATCGATCTTACGTTCCTGCTGCTGGTGACGTTCATCGTGACGCTGCCGGCGCTCGAACAGGGCATCTCGATCAAGCTGCCGCAGGCGAAGACGGATCGTCTGCCCGACAAGGATACGAAGGCGCACACGATTTCCGTCGACCGGGACAACAACATCTACCTCGACCGGCGTCAGCTGACGCTGGAGGATCTTTCGTCCGAACTCAAGGCCCTGGTTGCCGACGATCCCGACGTGCCCGTCTGGGTGCGGGGCGACGAGGCACTGAGCTACGGGGACGTGATGAAGGTCGTCAAGGTCGTCTATGACTGCAAGGTTGCCAAAATGGCCCTGGTGACGGTGGACAAACGCTGATGTACATTGACCGAGAAGAGCGTCCGCACGTTTTCAGCGCGACTACCTGCGGGGTCGCGCTGGCGCTGCATCTCGCGTTCTTCGGTCTCATGTGGGCGCTCGGGCAGATCCATTTCACCGAACGGCGGACGGTCATCCCGATAGAACTCACGGTGGTGCCGTTCGAGAATCTGGATGGCGCCGAAGACGAACCCCCGCCCGACCGACCGCCGGATCCCGAACCCGAACCGACCCCGCCGAAGCCCCCGGATCCCAAACCGCCGGAGCCGGAGCCGCCCAAACCCGAGCCGCCCCCGCCGAAGGTCGAGGACGTCGTCGTACCCGAGCCGGTCAAGACGAATGTCGTGAAGGCGGTCGAGACGAAGGAAAAGCCCGAGAAGCCGAAGGAGACGCGCGAGGAGCGCATGGCGCGGATGCGGACGCGCGCCGAGGACGTGAAGGCGGCCCGACCGCCGAAACCGCCGCGCACCAACGGCCGGACGGGGGTGCAGACGTTGTCGGATGCCGAGATCGCCAAACTTCTCCAGACCGGCTACAAGGTCGGTCATCACGAGTCGATAGCGGCGGACGACAACCAGCGCTGTCTCTCGCTGATCAAACAGGCGTTCTACGACGAGTGGGAGCGTCCGCCCTGGAAGGCGAGTCTGCGCGACGTCGTCCTGGCCGTCGATCTTGCGGAGAACGGCAGGGTGACCGGCTATAGGATCGTCCAGGGTTCGACGGATGCGCGGGCGGATGCGTCGGTGCTGCACGCGGCGGCGGCGGTGAAGCGGGTGAACGGGCTGACCCACGCCTTCTGGGTCAACAACAAGCGCGTCAACGTGCGCTTCCACGTTACGCCGTCCTACTAGATTCGGGAAGGGAGGGTTTGAACGGGCGATGTTGCTGAGTTCGATATTCGGATTGTTGCTGGGGGTGATTTCGCTGGACGGCGTGACGGGCGATCGGCTTTCGGCCGAGGCGGTCTTCGATGCGAACAACGTGCGGGTGGGCGAACCCCTCGTGCTGCAGATCGACTTCCAGGGCGTGGCGGATCTTTCCAACCTCCATCCGCCGGCTCTGTCGAAGCACGTCGATGCGAAGGTCTGGAAAGTCGATGATGCCAGTGCGAAGACGGATACGGGACGGTTCATCCGGCGGCTCACCTACCGTGTCCGGCCGCGCGGCGAGGGACTGCTGTATTTCCCCGCGCTCGAATTCTCGTACGAACACAATCAGGGCAAGGGGCGGATGACGTTTGCGACGAAACCCATTCCCGTCCACGTCAAACCCGGCCAGCAGGCGGCGCTTTCGGGACGCGAGACGGCGGCGGTCGAAACGCAGGCGCATCCCGACGGCATCGTCATCCGCGTGGCGGGCGAGCTCGGGGACGATGAGGCGTTCGCGTGGAAGAAGGCGTGTGCGAATCCGACGGAGGAGGCGTTCGCGCGTTTTGATTTTCCCGAAGCGCGGCTCAACGAGGCGGCCTGCGCGACGCTGAACGGCAATTGGGCGCGCGCGCTCAACATCTACCGCGCGCTGGAATGGCGGATCGGGCAGACGCCGCAAATCGAGCGTGGCCTTGTGGCGGCGCTGGCGAGCAAAACCGGCGGTCAGGTCGCCGAACTGCCCGTCTGGCGGCAGGTCCTCCGCCCCGTTCTGCGCTATGGCGCGGTCGGGCGCGTGGCGGTGCTTCTTGCCGTGCTGCTGGCTCTGGCGGGGCTTTTCGCCCTTTCCCGCCGGCTTGTGCGCGCCTTGGTCTGCGTGGCGGCCCTTGCCGGCGTGCAGACGGCATCCGCGCAGAGCATCTTCGACGAGATGGATCGGCACATGCAGATGATGCAGCAGCAGATGCAGCAGCTGATGAGAACCCGCCCCCGCGAGGAACTGCCGCCGTTTCGTCCCATGGTGTCGCTCGCGACGGACAAGGCGGATGTCCGCGTCGGCGAGCCGTTCGCCTTCATCCTGGCGATCGAGCATCCGAAGGGCTATACGGTGGAGGTGACGCAGCTGGAGTTCTCCGAGGAGTACGGTCTCGTGTCGGAGAATCGGCTGGAGCGTCTCGGGCGGGGGACGCCGTCCAATCCCTCCAATGTCGTCGACCGGCTGTCCCTCAAGGCCCGGTTCGACGTGCCGATCAAGGCGGCGATGACCGTGCGCCTTCGGGGAACGGCCTGGCGCGGCGCGTTCGGGCAGGGCTACACCGCCGTTTCCGGGCCGTTGGACTTTGAGGTGAAACCGCTGCCGACGGACAACCAGCCGGCGGAATTTGCAGGAGCCGTCGGGTCGGGCTTTTCCCTGCGCCAGCAGGCCGATCGCACGTGCGTGGCGACGAACGACGTCGTCGTGTTGCGGCGCACGCTGAACTACGAAGGCGTCATGCCGGAGGGGAAGGACTGGATCGGCGTCGAGCGGCGGCCGCATTCCGTATCCTGGCACGAGTATTTCATTGCGGACGGACGCGCGGCGGTTCCGCCGGCGGAGGTCGTCTACTATGACGTCACGACGCGGACCTATCAGACGGCGCGTTCGGCGGCAATCGGCCTGACCTACATCAGCGTAGAGGAATCGCCTGCCGCGACCGTCGCCGTCGATGCCGGGGCCCGTCCGGCGGAGGAATCCGCGAAAGTCCTTCCGCTGAGGTTCTATCCCTCCGCGCGGGCGCCGGTCATTGGCAAGACGACCGGTCGGCCGATCGTGACGGAGGAACGCGGTGCCTGGCTGCGCGTGGATGACGGACGGCAGGCCGGCTGGATCCGGAAGGAGGAACTGCCGTGACGCGGCGCCGACGGATCTTTCTCTCGCCGCCCTGGGTCGGCGAAGAGGAGCGTGCGGCGGTATCGGCGGCCTTCGATTCGGGCTACGTGGCGCCCTGCGGCCCGATGGTGGATGCCTTCGAGCGTGCGATTGCGGCGGCGGCGGGACGAAAGCATGCCGTCGCGCTTTCGGGTGGTACGGCGGCGCTCGATCTGCTGATGGCGGAGTACGGCGTCGACGCGACCTGGACGGTCATCGCGCCGGCGCTGACGTTCATCGCGACGGTAGGACCCGCCGCCCATCGCGGGGCGAAAATCGTTTTCGTAGACTCCGATGCGACGGGCAACGTGGATGTCGTGCGGTTGGAGCAGGCCCTCGCGGACGCCACCCGGCGCCGTCGCGGCACGGCCTCGCCGCACGTAATGTTCATCGGCGTCGACCTGTACGGACGCTGCTGCGACTACGATGCCGTGGACGGACTCTGCCGGCGCTACGGCGCCGTCTACATCAATGATTCCGCCGAAGCCGTGGGAGCGACCTACCATACGCGCCCGGCGGGTAGCGCGGGCGTGGCCGCCGTCTATTCCTTCAACGGCAACAAGATCGTCACGACCTCCGGCGGCGGCGCGATCGTGACGGACGATGCGGATCTTGCCGCGCGGGCGCGCAAGCGCAGCCAGCAGAGCCGCGAGCCGTTCCCCTGGTATCAGCACGAGGAGGTCGGCTACAACTACCGGATGAGCAATCTGCTGGCGGCCGTGGGGCTCGCCCAGCTGGAGAAGCTGCCGGTTATCCTGGAAAAGCGGCGGCGTATCCTCGCCGGCTACCGGAAGGCGCTCGCGGCGGATTCGCGCTACACGTTCCTGACGACGACGGCCGACGGATCGAACGGCTGGCTGACGGTCGTGCTGACGAAAGGGCGTGCGCATCGGGATCGGCTTCTGGCGCGATTTGCCGCAGCGGACATCGAGGCGCGCCCCGTCTGGAAGCCGCTGCATCTGCAGCCCGTCTTCAGAAACTGCCGCGTGTATGGCGGGAAGGTTGCCGAAACGTTGTTCGCGCGCGGCCTCTGTCTGCCCTCGGGTACGGGGATGAGTAGGCGCGACCTTGCGCGCGTGACGCGGGAAATGGCATAATATGGGCATGGGGTTCTGGACAACTGCGGTTCGGCTGCTGCTGCCGTCGGCGCTTTTCGCGTCCGGCTGCAGGTGGTTCCCGTTCGGCCCCGATCTGGAAAGTCCCCTGTCGCGCACGGGGGAGATC
Source organism: Kiritimatiellia bacterium (assembly GCA_051884875.1). Classification (GTDB taxonomy): domain Bacteria; phylum Verrucomicrobiota; class Kiritimatiellia; order RFP12; family UBA1067; genus UBA1067. The sequence continues at coordinate 11,540 of JBJEWD010000041.1, forward strand.
CGGGTGCTGCCCGGCAACGGCGTCTGGGATGAGGAGTACGGCCGCACGGACGATCCGAAGAACTGTTCCTTCGTCTTTGAGGTGCTCCGGTATCCGGAGGGCATTCGCGTGGTGGCGACCGTTTGGGACGATCGGCTGGTGACGGATGACTGTACGCCGGGTGCGGTTTCCTGCCCGAGTTGGGACGACGACAATCTCGAGGTCTTTTTCGATGGGGACAACGATCGTTCGCCGGATGTGCGGGCGGGGAACGGCATCCGGTCCGGCGGCGAATTCACGCTCGTGGCGAACGGTGCGGCGCAGAGCGATTTCTCCAGTCTGCCGAAGTCCTTCGGCACGGCGTGGCGTGGCACGGCGCGTCCCGTGCGTCAGGCGGACGGCTCCTGGCGCATCGACTACGACCTTTTCTTCACCTGGGCCTGCCTTGGTAGCCGCCGTGCGCCGCGTCCGGACGAGGACGTGACATTCGGCTTCAACATCTGCGTCCACGACGATGATGATGGCGGGCGGAATGACCATGCGCTCTACTGGAAGGGGAATCCCGCCCGGCCCTATCGTGACGAGAGCCGGTTTGGGACGATTACCCTTGAGGGCAGGAAATAGAACTCTAAGGAGGTAGACAATGAATGCGATGAAGGGTTGGATGTGGACGGCGACGGCGGGCGTGCTGTTGCTGACGGGCTGCGGTGACAACGAAGCCGAGCGGTTCGGCTACAAGGGACTCGACCTTGAGGCGGCGGATCCGATGTTCTTCTCGACGGGTCCGACGGTCACCAACTGGGTGCCGGCGCGCGTGCTGAGCGTCTGCGAGACGTACGATCTGAGCGAAGGGGAGCAGAAGCTCATCGCGGCGGCGGGCGTCATCGCGCCGGGCGACGAGTTCGCCGAAATCCCCGCCGGCTACACGAAGCAGGATGACGAGCCCTGGTACACGACGTGGACCCGGCCGACGAAGGCATTCGGGTTGGAGGGAGTCGTCGGCTTCCTCTCCCATTATGATGAGGACCGGAAGGTCTGGACGACGAGCGAAGGCTACTTCTCGAGCTACTGGGAGTCCGAAGCCGGGGCGCTCGCGGCGCTGGCGAAGCTCCAGGGGATCCTTCGCGAGGGGTACGGTGTCAAGAAGTTCTATCCCTTCGACAAGTGCTGGGTCGCGGAATACGTGCGTCTGCGCGTGATGGCGGTCGTCGGGCAGAAAGCTGACGGGCGCTGGTCGTGCATGCTGGACATCCAGGACAAGAACCGTCCGGGCTGCGGAGCCTGGGAACCGATCGCCGAACAGCAGGAGCGCCGCAACCACTACGTCTACACGAAGGCCCTGCGGGCCTGGAAGGCCGAGGTCAGGGAGATGCTGAAGCAGAATCACGGCCGCGTGGAGAAGTCGCTGGAGGCAGCGGGGCTGACGGGCCTCGGGGGCGCGGCGACGGATTGGCAGATGACGGAACGCGCGCCGGACAATCTCCCGTGCCTGGCGCGTCTGTTGGGCGGGGTGTGGACCAATTCGTTTGAAGAGGCCTGGAGCGAGCGGCTTGCGCAGATCCAGACGTCCCTGGGCCTGGCGCCGACCGGCGCGAACACCGAACAGACGTATGAGAACGGCGTGCGGGTGCGGTCGGTCCAGATGCAGGATACGCGCTATGACGTTCGTCTGGATGTCGCGCAGCTGCCCGAATCCGGAGAGTCTACGGAGGGCGAGACGGCACCTGCGGCGGAGCCCTCCGCGCGCCCGAAGGGCGAATGGCGCGTCATCTGCTTCGAGCGTCTCCAGCCGGGGTTCGTTCTTCCCGTGCGTCCCGTGCTGGCGAAATGAAGCGTTCGCTGGTCATCGGCTACGGTCGCAGTGGAAAATCCGCCGAGGCGGTGCTCACGCGGCGGGGCGATGCCGTCACCGTCATTGACGGGCAGGATCTCGTCGTCGTCAGCCCCGGCGTCCGCGTGATGAGCGAGCTCGAGTTCGGCGTGCGCGAACTGCGCGCGCGCGGGGTGAAGCTGTTCGCCGTCACGGGGTCGAAGGGGAAATCCAGCGTCGTCAAGATCGTGGCGGACGCGCTGACGCTTTCGGGCGCAACGGCCGTTCCGTGCGGCAACTACGGGCTTCCCGTCTGCGAAGTCGTGCGGAGGGATCCGCTGCCGGATTGGGCGGTCGTCGAGGTGAGCTCTTTTCAGCTTGAGACGACGAATCTGCCGCCGGACGCGTTCGCGGCGGCCGTGGTGCTGAACCTTCAGGAAGATCACCTCGACCGCCATGGCTGTGCGGCGGTCTACCACGGTCTGAAGCGGCGGCTTCTGACCATGACGCCGCATCCGATTGCGGCCGACGCACCGTATCCCGACGATGCGGACGAGCTACTGGCGGGATCGTATTTCGACAACCCCGTTCTGCGCGCGAACGGCGCGCGGGCCATTGAACTGATGCGTGCGGCGGGGCTTGCGGATCCGGTCATCCGCCGGGCGTTCGCGACCTTCGAGCCGCTGCCGCACCGCATGAATCGCATCGGCGAATTCGGGGGCATCCGCTGTATTGACGACTCCAAAGCGACCTCCCTCGCGGCGCTGGCGGCGGGGGTGGCGATGACGACGGGTGCGGTGCGTTTGATCGCCGGCGGATTGCCGAAAGGCGATGACCCGAATTCCGTAGGTGAACTATTGACGAAACGGGTCAAAAAAGTGTATCTTATAGGACAAAGCGCGGAAGCGTTTGCTGAAGCCTGGAAATCGACCGTGGAGTGCGAGATCTGCGGGACGATGGAACGGGCGGTGCAGACGGCCATGCGTGAGGCGGTGAGCGGGGAAACGCTGTTGCTTTCGCCGGGAGCGGCCAGTTTTGATCAATTTAGGAATTTCGGGGAGCGTGGAGATGTCTTTGCGGGCCTCGTCAAAAAAGAAGGACAACATAAATGAATAAGCTCGGTTTGGTGCTCGGTATCGCCGCAGTGGCGACGTTTGCAGGTTGCAAGGATCCCAATCACAGCAAGTATCGGAAGAATGTGCAGAACGTGGCGCAACCCGTCGCCACGACGCCTGTCGAAGAGAAGACCCCTGCGGTGACGCCGGTGAAAGTCCCTGAGAAGGACATTGAGATCGTGGTCACGGAACGTCATTGCGCCTGTCCCCCCGGTACCGTGCACAAAGAACCCTGCACCTGCGGCGCGACCGACTGCAAGTGCATCGTCGAACCCAAGTGCATCGTCGAACCGCCCGCCCCCGTCGTCACCCCGACTCCCGTGCCGGCGGTTGAGGAGACGACGCCCTATATCGTTCAGCGCGGCGATTATCTGGCGAAGATCTCGAAGAAATACAACATCACGATTGCGTCCATCAGGCGCGTCAATCCGAATCTGAAGGGCGACACGATCCGCGTCGGCCAGACGATCCGTCTGCCGGGTAAGGTCAACGTCGGCGAACAGAAGGTTCCCACCGTGGCGATTCCGCCGAGGGTCGTCTACCGGCCCTATGCAGGCGCGACGAAGGACTACAAGATCCAAAACGGTGACAGCCTCGGCGTCATCGCGCAGAAGCACGGTATCACCACGCGCCAGCTCAAGGAACTCAACGGCCTTTCCTCCGATGTCATCCGCGCGGGCAAGACGCTGAAGGTCCCGGCGGTCAAGACCGAAACGGCCGTGCCGGTGAAGACGGCCGCTGCGGTGAGTCCGGCTAAGGACCTGAAGCCCGCACTTCGGGATGTGAAGCCGGCGGCTCCCGCCGCCGACAAGAAGGATGAGACCGAGGTGCCGCCGGTCGAGGTCGACTCGGCGCCTTCGGATGGGATGACGCCGCCGCCGGCCGATCCGGCGCCCAATACCGTCGATCCGGCGCCCAAGACCGTTGAGGCGGGTCCGACGCATGTGGTGCGCGAGAATGAGGATCTGACGAGTCTTTCCATTCTCTACAGCCTCAGTCCTGCGGAGATTCGCTCCTTCAACAATCTTGGGGAAGACGAGGAACTCAAGCCCGGTCAGGTCATCAAACTCCCGGCTGATACGCAGCTCTAACCGTTCGTGCGCAAGTCCGCACTATTCTTCTTCGGCCTGGTGGTCACGGCACTCGTGGCGCTGGGCCTTGTCGTTCTCTCCAGCGCCAGCGAGGCGAATGCGATGCGACTGCACAATGGAGACAATCTCTTCTTCATGAAGCGGCAGTTCATCTACCTCGTCGGCGGTCTCGTCATCGCCGTCTGCGCGGCGGCGTTCGACTACCGGCGCTGGCGGGAGAACTGGTTTCTTACGGCGGTGTTCTACGGCGTCGTGCTCGTTCTTCTGCTGCTCGTGTTTCGCTATCCGGCGATCAATGGATCGCAGCGTTGGATCGATCTTGGTTTCATCCGTCTCCAGCCCAGCGAATTCGCCAAGCTCGTTACGGTTGTTTCCGTCGCCGTCTGGCTGGACAAGGCCGGCTGGCGGGTCGAACTTTTCGGGCGCGGCGCGCTGATGTCGGCGGTCCTCATCGGTGGTTTGGCCTTGCCGGTGTTGGTGGAGCCGGACTTCGGCTCGGTCATGGTCATCGCGTGCGCCGGCGGTCTCGTGATGATCATGGCGGGCGTGCGGATTCTGCACATGGCGCCGTTCCTGGCGCTTGGCGCCGCCGTCTTCATCTACAAGGTCGCCACGAACGCCAACCGCATGGCGCGGCTCGCGGCGTTCGTCGGGGTTTCGGTCGCCGGTTCGCCGTCGGCCGCGCCCGAGACGGCGGACGGCGCATCGTCTGCGCGTCCGCCGGCCGTCCTGACTGCGGAGGAGGCGGCGATCCGACGGGCGGATTACCAGGTGAATCAGGCGCTCGTCGCGATCCACAACGGCGGTGTCTGGGGGGTGGGGTTCGGCGAATCGATGCAAAAGCAGCTCTATCTCCCCGAGGCGCATACCGACTTCGTGTTCGCCATCGGTGCGGAGGAACTGGGTATCGTCTTCTCGGTCGTGGTGGTGGTGCTTTTCATGTCGTTCTTCGGATTTGCCGTCTACATCGCGCGCAAGGCCCCCGATCGACTGGGGCGTTTCCTGGCGACCGGCATGGCGTTCCTGGTCTTCTTCCAGGCGATGTTCAACCTCGGTGTCGTCTGCAAGGCATTGCCGACGAAAGGCATGGCCTTGCCGTTTTTCAGCTATGGCGGCACGAATCTCCTTTCCTCCTTTTTCGCCGTCGGCACGATTCTTTCCGTTGGAATCCATTCCTATCGGGACCGCAAGCGGCGGCTGCCGCACAAGGTTCTGGCGAGGGGCTGACCGATGGCGGAGGCTGTGCGTATGCCGCATGTCTGGGAGGTTTCCGAACTGACGCGTCATCTCCGGAATCTGCTGGAGGAGCAGTTTCCGCTGATCGATCTCACGGGTGAGGTGAGCGGCTTCAAGCCCTATCCCTCCGGGCACGTCTACTTTACGCTCAAGGATTCCGAGGCACAGATTTCCGCCGTGATGTTCAAGGGCTGCTTCGAGGCCTGCGCGGCGAAAGCCGGAATTCGTGATGGTGCACGGCTGAAGGTGCGCGGTAGGATTTCCGTCGGGGGGCGCAGCCAGTACCAGATCCTCGTCCAGCGGGCGCGTCTGCTGGGCGAGGGCGAGCTGATGCAGCGTTATCTCGAACTGAAGGCGAAGCTTGCAGCGGAAGGGCTTTTCCTGCCGGCGCGCAAGAAGGCGCTGCCGTATCTTCCGCATCGCATCGGCATCGTGACGAGTCCCGCCGGTGCCGTCATCCATGACATCTGCCGGGTGCTGATACGGCGCTATCCGCATCTTGAGATCCGGATCTATCCCGCGACCGTGCAGGGGGCTTCGGCGCCGGCGTCGGTCATCGCGGGTCTCGACTACTTCAACCGCGAATGGCCGTGCGACGTCATCATCTTCGGTCGCGGCGGCGGAAGCTACGAGGACCTTTACTGCTTCAATGACGAAGCGCTCGTTCGGTGCGTCGCGTCCTCCGCCGTGCCGACCATCGCCTCCATCGGACACGAAACCGACTTTACGCTCTGTGATTTCGCCGCTGATCTTCGCGCCGGCACGCCGTCGATGGCGGCCGAACTCGCGGTTCCCGTCCACCGGGAGCTCGCCGATCGGGTGAAGACCTGCGGCGGACGCCTCGTCGCCACGCTTCGCGGCAAATACGAATGGTACGCCCAGCGCGTGGACACCCTGGGTGACGATCTGCGTGGCGCGCTAACGCACGCGGCGCAGGATTCCGTGCGGCGCGCGGAACTGCTGGCGGGTCGCCTTGCGCGGATTGCGTCGGAGCTGAAGGGGCGTCGTGACCTTGCCGCCGCGCAACTCAATCGCCTCGCCGAAGCGCTCGCGAAAGCTCTTGAACTGCGGCTCGTGCAATTGGCGGCCCACGTACGGGAATTGGACGCGAAACTCCACTTGCTTTCCCCCTATTCGGTTCTGGAACGCGGCTATTCGCTCACCACGGACGCATCGGGTGCGGTCGTTCGCCATGCGGCTCAGGTTCCGCCTGGTGCGCGGATTCATACGCGACTTCAGAAGGGCGAGCTGGTCTCCGAAGTCTGTTAGCCTCGCTACTCTTCGCCATGCGAAAGGAAGAAATGATCGAGAATTGTCGGTGCTGTCATCTGAATGGCCGGTTGGCGAATCAGGCGCTCTTCGTGCATGAGGACTGCGCATGGCACCGTTTCTCAGCGGCGGAGAAGGGAGACGAACGGGTGTGGCGTGGACCTGCCCTCATGCACGGCGCCGCAGATGATCGTGAGACGAACTGCGCCTGCCACTTGAATATGGTAGGCCGCTGAACGGTTTAGGCGAATGGCATCGTATCTTCAAGAAGTATCGGTATTGATCGTCACCTATCGCGGCGACGATTGGCTCGCGGTCGCCTTGTCGTCGTTGCGGCGCGTCGATCCGGCAGGGGAACTGGAAATCGTAGTCGTGGATAACTCCCCGTCAGAATCGACGCGGAAACTCGTTTGCGAAGGTGTCGGCGCGGCGGGCCGCCGTTATGTGCCATCGCCGGTCTACGGGCGCGTCCCCATGGGCAATTCAGGCTTTGCCGGCGGCAACAATCTCGGCTATCGCCATTGCACGCGGCCATACGTGCTTTTGCTGAACAACGATACAGAAGTCCATGACGCCGACTCCATCTCCCTTCTGGCGCGTTATCTCGCCGAACATCCGAGCTGCGGGGCGGTGCAGGGCAAGTTGGTTCTGCCGAAGTGCGGCAATCTTCTCGGCGGCGCGGGTGGGGCGCTGACGCCTTTCGGTTTTCATTTCGTTTATGGATTCTTCGTGCCTGATGGCCCGCAATTCAACCGCGCCTATCCCGTTTTTTCGGCTTACGGCGCCTTCATGATGATACGCGCGGCGGCGGTGGCGGCGGTGGCGGCGGCGGGCGGTTTTCTTTTCCGCACCCATTTCTGGAGTTATTACGAGGAAACCGATCTTTGCCACCGTCTGTGGCTTGCCGGCTATGAAGTTTGGTACGTGCCCACGCCGCCGATCGCCCACTTTCTCGGCAGGACCTCGTCCAGATTCCCGCGTGCGGAGGTGATGCAGCGGTATTTGCGCAATCAGTATTATTCGCTGAGCGTCTCGTGCAGTCTGGCGACGCGGCTTTATCTGCTTCCGAGTTTTTGCGCGATTCTGCTTGCTTATGGTTTGCTGCAGTTGTTGCGCGGGCGCTGGGGCCTGTGGCGGGCAAGCTGGTCTGCCTGCCTGACGGGCTGGCGCGAACGTGCGCGCATTCTTGCCGGCCGCCGCCAGATCGCCCGGCTTCGCCGCGTCCCCGACCGGCGGCTGATGCCTAAGATCATGCGCCTGCCTTCGCTCAGCGAGCTAATGCGCAAAGCCGCCTCGGGGTAAGGACGTTTTGGGCATAATCGCGGCGCTCCACCCGGTCGACGGCGGGCGGATAAGAGCATCGACCGCTGCCGGACGCGGCGTTGAGCCGACGGTTGGCCATGAATTCCGATGCGGCGTGGGGAGATGACCGCCGCCATTGATATTAATTACAGAATGTAATAAACTAATGGCCACCTGGATGAACCAGAAGAACGGAGTATAAACCATGAAAAAGAACTTCGGCAACAGGAATTGGATGTTTCCGATGCCCGTCCTGATGATCGCCACCTACGGCGAGGACGGAACGCCTGATGTGATGAACGCCGCTTGGGGCGGAATCACGCTCGAGGACGAGCTGACTATCTGCATCGACACCGCGCACAGGACCTGGGCGAACATCGCCGCGAGAAAAGCGTTTACGGTTGCGTTTGGAACCGCCGATGCGGTCAAGGCCTGCGACTATCTCGGCATCGTGAGCGGCAACCAGACTCCCGACAAGGTCGCCAGGAGCGGCTTTACGCTCACGAAGAGCGAGTTTGTCGATGCACCCGTTGTCAACGAACTGCCGCTCGTCCTCGAATGCAAACTCGTCTCGCTGAACGAGGAGAACTGCAACGTGGTCGGCAAGATCGTCAATTGCGCGGTCGAAGAGTCCGCCCTCACGGACGGCAAACCCGATGCCGCGAAGATGAAGCCGATCTGCTTCGATACCTGCTCGCACGCCTATCGCATCATGGGCGAGATCGTGGACAAGGCGTTCGCCTGCGGCAAGGAACTGATGAAATGACGCGCATTCTCCTGCTTCGCCTCTTGCAGCAGGAAGGTTTGCGAGAAATGCTTGGAGGACGGCCATGGACAACCTGACAGAAAAAACGCTCGCAACGGAGCGCAAGTACACGGGCAAGATCATCAGCGTCGATCTGCTCGAGATCGAATTGCCTGACGGACGCAAGGCGAAGCGCGAGGTGGTCCGTCACGGCAATGCGGTGGCGATCCTCGCCCGCCGCCCGGACGGCAAATTCGTGTTCGTGAAGCAGTACCGCAAGGCGGCGGAAGAGGCGCTCATCGAAGTCATCGCCGGAGGGCTTGAGCCGGGCGAAGATCCCATCGAGGGCGCGAGGCGCGAGACCGCCGAGGAGACCGGCTACGAGGTGACGAGCATCAGGTTCCTCTCCACCGTCATCTGCACGCCCGGCTACTGTGAAGAGCGCATCCACCTCTACTTTGCGGAACTCTCCGACACCGCCCACGACCAAGACCAGGACCCGGACGAAAACGTCTATCCCGTCGTCCTTTCCGAGGCGGAGGTCGAGAACGGCATCCGCAACGGCACGATCTTCGATTCAAAGACGCTTTCCGCCTGGCTCTGCTGGAAGTTTGCGAGGTGAACGCCCTGAGGCCGCGCGGAAGGAGCTGCGCCATTTTGTACCCCGGATCCGGACGGGGGTTCTTGATTTGTCGATTCCGGCCAATGTCTGCGGATACGGGACGAACCGCGCCTGTTCGTTTGCTTCCGGAAGTTTCGCTGTGGACAAAACGGAAAATTCCCATAGACAAAACGGCAATTGAGGCGGAGAATTTTTGCTAAAATACCAAACCATGAAACAGACACCCTTGATGATGATGGTCGCGGCTTCGGTCGCGGGATGCGCGTGGATGGTCCGCGCGGGCGAACTTGGCGCCAAGGCGACGTTCGATCGCAACGAGATACGCCTTTATACGAATCCGATCGCCTATGAAGTCGTCCGCGACGGCAAGGTCGTCGCCGCCCGGACGACGATCGGCTTCGCGCTCGACGGCGTCTGTCAGGCGAAGGATGCGAAGCTGGTCCGGACGACGACGCGGACGCTCGCGGGCACGGTCGATACGCCCGTCTACAAGAAATCGTCCGTCGATCTCGCGGGGTGCGAGACCTACGCCGACTTCGGCGATTTCGGCATTCGTCTCATCGCCCGCCGGGACGGCGTCGCCTACCGCTTCGAGACGAAGAAGCCCGGCAGGATCACCGGCGAACGCGCGTCGGTCACGATTCCCGCAAAGGAGGCGCGCTGTTGGTTCAACCGCACGACGCAGTTCGGTCGCGAGGAGACCATGCCGGAATTCTGCACCGCCGGCGAACTCAAGACGGACGCGAAGAATATGTACTACATGCCGTTCCTCTACGCCCTTGCGGACGACAATGTCGTCGCGGTGACGGAGTCGGACGTGCGCGACTATCCGATCTGGAACTTCGGCGAGGTGAAGACGACCGCAAACGGCGTGGAGCTTGGCGCGAAGTTCGAGAACTATCCGAAGGCCACGTCGCATGTCGGCGGCTGGGGCGGGGAGAAGAATCTGTCGAAGGGCGGACGTTGGGTGCGCATCACCGAGCATGCGGACTACCTCGTCGAGGCGCCCGTGCCGCGCACGCTTCCCTGGCGCACGTTTATTTTGGCGGATGGTGCGGCGAAGCTCTGCGAGTCGGATATCGTCTACGCGCTCGCAACACCGAAGGACGATGCGGCCGACTTCAGCTGGGTGAAGCCCGGCAAGGTCGCGTGGGACTGGTGGAACTGCTTCGACAACATCGGCGATCCTGAAGGCTGCACGACGAAGACCTACGAGCGTTTCATCGACTTCGCGGCGAAGACGGGCGTCGAGTACGTCATCTTCGACGAGGGCTGGAGCGCCAAGCTCAACATCTGGGAGTACAGCCCGGTCGTGGACGTGCCCTATCTCATCGACTACGCCAACCGGAAGGGCGTCGGCATCATTCTGTGGATGGCCTGGGCCCAGGTCTACGGCGAAGAGGAGAAGGTCGCCGCGCATTTCGCGAAGCTGGGCGCCAAGGGCTTCAAGGTGGACTTCATGGATCGCGGCGATGCGCGCGTCGCCCAGTTCCTCGAGGATTTCGCCAAGGCCTGCGCGAAGCATAAGATGCTTGTCGACTACCACGGCGTCTACCGGCCGACTGGTATGCATCGCCAATATCCGAACATCCTTAACTACGAGGGCATCCATGGCCTGGAACAGATGAAGTGGGCACCGGCGAACAAAGATATGCCGTACAATGACGTGGTGTGCTTCTTCCTCCGGCTTACGGCAGGTCCGATGGACTACACGCCGGGTGCGATGCTCAACCATCCCTACGGCAAGTACACGGCGGGTGAGAAGTGCCGCTTCCCGGGTTCGGTCGGCACGCGCTGCCACCAGATGGCGATGATGGCTCTTTATGAAGCCCCGCTGCAGATGCTCAGCGACAGTCCGACGAATTACGAGAAGAACATGGAATCGTTTACGTTCATGGCCGCGACCCCGGTCGTCTGGGCCGACACCGTGGCGATCGGCGGTTGTCCGACATCGGCGGCGGCCTGCGCCCGCAAGGCCAAGGATGGGTCGTGGTATGCGGCCGCGCTCAATAACCGTACCGCCCGCGAATTCACCTTCGCGACGGCGTTCCTCGGCGATGGCGAATGGAAGGCCGAGATATTCCGCGATACGGAAGACGGCGGCGTGAATCCGATGAAGTACATCCATGAGACCAAGACGGTCAAGGCGGGCGATCGGCTCACCTTCCGGATGGCTGAAGGCGGCGGCTTTGTCGTTAAATTCACGAAGTAGTCCCAGACGTCTACCCGTCAGGGGAACTGCGACCTACTACCATAAGGCGCGGCGGTCGATGACCGCCGCGCCTTCGCTTTTCCTCGTTGCCCTCGCCCTTGCCGACGTCTGCCGATATATGGTATCATATGCGCACTTTGACAAAAATAAAGGAAGTGTCACAATGAAGAAGGCGATGATAGCACTGGTGGGAATGGGTGTCGCGGCAAGCGCTGTGGGTGCGGGGTTCGGCATCTATGAAGGTTCGGCGCGCGGCAATGCCATGGGTGGTGCGGTCATTGGCGACGTAAGCGACGCAACGGCGGCCTATCACAACCCGGCCAATATCGCGTTTTCGACCAACATCCAGATTGCCGCAGGCGTGACGTTCATCAATCCGTACTGCGACACCGAGGTCGAACACAAGTCACAGGGTCGCATGAATCCGGGCTGGTTCACCGTCCCGACGTTTTATGCGACGATTCCGCTGCCGTTCGACCTGGCCTTCGGCTGGGGCAACTACACCGAGTTCGGCCTGGGGTCGAAGTACGGTCGCCATTGGGATCTCGCGGGCGATACGCAGCAGACGACGCTGGAACAGATCACGCTGAACCCGACGCTGGCGTATAAAATCACCGATTGGTGGTCGGTGGCGGCGGGGCCGCGCATCAGCTGGATCCGGTTTAGGAACCACAAGCAGCCCTACAGCGGCGAGAGCATCTATGGTACGGACACCTCGGGACTCGGGCTTTACGACTATACGATTGAGGACGCCTTCAATCTCGACGCCAAGCTGAAAGGTGACGACTGGGGCGCGGGTTGGATGGCGGCGACGACGTTCAAACCCCATCAGCGGGTCTCGGTCGGTCTCGTCTACCGCTCGCGGATCCGGCATAAGATTTCCGGCGATTTCAAGTTGCATGGCACGGCAGGCGGCTATCCGAACGTGAGCGTCAACGAAGAGGCCGTCGCTACGCTGCTGCAGAGCGTCTATCGTCAGGCCTATGCGGGTGCGCTTCAGGCCGGAATGTCTGAGGACATGGCGGCGGGTTTCGCGCAGAACAAGATGCAGGAGACGCAGCAGGGGCTCGACGACCAGCTCAATGCCGCCAAGAAGACCTGGCAGGGGCAGAAGATCGACGCCTATTCCCGCGCCAGCGCCCGCATTCGCCTGCCCGACTCGCTCACGCTGGGCGCCAACTGGGACGTAACCGACCGTTATCGCGTGGGTTCGTCGATTACCTACACCCGTTGGTCGAGCGTGGATCAGATCAGCTTCCACATCGGCAAGGACTACAGCTATCGCCTTCCGCTCAAGTGGCGCGATACGGTGCGCGTGGGCTTTGGCATGGAATACGACTTCACCAACTGGCTTGCGGGCCGCATCGGCTACACTTTCGATGAGGACCCGACCAGCAAATCGCATCAATCGACGATGCTGCCGGGCGGCGACCGCCACATCATCGGCATCGGTTCGGGCTTCAAGATTACGGAAAACCTTCGTCTCGATCTTGGCTACAACTTCATCCGCATGAATAACGAGCACTACTACATCAAGACGACCGACTACTACGGCAACACGTCGAAGAAGTACCTGAGCTGCCACAACGGCTTCTCGCACCTCGTCTCCGCATCGATCTGCTACTCGTTCTGAGGAATAAATGCCTAAGATCGACCATTCCGAGCGCCGTCGCCACATCGTTTCGGAGAGCGTGAAGCTCTTCGCGGACTATGGCTATGCGCAGGTCAACTTCGGCATGATTGCGAAGGCGAGCGGCGTGGCGCGTACGCTCATCTACCGCTATTTCAAGAACAAGCGGGCGATTTTCAACGAGGCGATCAACGAGGTGACGGACAAGGTGCGGGACAAGTATCCGACGGCCGCCGATGCGGGGATCGGCGCCGATCAGAAGCTCCGCCGGATCTGCATCACCGTCCTGATGCTCATGTTCGCGAACCGCCGTTTCGTCTGCGTTATCGCCGATGTGCTTTCGGGATACCGTCGGAAGGGCGGTTCGATTCCCGTCGAGCGCGTCATCGCCCATACGTCGGGCCTCCTGCACGTCCTGCAGACGCTGATCGCCGAGGGCGTGTCCACGGGTGAGTACCGTGCGGAGCTCAATCCGCAGGTGACGGCGAATCTCATCTACTCCCAGTATGAAGCGACAGCATTGCGGATGGCGATAACGGGTAATGCCGAACTCTCGGTCTGTCTGGAGGAAATGGAAGCCCTTCTCCGCTCCCTTCGCGCGTAGCATCCGTGGCGAAATCGGCGGGGCGGCGTCGTGGGGCGCACCGATGGTGCGGATAGGTGCAATATGGTAGAATACCCGGGTTAACGGGAGGATTCCAGATGTCGAAGATTGCCAAGAGCGTACTTGAAACGGTGGGGCGCACGCCACTGGTGGAGATTTCCGGCGGACTCAATCAGGGCGGGGCCCGCGTACTCGCCAAGGTCGAGTCCTTCAATCCGGGTGGCAGCGCGAAGGATCGCATCGCCGTGGCGATGATCGAGGCGGCCGAACGGGAGGGGCGGCTCACGCCAGGCGCGACGATTGTCGAGCCGACCTCGGGCAATACGGGCGTCGGTCTCGCCTGGGTCGCGGCGGTGAAGGGCTATCATCTCATCCTCACGATGCCCGACACGATGTCGATCGAGCGCCGCAAGCTTGCGGCCGCCTATGGCGCAGAGATCGTGCTGACGCCCGGTGCCGAAGGCATGGCGGGCGCCATCGCCAAGGCTCGGGAGATCGTCGCCGAACGCGGGGCTTTCATGCCGCTGCAGTTCGATAATCCGAACAACGCGCCGGCGCACTATGCGTCGACGGGTCCCGAAATCTGGGCGGATACGGACGGTGTGGTCGATGCGTTCGTGGCTGGCGTCGGTACGGGCGGAACGATTTCGGGCGTGGGCAGGTATCTGAAGGAGCGGAACGCCGCCATCAAGATCTATGCGGTCGAGCCGGATACGTCGGCGGTGCTTTCGGGCGGTAAACCCGGAACCCACCGGCTTCAGGGCATCGGCGCGGGTTTCATTCCGAAGATCTATGATGCCTCGGTAGTCGATGCGGTTGTCACCGTCTCGGATAGGGAGGCGGGCGACACGGCGCGCGCCGCGGCCGCGAAGGACGGTCTGCTCGTCGGCATTTCGTCCGGTGCGGCGCTCTACGCAGCCCTTGAGCTTTCGAAGCAGTCCGCATACGCCGGCAAGACCATCGTGGCGCTCCTGCCCGATACGGGCGAACGGTACTTGTCGACGTGGCTCTTCTCCTGATTCTCTCACGGTTTGAATATCCATGAGCATCTCCACTCTCGAATCCCGCATTCTCAATGAAATGCCCGTAACCCCGGCGGACGTGCTGTCCATGCTGCGCACGACGCCGCATCCCGAGATCTGGGAGGCGGCGCACCGCATCACGGAGCGTTTCAAGCCGAAGGTCTTCGATTTCTGCGCTATCGTCAATGCGCGAAGCGGACGCTGTGGCGAGGACTGCAAATGGTGCGCGCAGTCGGCGCACTGGAAGACGTCCTGCGCATCCTACGGCTGGATCGGCACTGCGGCGTGTGTGAAGGCCGCCGAAGAGGCTGAGAGGAACGGCGTCTTTCGCCTGGGCATCGTGACGTCCGGCAAGGGACAGACCCCCGCGCAGATTGATGAAATCTGTGCGGCGCTCCGTGCCGTTGCGGCGAAGACGAAGATTGGTCGCTGCGGCTCGCTCGGCCTTGTCGAGGCGGAGGGACTCCGCCGGCTCAAGGCGGCGGGGCTCGAACGCATCCACTGCAACCTCGAAACCGCGTCCTCGCACTTCCCGTCGCTCTGCACGACCCACACCATCGCCGAAAAGATGAAGATGCTCAAGACCGCCCGGGAGATGGGTTTCCAGATCTGCTGCGGGGGCATTCTTGGCATGGGGGAGAGCGAGGAACAGCTCGTCGAGTTCGCCTTCGCGCTGAAGGAGGTCGCGCCCGATTCCATCCCCGTCAATTTCCTCGACCCGATCCCCGGCACGCCGCTCGGCGACCGGGCGTTCTCCGACCCCGACTACATCCTCTCGTCCATCGCCGTCCTGCGCCTCGTCAACCCGAAGACGCCGCTGCGCTTTGCGGGCGGGCGGCGTCGGCTCTCGGATGCGGAGGCCGCCCGGGCGATCTACGTGGGCATCAATGCCGGCATTCAGGGGCCTCTGCTCACTACGCCGGGCAGCGACTACGGCGACGACCGTCATCTCGCCGCCGCCGCAGGCTACGCGACGGAGGTGTCCAACGCGCAGGGCAGGCCATGATCCTCTCCGACATTCTTGCCAAAGCCGCCGCGGCGCCTCGCGCGCTTTCGACCGACGAACTCGCGTTCCTTCTGTCGCTTACGCGGGCGGATGAGCTGGCGAGGCTGTATGCCGCCGCCTATGCGCTGAAAGTGGAATGCTGCGGGAAGGGCGTGTCGGTGCGCGGACTCGTCGAGGCGGGGAACGTCTGTGCGAAGGACTGCCTCTATTGCGGCATCCGCAGATCGAACGCCGCCATAACGCGCTACCGGCTGTCTGCGGAGGAGATCGTCTCCGCCGCCGAAGCGGCGCGGGCGCTGGGCTATGCCGCGCTGGTGATCCAGAGCGGCGAGATCGAGTCGGAGGCTCATACGGCCTTCATTGAAGACGTGCTTCACCGCCTCGCGCCCCTGCGGATGGGCGTAACGCTTTCGCTAGGCGAGCAGACCGAGGAGGTCTTCGCCCGCTGGCGCGCGGCGGGCGCGACGCGCTACCTTCTGCGCATCGAGACGTCGAACCCCCGGATCTACGCGAAGATTCATCCGGCGGACTGCAACTGGGCGCGTCGCGTCGAATGTCTGCGCGCGCTCCGCCGCACGGGCTATCAGGTCGGTACGGGCGTCATGTGCGCGCTCCCCGGGCAGACGCGGGAGGATCTGGCGCACGACATCGAATTCTTCGGCGAGATGGATGTCGACATGATCGGCATGGGACCGTTCATCCCCGCGCCGGACACGCCCATGGGCGAGGATGCCGCAGCGTGTCGGATGGCGCCTCCGGAACGCCTCGCGCTGGGACTCAAGATGATTGCGGTCACGCGGCTCTACCTTCATGACGTGAACATCGCTTCGGCTACGGCGCTGCAGGCGTTGGCGGACGATGGACGCGAGCAGGGCATCCGGGCGGGGGCGAACGTCCTGATGCCCAACGTCACGGCGGTCGCCTATCGTCGTTCCTACCAGCTTTACACGAACAAGCCGTGTCTCGATGAGGACGCCGCACGCTGTCGCGCCAATCTCGACCGTCGTCTGGCGGCTTTGGGTGAACAGCTCCTCTATAATCAGCAGGGTGACAGCCGCCACTTCGCCAGACGCCTCAAAGGGATATGACGATTTCTTTTCTTCTTTAGGCTTTGCCGTCCGCCGTCGGGGCATTTGCCACGATGCGATGGACGGATCTCGGAAATTGCAGGCCATGTTGCAAAATGGGCGAATTCCAGGGGCGAATTGGGTATTCATCTGCGGATTCTCCCTTGAGCGAGCGTCTGTTGTCGGTGGTAGGGCCGGCCGACCGCCGGACGGCGATGCGGATGCCGGGGCGGCTGAAAGGCGGTCTCATGCGTCCCGTCGGCGCGCTGCAAGGCAGCCTAGGAGCAAACCCTGCGTACCCTTTGCCCCAAACCCTGCGCACCCTTTGCCCCAAACCCTGCGCAGCCTTTGGGGTAGGTGCTGCGCAGCTTTTACCCCAGACCCTGCGCAGCCTTGTACCCATGCCGTCCTTGCCGCCGTTCCCTTTCGACTGCGCCAACGCCGCGGAATGCTCCGGGTGACGCCATCTGCTTCGAGGACATGCTTCTTTGAAACTGCGTCACGAGATACTTTTCCAGATTTGCGGTAATCCAGTCGTCATCGGCGTCCCCGCGGCGTAGGTTTTGTGATATAATAAACGACCATGTTCACACTCAAGTCAAAGTATCATCTCGGCGATTTGTTCAACATCCCCATTTATGTTGACATCTCGCTGGTTTTCCTGCTGATTCTCTTTGCGACGGGCGGGAGCAACCTGTTTTTCGGCCTCGCCATGGCGCTGATGCTGCTCGTTTCGATCACCGCCCACGAGTTCGGCCACGCGCTTACGGCGCGCGCGTTCGGCTACGAAACGCGCGATATCACGCTTTCGTTGCTGGGCGGATGCGCGTCGCTGATTGCGATGCCGCGGAAGGCGAGTCAGGAGTTCCTTACCGCGATTGCCGGCCCGGCCGTGAGTTTTGCGCTGGCGATGCTCGGCGTCGTCGGCGTTGCCGCCGTTTCCTATGGTTCTTTCGTGGATGCGTGGCTCTATGTCCTCAGCGAGACGCTCAATGTGTTCTACATTCCGGTCGAATGGGGGTCTATTACGGTCATGAGTAATGAGAATCTGCGGTTGATCGAGTTCTTCTTCTCCTTCTCCATGATGAACGGTATGCTGGGTTTCTTCAACATGCTGCCCGGTTTCCCGCTGGATGGCGGGCGCGTCTTCCGTAGCGCGATGCGCACCTTCATGTCGCGCGCGAAGGCGACCTACATGGCGATGATCGTCGGGCGCGGCGTGGCGGTTCTGATTGGTCTGCGCGGTCTCTTCTCGCTCTTCCATGGCGGTAGCTGGGGCTTCGTCTCGATTCTCATCGCCTGGATGATCTGGAAGGAAGGCTATCGTGAGTATCAGTTGGCGCGGATGGAGTCCAGCTGGGATTTCCGGGACTTTCGTGCGCACGTCTCGCCGCCGCCCTATGGCGGGGATGACGATGATTGCGACGTGACGCGTAATCGGTAGACCCGATGATACACCCCAAAGGGGGCTGATTTTTTTGCTATAATGTCCCGATAACGCGAAAGGAATCCGTTGGATGGAACTCAAAGATGACTTCATGGTCTTTTCGGGAACGGCCAATCTGCCGCTTGCCGAGAAGGTCGCCAATTATCTCGGCAGCCCCCTCAACAAGATCGACATCCAGCATTTTCCGGATGGCGAGACCTTCTGCCAGGTCCAGGAAGGCGTCCGCGGCAAAGACGTTTTCGTGATCCAGTCGGGTTCGCCGGCGCCGAACGAGGCCTATATGGAGCTTTTCATCATGATGGATGCCCTCAAGCGCGGCAGCGCGGGGCGCATCACGGTCGTCCTTCCGTACTACGGCTATGCCCGTCAGGACCGCAAGGACAAGCCGCGGGTTCCGATTACGGCGCGCCTTATCGCCAACCTGATCACGGCGGCGGGCGCCGACCGCGTTCTGACGATGGATCTGCACGCGAATCAGATCCAGGGCTTCTTCAATATCCCGCTCGATCATCTCCGTGCCGAGCCGGTCATCCTCAAGTACATTCGCGACCAGCACTGGGCGAACCCGATCGTCGTCGCGCCGGATACGGGCGGGGCGAAGACGGCCTACGGCTACAGCCGCAAGCTCGGGTGCGGTCTCGCGATTGTCGCCAAACAGCGGACGAGCGGCGAGACGGTCGATGCGTTCAGCGTTGTCGGTGACGTGGCAGGGCATGACGTCATAATGATCGACGACATGACCGCAACGGGCGGCACGCTTTCGGCGGCGGCGAAGATGTGCCGCGAGAACGGCGCGAAGTCCGTCCATGCCTTCGTCAGCCACTTCCCGCTGACGGCGAAGGGGCAGGAACGCCTCATGACCGAAGGTCAGCTCGATGAGCTGGTCGTGACCGATACGATTCCGCTCCGGGCGGGGTTCGATCCGTCCAAGCTGCCGTTCAAGCTGACGCAGCTTTCCGTCGCGCCGCTTATCGGCGAGGCGATCAAGCGCATCCACAACGATGCCAGCGTGAACGATCTCTTCAACCACGAATAAGGAGCGCCGGCCGCGCGTCCACGGCGGACGTGCGGACGACGAAACGTTCTTTGAAGATCATCGTTGGCCTGGGCAATCCGGGTGCGGAGTATGTGAATACGCCGCACTCGATCGGCTTCGAGGCAGTCGATGCGATTGCTGCGGAGATCGGCGCCGCGTGGGAGGTGAAGCGGCAGTTCAGGTGCCTGATGGCGAAGGGGACGTTCGCGGGCTTCCCCGTGATGCTCGTGAAACCCCAGACCTACATGAACCTGTCCGGCGAGTCCGTCGCGCCGGTCGTGAAGTACCACAATGCGACGGCGGCGGATCTTCTCGTCATTCAGGACGACATCGATCTGCCCGTCGGCAGGATGCGCATCCGCAAAGCCGGAAGCTGTGGCGGGCACAACGGTATCCGCAACATCATCGAGCGTCTCGGGACGCCGGGCTTTATGCGCCTCAAACTCGGCGTCGGCAAGGACAAGTCGGACGTCGTCGCGCACGTCCTCGGCAAGTTCGACCCGGCCACGCGCCGGCAGATGGATGAGGTCGTCGGCGAATCCGTCAAGGCCGCCGCCCTCATTTTGCGCGAAGGCCCCGATCGGGCGATGAACGTCTACAACGGCTGGCAGGCGACGGATGCGGCGAGGGTCCGGAGTACCCGGGGATGAAGGGAGATTGGATATGAAACGGCATCTCTGCATTTTCGGGTTGTTCGGCGCACTGGCCGCCGGCGCGGTGGAGACGCCGACCATGGGCTGGAGTTCCTGGAACGCCTTTCGCGTCAACATCAGCGAAGGGACGATCCGGCATGCGGCGAAGCTCCTCAAGGAACTGGGGCTTGCCGACGTCGGCTATGTCTACGTCAATACGGATGACGGCTATTTCGGCGGACGCGATGCGAACGGACGGCTGATTACGCATCCGAAGCGCTTCCCGAACGGGCTCAAGGGCATGGTCGACTACATCCATTCCCTCGGTCTCAAGGCCGGCATCTATTCCGACGGCGGCGAGAATACCTGCGGCAGCATCTGGGATAACGATGAATGCGGCAAGGGAGTCGGGCTCTGGAACCACGACCAGCAGGATGCCGACTACTTCTTCAAGGAACTCGATTTCGACTTCATCAAGATCGACTTCTGCGGAGGACTGCCGAACGGCAATTCCGCCAAGGTGAAGATGGACGAAAAGGAGCGCTATACGGCGATTCGCCAGGCGGTCGACCGCGCGAAGAAGGGCGTGCGCATCAACATCTGCCGCTGGGCCTATCCCGGCACCTGGGTCGGTTCGGTGGGCAGTTCCTGGCGCATCAGCCACGACATCGGGCCCAACTGGAAGAAGGTCAACGACATCATCCACCAGTCACTCTACCTCTCCGCCTACTCGGGGCCCGGAGCCTTCAATGACATGGATATGCTGGAGGTCGGGCGCGGCCTCACGCGTGAGGAGGACAAGACCCACTTCGGCATCTGGTGCATGATGAACTCGCCGCTCCTGATCGGCTGCGATCTTCAGAAGACCCGTTACGACCCGGAGACGATGGCACTTCTCAAGAATACGGAACTCATCGCCCTCAATCAGGATCTGCTCTGCCGGCAGGCGTATGTGGTGAAGCGCTCGGGCGAGACCTACGTTCTCGTGCGCGACCTCCGGCAAACGGAGGGATGCCCTACCCGCGCCGTGGCGTTTCTGAACACGACCGATGCGGAAGCTCGGATGAGCGTGACCCTGGAGGAGCTTGATCTCCTGGGGAGTGTCCGCGTCCGCGACCTTTTTGAACGGAAGGATCTGCCGGACGCGCAGGACTCCCTCGTCATCACCGTTCCCCCTCACGGGACGCGTATCTTCAAACTGATGGCCAAAGGTCTCCGGCAGCGGACGAAGTATGAGGCCGAGACGGCGTGGCTTGCGACCTATCAGGAACTGCACGATCCCGTGAAGGCGGGTACGGCCTATTACAGGCAGGATCCCGAAGCCTCGGGCGGAGTCGTTGCCGCAGGTGTCGGCGGTGCGCCCGAGAACTATCTCGAATGGCGCAACGTCAGATGCCGTTCCGAGGGCAAGTATCATGTAAAGATCGTCCTCCGTGACGCGTCGGCGGTCGAGTACGATACGATCCTCAAGGCGGGCGACAATGTCATCCGCTACGGGGACAAGGTCCGTCACGATGTGGACTACATGGAGATTCACGGTTTATGAAGGTGTGCCGCTGGAGATGAAAGAACTTTCCGCCATATTGGAAGAGGTCAAGGCGAAGATCGCCGCAGCGTGTGCGCGGGTCGGGCGCGATCCTGCCGAAGTCGAGATCATCGCCGTCACCAAGACGCACGGCGAGGACGTTGTGCGCGAGGCGTGGGAGAACGGACTCGCGATCGTTGGCGAGAACAGGGTGCAGGAGGCGGCGTGGAAGAAGTCTGCGAGCGTGTCGGGACCTTCGTGGCACCTCATCGGCCATCTGCAGGGCAACAAGGTGCGCGCCGCGCTGGAGCTTTTCGACTTCATCCACTCCGTCGATTCCGTCAGGCTCGCCGACCGCATCAATACGATTGCGGACGATCTCGGCGCCCAGCCGCACGTTCTGCTGGAGGTCAATGTCTCGGGCGAGAAGTCCAAGGACGGCATGACGCCCGAGGAGGTCGAACCGACGATTCGCCACATCCGGACGAACTGCCCGCGCATCACGCTGGAGGGACTGATGACCATGGCGCCGTTCAGCGAAGATCCCGAGGCGGCTCGGCCGTATTTCCGTCGTCTGCGCGAGATGCGCGACGAACTTGAGGCGAGGCTGGGCATCGGTCTGCCGCGCCTCTCGATGGGTATGAGCGGCGATTACGAGGTCGCCGTCGAGGAAGGCGCGACGTGGGTGCGTCTCGGCACGGTCCTCTTCGGCGAGCGCCCGAAGATCACGAGCGTGCGGGCAGTCGCGGATGACGCGGGCGTCGCCGGCGGAGGTCTTGATTCCTACAGCGGGGCGGGGCCGACGGTGAGGATCCTCGATTGAGATTTCCCGTAGAGGAGAAGATGGGCGAAATCCGCCGCGCCCTCGCGGCGAACCGCGACGTCGTACTGACGGCGCCGCCCGGCAGCGGCAAGACGACGTGCGTGCCGCCCGCGCTGCTCGACGAGCCGTGGCTCACGGGCAAGAAGATCGTGATGCTCGAACCGCGGCGGCTGGCGGCGCGGAACTGTGCGACCTACATCGCCCGCACGCGCGGCGAAACGGTCGGCGGGACCGTCGGCTATCAGGTGCGGCTGGAGCGCCGGGTTTCCGCTGCGACGCGGCTGGAGATCGTGACCGAGGGACTGCTCACCCAGCGCCTCTTGACGGATCCTGAACTTACCGATGTCGGGCTCGTCATCTTCGATGAATTCCACGAACGCTCGCTGGCGTGCGATCTCAGCTTTGCGCTGGCGCTGGAGGTCCGTCGCGCCCTGCGGAACGACTTGCGGATTCTGGTCATGTCCGCCACCCTCGACGCCGACGAGGTCGCCGTGCATCTCGGTGATGCCGACGTCGTACACGCCGAGGGGCGCATGTTCCCCGTGGAGACGAAATATCTGGGTGATATGTCCATGAGCGGCGCCGTCGCACGGGCCCTGAAGGAGACCACGGGCGACATTCTTTGCTTTCTGCCGGGTGAAGGGGAGATCCGGCGAACGGCGGAGACGCTCGCCGCGTCGCACGGCGATTTCGCGCTGCTCCCGCTTTACGGGAGCCTGCCGAAGGAGGAACAGGATCGGATCTTTGCGCCGTGCGCACAACGGAAGGTAATCCTGGCGACCTCCATCGCCGAGACATCCGTGACGATTGCGGGCATCGCCTGCGTCATCGATTCGGGACTGATGCGCGTTCCGCGTTTCTCGCCGGCGACAGGCATGAGCGGCCTCGTCACCGTTCCCCTGTCGATGGATCGCGCAGAACAGCGGCGCGGTCGAGCGGGACGCGTTGCGGCGGGCGTCTGCTACCGCCTCTGGAACGCGGGCGAGAACCTGTCGCGGCCGAAGAAGACGAATCCGGAGATCCTCGATGCGGATCTTTGCCCGCTGGTGCTGACGAGCGCGGCATGGGGCGCGGTGCGCCGCACCGACTTGCCGTGGATGACACCACCGCCCGCGAGCGCATGGGAACAGGCGTCGGGGCTGCTGAGGCTGCTGGATGCGCTCGACGCCGACGGGCGGCTCACGAAGCGGGGCGAGGCGATGGCGAAGCTGCCGATGCATCCGCGATTGGCGAACATGTGCCTTGCGGCGGGCGGAAATGACCGGGCGGCGCTTTTGGCGGCTATCGTCGAAGAGGGCGCGAAGTCCCGTGAAACGGATATCCGCAAGGTGCTGGATGAGATCCTTGAAACGCCGAACCGTCCCTTTTCGCGGCGAATCCTCCAGCTGGCCAAGCGTTTTGCATCCAACGGCATCCGCACCCCATCCGTCAATCCGTCAATTTCCGAAGGGAGCCTTCTCGCCCGCGCCTATCCCGACCGCGTGGCGAAGGGCCGCGGCAACAACGCCTTCCGCATGGTGTCGGGGCGCGGCGCGTTCCTGGAGCCGAACGATCCGCTCGCCAAGGCGCCGTATCTCGTCTGCTGCGAACTGGACGACCGGCTTGGCGATGCGAAGCTGTTCCTGGGCTGTCCCATTGACGAGGAGGAGATCGTGGAGCTCTTCGGCACGCAGATCGTCGAGGAGCCGTTCTGCGAATGGGATCGGCGCAACGAGCGCGTGAAGAGCGTCTTGAAGCGGAAGCTTGGCGAAATGACGCTGGGCGAGCGGCCCTTGACGGCGGAGGGTTCGGCGGACGCCATCGCGGCGGCGCTGTTGGACGGCGTACGCCAGAAGGGCGTGGACAATCTCCCATGCTGGACGAAGGAGGCGCGGCAGTTGCGCGCGCGCATCAATTTCCTTCACCGCCAGCTGGCGTGGCCCGAGGCGACGGCCGAGGTGATTCTCTCCGCCCTGGCGGGTTTCGTCGGCGGTATGACCCGCTGGCGGGATCTGGAGCGTCTCGATCTTTTCCAGGTCTTCGATTTCATTTTGCGCACGTCGGGACACGACCGCCGCGAACTCGACCGCCTCGCGCCCGTGCGCATGGAGGTGCCGAGCGGTTCGCATATGCTCATCAGCTATGAAGGGGACGAGCCGACCTGCGCGGTTCGTCTGCAGGAATGCTTCGGCCTTATGGCGACGCCGAAGGTCGCGGGCGGACAGGTGCCGGTCGTCATGACGCTCCTTTCGCCGGCGCAGCGTCCGATTCAGATCACCAAAGACCTGGCGGGCTTCTGGAAGGAAGGGTATCATCTCGTCCGCAAGGATCTGCGCGGCCGCTACCCCAGGCATTACTGGCCTGAGGATCCCTTTTCCGCCGTCGCGACGCGTCGTGTACGTCCGAAGCCAACCGAATGACGACAATCGTCCAGCGCTTTTTTCCGGATGATGAGGCCCTGGGACTTCCCAAAGCATCATTCCGCATCGAATTCGCATTTATGGTATACTGCCTCCCGTTATGAGCAGAGGATCCTCCCGTCATTCGGACTACTGGTACGCATATCACGACGGCTGCACCCACGGCGCGGCGACCGTTCCGGCGGGCGGGCATGGCTTTGGGGACGCTGGGCGGCGCGGCGGAGGTGGCGGAACCGGGAACAGAGGTTGCCGCGGAGGATCGTCGGAAGCTGGAAGCGAAGATTGTCGCGGGCTCTGACGGGAGGGAGGAGCCATTCGGCGATGAGACGGCGCGAATTTATCTTGGGATCGGGAGTGGTGCTGGCGACAGCGGGCGTCCGTGTCGCCATTGGCGAGACGAAGCCGCCGCGCTCGTCCTCCGTGATGCCACCGGGGGCGGGTGCGTTCGGACGGTTCCGTCGTTCGTGTCTCGCATGCGGACTTTGCGTGTCGGCGTGTCCGTCGCGGGTTCTCGTTCCGGCGGGCGTCCTGGCCTACGGTCTTTCGGGTACGAAGATGCCACGCCTCGACTTCACCCGTGGCGCCTGTGACCCGGCGTGCGCGCGGTGTGCCGAGGTCTGTCCCGCCGGTGCGCTGACGCGGTATCGTCCCGCCGAGCGCGCACGGCAGCGCATCGGTCTTGCGGAATGGTCGCGGGCGCTTTTCCGCACGTCGCAAGGCGAGGCGTGTTCGCTCTGCCGCGCGCGTTGTCCGAAGAACGCCATTCGGTGGGAGAAGGACGAGGGCGCGGCCGTTCCGCATCCCGTCGTCGTCACCGAGGCGTGCATTGGCTGTGGCGGATGCGAGAACTCCTGTCCCGCGACGCCGAAGGCAATCCGCGTCCGTGCGGTGGATCCGCAGGAGTTCGCCTTTGGCGCGGATACGTTCGTCGCGTATCTCACGGACGGCACGGCGTGGACGAGTCAGGCGCGCGGCGTGAAACCGCTGCTTGATGCGTTGGATGGTGCGGCGGTGCGCTTTGCCGGCGCACGCTGCTATGACCGCATCGTCGGGCGCGCGGCGGCTTTCCTCTATGCGAAGATCGGGGTCGGCGAGGTCTTCGCGCCCGTAATCAGCACGGGCGCATTGGCGATACTCCGCCGTCACGGCATCGTCGCGCACGCTGCGGAGGAGATTCCCTTTATCCGCAACCGGAAGGGCGATGGCATCTGTCCGATGGACGCCTCGGTGCAGGACCTCGGCGACGATCAGCGCGATGCGGCGGAAGCCGCCATTCGCAAAACCGTCGCAACGTTGAGTCGGCAATGATCGGTGCAGGGTGCGAGGTTGGTGCCCGGCATCACGCGCCGAATTACACAAATGAGTATTGGGCGAGGAAAGGGTTTTTGCTAAAATACCCGCCATGAAGCAGTTTCTTTTCGCAGTGGTCGCAGCGACGGCCGTTTGGGTGCGGGCCGAGGTGAATCTCAACGGATCGTGGGCGTTTCGCTTTACGGAGGACCAGCCGCTCGAACAGGCGGGAGAGGTCGATTTTGCGGCGACGGACGTCATGCCGGTGCCGGGTTGTTGGGACGTTCAGCCCAAGTGGCACCTGAAGCGCGGCACGGGTTGCTATCGGCGGTCGTTCACCCTGGCCGCCCCGATGCCGGATGCGGTGCTGGTGGTGGATGGCATGGGCGTCCGCGCGAAGTTCGTGTTGGACGGGCGCGACCTCGGGATTCATGCCTATCCCTATGCGCGGCTGGAGATTCCGGTCGGCGCGCTCGCGGCGGGCGAGCATACGCTTTTTGCGGCCGTGGACAATCTGCTGGCATGGCCGCGGGTGAAGTTGGCGCGGCCCTACTACGATTTCTATTTCTACGGCGGGTTCTATCACGGCGTGAAGCTGGTGGCGCGTCAGCCGAAGATCTTCGTGCGTACGCTGGACTGGAAGACCCGCACGATCGAAGTCGAGGTGGAAGGCGGCGCGAAGGAAACGCGCGTCTTGAAGGATGCGAAGCTGTGGTCCGATGTGGAGCCGAATCTCACGACAATCGAGGTCGCGGGACGCAAGGTGCGCTTCGGCCTGCGGCAGGTCGAGGCGCGCGACGGCAGAATCTGGCTCAACGGGCGGCCGATCTTCCTGCGGGGCGTAAACCGGCACGAATCCTCGCCGCTTGAGGGCAGCGCCACGAGCGAGGCGACGATGCTGCGCGACCTGCAGCACCTCAAGGCGTTGGGCGGCAACTTCATCCGTGCGGCGCATTACCAGCAGTGCGAACGGTTCCTCGACCTCTGCGATGAAATGGGCGTGCTCGTGTGGGAGGAGTCGCTCGGCTGGGGCAACGGACAGGGCTACACCAACGACAAGTTCCCGCCGAACGAGCTGACGGATCCCGAGTTCTGCGCGATGCAGGTGCAGCAGACCCGCGAGATGGTGCGGGCGAGCTTCAACCATCCCTGCGTCATCATCGCTGCGTTCCTGAACGAGTGCAACAGTTCCCAGCCCGAGTGCAAGGCGCTCGTCGATCGCCTGATCGAGACGATTCGGGCGGAACGGTCGGGGCGCCTCGTGTCATTTGCCTGCAATATCTGCAAGTGGGATATCTCCCATGCCAATACCGACCTCGTGGCGTTCAATGCGTATCCGGGAACGATTCCCGCCATGCCGGGTACGCCGGCGGCGCTCAAAGGCAAGGTAACGCGCGAGTTCAACGAGATCATCGCTGATTTTCGCCGGAAATACCCGGATAAGCCCATTATCGTCTCCGAGTCGGGATGCGGTGGAACCTATGGCATTCGGGATGCGAATGCCTCCATCAATACGGAGGAGTATCAGGACGAGTACCTGACGGACATCTTTGAGACACTTTGGGCGAATCCGGAGGTGAGCGGTTTCGCCATCTGGCAGATGAACGACGGGCGTACGCGCGAACGGTACTGCGAACGCAGCTGTTCGGCGATGTTCGGCGGATCGGTTGCAGGCATATTCGACATCTACCGGCGACCGAAGAAATCCGTAGCGACGGTCCGTCGCTTCTTCGCGACCCCCGCCGCCGCCGAGAAGTAGGCGTTTGGCCCCGCAGACGGAATATCCTTCGCTTTGACATTGACTTAACGCGGTGCATCTGTCATAATCTTGGCCAAATGCGAAGGTTTTTACGACAGCATCGTTCGTTGGCGAATGGGGCGGGGAGCGTTTTCGGTCTAATTTTCCCAATGACATGATGGTTGACGATTGCCTTACCTTTTGCCATGAACCCGATTTGCTGGAGATGCGTCTCAACACTCTGAACGATGTTGACGATCGGTTTGCAATTGCCGAAGCCACGCATACGCATTGCGGCCAATCCAACGAGTTGATCTTCAATGCAAAACGCAATCGTTTCGCCGCGCTCGGCCGCAGTCTTTGGAGGTTCCGGCGATGAATAAAATGAAAGTCCTTTTCGTCGATCATGAGATGCATCGCAAGACAAGATCCGCCGAGTTCTTTCTGGAGCTTCTTGGGCGCGACTTTACGGTTACGGCCCATTACTACGCAAAGTGCTACCATACCGGCGCGGCGGCGGCGATGCGCGGCAATGACGTTGCCGTGATCTGGGAATTTCCGCTTTCGCGGCGGCGCTTTTATTTCCCCGGAAAGCGCAATGTATTCGTGCCGATGTACGACAATGAATGGGGAAGTTACTGGCAATGGAAGCGTATCGCCTGGAGCGGAATGGGGGTCGTCTCGTTCTGCGATAAGGTGTCGAAGCATGCGCGGCGTTGCGGTGTGAAGAATCTGCTGGACGTGCGGTATTTTCCGGATCCCGCCGGCTTGCCGCAATGCGCCGGCGATTCGCGTCGCGTATATCTTTGGGAACGAGATTTTGCCTCGCGCGAGACCGTCGAGCGGCTTTTCCCGAAAGCGGCGGGATACCATCATGAAATCAAAGCGGCCAACGAGTTCTGGTCCGCTGATGAGTATATGAAGAGGCTTGCCGAATGTGCCATCGTGATTGCTCCGCGGGAGAAAGAGGGGATCGGCATGGCATTTCTCGAAGCGATGGCAATGGGGAAATGCGTAGTAGCCCATGACGATGCGACGATGAACGAGTATGTCGAAAACGGGCAAACGGGAATTCTCGCCGATTTTCGCAATCCCCGGCCAATTGATGCGACCCGTGTCGAGCGCGTGCGCAAAGCCCTGCCGGCGGCGGTGGCGCGTTTTCATGCCCGGTGGCTGGCGGATGCCGGGACGATAAATCGTTTTATCGCCAGTCAGCCGCCGTGCCGGCCGTCCGTCCTGAATCGGTTGAAATTGTTGGCGAGCTATCCGTTGTATTTGGTTGAAGGGCTGTTTTGGAGGCTGCGGCATGGCTGAGCGTCCAGTCCGCGAGCGCAGGGCCGCGCGCTTCCCGTAGGAGGCGCAGGCCCTCGTGCAGCAGACGGCCCCGAACATGCGCATACTCGACCCCCGAACATGCGCACCCTTTGGGGTGGATCCTGCGCACCCTTTACCCCAAACCCTGCGCACCGATCGGGGAACGGCTCACGCACGACGGAGGCGGTTCATAGTTTACTTGCCATTTGAGAATTTAACCCCGATTCGTACGGCTCCCGCTACCGCTCCGCCGAATATCCGGGGCTTCGCGTCCGGCATTCGCCTGCCACGGTCGGTGATGAGGGTTTTTCAAACCGCGGCTTCGCCGCAGGAAAATAGGGTCGGCTCTCCGATCCGATCACGAAGGTAAGCGGTTGACCAGTGCGAAGCAGCGGAGCGGGAGCGAGAGCATAAACCAATCGGTGTTTATTATAATCCGGTCACAAGACAGTAGCACCCTTATCCCGGATTTTTGCAAAGGGGATGGAGGCGGCCATGGACAAGGTCGC